>CAIPZV010000012.1 GCA_903869595.1 uncultured beta proteobacterium | reverse complement strand
CGTTCGCCACTCGCCACCAGGATTGCTCCCGTGCTGCCGTTCGACTTGCATGTGTAAGGCATGCCGCCAGCGTTCAATCTGAGCCAGGATCAAACTCTATAGTTCGATCTTGAATTTTTGCGCCTTTCGACGCCACTCATAAATTGGAATCGACGTGAATTTCATCTCTGATTTCCACATCTATTACTTCATGAGCGTTTGTTAGCTAATTAAAGCTAAGTTCCAAAGAACTTGGCAATCGCCTTCAAACGCCCACGCTTATCGGCTGTAAGTTTTTAATGAACTCTTGCAAACTACTTGATTTGCTTTTGACTCGCTGCGATCAGCGAAGCCCTCTACTGTAGCACAGCTTTTTCGTCTGCACCGATCAAATTGAACTTTTTTTCGTTCTGGCTCTTTTCGCTTTTCGCTGCCTTTGATCCCTCAGTCTTTCCACCGAAGCCCTCAATTATGTCATAGATTTCGGGTCGCGGGAGATTTTCGGAAAGAATTTCAAACCCACTGGAAAGCCATACCGATGGCACGGGGCGGCTGGAGCGCACCACACCGCAGGGAGAGAGATTACTTACGGTTTCGCCTGACCGGGGGGCATTTCCTGCTTTCCATTTGAGTCGCACCCAGGCAGTACAGCGTCTGGCGCAGTTTCCTAGGGGATTGAAGCCTCTTTGGTCGCCAGCGCAAATGCGCCCAATGCGATGTGCTCCGGATAAGTGTTGCGTTTGTCGTGCGTCCACACCATAGCTCAGGGCAAGGCACGTCCGCCTGTGGCGCGGGGCTAGTCGACGCCGAAAATCTTAGTGTTTACCCATTACCTGTCAATCTTATTTGGCGGCCTGGAAGCGGTCGCTCAGTCGCTGTCGCCCCATGGACAACTTTTAGGCCGCTGGTCGGCTCTAATTCTCTAATGGGAAATCTTTATCTGGTTCGGCACGGGCAGGCTTCTTTCGGGAAGGCCGATTACGACAATTTGAGCGATCTTGGCAGGCGGCAAGGATTGCGTTTGGGGCAGTATTTCAAGCTTCAGCAATTGAACTTTGATTTGGTCCTCATGGGCCGCCTGCGGCGCCATGCCCAAACTTGGCAGGCTATTGCCGAGGGTGCAGGGTTTAACCACACGCCTCTGGTTTGGGCTGGGCTTGACGAATACGACAGCGAAGCGGTTGTCAAAGCGATCCACGCTGAACCTTTGGGGAAACCAGACACGCCGGAGCTGTACAGGCAGCATTTCCGGTTGTTGCGGGATGGGCTCACACAGTGGATGAGCGGCGCAACACACCCAATCGGCATGCCGGACTATCCGTCTTTCGTGCAAGGCGTTGTTGGCGCACTAGACCATGTGCGTACGAGCAATAGTTCAAACGTGCTGATAGTGAGCAGCGGCGGGCCCATTTCCACAGCAGTGGGACATCTGCTGGGCACGTCTGCGGAAACGACGATTGAACTGAACTACCGCATCCGCAACACGTCGATCACCGAGTTTTCTTTCAACCCCAAGCGCCATGTGCTGCTTAGCTTCAACCATTTGCCGCATTTGGATGACCCAATTTACGCTGACTGGCATACCTACGCTTGAGGCCGTTTAACTCAACGTTTTTTGGGGCGCTTGCTTAAATCAAGACCGGACTTCTCACCTAGCTGCCCAGTAAAGAAACTGGGATTAACTTCCAGGTGAGCCTACCGACAGCTTAGCTATCAATTGGCAACGTTGTTCAAAGTGGACATGCTAAGGCGCTCAATCTCTGACAGCAGCGCGGCGAGCGCGCGTCCAGCTGCATCTAAAACGGCCTGCCCTTTTCCAGACGTGGCCTCAGCGGCGTTACCGGCCGCGCCATCAGGGTTGTAGTCCTGCATTTGCCAGGCAAACTTGGCCGTCTTGCCGTTGCCGAGGATGGTGTAGTTGCTAGCGCGCAGTTGGGCGGTGGAGGGGAAATTCGCAGCTGTCGCCATATTCACGTGTCCAGGGTCGATGGCCAGCATCATGGATGTTTCGAGATCGCCGGCGTGAACCCCAAAGCGCTGTTCTTCGGCACTGAACATGCCGCTGATGTCTTCACCTTGCGGGCCGGTGAGCGGCAGTGCGTACCAATTGACACTAAAGACCATCATGTCCAGTCGCGCCCGTAAATCACGGGCTACCAAGTCCATAAGATTGGCCTGCCCGCCGTGGGCGTTGAAGATGAGCAATTTGCGTACACCGGTGGCTGCAACACTCTCGGCCAACTCCGTCCATACCCGCAAAACCGTCTCGGCTTTGAGGGTGAGGGTGCCAGCAAAGCGCGCATGCTCGGGGCTAAAGCCAACAGTCTGCGTCGGCAAAAACAAGGCTTGGGAATTGGCAGGCAGGTGGGCAATCGAAGCCTCAATCACGCCGTCCACAATGGCGCTGTCCACTTTCAGCGGCAGGTGTGGTCCGTGTTGTTCTGTGGCTGCAACAGGCAGAACCGCCACCACGTCCCCGATAGCGCCACTGGCTTGCAAAGCTCGGAAGTGCGTGGTCGCGCAGTCGGCCCAGAACGGCGATGGATGGACTTTGCTATGCGGCATGTGACGGGTCTTTCTTGGCTAGGGGGCCGCGCTAGGGGTCCAGTGCGGCCAGGTGCCGGCGCTGCCTCATGCTATGGCGCGCGGAGGTTTCCGCGACTGTAGATTGTGCCCTTTTAGCGCGGGTTAAGTCGGATTGGAGGGCCAGTGGTTTGGCACGAGCGCCACTGCCTCGGTAGTCCGCCAATAGGGCGGCGTGCACGACTGGCGCAGGTATGGCGCGCACCTCGGTAAGGTAAGCATGCAAGGCATCGACCAAGGCCTCCGGGGTGATGCCACTGGTGCGCTGCGTCTTATTCCAAAGCCAAACCGCGAAGTCGGCGAATCCAACACACGCCGATTTGCCCTTTAAAAGCAGCGGCAAGCTGGCGGGAAATCGCCCGGAATTGGCGATCAAATCCCAATACCGCGCCAAGCGCGTAAAAGCTACTACTTGCTCTGGCGACAGCGCATCTGTTTGAACAACTGCGTAGGGTGGGCTATCCTGAAACACCATCGCGGCTCCTGCGGTGAGGGCGAGCGGGGTTCCGCGCAAGCGCTTGAGCAGGCCGAGTTGAATTTCATGTGGACCCCAAGACAAAAGCAGGTCAAAGCCGGCAGCAAAACTTTCCCAGCTTTCGCCAGGGAGCCCAAAAATCAAGTCCGTGTGTAAATGCGCTTGGCTATGGGTGACCAGCCAGTGAATATTGGAGCGCGTTTTATCCGTATCCTGACGCCTTGAAATGCCTTTTTGTACCTGGGGATTGAGGCTTTGGATGCCAATTTCAAACTGCAAGCTGCCAGGAGGAAAGCGTGCGATGCAGGACTTCAGGCTATCTGGCAAATGGTCGGGTATCAACTCGAAGTGAACAAACAGGGCGTCATGCGGATCCCGCGCAATCAGCGCTAAAAAAAACTCCAGGATTCGGACTGAGGCATCCACCTTTAAATTGAAAGTACGATCCACAAACTTGAAAGTACGCGCGCCGCGGACATAGAGCGACTGCAAATGCGCGAGGAAGGGTTCGAGTTCAAAAGCCCAGGCCGTTTTATCCAATGCGCTCAGGCAAAACGCGCACTTGAAGGGACAGCCACGGGACGCCTCGACATACAGCACGCGATGCGCCAAGTCATCGGGGGTGTAATAGTCGTAAGGAAAATCCAATTCAGCTAAGGGCGCTTGCTCGCCAAGTATCACTTTCATCAAAGGCTGAGGGCCGTGGATGATCGCGCGGCACAGACGGGGGAAGCTGACGTCACCCCAACCGGTAATGAGGTAATCGGCCTGGGCCACTATGGCTTGTTGTTCCCATTCATGGCTGACTTCGGGGCCGCCCAGGACGAGCCGGATATCTGGGCGCTGCTGCCTGAGCAGACGCATCAGGGCCAGGGTTTGCTCGACGTTCCAGATGTACACGCCAAAGCCGATGATGTGCACTCCCTGGAAATCCTTGGGTCCGCATTGGGCAATCAAAGCCTCCGCGATAGTTTTTGCAGGGCTGTGGATGGTGAACTCATGCAAGCTGGTGCAGGCAGCCAAATCGTCTCCGCCGTAGCGGCCCATATTGGCCAGCAGATAGCGCAGCCCCAGCGAGGCGTGCATGTATTTGGCGTTCAGGGTTAGGAGAAGAATGCGGTTTGGCATGGGCTTATTATGGAAGCATGGCTGGCGCGCACGAGGAAAGCTTTTTTCGATGGGATGGGGATACCCTGGTTGTCAACATCCTGGGTAAACCGAGCGCTGGCAAGGATGCCGTAGGCAAGCCCAAGGGCGCTCAGCTTAAGGTGAGTGTTACGGCGCAACCGCGTAACGGGCGGGCGACGGACCATATGGTGGCGTTCTTGGCGCCGCTGTTTGGGGTTCGGGAACGCGATATCGAAGTCGTCTTCGGCCGGGAAAGCGTGCACAAGCAGTTGCGCATCAAGAATCCGCGCAAATGGCCAGCAATTTTCGGGGCTTGGCAGGTACCTGGGGATGCGCATCACACCAAAGGTGGACAATAGTGTTTGCCTAGGCAGTTACCCGGATTTCCCCCGTTTTGGCGCGCCTGGATTTGCACTTCACCACATGTCTATTCATTTGATGGTTTTTCATCGCTCCGTTCGGGGCCTTTTCCTAGCCGTACGGCCCCGCGCGCGCCAGGCTTTCCTGCTGTTTTTGCTGATTGGCAGTATGGGCGTCGCCGGCGCCAAGACGTCGGGTCAGGACAGCGCGGTGGCGCAATACCCGGAGCTGCGGGCCGAGTTGGTGGCATTTGCGCCCCAAGGGATTGGCACCGGTAAACCTTTGCGCTTGGGCTTACTGCTGAACCATCAGCCCCAATGGCACACCTACTGGGTCAACCCCGGCGATTCTGGTTTGCCTACCGAAATGCAATGGACTTTGCCCGCTGGTGCGCAAGCAGGCGCCATTGACTGGCCATTACCCCAAAAAATTAAGATTGGCGCGCTGGCCAATCTGGGCTATGAGGGGCAAGTTTTACTTCCCGTCCCGGTGCAATTGGAAAAAGGATTTCAAACGAATGGGGACAGTTTTACGGTGCGCCTTCATGCGTCCTGGCTGGTGTGCCGCCAGGAATGCATACCGCAGGAAGGGGATTTCACGCTGACGGTTCCGGTGCAAGGCTCGACGGCTATGCACGGTGCGTTGTTTGAAGCGGCACTTCAAAAGCGACCGGTAAGTTTTGGTGGCCAGGTACAAAGCGAGTTTGTGCCCGACGGGCTGCTTTTGCACGTCAAAGGTTTACCCCAGGCCTGGCGCGGCAAAGCGATTGCGGCCTTTCCTGAAGTTGCCTCGGTGTTTGCAACGCCTTTGCTGCCCGATCCGCAAGACCAGCTAGCCTCCGCAGCCGCAGTACGAGAGGGGCGCGTGGCCGCTGGCACCCAGGGATGGGACGGGGATACCTGGAAAGCGGTGGTGCCGTTCTCAGCGCAGCGCGTTGGCGGGCCTGATGCCCTGGCTTTTGTGTTTTCCAATGCGGGTGATTCCGTGCGCGCCACCTTGGCCGCACCAGGAAAATGGCCTGAAACGACACACAAGCCCGCAAATAGTGAACCGGCGTCCGCATCCAGCGGAAACGCCATCCCTACTATGCCATCCAGCCATCCGACACTCGCTTTTTGGGGCGCAGTTTTGGCGGCTTTCGCTGGGGGTTTGCTACTGAATCTCATGCCCTGCGTCTTCCCGGTACTAGCCCTCAAGGCCCTTGGCTTGGCCACCTTACAAGCGACGGCCAATCAGCGCAGGGCCCAGGCGGCGGCCTATACCGGCGGCGTGCTGCTATCGATGACCACATTGGGTGCTTTGCTTTTGGGTCTGCGCGCAGGTGGTCAGGCGCTGGGATGGGGGTTTCATTTGCAATCCCCCGTGTTCATTGCCGCACTGGCGACCTTGTTTACGCTGATTTGCCTGAATTTAATGGACTTACTGGATGTGTCCAGACTGGTTCCCAATAGTTTGGCTGGGCTGCAGTTGCGTAACCCTGTCACGGATGCAGCACTCTCGGGGGTCCTGGCCGTCGTCGTCGCCTCGCCCTGCACCGCCCCATTTATGGGCGCGTCTTTAGGCTTGGCGATGACCTTACCCGGATGGCAAGCCATGCTAATTTTTATAGCGCTTGGCTTGGGGCTGGCGCTGCCCTACGCGCTGGTCAGCAACAGCACTGCCCTAGCGCGCCAATTGCCTAGGCCCGGCCCCTGGATGGAGTATTTGCGCCGGTTTATGGTGTTCCCGATGGCAGCGACGGTGGTTTGGCTGGTGTGGGTCTTGGCCCATATGGCTGGCCTGGATGTTGCCGCCATGCTGGTAGCTGTACTTTTGTGCCTGTCCATGTGCCTTTGGGCTTTGCACTTGCCTGGTCGCGCGGCACTGGGGTTTGGCGCTGTGGCGCTCCTGGTTTCCGTGTTAACCGGTAGCCTTGCCTTGCGCGTGGCCTCGCAAGTGGATACAAGCGCTGTCGCCGGGCAACACAATGCGCAGGCGAACACTTGGGAAAACTGGACCGCGCAAGCTGAGCAAGAAGCCTTAGCGTCCGGGCGTCCCGTGTTTGTTGACTTTACGGCTGCTTGGTGCATTACCTGCCAGTACAACGAACAACAGGTCTTATCCAAACCGCAAGTGATGCAAGCGTTTACTGACAAAAAAGTAGTATTGCTACGCGCCGATTGGACCCGGCGCGACGCAGCCATTAGCCAGGCATTACAGCAACTGGGCCGCAGCGGCGTGCCAGTTTATGTCTTGCAGAGGGCGGGCAGAGCGCCAGTGCTGATGTCCGAGTTGCTAAGCACGGACGAATTGCTGGCGGCGATTTCAGACATTTAACGCTTGATGCAGTTCTGCGGCAATGCCGCTAGCCTGTACTTGGTCCCGGATAAGACCAAGAAGCGCTGATTCAGAATAGGGCTTGCCGAGGTAATGGTTTACGCCAAGCGACATGGCATGGTCGCGGTGTTTTTGCGCAATGCGTGAAGTAATCATGACAATGGGCAAGTCCGCATATTCAGGGCGCGAACGGATGCTACGAGCGAGCTCAAAGCCGTCCATGCGCGGCATTTCAATATCCGAAAGGACCATCAAAGGTCGCTGCTGCTCCAGCACCTGCAAGGCGTGTACGCCATCGTTGGCCAGTGCAACGCGGTAGCCCTCGCGTAACAGAAGCCTTTCAATTACACGCCGCACAGTGAGCGCGTCGTCAACCACCAATATTAAGGGGGCTTGCACTTTTACCGGTGCTGTCGCAGTCCCAGCGGCAAGATGGTCGACAGTCTGCGCTTTGCGAACTTCATTGCCATAGACGTTAGCCAAGGCGATGGGGTTGTAGATTAGGATGGGTTCACCGCTCGGTAATATGGCAATGCCTGCTAAACCAGGCAAGCGCGATAGTTGCGGCCCCATGTTTTTTACAACTACCTCGCGATTACCAAGTACCTCGTCCACATGTAGAGCGAGGCCCTGGCCCGCACTACGTAAAATTAAGAGAGGAAGTGAGTTGGCTTCGATATCCACCTCATCTTGCTTGATTTGCAGCAAAGGACCCGAACCATAAAACAAAATGGCTTGCCCCTGCTCCGTAATAATTTCACCTTCTTCATAGGCCACCTTAATCTTATTTGGTGAGGCACGGGCAACGGCTTGAACTAGTCCAACCGGGATACCAAAACATGCCTCCCCTACTCGAAAAATCAGCACTTGGGTCACCGCGGTGGTAAGTGGGAAGACCAGTTTAAAGGTGGTTCCTACACCTTCTTCAGATTGCGTTTCGATGCGGCCACCTAAGGCTCGCACTTCCGATAGGACGACATCCAAACCAATACCGCGTCCGGCCAATTCGGTAACCTGGCCTACCGTGGAAAAGCCCTGGGTAAACAAGATTTTTATCGTTGCTTCCCGATCCAATTCTTCACCAGGCGCAATCAAGCCCAGAGCCATGGCTTTTTCACGAATACGCTTCAGGGAAAAGCCTCTGCCGTCGTCGCTCACTTGTATCGCCACGTCGTTGCCCTCCTGGTTCACGACCACCTTAATCGCACCAACAGCTGATTTACCCGCGGCGCTACGCTCGTCCGTCGATTCGATTCCATGCGCTACTGCATTGCGCAATAAATGCTCGAATGAGGGCGTCATCCGCTCAAGCACGCTACGATCTAAATCAATTTCCCCACCCTGCAATTCCAAAACCACCTGTTTGCCAAGCTCTTTGGCAGCTAGGCGGACAACGCTGTACAGACGGTCCGCAATAACCTCAAACTCGACCAGGCGCATTCGAAGCAAATCTCGCTGTAGTTGCCGGAGTTGGCGCGACTGTTGCTCAAGATCGTGCTGAGAAGCCGACAGCGCGTTGAGAACGTTTCGGCGTACCGTCGACACGTCGCCTACAGCCTCGGTCATCATGCGCGCGATTTCTTGCAGCCGTGTGAATCGGTCAAACTCCAAGGGATCGAATTGCTGCATAGCATCGGAACCCAAAATATTGCGGGACTGAATGTGCATGTCCGCCTGCAACTCAAGCTCACGCAATTGCGTAGCAAGCCTGTCCAGGGTTAGATTCAAATCACCTAAGGCATTGCCCATTTGGGCTAAATGGGTTTCTGCGTGAGAACGATACACCGACACTTCGCCGACGCCATCGACCAGTCGCTCGACTAAGGAGGTCCGAACACGGATCAACCCACTGGCCATCCATGCTAAGGGTCGTAATGCCTGCGGACTCGCACCTGAAGACATCAACGCATGGTCATGCTGGGCAGTGTCATTTTGGATCGAAGGGTCAACGCTAGTAGGACCTAGATTTTCCTTGCGGTCCTCCCCCAATACCTCAAACAGGGCTTGCAATCGATCAAAGCGCGCGAGCAAGGGCTCTAGATGCATGCGTGACAAGTCATGCGAGGGCAGTTGCTCGATCTCTGACTCCATTCGGTGGGCTAACTCGCCAAGCCGAAATGCTCCGATCAGCCGACCGCTCCCTTTGAGCGTATGCAGCAAACGCAATGTATTGGCTCGAAGGGCCGCATCCCCAAGATGTGCAACCCATTGCCTTAATGCCAACCCCAAAGCGGGCAAAAGTTCAACGGCTTCCTCTTGAAATACCGGTAACAAATCGTAATCAAGCTCATCTTGACTATCCAAACGGTCTTCCATTTCCTCGGTCTGCGCCTTCGGTTTAGCCTGAGGGCTAGATTCAAATCCGACAATCGGTTCCAGCGTTGACCCAGATGCTGAGAAAAAAGATAAATCCACACCAGGGTCCACCAACTCAGAGCTAAGCTGCGTATCACCATTTACCTCTTGCACCCCGGCAAGCAGCGCAGCTTGTCCCAAAACAGTTGCATCTAGCGCGTCAAGCCGGGTCAACATGGCTGGGTCCGCAAGGGCAGTTCGATGGACGGCACAATATTCAACCATAGCCTGCACTGAAGCTGCAGCCTCTTTGAACAAAGCAATGTACTTTTCTGGCACTTGCTTGATGGGTTGCATACGGCCGATTGTTTGCTCTATGGCTTGCGCCAGCTCTGCGATAGCATGGACGCCCACAGCGGCAGCATTTCCGCGTATGGAATGCGCAAGCGCTTCTGCAGCTCGAATATTGGTGTTGGCGGCGTTGTATTGCCAATCGCTAAGGCAAGTCGATAAGCTCTTGGCCCATTGAGCCGTTTCGGAAATGAAAATGTCAAAAATGTCAGCGGGAATTGCCGAGGGACTGACCTGCATTGCAGCGCTTGCTACGAGATCAACAGGCGCTGGAATATCTCCCAATATTTCAAACTGTCCGCTATCGGTCATGCCATCCCGGCCAACTTCACTCATTGCGCTTACAAGGACTTCCGAGTGGTCTGAAACGATGTCCGCTGCCTGCATAGGCAAGTCGACAGTGGTTGGGAGCGCATTTGAAGTTTGCTGTTCACTACCAGCCAATTGCGCAAACTGCAGCGGCTCTGAAATAAGGTCGCCTTGCGAGATCGGCGCGTTCTGCGTCGGATCACTTGCCCACAACTGTTTCTCAGCTTGCCACAATGGCAACAGGCGGGCTTCCACTCGCATCGCATCGGCAGATGCTCGAAATTGCGCTTCAGTCCAGTATGTAATTTTTCTTTGTCGAATGGCTTGCGACCAATTTGAAAATGCCGCTAGTGCTTGTGCGATTAGGCTAATAAGTTCATTCGTTGGCTTTTTATGCGCTTCAATCCACTGGTTCATCAGTTGCTCGAATGCCCACGCAGCCTCGCCGAATTCAGTCAATCCAACCATGCGAGCGCTGCCCTTGAGAGTATGAAATGCTCGTCGAACAAGCAATATATGGTCAAAGTGCGTCGGATCTGTGTCAAGCGCTGGCAAGGCCCGTCTAGCGTCCTCGACAATACTGGTCGTCTCATCTAAGAATATGGTTAATGTCTCTACATCATCGTCCTCACCAAGCTCTACAGGTGCTTTTTTGCCGAGGACTTTTGGACCGACAGAAATGGTGTGTGGCGCCCGTTTTGACTCCAAGCCCCTACCAATCGCTGGCACCCTTGCGACGACCAAAGTTTGCGACTCCGGCTTGGCTCCCATAGGTAGGGAAATCCTTTTGCCAGCCATTCCCCTGCCATTCAAGTACCTAAATTCTCCTGCCTGGGCGTCGTACACGAACACCTCCTTGGCAATCTCTATTTGATAATTGAGCATGTCCACCAGAAAGCCCATCGTGCTGACGCTTCGAGCGATCTGTTCATAAAGCTGCAGAGGTATCGGTCGATTGCGCTTTTCAGCAGCCAGATGCGTATCCAAAATCTCTCTAATTTTGAAAACAGCGTTGACCGCTTGTTGTAAGCCCAGCACTGAAAATACGCCATGCATTTGAGATAGATGCCCTGAAACTAGGGACAACATGGCACTATCTAGTGGATTGTGTAAGTATTTTTCCAAGGCTGCTTCGACAGCCGCCAAAGTGATCCTCAATTCGCTGGTCACACTACCCATCCTTTGACGCTCACTAAGGCGTCGATAGAGTGCTTCCATCCAGGGTTCAAATACTGCAGGAGTACCACCTTCCGTTACCTGCACCAGTCGCCGTACCAGTATATCGATTCGTTCGCGTATCGCTTCGTCAGAAGCCTCCACATCGTCATAGACTGCCTCAAGATACAAAAGCGTCGTGGCCACTTCCATGGCTAGTAGTGGGTTGGGTTTCGCACCCGGCTTAATCGTCAGATCAACGATGCGCCTCAATACGCCAACAAGCTTGGCGGTCTCGGGACTCAGCTTTGGCAAAATATCCGTTACTGATTGCAGACTATCCAGAACCACATCGCTTTGGCTGCTATCACCGCCCACCAATGCAGACCAACTTTCCGACAACGAGGCTAATCGACGCCTCAGGAATTCCACTTGTATTGGGTCATATTTGCCATATCGAGGCTGGTTGTAATCAATTTTGGGGCTGCCTAATGAGGAGTAGGCGCTTTTTACGGCACTGAGTAAGGGGGTATGCTGCGTTGGTACCGTAGATGCCCGCATACAGAAGAAGGTGGCGTCCTGCGCGAGGACTTGCGCATCCGTTGCATCGTCTTGAAATGCGGCGCTGAGTTGTTGAAGAAGTTGCGATGCAGTACGCTTAGCATAAACGTCCAAAGGTACCAAGCCATGCTCACAGGCTTCGAAAAATCCGGCGGCGATCAACCAGAATATTGTGGTCTGATGTGACCTTGAATGGGGGAGCATACTGATACAAGCCGACTTCAAATCACCGGCAGCCGCGCTTTCGCCCGTATTCAAAAACTTCAAAAGAGCGTGTACCAATTGCGTCTTCCGACGCGGTGGGATTGCGGCAACTGACAAGCCCTCTGGAGGATGCACCTCGCGCCAAGACCATTTCTGCACCCACAAATCCGCAGGATGAACGCGCTGACCATCCAACAATTCTAAAAGTCCACGATATTGAGGAAATAGACCTAATGGCGATGCATTTCTGCCTTTAAGCAGCGCATCCAAAAACTCAAGAAGTGCCGCCTGAGCTTTTTCAAGCGCAATTAGTGAACCTTCAGTGCAAACGGCCGGAGTCTCCGAGAAGATTTTGACCACGCTGTCGCTAGCTGTAAGCAAACGAGCAGCCACGTTAAGCCCAATCATCTCTAAGGCACTACGCGCCTGGTAAAACAAGCGTCTTGCATCCTTCAAATTTCCAAACTGCACAGACGCACCTACAGAAGCATCTTGTGGCTTAAGCTCTAAGAGATACTGACGAACTGCGTTAACTGCGAGCGGCAGCGACTTGCGCAAGTCAGGCAGTACCCAAGTGAGCGGACCCAGGTCTGAAGACGGAGCGCCATCTTCAATTATTGGCGTGGATTGCGTCATGATGAATACATCCCCCTTCGACACACGTGACAGGCGATCAATGGAATTAGCTCACCTTGAAGCGGGCCACTGAACCGCGCAATTCGTTGGCAACAGCGGCTAGACGCTGCACCTCGTCTGAGGTAGCAAGATTGTCTTTCTCTGTTTGTTCTGTGACCGCAAAGATATTTTGAATGCTGGCGGCGACATCATTAGCCATTACGGATTCGCGCGAAGCAATCTCGGAAATTTGCTCAACCTGGTCAGCGACACGGCGCGTGATACGGTCGATCTCTTTCAAAGCAGCGCCTGCGGTATCCGATAACGTAGCCCCTGACACCACACCCTGAGCGGAGCGCTCCATTGCGCCGATCGCATCCTGGGTATCGCTTTGAATTGCTCTTACGATAACCGCAATTTGTTGCGTTGCGTCAGCGGAACGAATTGCTAGACGCTGCACCTCTTCGGCTACAACCACAAATCCACGCCCAGCCTCCCCTGCGGATGCCGCTTGAATTGCCGCATTGAGTGCCAACACATTGGTTTGCTCAGTAATGTCAGAAATAATCTGCGTTATCTCGCCAATCTCTTGTGAAGACTCGCCAAGACGTTTAATCCGCTTAGAGGTCTCCTGTATCTGATCTCTTAAGACGTTCATACCCCCAATGGTATTTTGAACTGCAAGCAAGCCCGAGTTGGACGCTTGCAGCGACTGCCTTGCCACTTCGGCTGAGTTTTGAGCACGGGATGACACATCATTGATGCGACCGGCCATCTCCAACACCGACTGGCCCGTTTGACGGATCTCCCGCAACTGCTGATTGGATGTAGCAAGCTGAGCATCTGCTGTGGTCCTGACCTGCGTGGTGGTCTTTGCAACCCTATCGGCAGTCACCTGAACGTTCATCACTAACGCGCGCAGCTCTTCAACGGTGTAATTTATGGAGTCCGCAATAGCACCTGTAATGTCTTCAGTAACCGTTGCTTGTCGTGTTAAATCACCCTCAGCTACAGCCTGTAACTCATTCATCAAACGCAAAATGGCAACTTGAATGGCATCACTCACCTGTTGAGTCTTCTTACCTATCTCTTGCGCCTCTAGGGCACGTTGAACTGCCACGTCACGACGTTGTCTCGCGCCAAGTATTTGAATCGCAATCAATGCAACTATCGAAAGCAATAGCAAAGTCGCAGCGACAGCCAGTGCAGAACGCGGATCCTCATAAGCAGATTGCCGCTCCAAGTAACTGGCTCCAAGGACGCCAAGACTGATCCGCAAATTGTCGCTGTCTTTGATAATTAAAGCCTGTGCCTCGCGGGCTTGGGCTAAACGAGGTAAGTTATCGGAAAGCTCCATTGCACTACGCTTTATTTCTTTGAACTGGGCAACCAATGACTCAATTTGCTCACGAATAGCAGGGTCTTTTGTGGGGCTAATCTTGAGGCCAGCATCTCCGTTGAGCAATGCCTGTGTAATGGTGTCAAAGGTGGCAATATCCTGCCGAAGCAAGAAAACTGATGGTAGGCTAATCCCTCGGGTGGTGAAAAACTCGTTAGACGACTTGGCGATGCGCTGACTTAAGGCGGACAACTCTGCAAGCGCGAAAATATCAGAAGGCGTGGCATTTTTTTGCATCTTCCCGGCAATAATTTCGCGGATCAAATCCAGTAAGTCATCCGAACTGCTGTTTAGTGCTTTGAGTGCATCACTCAATCCCGTCAACAATGCTTTTTGACTGAGAATGATGCCTACCGCGTTCAATGATCTGTCCGCCACTTGAGACACGTCGCCCCAAGCCGCGTTGCTCTCCGCATCGCCGATATCAACCAGAGGCGCAAGTATGGAGCCAGCTTCCAAGCTTTGGAGGCCGCTTCTCAATTGCCCGGAGCTATCGCTTAGTTCATCAAATCCGCGTGTAGCTCCTAGCAGTGCTTCATTGGCAGACTTCGCCATTCGCTGCGCTTGCATAAGGGACTCACCAACCGTTTTGACCTTGTGCGCAGTTAATTCAGAGTGCTTGAATGAGTAATAAGTAAGCACTAGTGTGAAGAATAAGAATATTCCCAATAAATAATAGAGATTGCGAAGCAGTTTTTCGATTGATACCGCACCCAGCAAAGGGATTGAGAGCTTTTCCTCTTCTGTAAAGCGGGCGTATCCTGCGGTGATATGCGATGCGCGGACTGTGTCGATAGAGCCGCTTAAAACCTCCCCGGGCGCAGCCTCTATGAGTACCGAGTCCTGAAAGGCCGAATCTTGGAACGGCGCTTTCGAAAATTGTTGCGACTTTGGTGTGGGCGGCGTCTGCGTGGCCCTAATTTCTGTTGTGGACATCATTTTCCCCTTATGCACTGATAGACAGAAAGTTCGGGCTTAAGGAAAGATTTTGCAAATCTATTTCTTGCCATGCGATGCCCGCAACATCGCGGTACAGAAGTCCAAAGCAGGCCGGAGCTCCCGAGGCAGCTGGCTCATGATGCGCAAAACTCTGCGACGTCCGCAAACCCAAGACTTTATTCACCAGCAGAACACAATTTAGATTTAGTTCCGCATTGAGCCCAATCAAAGTACATTCAACCAGGGAAATGGGCCTTTCCGTCGGGGTCGTTTTTTGCCCCTCCTCCTGCGCCAAATAGTCGGCCAGGTCCGCAACACCAAATATCCGTCCGCGCGCACTGACTGCACCCACGAACCAGGATTTGACATAGGGTACACGGATGATCCTTGTGGCTGCCATTATTTCATTTGCCTGTGCGAGTGGAAATAAGCAATTCAAGCCGTTAATTTTTAGGGCTAACCAGCTCACGGAAAGGTCTTGCTCTCCCGCTAAACGAAGACGTTCGGCGATTCGGGTCTGAAAGCTCTGTAGATTCTCTTGTGTCACGGACATTTAAAGTCCTCCAATCCGGCGAATCGCAGCGAGCAATACACTGGCATTCACTGGTTTCGTTACATAATCTCTGGCACCTTGACGTAGGCCCCAAACTTTGTCCGTTTGGAGATTTTTGCTGCTGCATAAGATGATAGGTATTGACGCAAAGTCGGGGTGTCGTGCGAGTGTTCGTGTAAATTGGAAGCCACTTTGTCCGGGCATCACGACATCCATAAGGATAAGATCCGGCTTATCCTTATACAGTCGCTCCATGGCCTGATCTGCATTGCTAGCATTCTTCACGGCAAAGCCTGCGTCTTCCAGCATTTTTGTGATTACCAAGGTTTCGGTTTTCGAATCTTCGATTAGCAATATTGTTTCTACTTGCATTATTTGCTTTCTTTTTTGGCCGGTCCAAAAGCACGAACAACTTCGAGTAGTTGCTGCTTGGTAAATGGTTTCGTAAGGTAATGTTCCGCACCGACTACGTGTCCTTTCGCTTTATCGAAAATTCCGTCACGCGAGGAGAGCATGATCACGGGTATGGAGGAAAAACGAGGGTTGCTTTTAATGATGGCGCAAGTTTGGTAGCCATCTAGGCGGGGCATGTAAATATCGCAAAAAATTAGGTCTGGCAAATGATCATTGAGATGCGCCAAGGCATCAAACCCGTCTTCAGCTAGCATGACCTCGTGGCCGCCCTGTTGAAGAAATACTGCCGCACTTTTCCGTATCGTGTTACTGTCGTCGATAAGCAATACTTTTCCTTGAAACTCAGTCGCATTCATGTGTGATCCTTCGCACTTTCAAATACTTCATATTCCAGACATTCATATTTAGACTACTTTATTGATGATTTAAATTGAAAATTTAGAGATTTGAGCATCGCAAAATTGCAGTTCGAGCGTAGCCAAAACAGCTCTGGCGCTGCATCGGGCATGTAATAACGCAAATGAAACTTCTTGGCTGATGGAATTCGCCTAAGACGAACAGGCTCCCATTGGGTGAACTTTTGTACATGCGCAGCCGATCGCCTCTCGCGACGCATACGTAGGCCACACGCGTTGAGCCAATTTGAAATCCAAGTCAAATGACAAGTGGACTCATGTTGCCAAGCACCGGTGTTGTTCATGAAACGCCTCGCGCTGCGGATGTCAGTCGTTACCTTTTTTGATTAACGATGATACCATCATAAAATTTATTGCAATCGTTTTTTAAAACAATAAAATTAATAAATTGGCTACCACTATGTAGCCGTCCGACTCGATATGGTGAGTCAGCCGATGGGGATATTGGAGATTGACCGCAGCGTTTGGCTGCCACCAAGAGACCTGCGGGATGCACCGCGTGGGTAATCTTTCAGTCCGAGGCAATTTCTCGTCTTTTTCTGTTTGGCACCGGCCTGATGGGCCGCTTGCCAACAGCCGAAATATTCCTTGCCTGCAAAATGGTACAAAATCCCTCATTTCAGCGATACCCAGCTATGAACAATCCCGCTTTTCCGTTTTCAGATTCCTCGCTTGAATCCACCTTTGGAGCCTTGGAAAATCCATATTTTTTGCGTGCATCCCTGCGTTTGAGTACGCCCTACACGCCTTTGTGGCTTATGCGGCAGGCCGGGCGCTACCTGCCTGAATACCGGGCCACCCGGGAAAAAGCGGGAAGTTTTATGGGTTTGGCCACCAACCCGGACTACGCCACCGAGGTCACGCTGCAACCGCTGGACCGCTATCCGCTGGATGCGGCGATTCTCTTTAGTGACATCCTGACCGTTCCGGACGCTATGGGCTTAGGCTTGACTTTTGCCCAGGGTGAGGGCCCCCGGTTTGCCCACCGCGTCTCCGATGAGGCCGCAGTGGACCGCCTTGAGGTGCCGGATATGGAAAAGCTGCGCTATGTGTTTGACGCGGTAAGCAGCATCCGCAAAGCCTTGACGCTTCCAAACGGCAAATCCCGCGTTCCGCTGATCGGATTTTCCGGCAGCCCCTGGACTTTGGCCTGCTACATGGTCGAAGGTGCAGGCTCGGATGATTACCGGCTGGTAAAAACCATGATGTACGCCAGGCCAGACCTGATGCACCGGATTTTGGCCATCAATGCCGACGCGGTCGCCGCCTACCTCAATGCCCAGATTCAGGCGGGCGCCCAGGCGGTGATGATTTTCGATAGCTGGGGCGGCGTGTTAGCCGACGGCGCCTTTCAAAAGTTCAGCCTAGCCTATACCGCACGCGTGCTTAGCCAGTTGCAGCGCCTGGGGCCGCAAGGACAGGTTATTCCGCGCATCGTGTTTACCAAGGGCGGCGGGCTATGGATCAAGGAAATGGGCGCGCTGGATTGCGAAGTGCTTGGCTTGGATTGGACTATGAATCTGGGCACCGCGCGCAGCCTGGTGGGCGGCGCTGTCGGTGGGCAGGGCAAGGCGCTGCAAGGCAATATCGACCCGCTGGTGCTGTTTGCACCGCCCCAAAGTATTGCCGAGGAAGTGCGGCGTGTGCTGGACAGTTTTGGTACTGCACACCAAGGGCCTGGACTGGCGCCCAGCCTGATTTTCAACCTAGGCCACGGCATTAACCAATTTACGCCGCCGGAACACGTGGCCGCTTTGGTAGAGACGGTGCATGCGCATTCGCGCACCCTTCGCGCCTAAATTCGACCCAGCCTTAGGACTTAACCGGCGTTGCGCTTGCCGCGCGATACATCTACGCCCAGCTGCTTTAACTTGCGGTAAAGGTGGGTGCGCTCCAGCCCGGTTTTGTCGGCAACCCGGGTCATAGACCCCATCTCTTTAGCCAGATGGAACTGGAAGTAAGAGCGCTCAAAATCGTCCTTGGCTTCCCGCAAGGGGCGGTCCAGGTCAAAGGCCTGGCTGGCCTCCGGTGTTTGGCTGTCGTCCGCAGCGTCGTCGACTGCGTCGCCCATTGGCGAGGCCTGCATAGCACGCAGCAGACGGGGATCGCGCTGCTGCGCCAAGCTCTTGGTCAGGCCCTGCTCCACTGCTTTGAGCAATTTCTGCAATGTCACCGGCTTTTCCAGAAACGCCATAGCGCCTATCTTGGTGGCCTCGACCGCAGTTTCAATCGTTGCGTGTCCGCTCATCATGATTACCGGCATGGTCAGCAAGCCGGTGCTGGCCCATTCTTTGAGCAAAGTCACGCCATCGGTGTCGGGCATCCAGATGTCCAGCAAAACCAGATCAGGGCGTTCCCGTAAGCGGGCCGCCCTAGCCTGTGCCGCATTTTCCGCAAGCTCCACCGCATGCCCCTCGTCATTGAGAATCTCAGAAAGCAGATCCCGGATACCGTGTTCATCATCGACGACCAAAATGTTTGCCATGCTTATGCTGCGTCCGAAATAGTATTTTCCAAATGTTTGACGTTTGCCACGCAAGCCAATGATAACGAGACTTGGGCGCCCAGCACCAAAGCACCGTTCATCCGGTTGCTAATCTCGATGCGGCCTCCGTGGTCATCGGCGATTTTTTTCACCACGGCCAAGCCCAGCCCAGTGCCACTGCGCTTGGTGGTGACATAGGGCTCGAAGGCGCGCTTCAAAATGTGTTCGGGGAAGCCGCCGCCCTGATCTAAGACTATCAGCCGTACCCGTCCTGAGCTAGGCATGAATTGGGTACGCACCACCAGTTCCGTGGCTTGCGGCGTGGTGCCGTCCGGGCTAGGTATGGCTTCTTCCAAATGCAGCGTGGTCGCATCCAATCCGTTTTGCAATAGGTTATGCAACACCTGCCGTAATTGCTGCGGATCGCCCAGGACTGGCGGGATAGCTGCCTCTAGCTCCAGCCGGATAGGAATAGGCGAGGACTCGTACAGATGCAAAATACCGTCGACCAACTCGTTGAGGTCTACCGCCTCTAACTGCGCGGCTGGCAATCGCGCGTAATCTCGGAAATCATTCACCAGGCGCTTCATCGCATCCACCTGTTCGACAATCGTCTTGACTGACTTGGCCAGCACTTGCTGCTCGCTCGCCTCCAGCTTACCGGTCAACCTGCGCTCCAAGCGTTCGGCGGAGAGTTGGATTGGCGTTAAGGGGTTTTTGATTTCATGGGCCAAGCGGCGCGCCACTTCACCCCAAGCGCGCGCACGTTGGGCCGAAACGATTTCAGAAATGTCGTCAAAAACCACCAAGCGACTGGCATCGGGCAGGATGGCACCCCGGGCCACCAGCGTGACAGAACGGTCCGACGCGGATCCAAGTGACGCCACACTTTCCCCTAACTCAAACGATTGCTGCCAATGGTCGTTACGTGCGTCGCCAGGGGTTTGCAAAAAATCGTCGAACTGCTGCGCAATGCCTTGACCCAAAGCTTCCAGGCCGGGCAAATCAGACATCCGCGAACCCAATAATTGGGCTGCATCGAGTTGCAAGATGCGCGCGGCTCCTGGGTTCACCGACAACACCTTACCCGCCGCATTGAGCACCAGAACGCCGGAAGTCAGGTTATCCAAAATGGTTTGCAAACGCCCGCGAGCGGAATCCAGTTGGACGATACTGGTTTGAACGGTCTGCCGGGCGTCGGCCAATTGCTGCGTCATGGACGCAAAAGCCCGCGTCAACCCGCCCAACTCGTCTTTGCTTTGCAAGGCTAACTTCGGTGTTAAATCGCCCGCAGCCACTTGGCTGACACCTTCGGTGAGCACCAGCAAGGGCCGGGCAATTTGATTGCCCAAAACAATAGCCAGCAAAATTGCCCCGAACACGGCTAAAAACAGACTGAGCGTCAAGGTGCCGATGTACATGCGCTTGAGCCCAGAGCGCCCCAGCGCACGCTCCTGGTATTCCCGGTTGGCGTTATCCACCGCCAAAGCATTGGCAACGAAGTTAGCGGGCAATACTCTTTGCACCAGCAAAAACCGCTGCTCGCTGGACAGCCCTAAGCTGGCATTGGGAATTGGCACCAGTGCCTTGATGCTGGGCTTGACGGCCTTGCCCATGGCCGCATCCTCCAAGCCATCCATCCAGGCATAAGAGCGCTCGGCTTTGGCGGCGCGCAATTGGGTGCTTGTGGGCTTATCCGGGCTGAGCTGTATGCCGATGGAGCCCGCACTGGAAATCAATTTTCCGCTAGTACTCCACACCGAGGCATCACTGGCGCCTACTTGCTCCATCAAGCGTACCAAAGCACTCTCCGGGACGATTTGCTGGTTCTCGGACAATTGCTCCGCCGCCACGCGCGCCTTGGCTGCCAAATCGTTGCTTAAGGTATCCAAAGTCACTCGGCCCAAAGCCAAGCCTGCATCTAAAGCGCCCTCGACCTTGACGTCAAACCAGGTTTCTATGGAGCGGGATACAAACTGGTAAGACACAACGTAAATAAGCAAACCGGGGGCCACACCCACCAGCGCAAAAATCGTGGCAATTTTCAGTAGCAAGCGGCTACCGAATCGCCCTTGGCGCACCCGCTGGTACATACGCCATGCAGCCCAGGCAATCAGCACACCTAGCGCCCCTGCCACCACCAGATTGATGGTGAACAACTGGGTGTAATTTTGCTCATACATCTCGCCACTATTGGTCGCCTTGGCCAGCAGGTAGAGCAGGAGTAAACCAATCAAAACCATGGCGATGGCGACCAAAGCCGTCACGCGCCGCAGCAGCGGGGTAGTTTGATGCAGCGCCGCGCCAGACAGCTGCGCCAAGGCAGGGTCCGCGGGCGTCATCGGGTACCCTCACCGCGCAAGGCGGTGCGTGCCAAGCCCTGAATATCCCACTCGGACTGCCCGATAGCGCCGATTTGAAAAGGGCGCGGCAATTGCGACAAATCCAGCCGAAAGCGAAATTGCAGTTTTATTTTTGCGGTCAGGTCGGTCTCTGCCAGGTCGGCCACCTTCCACTGGGACACTTGCCGTACCGCCGCAAGCGCCTCGGCCAGAGTCTCAAAACTTTGGTTCAAAGACAAGCCCTGCGTGTTGTCCCCGCCTGCGCCGGCTGTTGGGTTGACCCGCCAGCGCCGCGTCAAGGGTTGGTAAGCCAGGCGCAACTGGCGCTGCGCACTGGCAATGCGCTTGTCATACCAATACCAGCGGTCTTGGTACAGCTCGGCTTCGAGCAAAAAAAACATGGGAACTCCCTTGAGCAGGGCTTCCTCGACCACGGCGGGCAACTCGAAGTTCACATTGGCAGATACAAATACCTCATTGACTGCGCGTTCTGCACGTAAAAGGGTGACTTCGGCCTGTGTTTGCGCTTGGGCCATCGCGCTGGCTAGCGCCAGCCAAGCGAGCAGCAAAAAGCGTGGCCAGCCCTTAAGCAAGGCGCTTTTCCAGCAGGGCATAGAAAAAGCCATCATGGTCATGGCCTAGATTGTCGTACAGACCTTGCGCCGCGCCGCCCGGCAGCAAATGGCCGGGGGCAGGCAAGGCCAGCGCGTCCGCTTGGGTGCGCAGAAATCCCTGCACCTGATCTTGCCCTTCCGCCTTAAATATCGAGCAAGTGCAGTACACCATACGACCGCCGGGCCGCAGCAAAGGCCATAGCGACCGGAGCATCTGCGCTTGCAAATTGGCTAGCTGGGCGATGTCTTCCTCGCGGCGCAGCCAGCGCACATCCGGATGGCGGCGCACGATGCCCGAAGCGGTGCACGGTGCATCTAGCAAGATGCCGTTAAACAGCACCCCATCCCACCAGCTTTGCGGGTTGGCCGCATCGCCCTGGCGTACCTGGGCGTGCAGGCCCAGGCGCTGCAAATTGGTATGGATTTTTTCTAAGCGATGAGCGTCTTTGTCGATCGCCAGTACCTGCGCATCGGCCAGCTCCAGCAAATGGGCTGTCTTGCCACCAGGCGCGGCGCAGGCGTCCAGAATCCTTGGCTGCGCGCCCAGGCCTTGCAAAAGCAATGGCACGGCCAATTGCGCAGCCGCATCTTGCACTGCCACCAGACCCTGCGCAAAGCCCGGCAGGCGCGCCACCGGCACGGCTTTGTCCAGCACGATGGCCGCGCCCTGCCCGGCCATGGCTTTGATGCCGGCCTCGTGCAGGCGCTGCATATAGTCCGCAGCCGTGCCGCGGCGCAGGTTCACGCGCAAAGTCATGGGTGCTTGTGTATTGGAGGCCTGGAGCACGCTTTGCCAATGCTCGGGGTACTCGCGCTGCACTCTTTGCACCCACCACAGCGGATGATTCCACAGCGCCTGCGGATCCGCGTCGGTAGCCGCGATCAGCTGCGCCCGTTCGCGTAAGAACCGTCGCAAGCAGGCGTTGACAAAATTAGCATGCGCGCGGCTGGACGCCACGCGCTTGAGCGCCTCTACCGCCTGGTTGACCAGGGTGAACTCGTCATACAGCGCTTGTTGCGGATCCCAGATCAAAGCCAGCGTCAGGCACAACATAGCGTCCGCACCCGGCGGCGGCGGCCTTTGCACCAGGCAATCGCGCAAAGCGGCTGCGCGGCCCATCTGCCGCCAGGCGTGAAAAGCCAGCGCCTGCACGCCAGCGCGCAAGGGGGCGGGCACGCTGTCCATCGCAGCGGTACCGGACTGCCCCTGGCGTACCAAGTGCAGCAACTTAGCCGTGGCCTGGAGTTGCTGCCACAGCGGCGGGGCGGATGCAGTTTGCATAGCACCGCTACAAGGGCGTAGCCGGGACAAAACCCAGGCGGCCCGCCACCCAGGCAGCCGGTGCTTGCTGCAAAGCGGCGTTGTAATCCTGCATGGCTTGGTTGGCCGTGGTCTTGGCAAACAAGGCATGGTTGTGCGCCTCGTCCCAGGCGCTACGCAATTCCTGCAAAGCCTGGGCCTCAATGATGTCTTGGTGCACGCCGCAAAATAATTCCCAGGCGCCAGACATCTCGGCCCACTGGGCGCTCACGGCCTGGGCCTCGTCCTCGCGCCCCGTCATCAACTTGGCGCCTTTCATGGTTTTGAGGCTGAGCGATAGCTGCAAGGCCGCCACGGTCAACACTTCGTGGGCCTTCGTAGCCGGGTCGGGTCGGTCCAATGCTTCCTTTGCCACCAGCAACAAGGATTGCAAGCCACGGTCCAGCGCGTCTACCGCCAGCCAGCAGGCATTGCGCAGACGCTTCAGGCGCGCGTGAACCCCCACCAGCCAGCACAGCAGCAGTGCAGCCACGGGCCACAGGAGAAGCGACACATCCATGCGTTCAAGCCTTCAAAAAAATGCCCCAGGCCTTGTTCAACCAAGGCATGGGGCATATGCTAGCTGCGCTGGCAGATTTACTCGGCAGCGCTACCCTCGGCCGATTCGGCTTCCGTCTCGCCAGTAGCGTCAGCCAATTCAGCAGCATCCGCTTCCGCAATTGCACGGCGCTCAGAGTCGTCCATTTGCTCACGCACCAGACGCGCTTCGTGGTAGGCCAAACCGGTACCTGCGGGAATCAGGCGGCCGACGATGACGTTTTCCTTCAAGCCGCGCAACTCGTCGCGTTTGCCCATGATGGCCGCTTCGGTCAACACGCGTGTCGTTTCCTGGAAGGACGCGGCGCTGATAAAGCTGTCGGTGGACAAAGAAGCTTTGGTAATACCCAGCAACAAATTGCTAAAGGTGGCTGGCGTCTTACCTTCGGCGCGTAATGCGTCGTTGGTGTTGAGCATTTCGGAACGCTCCACCTGCTCACCACCAATGTAGCTGGAATCACCCACCGACTCGACCACCACGCGGCGCAGCATCTGGCGCACGATCACTTCAATATGCTTGTCATTGATCTTCACGCCTTGCAAGCGGTACACATCCTGCACCTCATCCACGATGTAGCGGGCTAGTTCCTCAGAACCCAACAAACGCAAAATATCTTGCGGGTCGGCCGGGCCGTCCACCACGGACTCGCCCTTATTCACCACCTGGCCTTCGTGCACCAAAATGTTTTTCTCTTTGGGCACCAGCTCTTCCCAGACTTTGCCTTCAGGGTCGGTAATTTGCAAGCGCACTTTGCCTTTGGTTTCTTTACCGAAGGACACGGTGCCTGTGGCTTCTGCCAACACGCCTTTGTCTTTGGGCGAACGCGCTTCAAACAACTCGGCCACACGCGGCAGACCGCCGGTGATGTCGCGGGTTTTTTGGCCCTCAATGGGGATACGCGCCAGCACTTCGCCAGGACCCACATCTTGTCCGTCGCGCACCTGCACCAAAGCACCCACTGGAAATCCGATGGTTACCGCATGGTCGGTGCCTGGAATCTTGACTTCCTTACCCGATGCGTCGATCAGTTTGACCTGCGGGCGCACGATTTTTGCGGAACCGCGGCGCTTGGGGTCGATCACCACCAGGGTGGACAAGCCGGTCACTTCATCCACTTGGCGAGCCACCGTCAAGCCCTCTTCCACGTTCTCGAAGTGTGCACGACCGGCAAACTCGGTAATGATGGGGCGGGTCAGCGGATCCCAGTTGGCCAAAATCGCACCGGCTTTGATAGCCTGGTCGGCTTTGACGCTGAGGACTGCGCCGTAAGGCACTTTGTGGCGCTCGCGCTCGCGGCCATGCTCGTCCTGGATCACGATTTCGCCGGAGCGGGAAATCACCACCAACTCACTCTTGCTATTGGTCACATAACGCATGGTGGCGTTAAAGCCGATATTGCCGCTGGACTTGGCTTCCACGCTGGAGGCAATGGCGGCACGCGAAGCGGCGCCACCGATGTGGAAGGTACGCATGGTCAGCTGCGTACCGGGTTCGCCGATGGACTGGGCAGCGATTACACCCACAGCTTCGCCATGGTTGATCAGGCCCCCACGACCCAGGTCGCGGCCATAGCATTTGGCGCAAATACCAAAACGGGTTTCGCAGGTCAAGGCGGTGCGCACTTTGACTTCGTCTACCCCAAAGGCTTCCAGCTCTTCGATGATGTCCTCGTCCAACATCGTGCCGGCAGGCGCCACCACCGAGCGGTTTTCAGGATGCAAAACGTCTTCAGCCACGGTGCGGCCCAGCACGCGGTCGCGCAGGGATTCGATGACCTCGCCGCCTTCGACGATAGCACGCATTAAGTAGCCGTTGTAGGTGCCGCAATCTTGCTCGGTCACCACCAAGTCTTGCGTCACATCGACCAGGCGGCGTGTCAGGTAGCCGGAGTTGGCGGTTTTGAGCGCCGTATCGGCCAGGCCTTTACGCGCACCGTGCGTGGAGATGAAGTACTCCAACACGTTCAAGCCTTCACGGAAGTTGGCGGTAATCGGCGTCTCGATGATGGAACCATCAGGCTTGGCCATCAAACCGCGCATACCAGCCACTTGGCGAATCTGGGCGGCAGAGCCGCGCGCACCAGAGTCGGCCATCATGTAGATAGAGTTGAAGGACTCTTGCTGCACCAAATTGCCATGGCGGTCGGTAACCATCTCTTTGGAGAGCTTGGCCATCATCACCTTAGACACTTCGTCACCCGACTTGCCCCAAATGTCCACCACTTTGTTGTAACGCTCGCCAGAGGTCACCAAGCCGGAGACATATTGCTTCTCGATTTCTTTAACTTCGGTTTGCGCACGGCGGATGATCTCGTGCTTTTCCTGCGGCACCAACATGTCGTCGATGCAGATGGAAATACCTGCGCGGGTAGCCAGCCGGAAACCGGCTTGCAAGAGCTTGTCGGCAAACACCACGGTCTCTTTCAAACCGCACTTGCGGAAGGACACGTTGATGAGCTTGGAAATTTCCTTTTTCTTGAGCGCCTTGTTCAGGTTCGAGAAAGGCAAGCCCTTGGGCAATATCTCAGACAAGAGCGCACGGCCGGCGGTGGTTTCCCAGACCTTGGTGGTGGCGACAAATTCGCCGCTCTCTTTGTCCTTGAGGTATTCGGTCAGGCGCACGTTCACACGGGCGTTGAGGTCCACTTCGCCCGCGTCAAAAGCGCGCTGCACTTCGCCGGTGTCGGCGAAAATCAGGCCCTCGCCTTTGGCGTTGATGCGGTCACGGGTGGTGTAGTACAAGCCCAGCACCACGTCTTGCGACGGCACGATGGAAGGCTCGCCATTGGCGGGGAAAAGCACGTTGTTGGAGGCCAGCATCAAAGTGCGGGCTTCCATTTGGGCTTCGACCGACAAAGGCACGTGGACGGCCATTTGGTCACCGTCAAAGTCGGCGTTAAAGGCCGAGCAAACCAGCGGGTGCAACTGAATAGCTTTACCTTCGATCAAGATCGGCTCAAATGCCTGGATGCCCAGGCGGTGCAGCGTAGGCGCACGGTTGAGCATCACCGGATGCTCTTTGATCACCTCTTCCAGAATGTCCCACACCACGGGCGTGCCGGATTCGACTTCCTTCTTGGCGGCCTTAATGGTGGTGGCAATGCCCATGGCTTCTAGGCGCGCGAAGATGAAGGGCTTGAAGAGTTCCAGCGCCATCAGCTTGGGCAGACCGCACTGGTGCAGCTTGAGGGTCGGGCCCACGGTAATCACCGAGCGGCCTGAATAGTCCACGCGCTTGCCCAGCAAGTTCTGGCGGAAACGGCCAGACTTGCCTTTGATCATGTCGGCCAAAGACTTCAGGGCGCGTTTGTTGGCGCCCGTCATGGCCTTGCCGCGGCGTCCGTTGTCCAGCAAAGAATCGACAGACTCTTGCAACATACGCTTTTCATTGCGGGCAATGATTTCCGGCGCTTTGAGTTCCAGCAAACGGCGCAGGCGGCTGTTGCGGTTGATCACGCGGCGGTACAAATCATTCAGATCGGAGGTGGCAAAACGGCCACCGTCCAGTGGCACCAGCGGACGCAGATCTGGCGGCAAGACCGGTAGCACTTCCAGCACCATCCACTCGGGCTTGATACCCGATTTCTTGAAGGCTTCCAGCACTTTGAGGCGCTTGGCGTTCTTCTTGATCTTCAGCTCGGAACCGGTCAGGTCATTGCGCAGCCTTTCGATCGAACCCTCGATGTCTATGCTTTGCAGCAAATCCTTGATGCCTTCGGCGCCCATCTTGGCCTGGAACTCGTCACCGTATTCTTTGAATTTGGCGTCGAAATCATCTTCCGACATGATGCTGAATTTCTTCAGCGGTGTCATGCCGGGATCGGTCACCACATACGCTTCAAAGTAGAGCACGCGCTCAATGTCACGCAGTGTCATGTCCAGCACCAGTCCCAAACGGCTAGGCAGAGACTTAAGGAACCAGATGTGGGCGCAAGGCGCAGCCAGGTCAATATGGCCCATGCGCTCGCGGCGCACTTTGGTCTGCGTCACTTCAACGCCGCACTTCTCGCAGATCACACCACGGTGCTTGAGGCGTTTGTACTTGCCGCACAAGCATTCGTAGTCCTTGATGGGCCCGAAAATCTTGGCGCAGAACAAGCCGTCGCGCTCGGGCTTGAAAGTGCGGTAGTTGATGGTCTCGGGCTTTTTCACTTCGCCGAAAGACCAGGAACGGATTTTCTCCGGCGATGCCATGCCGATTTTGATGGCATCAAAATGCTCATCGGGCGTGAACTGCTTGAACAGGTCGAGTAATGATTTCATGGAAATTCCTTTTTCATGTGAGGGGCAACACATCCACCGAACGGCTGCCGCGAAAGGTCTCTAACTTGGTGTTTAACCACGCTCCAATTCGATATCCAGGCCCAGGGAACGAATTTCCTTGACCAGCACATTAAAGGACTCGGGCATGCCGGCCTCGATGGAATGCTCGCCCTTGACGATGCTTTCGTACACCTTGGTACGGCCTTGCACGTCGTCGGACTTGACGGTGAGCATTTCCTGCAAGACATAGGAAGCGCCGTAAGCTTCCAAAGCCCAGACCTCCATCTCGCCGAAACGCTGTCCACCGAACTGCGCCTTGCCGCCCAAAGGCTGCTGCGTGACCAGGCTGTACGGCCCCGTGGAACGGGCGTGCATCTTGTCATCGACCAAATGGTGCAGCTTGAGCACATGCATATAGCCCACGGTGACGGGACGCTCGAAAGGCTCACCGGTACGACCATCGCACAGGTAGGCCTGGGTACGCGTATCGGTCAGGCCCTTGGCCTTAGCGACTTCTTCAGGGTAAGCCAGTTTGAGCATGCCGCGGATTTCCTCTTCCGAAGCGCCGTCAAACACCGGGGTGGCGAACGTGGCGCCTGTCTGCAAATTAGCAGCCATTTCCAGTACCTGCTCGTCACTCAAGTCGCTGAGCGCCTCTTTGCGGCCCGAGCCGTTGTACAGGGCGTCAAGGAACTGGCGCATTTCGGCCATCTTGGACTCCTCTTGCAACATATCGCCGATGCGCTGGCCCAGACCTTTTGCGGCCCAGCCCAAATGCACTTCCAGCACCTGACCAACGTTCATCCGTGAAGGCACGCCTAGCGGGTTGAGCACGATGTCGCAAGGTGTGCCATCGGCCATATAAGGCATGTCTTCGACCGGAACGATCTTGGACACCACGCCTTTGTTGCCGTGACGGCCAGCCATCTTGTCGCCCGGCTGCAAGCGGCGCTTGACGGCGATATACACCTTGACCATTTTCAAAACGCCTGCAGGCAGCTCGTCGCCCTGGGTCAATTTTTTACGCTTTTCTTCGAAGGACAAGTCAAAGCTGTGGCGGGTTTGCTCCAGCGATGCCTTGATGCTTTCGAGTTGTGAAGCCACCGCATCATCGGCGGGGCGGATGTCGAACCAGTGAAATTTCTCTACCGAGTCGAGATAGGCCTTGTCGATCTTGCTGCCTTTGGCTAGCTTTTGCGGGCCGCCGTTGGCGACTTTGCCGGTCAGGAGTTTGGCGATACGGTCAAAAGCGTCGGCTTCCACGATGCGCAACTGGTCGTTCAAATCCAGACGGAAGCGCTTGAGCTCGTCGTCAATAATTTGTTGCGCACGCTTGTCACGCACAATGCCTTCGCGAGTGAACACTTGGACGTCGATAACCGTGCCTTGTGAGCCCTGGTCCACGCGCAAAGAGGTGTCTTTCACATCGCTGGCTTTTTCGCCGAAGATGGCGCGCAACAGTTTCTCTTCCGGCGTCAGCGTGGTTTCACCTTTGGGTGTGACCTTGCCGACCAGAGTATCGCCCGGCATCACTTCCGCACCGACATAAATAATGCCGGACTCATCCAAACGGTTGAGTTGCTGTTCGCTCAGGTTGGGAATGTCGCGCGTGATTTCCTCGGCACCGAGTTTGGTGTCGCGGGCCATGACCACCAGCTCTTCGATATGGATCGAGGTGTAGCGGTCTTCAGCCACCACACGCTCACTGATCAAAATCGAATCCTCGAAGTTATAACCATTCCAAGGCATGAAGGCGACCAGCATGTTCTGACCCAAAGCCAATTCACCCAGGTCGGTGGATGCGCCATCGGCAATCACATCGCCCCTGTCCAACTTGTCGCCTTTTTTGACGATAGGACGTTGGTGGATATTGGTGTTTTGGTTAGAACGCTGGTACTTGATCAGGTTGTAGATGTCCACACCGACTTCACCGGCCTGGGCTTCTGCGTCATTGACGCGTACCACGACGCGGGTGGCGTCCACATAGTCCACCACGCCGCCACGGTTGGCCGTCACCACGGTACCCGAGTCCACGGCGGCAACGCGCTCAATGCCGGTTCCGACAAAGGCTTTTTCAGGGCGCAGCACCGGCACCGCCTGGCGCTGCATGTTGGCACCCATCAATGCGCGGTTAGCGTCGTCATGCTCCAGGAAGGGCACCAGGGATGCCGCCACCGACACGATCTGCGCCGGGGACACGTCCATGTACTGCACGCGCTCAGCGCCCACCAGTACAGATTCGCCTTTTTCACGGGCCGACACCAATTCGCCAGTCAATATGCCGTCTTTGTCCAAGACCGCATTGGCCTGGGCGATGACGTATTTGCCTTCTTCAATGGCCGAGAGGTAATCGATTTCGTTAGTGACCTTGCTATTGGCCACGCGACGGTAAGGCGTTTCGATAAAGCCGTATTCGTTCAAACGGGCGTACAAAGCCAGCGAGTTGATCAGGCCAATGTTCGGACCTTCGGGGGTCTCGATCGGGCAGACGCGTCCGTAATGGGTCACGTGCACGTCGCGCACCTCAAAGCCAGCACGCTCACGCGTCAGACCGCCTGGTCCCAGAGCAGAAACACGGCGCTTGTGCGTGATTTCTGACAAAGGATTGGTCTGGTCCATGAATTGCGACAGCTGCGACGCGCCAAAGAACTCTTTGAGCGAAGCGGAAATCGGTTTGCTATTGATCAGGTCGTGCGGCATCAGCGGCTCTTGCTCGGCCTGGCCCAGACGCTCTTTCACGGCTTTTTCGATACGTGCCAAACCGGTGCGGTACTGGTTTTCGGCCAGCTCGCCCACGCAGCGCACGCGGCGGTTGCCCAAGTGGTCGATATCGTCCACATCGCCACGGCCGTTGCGCAAGTCCACCAGAATCTTGACCACCGACAAAATGTCTTCGTTGGTCAACACCATCGGACCGGTCGATTCGGCGCGGCCCATTTTGGCGTTGAACTTCATGCGGCCTACGCGCGACAGGTCATAGGTATCGGGGTTGTAGAACAGGCGCTGGAACAGGGCTTGTACAGCGTCTTCGGTAGGCGGCTCGCCAGGGCGCATCATGCGGTAGATAGCAACCCGGGCGGCAAACTCGTCCGTCGTCTCATCGGTGCGCAGGGTTTGCGAAATGTACGCACCCTGGTCCAATTCATTGGTGTAGATACAGGCCAGGTCGGTGATGCCGGAAGTACGCAGTTTTTTCAGCAGCGCATCGGTCAACTCTTCGTTGGCTTTTGCCAAGATTTCACCAGTCTCGGCTTCCACAATGTTGCGGGCCACCACGCGGCCAACCAGAAAGTCTTCCGGCACGCTAATGTGGGTGGTGCCGGATTGCTCCAACTCGCGGGTGTGGCGCGCGGTCACGCGCTTGTCTTTGGCCACCACCACTATGCCGGACTTGTCAGTCAGGTCAAAGCGGGCGACTTCACCACGCAGACGCTCGGCCACAAACTCCATTTGCGCGCCGCTGTCCATCAGGCGGAAATTGTCATTGACAAAGAAGTTCGCTAGGATGGATTCATTATTCAGGCCGATGGCCTTGAGCAAAATCGTGACCGGCATTTTGCGGCGGCGGTCCACACGGAAATACAACAGGTCTTTGGGGTCGAACTCAAAGTCGAGCCAAGAACCGCGGTAAGGGATGATGCGCGCCGAAAACAGCAATTTGCCCGAGCTATGGGTCTTGCCCTTGTCATGCTCGAAAAACACGCCAGGCGAACGGTGCAGTTGCGACACGATCACGCGCTCGGTGCCGTTGATGATGAACGAGCCTTTACCGGTCATCAAAGGCACTTCGCCCATGTAGACCTCTTGCTCTTTGACCTCTTTGACCACTTTGTTTTGGCTGGTGGAGGCTTCACGGTCGTAAATAATCAGTTGCACCTTGGCGCGTACTGCCGAGGCGTAGGTGAGGCCACGGGTCTGGCACTCGCGCACATCAAAGCCGGGCTTAGCCAGGTTGTACTCCAGGTACTTCATCTCGACAAAACCATTGTGCGAGACGATGGGGAATGCAGCCTCAAAAGCAGCTTGCAAGCCCTCCTGGGTGCGCTTCTTGGGGTTGATGTCGGCCTGCAAAAACGCGGTGTACGCGTCTTTTTGCATTTGCAGCAGGTAAGGAATTTCGAGCACGCTGTCGCGGTTACCGAAATTTTTGCGTATGCGTTTGCGTTCTGTGTATGTATAAGCCATGAGATCTCCGGGCAAAGTCTGAGGAATCCTGGGGGTCCTAGGCGACTGTGTTTCTTTCTTGGTGATTGGCCGCTACCAATCATTGGCGGACGGTCGCGCATTGCACGCGACCCGAACCAAGGCATCTTCTGCAGTCGGGGTCAGAAGACACTTGACACACAGCTTATGCAAGCGATGTGTCAGCTGTACTCTGAAGCGCAAAAGCCGCCGGTACCGGCAGCCCTTGCGAAGTACTTTCCCATCCTGCCACCTTGAAGGCGGCAGGATGGAATTGCCATTACTTGAGCTCGACCTTAGCTCCGGCTTCTTCCAGTTTCTTCTTGGCAGCTTCAGCGTCAGCCTTGGCGATGCCTTCTTTGACGGCCTTGGGTGCGCCATCAACCATATCTTTGGCCTCTTTGAGGCCAAGACCGGTAATTTCGCGCACAGCCTTAATAACCTGCACCTTGTTGGCACCAGCTTCGAGCAGCACCACGTTGAATTCGGTCTTCTCTTCTGCGGCTGGTGCAGCTGCGCCACCACCTGCGGCGGGAGCCGACATAGCGGCAGCGCTTACACCAAACTTCTCTTCGATGGCTTTCACCAGGTCGTTGAGTTCCATGACCGTCATGCTGTCCAGCGCGGTCAAAAATGCGTCTTTATCGAATGCCATTTTCTATTTCCTAATGTACTTGTGCTTAGCCCTAGCGCATTGCGCAAATGGCGGCACAGGGATGAATTACCTATAAATGCGACAGCCGCTTACGCAGCCGCAAGCTCTGCCTCGGCAGGTGCTGCCGCACCGCCTCCACGCTGCTCTGCCAATGCGGCCAACACCCGCGCGGTGCGCGAAATCGGCGACTGCATCAAGCCCAGCAACTGCGCGAGCAAGACTTCTTTCGAAGGGATGCTGGCCAATTGCTTCACGCCGTTCACGTCCAAAGCCTTACCGCCATACGCACCGCCGCGAATCACCAATTTGTCATTGGTTTTCGCAAACTCAGATACCACTTTCGCGGCAGCCACGGCGTCGACAGAAAAGCTATAGATCAAAGGACCGGTCATCTGGTCGGACACCACCTCAAAGCCACTACCGGCAACAGCGCGGCGCGCCAAGGTGTTTTTCAACACACTTAACGTCACTCCGCTGTCGCGCGCTGTAGTGCGCAACTTGGTCATGTCAGCGACCGTGATGCCACGGTACTCCGCGATCACGAGCGTTTGAGCTTTAGCGGCGAGGCTGGTCACTTCTGAAATGACCGCTTCTTTCTCACTGCGATTCAAACTCAAGGTCTACTCCTTTACATGCGCTTTGCGGCTTACACCGCTTGCGCTCCAAAATGCAGCGATCAACTGTGGAAGGATGTACATCCGTCTGCAGCGGGATCGCCATCTGCGTTGGTTTTCACTGATTAAGCGCAGCCGAACTGCACACCAACGGTCTTGGATGGCCCCCCTCAGCTTTTTCAGCCTCGGGGACCCACCACATCGGGCGCCACCTAAGCGGCGCCCAAATTCAATTACTTCAAATTCAGGCTGTCAAAGACTGCACATCCACGCGCACGCCCACACCCATGGTGGAGGACAACGCTATCTTGCGCAGGAACACGCCTTTGCTGGTAGACGGCTTGGACTTATTCAAAGCCTCGACCAAGGCGACCAAGTTGCCCTGCAAATGTGCAGAGTCAAACGAGCGGCGGCCAATAGTGGAATGCACGATACCGGCTTTGTCGACACGGAATTGCACCTGACCGGCTTTGGCATTACGCACAGCGGTAGCCACATCCGGCGTCACGGTGCCAACCTTAGGGTTAGGCATCAGGCCACGCGGACCCAAAATCTGACCCAAAGTACCCACGACACGCATGGCATCGGGAGCGGCAATTACGATGTCAAACGGCATATCGCCGGCTTTGATCATGGCGGCCAGGTCGTCCATGCCGACGATATCGGCACCGGCGGCTTTGGCTTCTTCGGCCTTGGCACCCTGGGCAAATACCGCGACGCGGGTAGTTTTACCGGTTCCGTTGGGCAGCACCACAGCGCCACGCACAACTTGGTCGGACTTTTTGGCATCCACACCGAGTTGCACAGCGACGTCGATCGACTCGTCAAATTTGGCGGTTGCAAATTCTTTGACCAAGGCCAAAGCATCAGTCAGCGGGTACAACTTGGTGGCAACGATCTTGCCCTGCTGGGTTTTTTGTTTTTTAGTCAACTTAGACATTTACACGCCCTCCACATTCACACCCATCGAGCGGGCAGAGCCGGCGATGGTACGGACCGCTGCATCCAGATCGGCTGCAGTCATGTCTTTCATTTTGGTTTTTGCGATCTCTTCGAGCTGGGCGCGCGTGATCTTGCCGACCTTGTCGCTGTGCGGACGGGCCGAACCCTTGTCCAGCTTGATGGCTTTCTTGATCAAAACCGTCGCAGGCGGCGTCTTGATAACAAAGGTAAAGCTCTTGTCCGCAAATGCGGTAATCACGACCGGCAGCGGCAGGCCGGGCTCGACACCTTGGGTCTGGGCATTAAACGCCTTGCAGAACTCCATGATGTTGAGGCCGCGCTGACCCAGCGCCGGGCCAATGGGGGGGGACGGGTTGGCTTTTCCAGCTGGTACTTGCAGCTTGATAAAACCGACGATTTTTTTCGCCATGATTGCTCCTTACGGGTCATAACGCTTTGGCACTGAATTACTCAGGCCTCGGCTCCCCGGGGTATCGACTCCTACCACCACCCGCGCTGCGTCGGAAAAACGCGGGCTGTCTGCGGGCAAACGCCCGAAAAAAATCAGGTCTTCTCGATCTGCGAGAACTCCAGCTCCACCGGTGTGGAGCGGCCAAAAATCGTGACCGAAACGCGCACTTTGCTCTTGTCGTAATTGACGTCTTCGACCGAGCCATTGAAATCGGTAAACGGGCCGTCTTTGATACGCACAAACTCGCCCACCATAAATTCCACTTTGTGGCGCGGCTTTTCGGTGCCCTGCTGCATCTGGTTGACGATTTTGGAAACTTCCGCTTCCGAAATAGGAGAAGGACGGTTCTTGGAGCCACCGACAAAGCCGGTCACCTTGTTGGTGTGCTTCACCAAATGCCAGGTGTCATCGTCCATCACCATTTCGACCAGCACATAGCCGGGGAAAAACTTGCGCTCGGTGGTTTTCTTCTGGCCGTTCTTGACCTCAACCACCTCTTCCATAGGCACCAAAATACGCCCGAATTTATCTTGCATACCCGAGCGGTTAATGCGCTCCAAGATATTGCGTTCCACGGCTTTTTCCATGCCGGAATAGGCGTGCACCACGTACCAACGCAAATCCGGGTTGCTATTGGTCGATGCAGGCATGGCCGACTCGGCCAGCGGGGCTTGAACTTCTTCAGTCATTATTTTTTCCAACCCAGAATTAAGTCATAAAAAACCCATTCCAGCGTCTTATCCGTCAGCCAGAGAAACAAGGCCATGATCAGCACAAAACCGAACACCACCGCCGTCATCTGCGTCGCCTCTTTGCGCGTCGGCCAGACAACTTTTTTTACTTCGCGCCAGGCATCGCGGCCAAACGCTATCAATTGCTTGCCTGGTTCGGAAACCAGAAAACTAATCACCGCCAAGGCCAATAAAACCAAGAAAGCAGCCCACTGCGCCAAAGCGCCTTGCTTGGCAAGCAGGAAATACCCGGCCAGCGCCGCCACCACTAACAGCGCGGACGCGACCAACTTGGCCTTATCCCCTGCGGTGCTAACGGTTTGAACTTGTGTTGTGGCCATGATCTCTTCGTATTTCAGTGCAACTATGTATTCGCATTTCGCGCCCTTAAGACGCTGAAGCCCGCTACACCGTAGCGGGCCTGTTTACCACCAGCGACTCAGGTGGCAGGGGCAGTAGGAATCGAACCTACAACCTTCGGTTTTGGAGACCGACGCTCTGCCAATTGAGCTATACCCCTTCGCAATTACGCAATGATTTTGGCAACCACACCGGCGCCGACAGTACGGCCACCTTCGCGAATAGCAAAGCGCAAGCCCTCTTCCATCGCAATGGGGTTGATCAGCTTGACCGTGATCGAGACGTTGTCGCCTGGCATCACCATCTCTTTGCCTTCAGGCAACTCGATCGCACCAGTCACGTCCGTCGTACGGAAGTAAAACTGG
>CAIPZV010000011.1 GCA_903869595.1 uncultured beta proteobacterium | reverse complement strand
GCTGGCCGAGCGGCGCAAGGCGCGCGGCCTCAAGCTCAACTATCCCGAGGCCGTGGCCCTAATTAGCGCCGCCGTCATGGAAGGCGCGCGCGATGGCAAGACGGTTGCGCAGCTCATGAGCGAGGGCCGCAGCGTGCTAACCCGCGCCGACGTAATGGACGGCATCGCCGAGATGATCCCCGACATCCAAGTAGAAGCCAGCTTCCCCGACGGTACCAAGCTGGTCACCGTGCACCAGCCTATTGTTTAAGCCCGCGCCGCAAGCGCGCATACGCCACCATGAATATCTTTAAGCAAAGCGGTAGCACTTGGCACTCCGGCAGCGCCTGGCCACACACCGCGCAGCCTTCGAGCCACTTCTTCAACATGTACCCCGCCTCTTTTAGGAGAACCGTATGACTTTGCGTCCCTTGCGACCTTTGTTCCCCGCTTTGTTGACGCGTTCAAAGCCCGCATTGCGTAGCGCCGCTGTGGCCCTGGCGCTGCTAGCCGCTAATGGCCTGGCGCTTGCCCATGACGGGCATGGCATGGAAGGTAGCCATTGGCATGCCAGCGATTTGCTGGGCTTGGTGGTGGGCCTGGCGGTCGCCGCGTTGACATGGCGCTCGGGCAAGGACAAGTAAGCCATGGTCCCCGGCGAAATCTTGATCGACGCAGGCGCGCATGCGCTCAACAGCGGGCGGCGCACTTGTACGCTGCTGGTTAAAAACACCTCAGACCGGCCCATACAGGTTGGCTCGCACTACCACTTTGCCGAAACCAATGCCGCGCTGGGCTTTGACCGCAGCGCCGCGCGCGGCATGCGGCTGAACATTGCATCGGGCTCGGCGGTGCGCTTTGAGCCGGGGCAGGAACGCACGGTTGAGTTGGTGGATTTGGGCGGCGACCGTGTGGTCTATGGTTTTCAGGGCCTGACCCAAGGCAAACTCTAAAAGGATAGTTTCATGGCAAGCATAGACCGGCGTGCGTACGCCGAAATTTTTGGCCCCACCGTGGGCGACCGGGTGCGTTTGGCCGATACCGATTTGCTGATTGAAGTGGAGCAAGACTTCACCTTGCGCGCTGGTGGCTATGGCGAAGAAGTGAAGTTTGGCGGCGGCAAAACCATTCGTGATGGCATGGCCCAAAGCCAGCGCACGCGTGCCGAAGGCGCGGTCGATTGCGTCATGACCAATGCGCTGATCCTGGACCACACCGGCATCATCAAAGCCGACATCGGCCTGGCGGGCGGGCGCATCGTCGCTATCGGCAAAGCGGGCAACCCAGACACGCAAGCCGGCGTGGACATCATCATCGGGCCGGGCACCGAAATCATCAGTTGCGAAGGCCATATCGTCACCGCAGGCGGCATCGACTGCCATATTCACTTTATTTGCCCGCAGCAAATCGAAGAAGCGCTGGCCAGCGGCGTCACCACCATGATGGGCGGTGGCACCGGCCCGGCCACAGGCACTTTTGCCACCACCTGCACACCCGGCCCCTGGAACATAGAACGCATGCTGCAAGCGGCAGACGCCTTTCCCATGAACCTGGGCTTTTTTGGCAAGGGCAACGCATCGCTGCCCGCTGCTTTGCATGAGCAAATTGACGCGGGTGTGATTGGCCTCAAACTCCACGAAGACTGGGGCACCACGCCTGCTGCCATTAGCAACTGCCTGGACGTGGCCGACGCCACCGACACGCAAGTGGCCATCCACTCGGACACGCTCAATGAATCGGGCTTTGTAGAAAACACCATCGCTGCGACCAAGGGCCGCACCCTGTGCGCCTTTCACACCGAAGGCGCAGGCGGCGGGCATGCGCCGGACATTTTGAAAGTAGTGGGGCAAGAGAACTTTTTACCCAGCTCCACCAACCCCACCATGCCTTACACCGTCAACACGCTGGACGAGCATGTGGACATGCTGATGGTCTGCCACCACCTGGACGCGGGCATTGCCGAAGACCTGGCCTTTGCCGAAAGCCGCATCCGCAAAGAAACCATTGCCGCCGAAGACATGCTGCACGACATGGGCGCCATCTCCATGATGAGCAGCGACAGCCAAGCCATGGGCCGCGTGGGCGAAGTCATCATCCGCACCTGGCAAACCGCCGACAAAATGAAAGCCCAGCGCGGCTGGCTCAGCCCCGAAGCGGGCCGCAGCGAGGCCACCGAAAAAGACAGCCGCAACGACAACTTCAGGGCCAAGCGCTACATCGCCAAATACACCATCAACCCCGCGATTGCGCACGGCATCAGCCACGAAGTGGGCAGTATCGAAGTGGGCAAATGGGCGGACTTGGTGGTGTGGAAACCGGCCTTTTTTGGCGTCAAGCCCGCGCTGGTGCTCAAGGGCGGCTTTATCGCCCTGGCCGCCATGGGCGACCCCAGCGCCTCCATTCCCACACCCCAGCCGGTGCACTACCGGCCTATGTTTGGCGCCTTTGGCGGCGCGCTCACACGCGGCTCGCTCACCTTTGTGTCGCAGGCCGGTTTGAACAGCGGCATCAAAGAACGCTTTGGCCTGGCCAAACCCCTAGCCGCCATCAAAAACGTGCGCGGCATACGCAAACAACACATGCGCCTGAACAGCTATTTACCCACCATGGAGATCGACGCCCAAACCTACACTGTGCGCGCCGACGGCCACTTGCTTACCTGCGAGCCCGCCGTCAAATTGCCTATGGCACAACGTTACTTTTTATTTTGAAATTCGTCATTGCGAGGCCGAAGGC
>CAIPZV010000010.1 GCA_903869595.1 uncultured beta proteobacterium | reverse complement strand
TGTGCCAGGGAAGGGGCTCGGCGGCCAATTCGGCAGTGTGCTACTGCCTGGGTGTGACCGAGGTGGACCCCGCACGCACCAGCGTGCTGTTTGAGCGCTTCATCAGCCGCGAGCGCGACGAGCCGCCCGATATTGACGTGGACTTTGAGCACCAGCGGCGCGAAGAAGTCATCCAATACATCTACGCCAAATATGGCCGCGAGCGCGCCGCGATAACCGCCGTGGTTACCCGCTACCGGCCACGCAGCGCGCTGCGCGATGTAGGGCGTGCGCTACAAATTCCTGAAGCTCTGATTAACGCGCTGGCCAAAGAGCACCCTGGCATGTATGGTCGCACTGTGCTGGCCGAGCGTTTGCAAAGTGCGATAGAGCGGGTAAGCGCAGCATCTGTCGAAGGTGTAACGGCAAAGATGCGCGCAACAGTAAGTGCAAGTGCAAATGCAATAGCAAACCCAACAGCAAGTGCAAGTCCATCGCGCGCCACAAGCCAGAGCGGCAGAACGCTCAGCGTAGGTAAAGGAGGAGCCCGCCCAGCGGGCGGGGGACACGGAGCTGAGCGCTCTGCCGCTCTGGCGCCCACCGAGGAAAACAAAGCACAACGTTTAACCACCCATGCACCCGCAAAGGAAAACGCCGCCGAGCACGAAACGCCTATCGCGTACAACGAGGAAACAGACTTCAATATTCCACCACCGCGTCGCCTGCAACTCTGGCTTGACCTGGCCACCCAGCTACAAGGCTTCCCGCGCCACCTCAGCCAGCACGTAGGCGGCTTTGTGCTGACGCAAGGCCCGCTCACGCGCATCGTGCCGGTAGAAAACGCGGCCATGCTTGATCGCAGCATCATCCAGTGGGACAAAGACGACCTCGATACGGTGGGCCTGCTCAAGGTGGATGTGCTGGCCTTGGGCATGCTCAGCGCCATCCACCGCTGCCTGGACCTCATAGGCCAGCGGCGCGGTAAGCCAATGCGCTTACAAGACATTCCGGCAGAAGACCCGGCGACCTACGACATGATTTGCCAGGCCGATACCGTGGGCGTGTTCCAGATCGAAAGCCGTGCGCAAATGAGCATGCTGCCGCGCCTCAAGCCGCGTTGTTTTTACGATTTGGTGGTGCAAGTGGCCATCGTGCGGCCCGGCCCTATTCAGGGTGGCATGGTGCATCCTTACCTCAAAGCGCGCGCCAATCCGCAAGCCGTGCAATACGCCAGCGCGGCTTTGCAAGAGGTCTTGAAGCGCACTTTGGGCGTGCCGATTTTTCAGGAACAGGTGATGCAAATTGCCATGGCGGCGGCCAACTTTAGCGGGGGTGAGGCCGACAGTTTGCGCCGCTCCATGGCCGCTTGGAAACGCCAAGGTGGGGTGCAACATTTTTACGAGCGCTTGGTTGGCGCCATGGTCGCCAACGGCTATACGCAAGACTACGCCGATGCCTTATTCAAACAAATCGAAGGCTTTGGCGAATACGGTTTTCCTGAAAGCCACGCCGCCAGTTTTGCGCTTTTGGTTTATGTGAGCTGCTGGCTCAAATGCCACGAACCCGCCTGCTTTTTAGCCGCGATGCTCAACAGCCAACCACTGGGCTTTTACAGCCCCAGCCAACTAGTGCAAGACGCCCGCCGCCACGGCCTCACCGTGCGGCCCACCGACGTGAGCTACAGCGACTGGGATTGCTCGCTCGAAAAATTGGGGTCAGAACCTAATTTAATTTCGCATCATGTAGCGGAGCCGCGCAACGCTGAAAAATTAGGTTCTGACACCCATTTAAAAAAATCGGGTTCTGACTCGGAGTTGCAACCGGCTATCCGGCTGGGTTTGCGCATGGTGGCGGGTTTGCATGCGCGCGTGGCTTTGCGTATTGCTGCGGCGCGCAGCTTGGGGGCATTTGCCAGTACCGAAGACTTGGCTTTGCGTTGTGGGCTGGATGCGGGTGATCTCAAAGCCTTGGCCAGCGCGGATGCTTTGTTGTCGCTTAGCGGCCACCGCCGCCAGCAGGTGTGGGACGCGTCGGCGCTGCACCGCGCGCCTGCGCTTTTGCAAGGTGCGCCGGTCTATGAAAAACCGCTGGTCCTTGCCGCTGCGCATGAAGCGCAGGAAGTGGTGTTTGACTATGCCGCTACCGGCCTGACTTTGCGCAGCCATCCGCTATCGTTTTTGCGTGCGCGCCTGGCTGCTAAAAACTTGCTCAGCGCAGCGCAGTTGCGCGACTTGCCGCATGGCCGTTTGGTGCGCGCTTGCGGCATCGTCACCATGCGCCAGCAACCGCAAACCGCAAAAGGCGTGGTTTTTGTGACCTTGGAAGACGAGACCGGCAGCATCAACGTCATCGTCTGGAAAAGTTTGAAAGAAAAACAACGCGCGGAGCTATTGCGCGCGCGGCTGTTGGCGGTCTATGGCGTGTGGCAACGCGATGAAGAAAGCGGAGGTCAGGTACGCCACCTGATTGCCAAGCGCCTGGTGGATTTGACGGATTGGCTGGGTGATTTGTCCCTAGATAGCCGGGATTTTCGTTAAAGCCTTATTTGCCAAAACGGGCAGATGCTTAAAACGAAACCTGGTACCCCAGCGTTGCCTTAAACACCTGCGGCGCATCGCTGATGGGCCCGCGCAGGGCAAGCCCAGCCGTCACTTGCTGGTCTTTACCAAAGTGGTAGCGCAAGTCAGCCGAGCCCACAAACTCCGGGTTGGCGCTGGTATCGCGCATATCCAGGGCAAACGCTTCCATTTTGTAAACCGGGCTGCTGCCGCTCAAGTCGCTGCCATAGCGCCTCTCCTTGTATTGCAAGCCGCCGCTTAATTGGTAGCTAAATCGGTCGCTCGCCACAGCGCTCATGCGCAACCCCAGCGTGGTGTACAGGTTGTTGTGTTCAAAGGCCTCGTAGCTGATTGGGTAGGCCACATCGGCTGCGCTGGCCTCGGTGTAGGCCCCGCGCTGGCTGCGCGTGTCTTGCAAACCCAGATAAGGCTTGAGCACGGTAGTGGCACCCACCGGGATAGCCCAAGCCAACTCAGCGCCCAAGGCATACGTTTGCAGCGAAGCGTTGCCACTACCGGCCTCGGTATCGGCCAGCGTTTTGTCACGTGTCATTTGCAAGCTGCCCATCTGCGTGGCAAAGGACACACGCGCTTGCAAGCCGCTGCCATCGGTATTGGCATTCCAGCGTAAAAAGGCACCCAGGTTGGGGGCGTTGCTGCTAAAGCTCACGCCGCCATTGCGCAGCTTGACATCGCCTTGCTCCACAAAGCCACCCACGCGCAGCGTGGGCGATACCTGCCAAGCGCCGCTGATCAAGCCGGTGCCCTCATTGCCCATGGTGCTGCGTCCATGGCGCCCTTCAATGGCCATACAGCTTTGCCCGGCTTGGCTGGGCAGGCACTCTTGGCTGAGCATGTCGGATAACAACTGGTTGCGCTGCTTCATCAAAGCGGTTTGCGCGCTGGCGATAGCTCCCAAGGCTTGGCGGCCGTTGGCGGCATCGGCCCCCGATACCATCTCCAAGTCCACGCCTTGCGGGCTGTACAGCAAGTTGTAACTGCGCACGTAGTTGCCCAGGTCGCCAGAGACGCTGCTAAAAGTCCCGCTGACCTGGTCTGCCGTAATGAGCTTGAAGACGCCCGATGGGTAGCGGCCCACTTGGGCGCTAATCGAAAGGGTACCGCTGAGGCTGGCGGTGCCGCTCACGCTGAGCAATTGCGCAGCGCTGGCGCTGGTGCGCATCAGCAATTGGCCATTGGCGCCTTGGCTGAACTGGCTCAACTTGACGCTATTGCCTGCCAGGCCACGCAGATCGAGCTTGCCCTGGTTGTTCACGCTGCTGCTTTTAGTGATGCTGCCCGCATCGACCAAGGCCAGGGCGCTGCCCGCGCTGATGGCGGTAGGGCCGGTGTAGGTATTGGCTGCCAAGAAGGTCAAGGTGCCGCCGCCTTGTACCACCACGTCACCGGGGCTTGCACCATCGACGATGGGTGCGCTGATGTTGACGGTGGCGCCCGGAGCAACATCAAATACCAGATCGCCCTGCACGCTGATGCGGTTGGCAATGCTGGTGCTGCCGGTGATCTTGAAGTAGGTGGGGACAGTGCTGCTGCCCACTAAGGCAAGCGGGCCGCTTCCAAGGGCTTCGCTGTCGGCGATGGCCAGAGTGCTAGCGGCAGCCACTTGGATGCCACCGCTAAAGGTGTTCACACCGCCCAGTTTTGTGGTACCGCCGCCACTCAGCGCCAAGCTGCCGGTTCCGCTGATGGGGTTGTTCAGCGTCAGGGCGGCGGAACGATTGACCAACAAGGTGCCCTTATTGACCACCGATCCGCTGCCCAATGTTCCACTGGTGCCACCATCGCCGATTTGCAAGGTGCCCGCGTCGATCAACGTGGAGCCTGTGTAACTGTTGTTCGATGCCAGAATTATTTTTCCTGATCCTGCCTGAGTCAGGGACCCAGACCCAAAAATAGCGCTTTGAATTTTGAGCTCATCAGACCGCTGTAAGACCAGCAAGCCGTTGTTGCGCACATCGCCAGTACCCAAGCTACCGCTGGTGCCGCCATTGCCGACTTGCAGCGTGCCTGCGCTAATCGTGGTTGTACCCGAATAGGTGTTCGCTCCGGTCAGTGTGCTTGTACCTGTGCCTATTTGGTGCAGAGTACCGGCCCCTGCTACATCATTGGTCAGCGCATAGGCGTTTGACCGTTTGATCACCAAGCTTCCGCTATTGCTGACAGCGCCGCTACCCAGAGCGCCTGTGGTGCCTCCGTTTCCAATTTGAACTGTGCAGGTACGGGCGGGCGCTTGCCAGGGCCTGAAATAGCGTTTGGCCTGGGCGGTTTGAGCCCTTGCCGCCCTTTGTACGCGCCTCCCTAGAATGCGCCCCAACAAAGGGGCAGACATGAAAAAACTCGTTTACGGCTTTACCCTGGTGCTGGCCGTACTGGCGGCGGCGATTCAATTGGGTGGCCACGGCTATTTTTGGAAAGCGCTGGCCAGCACCTATTTCCAAGGGCACAGCACCGCGCACATTGATGACGCGCATAATTTTGTGCAGCGCAGCATCACGGCCGGCACTCCCCAAGCCTGGGCTAAAGACGCGCGCTACAACCTAAAAGCTCTCGACCCGGCAATGGCGGCCTATTTGCAGCAATACGGCACGGCAGGGTTTTTGGTGGCGCAAAAAGGCGCTCTGGTGCATGAGCAGTATTTCGGCGCTTACTCGGCCCAAAGCCGCACCAATTCCTTTTCCATGGCCAAAACCATCACCACCTTGCAAGTCCATAAAGCCGTGGAGCAGGGCTTTATCAGCAGCTTTGACGCGCCGCTGACCGAGCGCCTGCCCGAATACGCGCAAGACCCGCAGGGCCAAAAAGCCACGATTTCGCAGCTATCGAGCATGAAGTCCGGGCACGATTGGACAGAAAACTACTACCTGCCGCTCAATATCACCACCGATTTGTATTACGGCAAAGACGCCGAAAAATTGGTGTTGGGCCAAGGTTTTGAGCGTGAACCGGGCACCGAGTACGAATACAGCAGCGGCAGCACGCAGCTACTGGGTGTTTTTCTGAAGCGCGCCTTGCAAGCCAAGGAGCCGGGCCTGACCATCAGCGGGCATTTGTCGCGCAGCCTGTGGGTGCCGCTGGGTATGGAAAGCGAAGCGATTTATACCTTGGACCGAGACGGCAGCCAGGGCGGCATGGAGCGCACCTATTGCTGCATTTTTGCCACCGCCCGCGACTTTGCCAAGTTTGGCCAGTTGCTGCTGCAAGACGGGCAATGGAATGGCCAGCCCTTGCTGGACAAGGCTTTTGTAGAGCGTATCCGTAAGCCCGATTTGCAGCCTTACTACGGACATTCACTTTGGATGGATTGGACCTACAAACACCCGTTTTATTTCTTGCAAGGCCATCAAGGACAGTACGTGATTGTGGTGCCCTCGCTCGAACTGGTGGTCGTGCGCACCGGCCAAACCCGTGACAAAAAAACCAAGGGGCCTAACGGCATCACGCCCGCCGAGGTCTATCGCTTTGTAGATCAGGCGGTCGCGCTGGTGCAGTGAGGCGGCATTGAAGCCTAGGGCCTTCTAGGCGGGTCAGCGCTTGGGCTTTTTGGATAGAGGTAGCGCTACTCAGCGCAGTGTCGTTTTGCAGCGGCAACCGGATCCAAAAACGCGTGCCCCGGTATTGGGCGCTTTCAAAACCCCAGGTACCGCCTAGAAGTTGCACTACACCTTGCACCACCAGCAGCCCTAGGCCTGCGCTTTGGTGCCCTTTGCGCAGCGTAGGCGCGCCGTCCTGCAGCGTGTGGTTTAAGCGATCTTGTGCTACCGGGCTCATGCCCGCGCCGCTGTCTTGCACTGAGAGGATGACCGCATCGTTGCCACTGCATTGCGCGGCCAGGGTAATGTGGCCGCTTTGGGTGAAGCGGCAGGCGTTGTCCAGCAGCTTTTGCAAGCAGAGCGCCAGCAGGGCTTTGTCGCTGTGCAATGGGGCCAGCAAGGCGCTATCAATTTCTAAGGCACAGCGTACGCTTGGGCTTTTCTTTTGCGCTTGCAATGTGGCGTAGGTCGCGTGCAGTTCCACCGGCAGCAGCAAAGGCTCAACGTGCACTTGTAATTGCCCCGATTGCAAGCGGGTGTAGTCCAACAAATCAGTAACGGTAGCGCTGGCTTGCAAGGCCGAGGCACTGCTGTGTTCCAGCACCATACAAACATCCGGCGGATGCGCTGCGTCGGCGAGTAAGGCTTCACTCATATCGGCGATAGCGCGCAGCGGGTTTTTGACCTCGTGGTTGATGATTGCGATGAACTGATCGCGCGCGACCATGGTGCGCTCCAGCTTTGCACGCTGTTCCTGTAAATCCTGTTGCCTTACGCGCAACTCCTTCAATATTCGGATATCTGATTGGCGGTACAACAGGGTTACCAGCGTCATGACGATATATACCAGCGAGTTGTCCAGCAGCGAGGTCCCACTTTCACGCAAGGAGACACTTTGGATGTCCGGCGCTATGCCCATCAACCAGTCTGAGCTGACCATCAGGACGTGTCCAGCAATGCACACGGCTAAAAATCCTAAAGCGACCCGGGCCCCGACGATAAAGTAATTCGCCATTACCAGCACCGCCATCCAGGCCAGGGCACTTGAGTAAATTCCACCCGAATACCAGGCCACGACGCTAAGTTGGATGGAAGCAAAGCTGGTGCCAATAAGACATGCCATTTTGGTAGATAAACCCAGATACAAGCCCACCATCAGACAGGCCCAACAAATCGGGGCGGCGATATTGGCTTTGACCACCATAGGAAAGGGCGAGGTCGATGCTGTGATGACGCCCGCAACAAAGGCCACTGCCAACGCGAAATATGCAAAAAACTGTTGTTGGTTGTTCGCGGACAAGCGTTGACGCAGCCCATTTACCAAGGCACAGAGCGGGCGCGGCATCACAGTACTTCCTCTGGAAGGTGCAAGCGCATCAGCCGTGCCAGTTGCTCCTCTTGCAAGTGCCGGAACAATAGCCACTGCATGCCCGCTGCCAGGTAGCGTTGGCGCTGGTGCGCAAACGCTTGGTCGCACAAGCCGATCACCGGCACATTGCGCAATGGCGCTTTGGCGTGCTGGCGCATACGGCGCACGGTCTCCAGTCCGTCCATAGCTTGCATGTGCAGCGCTATCAGCACCATGTCGTAGTGGGAGAATTCCAGCTGCAGCAAGGCACTTTCGCCGCTGTCGGACTGGCCCAATATGGCGCTCGGCCAATGGCGGCGGACGACGGATTGCAGTTCCGACAGGCGCTTGGGCTGGTCGTCCACCAGCAGGAAGCGCCAAGGCTTGCGTTCGGGCGCAGTCGGGGCAATACCCTGCGCTTGCGGCGTCAGCGACACCGCGTGTGCAGCGAATCCGCCCGCTGGCGTTAGTGCCGCCTCGCGAACAGCTTCCTGCACACTAAAAGGTGTCTGCTTTAAAGCCAGGCGATCGGTTTCATATTGGGCTATCTCTAGTACCTGGGTGACCAGCGCTACGACCTTTTCGGCTGCGTCCCTAATCTGCGGTGGGGTAGGCGTGAGCGTGCTGGATGGCTGCAGTTGCAAATGGTTTTGTAAGCTCGCAATTTTTTGAATCGGTGCGCGTAAGTATTGGTCTAGCGACTGGATCAGGGCATCGATGTGGTTCTGGGCCTCTTGCCTTGCTGCCTGCAAGGCTTCCATCTCAAGATTGCGTAACGCTAGGCTTTTGCTGCTACGCCGGAACATGGCCTCGTACAAGCCCAGCGCCACCATCACAAAAACCAGGACATTGGTACGAATCCAAAATGCGATGGATTGGGGTATCACCGTAGCATCGACGTGCCCTTCAATCCACTGCGCTTGTACCGCAGTAAATTGCAGCACGTTATGCACCACAATAAGTCCCATCCACACCATGGCCCAGCGCAAATTGATCAAGAGCAACGCGGCGATAGAAAGAATGGGCATCCATACCACCGCCGGTGAATTGATACCTCCGGTTTGGCTGGCAAGCGTCGCAAAAACGCAAAACGAGCAAACAATCAGGGCGTGGGCCGCGAAGCTGACTGCACCAAGACCCCACACCATGGCCGCCAGTGCCAGGTAGATCACCAAGGCGATTCCGGCGAGTTGGTTGAGTAGCGGATAAGGGATCGCAATTGCAACCAGCAGTGCATTGCAACTGCTTACGCCTAGTGTCGCTAAAACCAGTGTGCTTCTATTAAAGGGGTGGTCGGTGTCGGTCGGCGTAAGTGGCAAGCGGCTTTCAAACATAAGAAAAAGGAGTCGCCACTCTGCATCGGACTATGAACAGCCCCAGGGCGATGTCTAAAAATTATTGGATATAAACATGTTATATCAAAAATAGATATATTTTAAAAAATAAAAACATATTAGATATAGTACTTAAATACTTGTCCAAGTGAAAAACTGGGCGGTCGCGCGAATGGCTTGGGCCGCTTGAGACGGCGCAGGCTCTTCGCCCACCCCGAATCCCATTCCAAATGTGAAGTGAAGGGCTGCAAGCGGGTTTTTGGGCATCCGCATGCCCGCCCATAAAAAAACCCCCGCACAGTGGCGGGGGTTGTGCTTAAGCAATCTCTGCTTTAGTTAGCAGCTTTCTTCGCGTACACATCGGTCACAAACACTTTGTAGTCTGGTTTGATTTCCTGGATACGGCCTTGCTCTTTCAGGAACACGGCCGTCTCGGCCATGGCTTTGGCAGCGCCGCCGCCCAGCCATTTGGGGCCGAGTTGTTCAGCTGCGGTGGGGAACACATACAGCGCCATGGCGGCGGGCACGTCTTTCACATCGGCCTTGGTCACGCGGGCAATCGCTTTGACCTGGGCCGTGTCGGCGGTCCAGGAGGCTTTGTTGGCGCGGTACTCGCTGTCTGCCTTATTCAAGGCTTTCACCAGCGCCACCATAAAGGCTTCGTTTTCTGCAGCCCATTTGGTGTTCACTGCAATGCCGTCAAACGTGGGGTAGCCTTTTTGGCCGATGGAGCCGGAGCTGGCAATCGACTTGCCATTGCTCTTGATTTTGGAGAGCACTGGGTCCCAGATGAAGGCGGCGTCAATGTCGCCACGCTCCCAGGCCGCAGCAATTTCCGGTGGGCGCAAATTCAGGACGTTGACGTCTTTTGCGGTCAGGCCTTCGAGTTTCATGGCCGCCATTAACTGGTAATGCGCGGTGGACACAAAAGGCGTGGCCACTTTTTTACCCTTGAGGTCTTTGACCGAATTGACGTTGCTGCCATTGCGCGCAATTAGCGCTTCGGCGTCGGCGATGTCGTCCAAAATCCAGAACAGCTTGATGTCCTGGCCCTGGGTGACCGCAGCGGTCAGGGGGCTGGAGCCAACCTGGCCGAGTTGCACATCACCCGATGCCATGGCCTTGATGACGTCGCCGCCACCGCCAAACATGCGCCAGTTGATTTTGTAGCCGGTAGCTTTTTCTAGCTCACCCGATTCGATGACCGCCTGGAAAGGCACCAGCATGTCCTGGTGCGCAAAGGTCACCTCTTTTTGCTGGGCTAGTGCAGCGCCACCCCACAGGCTCAGGCCTGCGGCAAGTGCCAGTAATTGGCGTTTTTGCAATTTCATGTAAGTCTCCTTTTATAAAAAAATCCATGCGGGGCATGGTCCTACGAAAACGCGCTTTTCACGGCCGCTCGTATCGTGTGCGCAATGCCCAGGCAATCGGCCTGGGTTAGCGAAAGGGGGAGGCGCAGGTCGCACAAAGCCGCGAGCACCGCTTGCGCCTGTGGTAAATCCTGCGATTGACCGAAGTATCGCCAGTGCGTCCATACACTGGTGAAACCCACAGGCTCGTCGGCACCAAACCATTTGATGTGTAGGCCTTGCTCCGCGCAGGCAGCGATGACCGCCTGCATTTGCGCGTGCGTCATGTCGCGCAGCAAAAACTGGAAGGAACTAGCTACAAATTGTTCTTGGGGCGGGCGAAGGGGCAAGCGCACATGCGCTGCGCCTTCGAGTGCTCCCGCCAGCCAGTGGTAGCGCTGGTTCCAGCGCTGGCAGCGCTCTTGCAGCACCTCGCCTAACTGGGCCCTCGCCAGTGCGGCGGGCAAGTTGCTCATGCGCAGGCTGAAGTTGGGCGTGTGGTACTTCCAGCGTTCAAACACCTCCGGGCCGGGCCGCGCCAGGTGCGAGGCGTAGAGCATGTAGCTGCCCGACAGCAGCACCGCTTGCGCCGCCAGGTCGGCATCGGCCGTGACCAGCAAACCGCCTTCGCCGCTATTGGCGTGCTTGTAGCTTTGCAGGCTAAAGCAGCCGGCCACGCCCCAGGTGCCGGTGGCTTTACCGTTCCAAGAAGCGCCCATGGTGTGCGCGCAGTCTTCTACCAACGCAATGCCAAATTCGCGGCAAATGGCTGTCAGGGCATACATATCGACAATATGCCCGCGCATGTGCGAGAGCAGCAAAGTCTTGGCGCCGCTGGAAGCGGCTTTGCGCCTTAGGTCTTCCAGATCAATCAATAAGTCCTCGGTCACATCTACCAGCACCGGCACCGCGCCTGCATGCGCAATGGCACCGGGCACCGGGGCCAAGGTAAAGCAATTGCTCAGCACTTTGTCGCCCGGTCGCACGCCGCTGCAGCGCAATGCGGCAAACATGGTCGAGCCGCAGGAATTCATCGCTACGCAATAAGGTATGTCTAGCTCGGCGGCGAACTGCGCTTCCAAAGCCGCGGCCTCGCCGGGCTTGGCGCCGGTCTCGCCGTAGCGGTGCATCTTGCCGCTTTCCATCAAAGCCAGTGCGGCTTGCACACCAGCGGGCGGTACGGCCTCTTGCCACGTCAGGTCTAGCTGCATGCGCGCGGGCTGGGGGCTGTTGTCAGACATGGCGCACGTCCTTTTGGGTTTGGTTTTGAAGCTGCTGCCACATCGCGACCGTGGCCTGTGCCAGCGCTTGGGTGCTGTCCAGACAGAGCGCTTGCACGGCTGGGCTTGCGTGCCCCAAAGCCATAGGCGCTTCGGTGCACGCCAAGATGATGCCGGTGGCGCCATCGGTCTGCATTTGCGCAATCGCCTGCGCCAGCATCGGCCCGGCTTGCGCCGTCTTGCCAGCTTTGACCAAAGCAATCGCGGGCAACACCCAGTCATCCAAAGCGCTCTGGCGTGTGGCCACCCAGCTAAGGCCCCGACTTTGCAAGGCGCTGTTAAACAAACCGGTAGCCAGCGTGGCGCGCGTGGCCACCAGGCCGATACGCGCGCCTGCGCCAAAGCGCAGCAAGGCCGCATCGCAAGCGACATCCACTATCGAAGGAAAGGGCAGCGCGCAGCCCTCGCGCAAAGCGGCGTGCCAGTAATGCGCGGTGTTGCACGCCATCACCAGGCCTTGCGCACCAGCTCCAATCAGTCGGTCGCGCGCAGCGATCAGCGCGGGCAGGGGTGAGGGACCGCCATGCAACAGCGCGGCAGGCCGACCCGGAATACGCGGGTCGCTGTGGATAAGCAAAGGCACATGGCCGGCGTCGTCTTGCGCCGGTGTGGCCGCCACCACTTTGGCGAAAAAATCCACCGTCGCCAACGGGCCCATGCCGCCGAGCACGCCGATCATGCGCGCTCCGCGTGCACGGCCGTATGGCGCAACGTACATGCGCCCTTCAGGTTCAGCAAGGCGCGCCTCACGTACATGGCCTTATGGGCAGCGGTCATGGTGGCGATGGCGGCGCTGGCGCTCATGTGGGGTAGGGGAAAGCGTGTTGGTAGCCAAACAAGCCGACCGAGCCGCCTGTGTGCAAAAACACAATATTTTGGTCTTTGCGGTAATTACCTTTGCGAATCAAGTCGATCAAACCGGCCATGCCTTTGCCCGAATACACCGGGTCGAGCAAGATGCCTTCGAGCTGTGCCAGCATGGTCACTGCCTCCATCATGCCCGGCGTGGGGATGCCATAACCCTCGCCGATGTAATCGCAGTTGGCGACCACGTGTTCGCGTTGCACCGCGCCAGGCACGCCCAGCAGCTCGGCGGTTTGCTGCGCCAATGCAAACACTTTTTCTTCTTGCGGCTGGCGCGGGGCGCGCACGCCTATGCCCAGCACCGGTATTTGGGTACGTGCGCCTTCCATACCCACCACCAAGCCCGCTTGCGTGCCCGCGCTGCCAGTGGCATGCACCAAGCTGTCAATCACCAAGCCCATGTTCATCGCCTGGTCGGCCAGCTCTAAAGCGCAGGTCACATAGCCCAGCGCGCCCACGGCATTGGAGCCGCCGCCGGGGATGATGTAGGTCTTGCGCCCTTGAGCGCGCAATTGCGCAGCCACGGTTTCCATCGCCGCGTCCATGGGCGTATTGCCCGGCACTTCGCTCACATGCGCGCCGTACAAATAGTCTAGGAAAACATTGCCCGAATGCTGGTAATCGGCGTGGCGGTAGCCGGTGCGGTCTTCCAAAATAATGTGGCATTGCATACCCATCTTGGCGGCGATGGCAGCGGTTTGACGTGCATGGTTGGACTGGGTGGCGCCTTGGGTGATCAAAGTGTCTGCGCCTTGTTGCAATGCCTCGGCCACCAGGTACTCCAGCTTGCGGGTTTTATTGCCGCCGGTGGCCAGACCGGTGCAGTCATCGCGCTTGATCCACAGCGTGGGACCGCCCAGTGCGGCGCTCAGGCGTGGCATGGGCTCTAGCGGGGTAGGGCCATGGGTAATGCGCAGGCGGGGGAATTTGGAAAGTTTCATGGCGGGCTTTGGTAGTTAACTAAAGAGTGGAAAAAAACATTAGACACCGGGTTTGGTGCTGGCCGCTTGCGCGCCGCTCCAAGACTCGGCAGGGTAGTCGTCCAGACTGCCCAGATCGAATGTTTGTTCGGGAAAAAATTTGTGTAGGCGAATGTCGCCGGTGCGCGCATGGCCTTCCATGCCTTCCAGCCGCGAGATGCGCGCCGCCACCTGACCCACCGCGCCACCGGCGCTGCGGTCCAGGCGCTGCCAGGTCAGCGTCTTGATAAATTTGCCCACCGACAAGCCGCCCGAATAACGCGCCGCGCCGCGCGTGGGCAAGATATGGTTGGGCCCGCTGCACTTATCGCCATAGGCCACCGTGGTGTTCTCGCCTAAAAACAATGAGCCGTAATTGCTTAAGTTGGCCAGCCACCAGTCCAAATCGCGCGCCATCACCTGCACATGCTCGGGCGCGTAACGGTCGCTGACCTGCACCGCTTCTTCGGGCGTGCTCACCAGCACCACTTCGGCATAGTCGCGCCAGGCTGCACCTGCTGCGCTGCGCGCCGGTTCGGGTAGGGCGGCAATGGCGGCGGGTGCCCGTGCCATCACCTGTTCGGCCAAAGTGCGCGAGCTGCTGATCAGCCACACCGGCGAATCCGGCCCGTGCTCGGCCTGGCCTACCAGGTCGGCGGTGACGATGTCGGCATCGGCGCTGTCGTCGGCAATCACGCAAGACTCGGTGGGACCAGCCAGTACGTCAATACCGACTTGCCCGAACAGCAAACGCTTGGCCTCGGCCACATAGCGGTTGCCGGGGCCGACGATGATGTCGGCGGGTTTACAGCCAAACAAGCCCATGGTCATGGCGGCAATTGCCTGTACGCCACCCAGGGCCAACACGGTGTCGGCGCCACACAGTTGCAGCGCGTACAAAATCGCCGGGTGGATACCGTTGGCGCCTTGCGCGGGCGTGGCGGCCACGATATGGCCGACGCCCGCTACCTTGGCCGTGCCCACACTCATGATGGCGCTGGCCGCATGCGCGTAGCGCCCGCCGGGTATGTAGCAGCCTGCGCTTTGGCAGGGAATCAGGCGCTGGCCTGCGGTCAAGCCGGGCATAAATTCATGGCTAAATTCCTGCATGGCGTCGCGCTGGCGCTGCGCAAAGTCGGTGACGCGCTGATGCGCAAAGCGGATATCGCTTTTGACGCCATCGCTCAAAGCCTGGTCGGCCCGCGCAAAGTGCTCCGGCCCCAACACGATAGGTCCGTGCCAGCCGTCTAAGGTTCGGGCGTATTCGCGTACCCGCTCTTCGCCACCGGCGCGGATAGCGGCCAGCATGGCCTGCACCGTGGCGGTGGTGTCGCTGTCATGGCTTTGCGCGCTTTGCTTGGCGGTTTTGAGGTATTCAATAGTCATGGCGGCTTGGTGGCGGATAGATGCGCACCATAATAGACAGCAGCTTAGCCTCCCGATAAGACCAGATGCAAACTATGCGTAATGCCAGTTCAAGACCCCCAAGCAGCGTGTTGCGCCGCAGCATGGGTTGGCAAGATGATGTCATGGGCTGCCACGTCGCTAACTCCTCGCGGGGCCTAGTTGCGTCAATTGCGAGGCCGAGGATGAATACATTGCCATTGCCATTGCGAGGCCGCAGGCCGTGGCAATCCGTGGGGGCGCTCGCTGATGGCGACTTCTTCTAGCAGCAACGCCCTGATGTGGCGGCGATTGTTCCGGCGCTTTGAAGGGCGGGACGTGTCTTTGCAAAGCCAATTGCGCGACATGGTGGTGCAGGCCCTGGCCGAAGGCTTTATCGCGCCCGGCGTTGCTTTGCCCTCCAGCCGCAGTTTGGCGCTGGCGCTGGGCCTGTCGCGCACCACGGTCAGCATCGTGTTGCAATCTTTGTCTGACCAGGGCTTGATAGAAGGCCGTCCGCGCAGTGGCTATTACGCCCTGACCGGCGCGTTCAACGCGCAAGCGCCACGCCGCCCCCAAGCCGATGCGCCAGACCAGGCCGCGCAGTGGGACGCGCGCCTCAAGCAACACCCCGCCGCGCAACGCAATATCCGCAAACCGGCCAATTGGCAGCAGCATCCCTATCCCTTTATTTACGGGCAGTGGGACGAGGGATTGTTTCCTTTCCGCCATTGGCGCAGCTGTGTGCTCGAATCTTTGCAAGCCCAGTCGGTACGCCGCTGGGCGCCGGACCACTTGGACCGCGACGAGGCTTCGCTGCTGGCCCAGGTGCATAGCCGCCTGCTACCGGCGCGTGGTATCTGGGTGGAGCGCGACGAAATTTTGATTACCAACGGCGCGCAACAAGCCACCTATTTGTTGGCGCAGTTACTGATGGACCGCAACACCCGCGTGGGCATCGAAGACCCTGGGTACCCGGATGCGCGCAATGTGTTTTCGCTGCAAACCCGCCATGTGCTGCCGCTGCCGGTCGATGCCGATGGCTTGGTTATCAGCCCCGCGCTCAAGCGCTGCGACTATGTCTATCTCACGCCCAGCCACCAATGCCCCACAACGGTGACGATGTCGCTGGCGCGGCGGCAGGCCTTGCTCGATGCAGCGCAGCAACACGACATCATGCTGCTCGAAGACGACCATGAAAGCGAGCTCAATTTCGCCGGTCGCCCCACCCCGGCGCTCAAAAGCCTGGACAGCGCGGGGCGCGTTTTGTATTTGGGCAGTTTGTCCAAAACACTGGCGCATGGTTTGCGCCTGGGTTATCTGGTAGCGCCCGCGCCGGTGGTGCGCGAATTGCGCGCCATGCGCCGCCTGATGATGCGCCATGTCGCTACCAACAACCAGCAAGCCGCAGCCAGCTTTATCGCCCATGGCTTTCACGAAGCCTATGTGCGCCGCCTGAACCTGGCCTACCGCGAACGGGCGCGCGTGCTGACGGCCGCGCTGGCCGAGCATGCGCCGCAATTGCAAACCAGCGCCGCGCGTGGCGGCTCGGCGCTGTGGGTGCAAGGCCCGCCAGGCCTGGACACCAGCGCCCTGGCCGAACGGCTGCTGGCGCAAGGCGTGGTGGTCGAACCTGGTTCGGTTTTTTATGCCGACCCGCCTGCCGCGTGCAATGCCATGCGCATTGGTTACTCGTCGATTGCAGTGGACCGGATTGAAGAAGGGGTGAGCATCATTGCGCGAGAGCTACTGGCTGTGCGCAGCCGGTGAGTGCTTGCGCAAACGCCACATTACAAAGCCTTGCAGGCATCCTGCAAAAACCGCAAATCTTCACCTTGCAAGTGCGGGCTCAGGCGTTCCAGCACCGTGGCGTGGTAGCTGTTGAGGTAGGCGGTCTCCTCAGCGCCTAGCAAGTCTTTGCGCAGCACCCGCGTATCAATGGGGCATAGCGTGAGCGCTTCGAAGCGGTAAAACTTGCCGTGCTCGGTAGCGGTGTGGTCTTGGCATAAAAGAATGTTTTCAATGCGAATGCCGTAGCGGCCGGGCAGGTACACGCCGGGCTCATTGGTCACCACCATGCCGGGCAGGATGGCCTGGTCGATCATGCCGGTGCTGATGCTGTGCGGGCCTTCGTGCACGTTGTTGAAATAGCCCACGCCGTGGCCGGTGCCGCAGGCGTAGTTCACGCCTTCGTTCCACAGCGCCTGGCGCGCCAGCACATCGAGTTGCAGGCCGCGTGTGCCGTGCAGAAAAATCGCGGCCGACAAGCGCAGCATGCCTTTGAGCACCAGGGTGAAATGCCGCGCCTGGTCCTCGCTCACCGGGCCGCAGACAAAGGTGCGGGTAATGTCGGTGGTGCCGTCGTCGTACTGCCCGCCCGAGTCCAGCAGAAAAAAGCCTTCGGGCTTGACCGCTGTGTCCACGCCGTCTTTGAGGCCGTAATGCATCATGGCTGCGTTGGGGCCGTAGGCGGGTATGGAGGTGAAACTCAGGCCGCGAAATAAATCGAGCTTGGCACGCTCGCCGTCGATACGGTCAGAGACGGTGCGCTCTGTCAATTGCCCGCTGCCCACGTGCTCGTAAAACCAGCGCAAAAAGCGCACCATGGCCACGCCGTCGCGCACAAAGCAGTTTTTCCAGTGGCTGATTTCGCTGGTGTTTTTCAATGCTTTAAGCAGCACCGAAGGCGCCCGCTTTTCTACCAGCGTGCAGCCCTGCGCGCGCAAGGTGGCAAAAGTGAGCATATTGCTTTGCGCCGGGTCCACCAGGACATGCTGGCCAGCCAAGGTACTCAGTGCGGAAAAGAAGCTGTCGTAGTCTTGCAGCGCGATGCCTTGCGCTGCCAGGTCTGCGCGCACGCTATCGCTAAAACGCGTTGGGTGGGCGTAGAGCACAGCCCTATCCTCAGTGACCACCAAGTAGGCGTGGAAGTAGGGCGAGGTGGGCACGTCGCTGCCGCGTAGATTGAGCAGGTAGCCGATATCGTCTAGCGCATTGAGCACATGCGCATGGGCTCCGGCTTTGCGCATCTCGGCGCGGACTTTAGATAATTTTTTCGCCGCGCTCTCGCCCGCATATGCGAGCGCATGGGCAAATACCGGCTCCATGGGAAAGCGGGGCCGGTCAAGCCAGACCGCGTCGACCAAATCGTGTTCGGTGATGAGACTGACGTTTTTGGATTGGAGTGTTCCTTGGATGTCGGCCATGGCCTTGACCATCATGGTCGCGCCGTAAAACCCGAGGCGCGCGCCCGGTGTCAAGGTCTCGGCCAGCCACTGGTTCCAGGGCAGCACATCTGGCTTGCCCAGATATACGATTTGAATATCCGTGCCAGCCAATTCCTGCTCTGCCTGCAGCCAGTAACGCCCATCGGCCCAAATGTAGGCGCTGTCTTTGAGCACCACCATGGTCGATACCGAGGCGGTGAAACCCGACATGTATTGCCGCACCTTCCAGCGCAGCGGCATGTACTCCGAGTTGTGCGGGTCGGAGGAGGGCAGCACCCAGGCATCAAGCTGGTGCTTTTCCATTTCGGCGCGCAGGGCGGCCAGGCGTTGTGCAATAAGCTTCATAGGGGTGGGCTGTAAAAAACGTTGCTAGGTGGATGGTGGTCATGCCGCGCCATTACCGAAGTTCAAACTTTGTGGGGCAGGCTAAAAAACTGCATGGTCGCCGCGTTCTAGCGAAGCGCCATCGCGCACCAGTGTCGCATAGCAATCCCACAGCGTGTGCGTGCCGGTGGACGGCGTAGCATCGGCTTCGTAGCGACCTGCCTGCGCGTCCCACACCAGCATGGACTCGGTAGCGTAGTAGCGACCTATGCGCGCGAATTCGGCTTTATCGGCCAGCGGCGGGATGACGCGGCCCAGTAGCGATAAGACGCCGATGATGACATCCATCATCTTTACCGGTACATGCGTATAGCGCGGCGGTTTGCCCAGCAACTCGAATAGCTTTTCGCCCTGTTGCAGCGGCGTAATGGCAGGCCCCGGCCCGCCTATGGGCAAGATGCGGTTATGGCAACTAGGGTCGACAAGGCACCTCGCCAAGTAGTCGCCCAAGTCCTCGTCGCTGATCGGCTTGCAGGCAGTCAGTTGCCCATCGCCAAACAATAAAAACGGTTTGCCTTTGCGCACCCGCTCTATTTGCCCGCACAGCGATTTGAAAAACGCGGTGGGCCGCACGATGGAGTAGCGCATGCCCGATTGCACCAGGGCTTCTTCAAAAGCGAGCTTGGCGCGTTGAAACGCGAGCAAGGGCTTTTGCACGCAGATCGCCGAGAGCAATACAAAGTGCTGCACACCGGCCTTTTGCGCCACGTGCAGCGCATGCACATGGGCCTGGTGGTCAATCGCCCAGGCGTCTTTGGGGCTGCCGGTGCGTGAGGCCAGGCAAGACACCAGCGCATCAAAGTGCTCGCCTGCAAAGCCGTCGCGGCGCAGGGATTGCGGGTCGGTGGCATCGCCGGTACGTAGTAGCGCGCCGGTCAAGCGCGCTTGCCAGTCCTGCGCTTGTTGCTTGCCGCCTACCCCGGCATGCGCCCTTATCAGGCAGACCACTTCATGGCCCTGACGCAGCAAGGCACGCACTGTCGCCTGGCCTATGGTGCCGGTGGCGCCCAGCACTAATACGCGTTGCGGCTTCGGGGGGTTCAAGGTGTGCGGTCTTTCAAGGGTAAGGTGGGGGCTGGCATGGGGCAGTTTTCAGGTAGCCCGCGCCACCCACACCGTGGCGCCCTGCGCGCCGTAGCGCTCGGCATGCGGTACATCGCGCGCCAACCGGAAAGCTTCGCCGGCCGCGAGATGGCGGATGCTGCCATCCACCGTTAACCAAAACTCGCCGCGCACCACGTGCGCGCTAACGGCAAATGCATGGGTATGCGTGTCGATTTCCAAATCAGGCGCCCATTCGCGCACCACAATTTCGTCAAAGCCTTCGTCCATGGCTTGGGCGGTAAAGCTTTCGAGGGTCGGTTCCATGGGGCATTCTCCTTGCAGTGGCCCGGATGCTAGCGGCACTCGCGACCTTTGTCCCGGGCCGCAGGCATTGTCATGGCACCAGGGTCAGAAATAAAAAGCTGGCAAACAAGACCAGGTGGATGGCGCCTTGCATCACATTGGTCCGGCCCGAGCCCAGGGTGATGCTGCCTACCAGAAAGGTCAGCGCCAGCAGCACCACGTCCTTGGTCTCCAGGCCCAGCGTCAAGGGCAGGTGCAGCAGCACGCAGGCCAGCACCACCAGGGGAATGGTCAGCCCGATACTGGCCAGGGCCGAACCAATGGCGAGGTTCATGCTGGTTTGCAGTCGGTCGGCGCGCGCAGCGCGGATGGCCGCCCAGGTCTCGGGCAGCAACACGATCAGGGCGATGACGATACCGACCACGGGTGCTGGAGCCCGGTAGGCTTTAACCACGGCTTCAATGGCGGGCGAGAGCAACTTGGCAAAGCCGACCACACAGGCCAGGGACACCAGTAAAAGAAAAAAACTGATGCGTGCTTGCGACACGCCGGGCGGCTGCGCGTGCACGGTTTCATCGGCCGCACTTTCCATGGGTAAAAAATAGTCGCGGTGACGTATGGTTTGGATAAACACAAAAACCAACCACAGCGCCAGCGAGGACAGCGCCACAAAAATCAATTGCGCATCGGTATACGTGCCTTCGGCTGAGCTGATGGTGTACAGCGGCATGACCAGCACCATCACCGACAGCGTCGCCAGCGCGGCAAAACCCGAGCCGGTGCCTTCGATGCGAAACAATTGCTCTTTGTGGTGCAAACCGCCCAGCAACAGGCAAATACCAACGACGCCATTGCAGGCAATCATCACTGCCGAATAAATCGTGTCGCGCGGTAGCGTGGCGCTGGCCTTGTTACTGGCCAGCATCATGGACAGCACCAACGCGGTTTCAATGATGGTGACGGCCAGTGCCAGCACCAAAGTGCCATAGGGCTCGCCCAACCGGTGGGCAATGACTTCGGCATGGTGCACCGAGGCAATCACCGCCAGCAACAAGGCCAGCACCAACCAAAGGGCTTGCAGGCCCGGCAGGGACATACCGGTCACGCTATACAAAGCGAGCGCGCTTGCAATGGGAACAACGATAGGCCAGCGATTCCAAATATCTTGGTAGTTCATACAGTGATTGTGCCTTCGCGCCGAGCCCCTACATTGCCCTGACTTGGTGTGGTGGCTCTACTTGCCTAGAAACAATGATAAATCTGCATTCGCCAAAAAAGGAGAAGCCGCCATGTCCAACCTGTCCATGTGGGCCTGCGGTCTGCTGCTGATGGCTTTTGCTTTGGCCCGGGACTGAAAAAGTGCGGTCTGCTGGCGGGCATGCCGTTCAAGCACAATCGCCGGGTGCACGGATGCCATGGTGCGCACCATGCCATCAAATCCTCGCTCCAACTTAACAAGCGCCCAGCGCACTCGCAAGCATGACGTCCAGCCCTGTTTCCCCTTCCGCATGGGCCGCCAATGTCGTGTGCATGTTGTCCATGCTGATTTGGGCCATGGGCTTGCCGGCGGCCAGTTTGTTGCTGGGCACGGTGCCGCCTTTGCCTTTGACTGCCGCGCGCATGGTCATGGCTGCTGCTTGCCTGCTGCCCTTGTGGTGGCTGCTCGAAGGCGCTGATGCGCTGCGCAAGGCGCCCTGGTGGCAGGGGATACGTGTGGGCGGCTCCACCATCGGCCTGGGTGCTTTCTTGCTGGTCGTCGGCCAGGGCATGACCGATGCCGTCACGGTGGCGATTATTTCGGCCTCCATGCCGGTGGTGGGCATTGCTATTGAAGTGCTGCTTGATGGCCGCAAGCTCAGCCGGGGTTTGGTGGTCGGCGTGGCGCTTAGCCTGCTGGGCGGTGTGATGGCGCTCGATGGTGGCAACCAGCAATTAGCCCTGGGGCTGGGCGCCCTGATGAGTTTTGTCTCGGTGCTGGTCTATACCCTGGGTTCGCGGATGACGGTCACGTCTTTTCCCGACTTGAGTCCCTTGGGCCGCACTACGGTGACCTTGACTGGCGCAGCGGTAGTGACCACCGTGGCCGCTTGCGCAGCCGCACTGGCTGGGGCAGCGCCACCGCAATGGGCCGCGCTGGGTTGGCGGGGATTGGGTGCCTTGGCAATTTTTGCGATTGGCGGGCTGGCCATCAGCCAGGTGCTGTGGATTCGCTCGGTAGGGCATTTGGGTATTGCCTTGTCCTCGCTGCATATCAATGCCACGCCTTTTTACGTGATGCTGATTTTATTTGCGCTGGGCGGCGCCTGGAACTGGACCCAAGCCGCCGCCGCGCTGGTGGTGGGCGTGGGCGTATTGATCGCGCAGGGCGTTTTTGTCAAAGCGCCAGTAGCAGCGCCAAGTGATGCATTAAACGAAGCTCCCGTAGAGCGCTAGGGAAGGTCTGCATAAGTCCGTCATCGCGAGGAGCGCAGCGACGCGGCGATTCATAAGTGATTGATTGGCAAG
>CAIPZV010000009.1 GCA_903869595.1 uncultured beta proteobacterium | reverse complement strand
GATCGATGAAAGCGTGCCTGAAAAGATGGCTTCTGAAGCCGAATGGTTTGAGGTTCTTGTTCAAAATCGCAGAGCAAGAACAACCACCATACTCCTTTGCATAAGTCGGTGCCAGCCATTTTGAGTTCTTAAGGGTCGCCAACCTATGCAATTCTTTGGCTGCATCAAGGGATACGCCTAGCAGGGGTACTGCTCGGATACTAGCCTTTGTTTTGCGATCGGAGAGTGCGTTTTTCCGCACCCAAATATGGGGAATGTCATGATCCAAAACCAGATCCTCAAGCCTTGCCAGCGCAGGCTCTGAAATTCGCAAACCAGTATTGAGTTGAATCAGTCCAATGAGCTTAGCGGGAGTGGGGCGGCTTAGCAGGTATTGCTTGATATCCAGCATGAGCTCATTGGTGATTTTTGGAATCGGGCGTGTGTTTTCGCCTTCGCCGCGTATCTGTAGGTTCCGAAACGGGCTCAGCTTGTCAATGTCCAGGTGCTTGAATGCCATGTTGATCATGGCGTTGAGGATATTGTTGTGTTTGCGAACGCTGTTTGGGTGCAATCCGCGCGCTAGTAGATAGTCCCGGTATTGGGTGATATGGATGTGGCGCAATTCATCGAGGTACAGATCGCCCATCTGTCCCGTGAACTCGTTGAAATACTGCCTTGCATTAAGCTTGAACTTGCGCCGCTTGGCAGACGGGTTCTCCGCCATGTAAATGCGGTAAGCGTCTGAGAACTTTGGTCTTGATTTGGTATTAACTTCTTTGAGATGTTTGATGACGAGCTCAGATAGAAATTTTTCGTCGAAATCAATACCAGCAATGGTGACGCGGCTGATGAGCTTTTTAGTCAGAAAAGTGCCGGGCGCTAGTTGAATGTCGTTTGTCATGTGATTCCCCAAAAGTGGCGAAGGGTATCAATGGCACTACTCGTTGGTGCGCCGCTGAGCCGAGCCAGGCGATCACATAAATTTAGTTTCGATTCAGGTGATTGGGCAACCGAACAGCAGGAGAGTCCCGCCAAAGTGGACGGACTTGTGAAGCGCTGGTGATTGCGAGGGGTTGATCAACAAAAGCGCGTAGTCAACTGACGCGCAAAGTGAAAAGTTCGACTGCGTTTAGCAGCTTCAGCAGGTGCGAAAGTTTTCACTCGGTTCACTCAATTCGTTGCATATTGCAATTTTCCACATTATGAGAGAACCACGGTGTATTCGTGTAATAACCGTGTAATTGACAATTCACTTAAAAAGCACCCTGTAAATACTTGATTTACAAGGTATTTTTAATATTAAAAACGGGTATTTTTGTATTTCTGCGGACTTAACAGTCCGGCGCTCTACCGACTGAGCTATCGAGGAATGTGATCGGTTTTCAGTGCTCAAAAGCGTCCCTGGGCATCTCTTCATAGACGGCCAGTCGCCCGCACTGCTAGCCGACGAGTATAGCAAGCTTTTATCGGCAAACGGATACCGATCGCGGCCCCCAAGCGCATGGATTAGCTGCGCCTAGCCATGCCTCAGGCGTTGGGTGCCTTGTATTTGCCAACGGCTTTACCCGCCTTGGCCATGGCGATGTTCATGGCTGCGGTGCTCATCAGTTCTTCACTCGCAATGGATTGAAAAGCGCCGCTGGCCATGGTAATGGCACCTACTTGCGCCATCTGCTCGGTGTTGCCTTCGACGATGCAAATAATGTCACCGGCGGAGGTGGAAAAGTGGATGCTGTGGGTCTTGATGCCCAGCGCCTTGAACATCGCCTTGGCTGCGGTGCCCCGGTCATGCGGGTTGCTGATCATGCCGCCAAATGCTGCGTTGCTGTACTTTGCGCGCGTCAAATATAAAGCCATGGGGCTCTCCTTCATAGTGGTTAGAAATACATACCAATAGTGAAAATGATTATTTCTTTACCGGCATCCAAATGGTGCCCAGCAAAATGATGGTTACGACCGCCCACCACACCACGCTGGAGGTTTGTGAAAACAGGCTGTATTGCAGCTCCGCGGGAACAGCGCCATAAGGGCCAGCCAGAAAAGATTCAGCCTGCACGCTCAGGGCCTGCCCGGATGCTTTGATGGCGGCTAGGCTTTTGGCGGAAGTAGCGATCGAATAAGTGCGGTTGGCGAAAATTTGCAATCCGGTGACCACAATCATCAAGCCAAATAACGTTGTTAAAACCTTGGCCAATAAAGTGCCTTGGTCACCGCGAACTTGCACGGCCATCCGCAATGCAACCCAGAGAATGAAAAATATGCCAACCGAAAATATTCCGTTTTGAATCATTGCGAGGTTTAAGAGCGATAGTGTTTGAAACTGGTCCATGATTTCTCCGTTCGATTATTAAAGTGAATAGGGAAAATAACAGGACGCCGCAAATCGTGCCGCCCAAGGCATTATGGGGCGATACCTTCAATAGGAGGGATTAAAATTGTGATTTGGGCGTTGGCGATGCCTAGCCATTGACTGCGTCTGCCAAGCGGCCAGGGAGGGGAATTACTTCAAACTACCCGACAAAAACTGCGCCAGGCGTTCGCTTTTCGGGTTTGCCAATACCTCGCGCGGCAGGCCTTGTTCCTCGATCTGCCCTTTGTGCAAAAAGATCAGTTGGTTCGCCACCTCGCGGGCAAAGCCCATTTCATGGGTCACCACCACCATGGTGCGGCCCTCTTGGGCCAGGGTTTGCATAACGCGCAGCACTTCGGTCACCAGTTCCGGGTCCAGCGCGCTGGTGGGCTCGTCAAATAGCATCACTTCGGGCTCTACCGCCAGCGCCCGCGCAATCGCCACGCGCTGCTGCTGGCCACCGCTCAGGTGCGACGGGTAGCGGTCTTCCATGCCTTGCAGGTCCACCCGCTGCAAATACTTGCGCGCCGCCTCCACCGCTTGAGCGCGGCTGATACCCAGCACATGCACAGGCGCTTCAATGATGTTTTGCAGCACCGTCATATGTGCCCACAAATTGAAATGCTGAAACACCATGGCCAGCTTGGTGCGCAGGCGCTGCAGCTGCTTGGGGTCTTGCGCCATGAGTTCGCCGCTTTTGTCAGGGACTAGCGCCAGCGCTTCGCCCGCCACGGTAATGCGCCCGGCGTTGGGCCGCTCCAGCATATTGATGCAGCGCAGCAGCGTGCTTTTGCCCGAGCCCGAGCTGCCGATGATGGCAATCACATCGCCCGCATCCGCCGACAGCGACACGCCGCGCAGCACCTCGTTGCTGCCAAAGCGCTTGTGAATATCTTCGATTTGCAGTTTGCGGGTGACGGCGTTCATGGGGGCTGGGAATGAAGTGGGGGACAGCGTTTTTGGGGTGGGTCAGGCGCCCAGCAATTCGCCGGTTTTAAAAGGCACGGCGCCTGCAATTTTGGCCAATTCGCAACCTGCTGTGACATAGCGATCGCGTATGCGGGCGTAGAGCACACCATCCACACCGGCGCAAACTCTCGCGCTGCGATTGGCAATCGGGTCTATCACCTCAGCCACCAGATCGCCCGCTTTCAGGCTATCGCCCGGCTGGGCCGCAAACACCACCATGCCAGGCGTAGTGGCATACAAAGTTTCCGACCCCGCCAAAGGCGTGGATTGGCAGGCGGGCGCGGGTACGGGTGCTGCTGGCGCATCGCGCAGCACACCCAGGCGGCGCAAAAAGTTGGCAATCGCAGCGGCATCTTGCGCCGCCAGCGCGTGCTGCACCTCGGCCTCCCCACGCAGCTCTATGGTGGTGCTGTGGCAGCTTTGTGGCAGCGGCGCATCCAGGCCGCGCGCCGCGATCATCTCGGCCAGGCGCCACCACACGCCTGACAGACACTCGTCGAAAGGGCTGCTGCCCGAGTTTTTGGCCAGCAAAATCGCCCGGCTTTGCAGGTAATGCGCCAGCGGCTCCAGGGCACTCCAGCAGGCTTCTTCGCAATAAAAGTGCATCACCGCTTCACAGTCGCAATGCAGGTCCAGTACATAGTCCGCATCAAACGACAGTTGCAGCAAGGTGCGGCGCAGGCTGTGCAATTCCGTCTTGGGCGTCCATTGCGCCAGATAGCGCCCCATGGCCTGGCGCACCAGGGCCACATTGGCCGCAGCATCTTTGCCCAGCATTGGCAACACCTCATCGGCGATATGGTGTGCAAAGTTCGGGTAATAGCGGTTGAAGTTTTCGCCGCTGTCCATTTCAAAGCGGCCCGCTGGTTTGTGCTGCACGCGCTGCGCGGACCCAATCGGGTTGGCCATAGGCACCAGCACGATATGGCCCTGGATTTGCCCCGCTGCATCCAGACGCTCCAGCAGCGGACGCAAGTGGTAAGCCGCGAGCATGCCCGGCAGCTCTTCGGCGTGCAGGCTGGCTTGGATGTACATCTTTGGGCCCGCGCCCGGCTGGCCGAAATGAAAACTGCTTAACGTTTTGTGTACGCCCAGGCTGGGCGATAAAAGCGGGTGGTCGTGGCGTTGCATAGCGTCAGTGCTTTAGGTCTTTTGCGGCCCAAGATACGCCAGAAAATGCCGCTCCGCCAGCCGGAAAATCCCTACCAACGCGAAAGTGGCAATGAGGTAAATACCGGCGGCAAACAAAAAGGCTTCAAACGGCAGGTAAAACTTGGAATACACCCGGCTGGCTGCCGAGGTCACGTCCAGCATGCTGGGCACGGCGCTGGCCAAGCTGGTGCTTTGCAGCATCATCACCACCTCATTGCTGTAAGCGGGCAGGGTGCGCCGCATGGCGCTCGGCAGCACAATGCGCCACAAAATCGCCACCGAGCCCATGCCGTAGGCCTGCGCCGCTTCGATTTCGCCCGCGCTGGTCTCGCGGATGGCGCCGGCCAGCATCTCGGCGGTGTAAGCGGCGGTGTTCAGGCTAAAGGCCAGCAGCGCGCAGAAAAATGGCTCCTTGAAATAGGTCCAGGGCCAGATGTCGTCCCAGCGCGCCTGAATCCACTCCAGCTGGCCCAGGCCGTAATAGATCAGGTACACCTGAATTAAAAGCGGCGTGCCGCGCACCACATAGGTATAAGCGCCCACCACCGCGCGCAACACCCGCCAGCGGCTGGTCAGCGCCAGCGCAAACACCAGTGCCAGCACCGCGCCAATGGCCAGGCTGGCTAGCAGCAGGTGAAGCGTTGTCAGGATGCCTTGCCCGTAGAGCGCGAGGTTTTGCGGCTGAAAAATCACGTCCCACTTCATGGCGCGGGGCTCCGTGGGAAGGTGCGGGCTTGGGGCATGGCGGACTTAATGCATTTGCGCACGTCGCGTGCCCAGGCTGTAATGGTCATTAGCCTTGCGCAGCACCCACAAGGACGCACTGGTAAACACCAGAAACAGCGCCGCCGTGAACAAGAAAAACGCAAACGGCGAGCGCGTGGCCGCACTGGCTTGTTTGGACAAATAGGTCATTTCCTGCAAACCGATCAGGCTGACCAGCGCGGTGGACTTGATCAGCACCAGCCAGTTATTGGTAAAGCCGGGCAGGGCGTAGCGCACCATTTGTGGTGCGATGATGCGCAAAAACGTTTGCGTGCGGCCCATGCCAAAAGCCAGCGCCGCTTCCGACTGCCCGCGCGGTATGGCCAAAATCGCACCCCTAAAGGTCTCGGTCATATAGGCGCCATAAATAAAGCCCAAGGTCAGCACCCCGGCCACAAAGGGGTTGATATCCACCGAGCCCTTGCTGCCCATGGCCGTCACCAGGTAATTGAGCCCCATGGTGCCGCCGTAAAACACCAGCAGCATCAGCACCAAATCGGGTATGCCGCGAATCACCGTGGTGTAGACCGTGCCCGCCGCCACGGCCAGTCGGTTGGCCGAAAGCCGCGCCGCTGCGCCCAGCAGCCCGAACAAGACAGCCAGCAGCAGCGAGGCCAGCGCCACTGCCACCGTCGTCAGGGAGCCTTGCAAAATGCTGAAGTAGTACGCGTTCATCGGCGTGCAGTGTGCCGCGAAAAAGCCTCGGTGCTAAGCCCTGGCGGGAAAAAAAGCCAAAAAAAACCGGCGCGCCAGGGCTTCTGGCGTGCCGGTTGGGCTTGATCAGTTCGCCTAAAAAGGCGCCAGCGCCAAGGGCCTTACAGCCCTAAGCGGCTTTACTCGCCGTAGACGTCGATATTGAACTTGGCAAAGTATTTGTCGTTCATAGTCTTGTAGCTGCCGTTGCTGCGTATGGTTTTGATGGCGGCGTTCAGTTCGCCTTTGAGTGCGTCTTCACCTTTACGCAGAGCAATGCCTGCGCCATAGCCAAAGTACTTGGGCTCTTTCAGATCCGGGCCGGCCAGGGCGTATTTCTCTCCTTCGGGCTTGCTCAGGAAACCGCCAGTCACTTCCATAAAGTCAGCCACTGTGCCGTCCAAGCGGCCCGATTTAATGTCCAGATACACCTGGTCTTGGGCTTCATACGAATTGACCACCACACCGGCTGGCTTGAGTTCGCCCATGGCGTAGGCTTCCTGGGTGGAGCCTTTAAGCACGCCGATTTTCTTGCCCTTGATAGAGGCCGGGTCGGTGTACTTCACGGTTTTCTTCAGCACGATACGGCTGGGGGTGTTGTAGTACTTGTCGGTGAAATCGACTTCCTTCATGCGGTCGTCGGTAATCGACATAGAGCTGATGATGACGTCGTATTTTTTGGCATTCAGGCCGGGGATCATGCTATCCCAGACTTGTTCCACGAACACGCATTTGCGCTTGATCTGCTCGCACAGGGCGTTGGCAACGTCTACGTCAAAACCGGTGGGTTGGCCATCGGCGGTCTTGAAGGTAAAGGGCTCGTAGGTCGGGTCAATCGCAACTTTCAGCTCAGCTGGTGCGGCAGCGGCAGGTGCGGAGGCAGCCGGGGCCGGGGCTTCTTCTTTTTTACCGCAAGCGGCCAGCAGAGACAGGACGGCAAGGCCCAAAAACAGTTTTTTCATGGAACAACCTTTGAAATGGAAGGACATCCCCCGGAGTGACAGCACCGGGGACCAACTTTGATTCTAGGTGCAAAGCTAAAATCCGTAGATGAATGCCCCCCTGGACGTATCCCACTTTGCACGCGACGCCAAGCCGCTAGGCAGCTACCGCAAATACTGGGCTTCACGCTTCGGTACCGCACCCCTGTTGCCCATGAGCCGCGCCGAGATGGACAAGCTGGGTTGGGATAGCTGCGATATTGTCCTGGTCACGGGCGACGCCTATGTGGACCACCCCAGCTTTGGCATGGCAGTGATAGGCCGCATGCTGGAGGCCCAGGGCTTTCGCGTCGGCATCATCGCCCAGCCCGATTGGAACAGCGCGGCTCCCTTCAAAGCCCTGGGCAAACCCAATCTTTTTTGGGGCGTGACCAGCGGCAATATGGACTCCATGATCAACCGCTACACCGCCGATCGCAAGATCCGCAGTGACGACGCCTACACCCCCGGCGACATAGGTGGCAAGCGCCCGGACCGCGCGGCCATCGTGTATAGCCAACGCTGTCGCGAAGCCTTCAAATACGTGCCCATTGTGTTAGGCGGCATCGAAGGCAGTTTGCGCCGCATCGCGCATTACGACTACTGGAGCGACAAAGTGCGTCGCTCGATCGTGGTGGACGCGAAATGCGATTTATTGCTTTACGGTAATGCCGAGCGCGCGATTGTCGAAATCGCGCACCGCCTGGCCGCACGCGAGCCGGTGCAATCGATTACCGATGTACGTGGCACCGCCTTTGTACGCCGCCCGGATGACCCAAGCGGTAAAGACTGGATAGAAATCGATTCGACCAGCGTCGATTTGCCTGGCCGGGTGGAGGCGCACTACAACCCCTATATGACCACGTCGGAGCTGGCCATCGAAAACGGCGCCACTTGCGCCCGCGATGACGAAGCCGCGCAAGTGGCCCAGGCCGCTGAACAAGAAGGTGCGATAAAGCGTGCTGCGCCCGCTAGCAAAGCGCCCTCCACGCTGGGCGCGCAAGCGCAAGCCATGGTCTTTGTGCCCAACCCGGCGCTCAAAGCCAAATTGAAAGTACCACCGCGCGAGCGCTCGGTTATACGCCTGCCCAGCTACGAACAAGTGCGCAGCGACCCGGTGCTCTACGCCCATGCCAACCGCGTGCTGCATTTGGAAACCAACCCCGGTAATGCCCGCGCCCTGGTGCAAGCCCATGGCGAGGGCGCCACGGCGCGCGATGTGTGGATCACGCCGCCACCCATACCCCTGACGACTGCCGAAATGGACATGGTGTTTGACCTGCCCTATGCGCGTAGCCCGCACCCCGCTTATGCCGACGAAAACGGCAGCCACGATGGCGCGACCAAAATCCCCGCCTGGGAAATGATTCGCTTTAGCATCAACATCATGCGCGGCTGTTTTGGTGGCTGCACGTTTTGCTCGATTACCGAGCATGAAGGCCGCATTATCCAAAGCCGCTCGGAAGATTCGGTCATCAAAGAAATCGAAGACATTCGCGACAAGGTCAAGGGCTTTACCGGCACCATCTCCGACCTCGGCGGCCCCACCGCCAATATGTACCGCTTAGGCTGCAAGTCGCCCGAGATCGAAGCGGCCTGCCGCAAACCTAGCTGCGTCTACCCAGGCATTTGCCAGAACCTGACCACCGACCACGGCCCCTTGATCAAGATGTACCGCCGCGGCCGTGCGCTCAAAGGCATCAAGAAAATCCTGATTGGTTCGGGCCTGCGCTACGACCTGGCGGTCAAAAGCCCGGAATACGTCAAAGAGTTGGTGCAACACCATGTTGGCGGTTACCTAAAGATCGCGCCCGAGCATACCGAGCAAGGCCCTTTGTCCAAAATGATGAAACCGGGTATTGGCAGCTACGACAAGTTCAAGGCTCTGTTTGATAAGTTCAGCGCCGAAGTAGGGAAAAAGCAGTTCCTGATTCCCTACTTTATTGCCGCGCATCCGGGCACCAGCGATGAAGACATGCTGCACTTGGCGGTCTGGCTGAAGAAAAATGGTTTTCGCGCCGACCAGGTGCAAACCTTTTACCCCAGCCCCATGGCCACCGCTACGGCCATGTACCACACTGGCCGCAACCCTTTGCGCAAGGTGCGCCGGGTGGTAGAGAGTGAGGAAGAAAGCGTGGATATCGTGCGCGGCGAAAAGCGCCGCCGCCTGCACAAAGCCTTTTTGCGCTACCACGACCCGAATAACTGGCCGCTGCTGCGCGAGGCCCTCAAAGCCATGGGCCGCGCCGATTTGGTCGGCAACGGCAAACACCATCTAATCCCCACCTTCCAACCACTGACCGGCGGCAGCTATGAAAGCGCGCGGCGCAAAAACTCCACGCCCTCGGCAGGCAAAAATCTGGCGGGCAACGCGCCACGCCCCGGCACCATCCTGACGCAACACACCGGCTTGCCGCCGCGTGCTGGCGTCAAGGCCGCGGGACGCCCAGCCAGAGTCAAACCCCGCTGAGCCGGCTAGCAAGCCGTTTAGCCCTGCAAAGCGAAGGGCTAAAATTTGTGCTGTTCTTGAAAGCACGCAGTGAAAAAAATATCCAGCCTTCGCCTGTTTTGCGCAGCCCTAGTGACCGCCGTCTTTTGTATGCCATCATGGGCCCAGCAAGCTCCGCAAAAGGCCACCGAAGCACCCGCCACGGGCACCGCAGGGGATCAGCGAGGCGTCAATTTGGACAAGGCACTGAAGGACGAAGGCAAATGGTATTTCTCTTGGGGCTACAGCCGCCAGCAATACGCGCCTTCGGACATCCATGTATCCCAGCCCAGTCAGGGCAATGACTTCACCTTGCACCAAGTCAGCGCGAGTGATTTTCCGGGCACTGTGGGTGAGGCGGTTAATTCACTGTTCAAACTAGACCTGACTTCGCCGCAAGAAAACATACGCGTCGGCTATTTTCTGAATCCCGAAAAAACCTTTGCTGTTGAATTCAACTACGACCACAGCAAATACAACACCGACGCGGGCCAGTCCGTGCGTGTCAGCGGTACCGTCAACAATGCACCGGCCACTAGCCCCATGGTGTTGGGGCTACCGGTTTTCGATTACGGACTGCACAATGGTTTTAACCACCTCATGGTTAATGCGGTGTGGTTCCATCATTTGCATGGCCCCAAACAAGAGCCGGGCGAATTGCAACTCATCAGCCGCCTGGGCGCTGGCATCTTGCTGCCGCATGCGGACAACACGATTTTCGCAAACCACAATGAAGTTGGCCCCAAAGGCGAGCGCATCTGCTGCTTTGACAGTCGCGATTGGTGGCAAGTCAATGGCTGGACGGTCGGTGCCGAGGTCGGCGTACGCTACCGCGTGTACAAAAGTATTTATGTCGAGGCCACACAAAAATTTGCTTATGGCGTTTTGCGTGGTGTGCCGGTGTACCAGGGCACTGCCGACCACTCGGTTTGGATGTCAGAGCAGGTGTTCTCTACCGGCTTTTTGTTCTAGCCTGGCTTCAACGCGTCCAAGCCCCCAGCCGGATTTAACTGCCCGCTTGCGTGCCCAGGCTGAGCATGCGCTCCACGTAGCGCGCAATCACATCAATCTCTAAGTTCACGCGCACGCCTGCCGCCAAGCGGTGCAGCGCGGTGTTGCTGATGGTGTGCGGAATCAGGTTGATGCTGAAATCACATCCGGCGCTAGAGTCACTCACCCGGTTCACCGTCAGGCTCACGCCGTTGACGGTAATCGAGCCCTTATAGGCTAGGTATTTGGCCAATGCCTGCGGCGCCAGAATGCGCAATTCCCAGCTTTCGCCCACGGGCGCGAAGTGCTGCACTTCACCCATGCCATCGACATGGCCGGATACCAGATGGCCGCCCAGGCGGTCATTGGCGCGCAGGGCTTTTTCCAGGTTGACTTCGCCCACCGTGTCAAGCCCGGCGGTTTTATCCAGCGACTCGGCCGATATATCGAGCGTAAAAACCGGGGCCTGCGCATCTTGCTGCAAAGTCGTGACCGTCATGCAGGCGCCGTTGATGGCAATGCTGTCGCCCAGGCCCGCGTCGTCCAAATAGCCTGCGGGGCATTGCACATGCAGGCGCTTGCCATGGGCCTGGCTGGTGCCTAAGTCTTCGATGCGGGTGATGCGGCCTACGCCGGTGATGATGCCTGTAAACATAGAGCTCTTTAGAAAAATTAAAAATCCGCGCTGCCTTGCACCCGCGCCAGGATGCGCAAATCGGGCCCGATGCGCTCCGCGCTTTGAAAGTCCAGCGCCAGTCCCTGCGCCAATGCGCTCAAAGGACCGAAGTTGGACATGCCCGCGCCCTGGCCTAGCCACAAGGGGGCCAGATAGACCAGCAATTCATCGACCAAACCAGCGCGCAACAGTGAGCCGTTGAGCTTATGACCCGCCTCGATATGTATTTCATTGCACTCGCGCCGCGCGAGGTCTTGCGCCATGGCCCTTAAGTCCACTTTAGGCGCTGCGTCGTCTTCGCCCATGGTCCCCGGCAAATACACGATCTCGGCACCGGCCTGGCGCAGTGCTACTTCTCGCGCGGGATGGGGCTGGGCCGCATACATCAGCACTTTGCGCGCCGGGCCAAACAAAGCCGCATCGGGCGGGGTTTGCAAAGCGCTGTCCACAATCACCAGCATGGGCTGTCGTGGGGTGTCCACATGGCGCACATCGAGCAGTGGTTTGTCTTGTAGCACCGTGCCCACGCCGGTCAGTATGGCGCAAGCACGCGCACGCCAGGCATGGCCATCCGTGCGCGCCTGTGGTCCGGTAATCCATTGGCTTTGCCCGTTGTTCAAAGCAGTTGCCCCGTCCAGCGAGGCCGCTACTTTGAGCCGCATCCAGGGCTTGCGCCTTTGCATGCGACTGAAAAAACCGATATTGAGTTCTCGCGATTCTGCGGCGCCAGGCCCCACTTCCACCGCAATACCCGCTGCGCGCAGGCGGGCAAAGCCTTGGCCCGCGACCAGCGGGTTGGGGTCTTGCAAAGAAGCGACCACGCGCGCAATACCGGCCTGGATCAGCGCGTCGCAGCAAGGGCCGGTGCGGCCCTGGTGCGCGCAGGGTTCCAGCGTCACATAGGCAGTCGCGCCTTGGGTGCTATGCCCTTGGGCTTGGGCGTTCCGCAGCGCCATGACTTCCGCATGGGGGGCACCGACTTTCTGGGTATGGCCCTGGCCGATGACGATGCCTTGCGGATTGACCAGCACGCACCCCACGCGCGGGTTGGGCGCGCTGAGGTAAAGCGCCGATTCGGCCTGGCGCAAAGCGCTTGCGATATGCGGCATGGCGTTCCGGCGCTAGGCAATCAAGCCCCGGCGGGCTTAATTGTTCACCTCGTTAACCAGGGTTTTGAAGTCGTCAATATCTTCAAAGCTGCGGTACACGCTGGCAAAGCGCACATAGGCCACTTTGTCCAGCTTTTTCAGCTCGCGCATCACCAATTCGCCAATGCGCGTGGACGACACTTCGCGCAGCCCGGAGGTCAGTAGCTTTTCCTGAATGCGCTCCACCGCCCCGTCGATTTGCTCGGTGCTGACCGGGCGTTTACGCAAGGCCAGTTTCATCGAACCAATGATCTTGCCCTGCTCAAAGTCAATACGCCGCCCGTCTTTTTTGACCACGACCGGGTAGCTGATATCGGCCCGTTCGTAAGTCGTAAAGCGCTTTTCGCAAGCGCCGCATTGGCGCCGCCTGCGGATAAAGTCCCCGTCTTCGGCCATGCGGGTTTCCACCACAGGGGTTTCCGAATGGCTGCAAAACGGGCACTTCATCGGGCTTAACCGTACACCGGGAAGCGGGCCGTCAGGGCGTGTACCTTGGCGCGCACCGCCGCAATATTGGCCGCGTCGTGCGGGTTATCCAGCACGTCGGCGATCAGGTGCGCAGTGGCGCGGGCTTCTTCGTCCTTGAAGCCGCGCGTGGTCATGGCCGGGGTACCGATACGCACTCCGCTGGTCACCATGGGCTTTTCCGGGTCATTGGGGATGGCGTTTTTATTGATCGTCATGTGGGCATCGCCCAGCACGCGCTCAGCGTCTTTACCTGTGATGTTTTTGGAGCGCAGGTCGACCAGCATCACGTGGCTTTGGGTGCCGCCGCTGACGATGCGCAGGCCGCGCTCAGTCAGTGTTTTAGCCACGATGTCGGCATTGGTTAGCACCTGCTGTTGGTAGGCCTTGAAACCATCGCCTTGGGCTTCTTTAAATGCTACGGCCTTGGCAGCGATCACATGCATCAGCGGGCCGCCTTGCAGGCCAGGGAACATCGCGCTGTTGATGGCTTTTTCGTGCTGGGCCTTCATCAAAATAATGCCGCCGCGCGGGCCGCGCAGGCTTTTGTGCGTGGTGGAGGTGACCACGTCGGCATGCGGCACAGGGTTGGGGTACAGGCCTGCGGCAATGAGGCCGGAGTAGTGCGCCATGTCCACCATGAAAATAGCGCCTACGTCTTTGGCCACCTTGGCAAAGCGGGCAAAGTCGATGTGCAGCGAATACGCGCTCGCGCCGGCGATGATCAGCTTGGGTTTGGACTCGTGGGCTTTGCGCTCCATGGCGTCATAGTCGATAGCTTCGTTGGCATCTAAGCCGTAGCTGACCGCGTTAAACCACTTGCCGCTCATGTTGAGCGCCATGCCGTGGGTCAAGTGGCCGCCTTCGGCCAGGCTCATGCCCATGATGGTGTCGCCGGGCTTGAGGAAAGCCATAAATACCGCCACGTTGGCCGATGCGCCGCAATGGGGCTGCACATTGGCTGCGTCGGCGCCATAGATTTGTTTGAGGCGGTCGATGGCCAGTTGCTCGGCCACGTCCACATTTTCACAACCGCCATAGTAACGCTTACCGGGGTAGCCTTCGGCGTATTTATTCGTCAACTGGCTGCCCTGGGCGGCCATGACGGCGGGCGAGGCGTAGTTTTCGCTGGCGATCAGCTCGATATGGTGTTCCTGGCGGGCGTTCTCGGCCACGATGGCGGCCCAGAGTTCGGGGTCGGTTTGCTCAATGAGGTTATTGCGGTGGTACATGGGGCTGTCCTAAAGGTTGCAGAAAATAGTCAAATGCAACATTGCTGGGCGCAATGGCTGCGGGCGATGGGGCTGTGGGTGGGTAACCCGGAAATTGCCAGTCAGGCCTGGGTACAGGCACCCGGGGTGCGTCTGTTGGTAGCGGCACGGTAGGCTGGGGCCGATTTTAGTAGTCCGGTTCAGATGTCCCGCTGGGCGCTGCTAATCGTCCCTACAGCTTGCGGGTTTTCACTATGTAAAACCACGGGCTTGGCTTCGGGGGCTGGCGCCGCCATCGGCACGGGATGGCCGCTGAACACGGCTTGCAAGCGCGTCTGCTCGGCCAGCACCTTACCGGCATAGCCCCCATCATCTTCCAGATTGCCCGCTCCTACATAAAGCCTCAGGCCCGCCTCTGGCGAACCGGCGCGCGCAATGCACTCTTGCAAGACCTTAACGCCCACGCGCACATTGGCCAGGGCATCAAAAGCCGCCAGTCGCCCGCCAAAGCGGGTGTATTTGTCAGCGTGTACTTGCGGCATCACCTGCATCAGGCCCTGCGCGCCCATGGGGCTTTGCGCGATCGGGTTAAAGCCGGACTCGATCGCCATGACCGCCAATACCAGCAAAGGGTCGATCTTGGCCTTGGCGCCTGCGGTAAAGGATTCGGCAACCAAGGCCGCCAGTGGCTCGGGCGCGATGTTGTACTTGCGGCTCAGCCATTGGGTCACGGCAGCCTGCGGTTTGGGCAGTTCTTTGGGGTTCATGGCGGTGACACGGTCGGTCGCGGTGCCGGTGACCAGGCTGGAGAACGTCTCTTGATTGTCCTGCAGCCACTCCATCAATTGCAACTCACCAGCCTGACGCAGTTCGGGTTGCAGACTGATGGTCAGACCAAAGAACATCACCGCCAGGCCCACCAGCGCAAAGCTGTTGTGGGTGATTTCCATAAAACCATGGACGATGTCACGGGCTACTACGCGTAGCAATTGGCTCAGGCTTTGGGTAGCGTTCATGGGGCTCCTGGTTCACTGGCGCCCCGCAAGCACAAGGCTGGACGGGTAGGCGCACTAGTTAGGGGGACAGGCCCGCGAAGCGGTGCCGGTGGGGTAGCGCAGGCCCCGGGGCAGGCTGGGGGAGTGGCTTGCGCTGCGGTTGCGGGAATGCTGGTGCCGGTGGCAACATCATCCCGCTGGGTGTGGATTGTACCTTCGCCCCCGCTTTGAAGGCCTTGCGGGCGGGGGCGGCGGCAAGCTAAAGCATCGGGGTTTTGCCGCCTTGCCGTCTTAATTTGGCGCTACCTTGCCGCAAGCGGCTGCATTGAAGGACAATTGCGCCCGCTCTGCGGCATTTGGCGCCGCTTTTTCTTTAGTTCTACTTAGCAAGGCTCCACGTGCCAACGACCGCATCCAACAAGACCCACGACATACACCACTGGGACGCCATCACCGGCGGTGCTTTTTCTGCGGCGACATCGGGCGAGCGGGCGCAGCGGGTCAAAGACTGGTTGGCCAGCGACCCGGCACAGGAAGCTGTAGCCGAGGTTTACCGCGAACTCAGCACCCGCGACAAGGGCGCGGCCAAACTATTGCGCGAACGCCTGGACGACGCCAAGCGGGCCAAAGCCCAGGAAGCCATCGCAGCGGAATGGGAAGCCAAAGCCCGCGCTTTGCTGGACTTATCCAAACTCAATATCGCCGACGCACTGGCCTGGCAGCGCGATGCCGCCAAAGCCGGTGCCCCGCTCAGCCGCGAGCCCTTGGCAGGGACCAAACTGCAATTGGCCGAACGCGTGCGCCTGATCGAAGACTTGCAGCACCAAGCCCAAGTCCAGCGCGAAGCGGCCGTGCTGCTGGCCCAACGCATTGAAGTGATGTCCACCAAGCCCTGGCAGGACGCGCTGGCGGCCCAAGCGGCCCTGGCTGTGGATGTGGCTCAGTGGCAAACCCAGGCCCAGCTGCTGCTAGCGCATGCGCAATGGCCTAGCGTGGATATGAAATTTGCGCCGGTGCTCGATGCCGCGCGCGCGCAGTTGCTGTTGGTCTGGGAAGCTTTTGAATCGGTATTGGCGCAAACCGTGCTGGCGGTGCAAGACCCGCTGGCACCGCTGCCTCCGGTGACTGTCTGGGCCGAGGCCTTGCGGGCCGGGCGCCAGCAGGTGCAGGCCGCGGCCAAGCCTGCCAAACCTGTGGCGGACCCGGCGGTGCGCGAAGCAGCGCAGGCCAAAGTGGCCGAAGTGCTGGCGCAGTTGGAAGCCGAAGTGGGCCAGGGCCACGGCAAGGCCAGCGCCGGAGCGGCCAATGCCTTGCGCCAGGCGCTCAAGGAATTTGGGCGCCACATCGACGGCAAGCTCGATGCACAAGCCCAGGCCGCGCTGGCCGCCGCTGGCGAATTGGAAGGTTGGCAGCGCTGGCGCGCCGATCAGTTGCGGGAAGAATTAGTCATTAAGGCCGAAGGCCTGCTCAAACGCCCGGAAGGCCAATCGCTGGGTGGACGCAAGATGCAGGAAACCCTGCGTGCCATGCGCGAGCAATGGAAGCAGACCGATCAGGGCGGCGTGTCCAACCATGGTTTGTGGAAGCGCTTTGACGAGGCCTGCAATGCCGCGCACAAAGTGGTGGAGGCTTGGCTAGAAAAACTAAAAGCCGATGCCCTGGAGCACCGCCAGCAGCGGCTAGCCCTGATCGAAGAAGTAAAAGCCTGGGGCGACGCCAACCGCACCGCGCTGGACGAGGACTGGAAAGGCTTTAGCCGCATCTTGCACCAGTTTGGCGACCGTTGGCGCAACGCCGGCCACCTGGGTGAAAAAGCCTTTGCCGAATTACAGCCGCTGTGGAAAGAAGCTATTTCGCATGCCGCCGAGCCGCTCGAGACCTTGCAAGCCCACAGCGTGCAATTGCGCCAGGCCATGATCGAAGAAGCCAAAGTGCTGGGCGCGGCGCAAGCGCTGCGTATTGACGCTGTCAAGTCCTTGCAACAGCGCTGGCAGGCCCAGGCCCACGCCGTGCCGCTGGACCGGCGCTTGGAACAAAAACTGTGGGACGCGTTTCGCAAGCCGATTGACGACGCATTCAAGCGCAAAACCACCGAGCGTGAAGCCGCAGAAGCCGCGCTGGGCCAGCGGGACCGCACGGTGCTGGATGCGTCCAAGGCTTTGCAGGCGGCCAATTCTGGTGGTGATGCCAATGTGATCCGCAGAGCGATCGCGGCGCTGGAGGCGGCCTTGCAGGGCCAGGCCCAAGCGCAGGCCGAAGTCAGTGCTGCCGGTGCGCAAGAGGCGCAAGCCCAGACAGCGACGCAGGCGGCAGATAGCCTCTCGCCGCCACCACAAACCTTGGAAGAGGCCGCAACCCTGGTAGATGGTGCTTCCGAGGCTACAGCCGCAGACGGAGGTGCTGACGCGTCGGCTCCGGATGCCACCGACCTGGCCCCCGCGACGGATACGACCGATGCGTCTCTAAGCGCGGGGACTTCACCGGATTCCGAGGCACCGGTTGCGGCAGCTCAGGCCGTGCCCGCAGCGCCACCCGCACCTGTCCGGCCCGCCGCCAAACCAGTGGTAGCCATGCGCGGCGATGACCGTCCGGGCATGCAACGCGAATCGACATCAGCGCCTGCGCGCCCCGGCAAATGGGGCGATCGCAAAGACGGCGCGCCCGCAAGCAAAGGCCCGGGTGGTCGTGATGCACCGCGCCCCGGACGCGATGCGCGCTTTGGCGATAGCCCGCGGCGCGACGCCGGCCCGCGTGGCGATAGTTTCGGTACGCGGCCGGACCCGCGTGCCGCGCAGCCTCGCTTGGGCGATGCCGCCTTTCGCGCGCAAAGAGACGCGCTCGAAAGCGCCCAAATGGCTTTGAAGAAACTGGCGGCGCAAGCCCACGGCGAGGCCCTGACCCAATTGCTAAGCGCATGGGAAAAGCGCGATGCGCAGGCCTTGCCCACGCTGCAAGAGCTAGGCCCCCGCGTGCAAGCCGCAGGGCGCAATGCCTGGGCTGCGGCGCTGACGCAAAGCGCGGGTGCTGATGCCGGACCGCAAGCGCTGCTGCGTCTGGAAATGGCGTCTGAAGTGCCCACGCCTGCCGAACACATGGATGCCCGGCGCGCTATGCAACTGCAATTGCTGACGCGCCGCAACGACCCCGCGCCACAGCAAACCTGGACGCAGGATGTGGCCGGCGTACTGGCCACACCCTATGCGCCAGACACGGCGCGGCGTTTGCAAAATACCTTAAAGGCTTTGCTTAAGCGCTGACTTGCAACGCGCTTACGCGCTGCAAAACCGGGCCGCTGTCACCAGCGCCCGACGACCTTGTCAATCGCAGCACGTCGCCGCGTGGCAGCGTGCTGTCAAAATCCCAATCGCTCAGCACCCAGCGGGTTTTGCCAGGCGCCAGCTGGTGCATATCCGGGTGATGCGTATGGCCGTGGATCATGGTGTCGGCCTGTGCGTTTTGCAAACTTTGCAAACACGCGGGTGAATCCAGGTCGTGCCAGGCGGCAGCGCCCGATGGGCGGTTCGCGGCTTGGTGGACTGTGCTTTGCGCGCGCATCTGCCGCCCTAATTCCTGCCGTTCTCCCAAGGGCTTGTTCAAAAAGTCCTCTTGCCAAGCGGCGCTGCGCGCCACGCTGCGAAAAGCCAGGTAGTCGGTATCGCTCAGGCACAGTGCGTCGCCGTGGGTAAGCAGGTAGCGCTGGTTCGCAAACTGTAATACGCTGGGGTCTTGCAGCGCACGCGCGCCGCAGGCTTGCATGAGTGCCGGGCCCATCAAAAAATCGCGGTTGCCGCTTAGCATGAAAACGTCCATGCGCTTGGACGCCTGATGAAGCAGCGCGGCCACCTGCTGCTCCACGCCATCGTGTAAGGCCAGTGCATCGTCGCCTACCCAGGCTTCAAACAAATCGCCCAGCACCATCAAGGCGCTCGCCGGGCTGTCTTGCAAGTAATGCGCAAACGCGCCAAGCGTAGGCGAACCCGGCCGGTCCAGATGCAGGTCGGACAGGAAATCGACCGTGTGCCAATGGGCGGGGGCGCTGATTTCCATGCCGCTTACGGGCCGCTTTTTTTAGCGGACCACGACTTTGGTCATGATCAGATCATCGACCGGCACGTCGTCGTGGTGGCCTTTGCGGCCGGTGTCCACCGCTTGAATTTTGTCCACCAGGTCTTTGCCTTCAATCACTTGGCCAAACACGGTGTAACCCCAGCCTTGGGTGGTTTCGGCGGTGTGGTTGAGAAAGCCGTTATCCGCCACATTGATAAAAAACTGCGCAGTGGCTGAGTGCGGCTGGCTGGTGCGCGCCATGGCAACGGTGTATTTGGTGTTCTTCAGGCCGTTGTTGGCTTCGTTGTCGATCGGCTTGGCGGTTTTGCGTTGCACCATGCCTGGCTCCATGCCGCCGCCTTGGACCATGAAGCCGGGGATGACCCGGTGAAATATGGTGTTGTCGTAGTGGCCGTGCTCGATGTAGGCCAGAAAATTGGCAACCGACTTAGGTGCTTTCTCGGCATCAAGTTCGAGCGCAATGATGCCGTATTCGGCGACGTGGATTTCAACAATAGGATTGGACATAAAAGGGTTACTTTATTTAAGAAGTCGGACGGCGTTGATGGTGATAGGGGTGAGGGGGACGTTTTGCATGCCGGATTTATTGCCGGTGGGCAGCGTGCGGATTTTGTCTATGGTTTCCATGCCGCTGCTGACTTTGCCAAACACCGCATAGCCAAAGCCATCGGGTTGCGGGGCATTGAGACCGGCATTGTCCACCACATTGATAAAAAACTGCGAAGTGGCCGAGTTCGGATTGCCGCTGCGGGCCATGGCGATGGTGCCCCGGTCGTTGCGCAGGCCGTTGGATGCTTCAAGGGCAATGGGGCCCCGCGTGGGTTTTTGCGCCATGGCCGCAGTAAAGCCGCCGCCTTGCACCATGAAGCCGTCAATCACGCGGTGAAATATCGTGCCTTCGTAATGCTTGTCATTGACATATTGCAAGAAATTTTCCACCGTTTTCGGGGCTTTTTCCGCATTGAGTTCGATGATGAAATCGCCCGCACTGGTTTGAAACTGGACCGAGGTGGCCGCTTGTGCGTGCGCAGGCAGACCCCATGCGCCTACCATGACAAGACCGATAAATGCGCGGCGCGCTTGCTTTGCTAGTTGGGCTTGCATTAATGCACTCCTTCAAAAAATATTTTCCATTGGTTGCCAGAGCGTACCCAGTACTGGCGCTTGTGCATGCCGGTGCGTTGGCCGGCGGTCACTTCACCAAAGCTGACCACCATCGTTTCCGCAGAGTCGTTCCACTGAAGGTAAGACAAGTCTTTCAATTCCACATTCCTGCCTTTGGAAGCCTTCATGTCGGCTTTCAGGATGAGGGTGAATTGGTCCAGACTTTTGCCGTAACTGGAAAAATCAGGCGTATAAAAGGTCAGTGTTTTTTTTATGTCGCCAGACGCCTTGGCCGACCGCCAACTCTCCAGCGTTGACGAAAATTCTTTGGCCGGGTCTTCTAGTTGTTTGGGGGCTTTCCATACCAATTGGGAGGCCACCACTACCGGGGTATTGCGCACAGTGGTGGCTTCTATCAGGGTGCGGATATCCGGGTTGGATAGCACCAAGCAACCGTCGGTGGAGTGGGGTGCACGGGCAAATTGGTTGGACGGGGTCCCATGCAGCCAAATGCCGCTGCCTGATTTGCCGCGCCGCACATCCAGCATATTCGGGTAGTTTAGCGTGAGGGCGCCAATGCCATAAAAGTCGGTGAGCGTTTTGCGGTCCAAACGGCTACTGATGAAATACACACCCAGCGGTGTGCGCTGGTCGCCTTCTTGGGACTTGGCTACACCGGCTTTGCCTACCGATACGTAATAATCGGCCTTCAGCAGCAAGCCTGAGGACGTGTTTTCAAACAAATAAAGACGCGAACGTGACGCATCAATGGCGATGGCGCTGCGTGTTTGCGGCGACATCTTCAGAAACTGGCTGGGCACAAAGCCCTCGGGTGGGCGCTCTTTGACGTTGCCTATGCGCTGTTTGGTTTCTTCCCGCAAGTCCGCCAGCATGGTGGCGCCGGCGCGGGCCGTATCCGGAGCCATATCACCCAAGCTTTGTAAGGGGCGGGTACGCGCCGCTAGCAAATCGCCATAGACCAATTGCGCAAGTTGGAAATTGGGGTGATCCTGCGTGAGCTTTTCCACCTTTTCTAGGGCCTCTTTGCTTTGGCCGCGCGCCATCAAGGCAAACACTTCCAGCAGTCGTTGTTCGGAATAGCTCTCGGATCGCGACAGGCCTGGCGTCGGCGTGGCGGCGAGGGCCACACCCGCATGGGCCACGGGACCGGCGATGCAAATCAGGGCCAGCGCCAGATGCAGCGCTCGCAGCAAGTAACTGCGCCGGCTGGCCCCGCCGCGCAGCCAAAAAAGTGCGCTGCCGCGCGCACTATCACCCACCGACCGCCTCGCGGACAATTTTCCAGGAGTCGCCCTGGCGCACCATTTCCAAAGTCTTGCGGCTGGAAATGGCGATGCCGTTGGCCCGGTAGTCTTGGCGGAATTTCACCAGCGCGCTATTGCCCCGTACGAGTGTTTGCACATCGGTGAGCTTCACGGAAATAGTGGCTTTGCCCTCGATCCGCGCACGGCGCTCCTCTTCCCATTGGCTGCGGCTGAGTTTGCCCGCCGGGTCGAAGTCGCGTCCATACGCGGCGAAATAGGCCTTAAGGTCTTTGCTGCCCCAGGCTTCGGCCCAAGTCTGCACCGCTTGCTCGACTTCGCGGTTAGCAGCGGTATCCACGGCAGGTGCCGATTTCTGGGCTGCTGGCGCCTCATCGGCAGGTTTGCGCGTGGCCGGGGTTGCTTCGCGTGCAGGCTTGGCTACCGGTTCAGGCGCGGGTGCTGTTTTGGTAGCCGCCTGGGCCACTTGGGTAGGCGGTGTGGGTGCTACTGCGGCAGGTGCCGGGGCAGGCTGCAGTTTAGGCAGCGCTGCCAATTGAGCGGCACTCAGCTTGGTGGGGTTGAGGGTGATGATTTGGCGCACCAAGGCCAGCTTCGGGGCCACGGCCGCATTGCTTAGGTCCATTTGCAAGGCTTTGTTATAGGCTGCGCTAGACAGGCGGCCATACACGTCAGCCAGGTTCTCATGCGCGGTGGAATAACTGGGGTTGGTGCGCAACGCCATTTCAAATGCGGTGCGGGCTTTGTCGAGTTGGTTTTGGTCCGCGTAAATTACGCCCAAGTTGTTATAGGGCTCGGGGAGTTCTGGAAAGTCTTCAGTCATGCGCACAAAGGTCATCAGCGCATCGGTGGGTTTGCCCGCATCGCGCTGCACCAGGCCTTTGAGCAAACGCATTTGCGCGTCTTTGGGGCGGGAGCTGAGATAGACCTCGACTTTGGCCAGCGCCTCGACGAATTTACCTTCGCGGCTGAGTTGGGCCACTTCGCTGAAGTCGTCTGCCCGAGCGCTGTTGGCAAAAGCGGTCGTCAAAAACAATGACAACAGGCATACAGCAAAGCGCAGACTTTTTCGCATGGTAGGGGCGTAACAATTTCTTGACGATGACAGGGCAACGAAAATGCCGCCTTTATACTGCGCGGGATTGTAGCGGAGGGCTTTTTATACATTGGCCGCCGCCGGGGGGCGCAACAGACCTTGACCAGCGCGTTTGTTCGGCCCCAAAATGCCACGACACTAATTTAATTCCCATGGGTTTGCGACTTCATAACACTTTATCCGGGCAACTGGAGGATTTCGCGCCGCTCGAGCCCGGTCATGTGCGTATGTACGTCTGCGGCATGACGGTGTATGACGACTGCCATTTGGGCCATGCCCGCTCTATGCTGGCGTTTGATGTGGTGCAGCGCTGGCTCAAGGCCAGCGGCTACCGGGTGACTTATGTGCGCAACGTCACCGATATTGACGACAAAATTATCCGCCGTGCGCTGGACAATGGCGAAACCATAGGCGCCCTGACGGATCGTATGGTGCAAAACTTACACCGAGATGCCGATGCACTTGGTATTGAGCGCCCTACCCATGAACCGCGTGCAACCGCCTACGTGCCACAGATGCTGGCCTTGATAGATAGCCTAGAGCGTAAGGGCTTTGCCTACCGCGCTTCCAACCAGGACGTCAATTTTGCGGTGCGTAAGTTTGTAGGGTATGGCAAGCTCTCGGGTAAATCGATAGACGAGTTGCGTGCTGGCGAGCGCGTGGCAGTGGACGATGGCAAACACGACCCGCTGGACTTTGTACTGTGGAAATCGGCCAAGCCCACCGAGCCGCAAGAAGCCAAATGGGACAGCGCCTTTGGCGCGGGTCGGCCGGGATGGCATATTGAATGCTCGGCCATGGCCTGCGAATTATTGGGGGAGTCTTTTGACATCCACGGCGGCGGCGCGGACTTGCAGTTCCCCCACCACGAAAACGAAATCGCCCAAAGCGAGGCAGCCAGCGGTAAACCATTGGCGCGCTATTGGATTCACAACGGTTTTGTCACCCGCGACAACGAAAAAATGTCCAAAAGCTTGGGCAACTTTTTCAGCATCCAAGAAATTTTGGAGCGCTTTGACGCCGAGACCACCCGGTTTTTTGTGGTCCGCTCGCACTACCGCAGCGCGCTCAATTACAGCGACGCGCATATTGAAGATGCGCGCATTGCACTCAAGCGGCTTTACACCAGTTTGCAAGCGGTGCCACCCCAGGCGGAGCCGGTGGTGATTGATTGGAGCGCGCCTTACGCCGATCGCTTCAAGGCCGCTATGGACCATGACTTTGGTACGCCTGAGGCTGTGGCCGTTTTGTTCGATCTGGCATCGGAAGTGAACCGCAGCCGCTCGCCGCAAATGGCGGGCTTGCTACGCGCCTTGGGTGGCGTGCTGGGCCTGTTGCAATCCTCGCCTGAGGTGTTTTTACGTGCGGGCAGTTCGGTGGACGCCGCGCATATCGACGCGCTGATTGCCCAGCGCCAGGCCGCCAAAGCAGGGCGCGACTTTGCCCGTGCCGACGCCATCCGCGCCGAACTCTTAGCCCAAGGCATTGTGCTGAAAGACTCGGCCCAGGGCACGACCTGGGAAGCCGCAACGGTATGAGCACTGCCGCCCAGCCCGCTGTGCAATTGCTGCGCCCTGACTTTTGGGACGAGGCCTGCAAGCACTTGATGAAAAAAGACCGGGTCATGAAGCGCCTGATTCCGCAATTCAAAGACGCGGCGCTGCAAACCCGGGGCAATGCTTTTGTGACGCTGGCGCGCAGCATTGTGGGCCAGCAAATTTCGGTGAAAGCAGCGCAAACTGTCTGGGACCGCTTTGCCTTGCTGGCGCCGCAAATGACGCCCAAGCGCGTGCTCAAACTCAAGGTAGACGATATGCGCGCTGCGGGCCTGAGCGCCCGCAAAGTGGAATACCTGGTGGACCTGGCCGTGCATTTTGATGCCCACCAATTGCGCGTGAACCAGTGGACCTCCTTGCCCGACGAGGACATCATTAGCGAACTGACGGCGGTGCGCGGCATCGGGCGTTGGACGGCGGAAATGTTTTTAATCTTTCATCTCACGCGGCCCAATGTGCTGCCTCTGGACGATGTGGGCCTAATCAATGGCATAAGCCGCAACTATTTTTCAGGCGAAGCAGTAAGCCGCAGCGACGCGCGCGAGGTGGCCGCTGCCTGGGCCCCGTATTGCAGCGTGGCAACTTGGTATATTTGGCGCTCGCTCGACCCAGTGCCGGTGGACTACTAGGTAACGGGGTTTTGGGGGCAGGGCATCAACCTGGAGGAGGGTGAAATTGGCCAAAAAGACATTTCTCGACTTTGAGTCACCGATTGCGGAGCTTGAAGGCAAGATCGAAGAGCTGCGCTATGTGCAAAACGAATCGGCAGTGGATATTTCTGCCGAGATCGAACAGCTCAGCAAAAAAAGCCAGCAGCTAGTCAAGGACATCTACAGCAACCTCACTCCCTGGCAGATCACCAAAATCGCCCGCCACGCGGAGCGGCCCTACACGCTGGACTACATCAGCGAAATCTTTACCCACTTTATCGAGCTGCACGGCGACCGCCACTTTGCGGATGACCTGAGCATTGTTGGTGGCCTGGCCCGGTTTAACGGCACGCCCTGCATGGTGCTGGGCCAGCAAAAAGGGCGCGACACCAAAGAACGCGGCCTGCGCAACTTCGGCATGAGCAAGCCCGAGGGCTACCGCAAAGCGCTGCGCCTGATGAAGCTGGCCGAAAAATTCAAACTGCCGGTGTTTACGTTTGTGGATACGCCCGGCGCCTACCCTGGCATCGATGCCGAAGAGCGCGGCCAGTCCGAGGCCATTGGCCGCAATATTTTTGAGATGGCCCAGTTGGAAGTACCCATCATCACGACCATCATCGGCGAGGGTGGCTCTGGCGGCGCGCTGGCGATTTCGGTGGCAGACCAGGTGGTGATGCTGCAATATTCCATTTACTCGGTGATCAGCCCAGAAGGCTGCGCATCCATTCTTTGGAAAACCTCGGATAAAGCCGAAGTGGCTGCCGACTCCTTGGGCATCACCGCGTTGCGCCTGAAAGCCCTGGGACTGGTGGACAAAATCGTCAGCGAGCCGGTCGGAGGCGCGCACCGCGACCACAAGCAAGCGGCAGTGTTCCTCAAGCGCGCTTTGGGCGATGCCTTCCGCCAGGTGAGCGATCTGCGCGTGAAAGAGCTGCTGGATCGCCGCTACGAGCGCCTGCAAAGCTACGGTCGCTATACCGACACCAAGGCCAGCGGCAAATAGAGCGTGGCACGCCCATGACCCGCTCGCTGGACGCGGCGATGGCGGCCTTTGAACCTGACCTGCCGCTCGCTGTGGCCTACAGCGGCGGCGCTGATTCCACTGCACTTTTACATGCCTGCGCAGCGCGCTGGCCCGGCCGGGTGCTGGCCATACATGTCAACCACGGCTTGCAAGCCGCCGCGGCCGATTTTGAGCGGCACTGCCGTGCGGTTTGTGCGGGACTTGGGGTGCCTCTGCATGTATCGCCGGTCGATGCCCATGCTCGGCCCGGCCAAAGCCCCGAAGATGCCGCCCGCCTGGCGCGCTATGGCGCCTTGCGCGAATTTGCCCTTCCTGAAAACGCCGAGCCGCCTTGCGCCACCGTAGCACTGGCCCAGCACGCGGACGACCAAGTCGAAACCTTGCTGCTGGCCTTAAGCCGTGGCGCGGGGCTGGCGGGCCTAAGCGCCATGCCTTACCGCTGGGTGCGCGACGGGGTGGATTACGCGCGGCCTTTGCTGGACGTTAGCGCGGCGGACATCCGCGCTTGGTTGACCGAGCGTGGATTGCCCTGGATTGAAGACCCCAGCAACGCCCACACCGGCTTTTTGCGCAACCGACTGCGCGCTGAGTTGCTGCCGGTGCTGCGCGCCATCATTCCGCAGTACGCCGATACTTTGCCGCGCAGCGCAGCGCACGCGGCGCAGGCCCAGACCTTGTTGAACGAGTTAGCACAGGCCGATTTGCAAGTCCTGTGTGCGCCAGGCAGCAGCAGCCCGGTGATTGCGCAATTGCAAACTTTGTCCATGGCGCGCCAGGCCAATGTGCTGCGCCACTGGCTTAGCAGCTTGCACCACACCCAGGCCAGCAGTGCGCAATTGCAGGAGTTGCTGGGGCAAATAGCGGCCTGCACCACGCGCGGCCACCAACTGCATATTCGCGTCGGACACGGTTTTGTGCGGCGCAGCAATGGGGTGCTCGATTGGTACAATCCGCCGGTTTAGCTACGTACAAATACCATCCATGGCTCTCATAGTTCATAAGTACGGCGGCACCTCGATGGGCTCGACCGAACGCATCCGCAACGTCGCCAAGCGGGTAGCCAAGTGGCACCGCGCCGGGCACCAAATGGTGGTAGTTCCCTCCGCCATGAGCGGCGAAACCAACCGCCTACTGGGCCTGGCCAAAGAGCTGGCCCCCAGCAAAGCATCCCTCTCGTACGAGCGCGAGCTCGACATGCTGGCCTCCACCGGCGAGCAAGCCTCCAGCGCCCTGCTGGCCATCGCCTTGCAGGCCGAGGGGCTGCAATCTGTCAGCTACGCCGGCTGGCAAGTACCCATACGCACCAACAACGCCTACACCAAAGCGCGTATCGAATCGATTGACGATGCCCGTGTGCGTGCCGACCTCGACGCAGGCAAAGTGGTCATCGTCACCGGCTTTCAGGGCATGGACGATGAGGGCAACATCACCACCCTGGGGCGCGGCGGTTCTGACACCTCGGCAGTGGCGGTGGCTGCGGCCATGAAGGCGCAGGAATGCCTGATTTACACCGACGTCGATGGCGTGTACACCACCGACCCGCGCGTGGTGCCCGAGGCCCGGCGCCTCAAGACCGTCAGCTTTGAAGAAATGCTGGAAATGGCCTCGCTGGGGTCCAAAGTGCTGCAAATTCGCTCGGTGGAGTTTGCGGGCAAGTACCGCGTACCGCTGCGGGTACTGAGCAGCTTTACGCCCTGGGATATTGATATTCACGCAGAAGCCGCATCGGGCACTTTGATCACTTTTGAGGAAGACGAAAACATGGAACAAGCCATCGTTTCAGGCATTGCCTTTAACCGCGACGAAGCCAAAATCGCCCTGCGCGGCGTGCCCGACAAGCCCGGTATTGCCTACCAAATTTTGGGCGCCGTGGCCCAGGCCAATGTGGATGTGGACATGATCATCCAAAACATCAGCAAGGATGGCAAAACTGACTTCAGCTTCACCGTTAACCGGGGCGACTATGCCAAGACCATGGACTTGCTGCGCGCCAGCGTGCTCCCGGGCCTTGGCTTAGACGACCTGGTAGGCGATACCAAAATCTGCAAAGTGTCCATCGTAGGCATCGGCATGCGCAGCCATGTGGGCATCGCCAGCAAAATGTTCCGCGCCTTGAGCGAAGAGGGCATCAACATCCAGATGATCTCCACCTCCGAGATCAAGACCTCGGTAGTCATCGACGAAAAATACATCGAATTGGCGGTGCGCGCCCTGCACAAAGCCTTCGACCTGGACCAGCCCGCCACCGCCTGAGCGCGCGGCAAACCGTGACATAATCGCTCGACTGGAAACGTGACCGAGTGGCCGAAGGTGCTCCCCTGCTAAGGGAGTATGGGGTGTAGAGCCTCATCGAGGGTTCGAATCCCTCCGTTTCCGCCAACCACAAAAACCCTTGTAAGTCGTTGATTTGCAAGGTTTTTTTGTTTGGTGTCCTTTAAGTTTTACCTCATACTTTTACCCCATCCCCGATAGTCTCACTTTGGAGATAGTCACTACTTAGTGGCTTGTTTATTATTTTTTGCTGCGGAACCAGTGTTTGATCGATTACAAGCCAAATCCGCACAGCAGGCGACTCGCCAAGCTCGCTAATGCAATTGCTGATCACGCCTTTGGCGGCGTTCGATCTTGAGGAGATCGGCGACTACATTGCACAAGACAATCCGATTCGCGCCGGAAGTTTCGTGGCTGAGCTGCGTGCGCATTGCGAAAAGATTTGTCTCAACCCTGCGGGCTATCGGCGGCGGCCCGAGCTGTCTGATGACTTGCGCTCATGTGCGCACGGCACCTAGGTGATTTTTTTGAGTCCACGACAGAGCAGGTCACCATCGTTCGCATATTGCCCGGCGCGCGCGATATTCCTGAAGTCTTGAACCCCCCGTAAACGCACTCAGTTTTGTAGCGGCTCAGCGGGGCTGATGCTTTTCTCAGCGGTCCTTTGCTCTCTTTTTTGTCGATCGAGAAAGCGAATCGCGCCTTGGGCGAGGATGGCACCTATGAGGGCAATAGGACTTGGCTCGGGCCATGAGTCGATCCGAATTTCCAGTTACACGGTCTTGCCAAATAGCTGTCTCAACATTTGCAATGATGAATTGAACCCCAAGGACTAGATCTGGATGCCCATCGGAAACTGAGGTGGTTTGTGATTAAGAGTGCTCTGCCCGCCAAAAACTCTCCCCAAGCGACTACTTGCTCGGGGATTTTTTTTGCCCCAAATTTCAATTAACCATCCTCTGGCCGTTTTTGAATCGGGTGCGGGTACAGCGGCCGCGCCAGTCCTAAACAGCACGCGCCAAAAAAAACGTGCGGGTGTTGTCGACGCCAAGCGATGCGCAGCAGCCTTGTTGCGTTGCCAACTTTACGCGAGCCCCCAGCATTGAAGGTGCATTGCTTCATCAAAGTGTGGGCGAAGCGCATAGCGCGCCCACTTTTGGTGCACTGGTGGATGTTCAGAAATTATCAGAAATAAAGAAAATTTGTGTTTTTTAATCTAGAATTTGACACTTAATTGATTTAATTAAACAATTTAATAAAATTGCAACGTGAAGACGATCTAATCAATTTTCGTTGAGTTTTTCTATGTACCGCTTAACTTGAGAACAAGCCATGAATTTGCAGAAGTCGGGTTTCAAACATTTCTTAACCGCCTTTGGTTTTTTGTCGCTGGCGGGCCTGAGCTCTGTAGTCTTTGGCGCAGTAACCGTGCCCGGCGCGCCCACCATAGGCAAAGCCACTGCGGGCAACGTCAGCGCGAGCATTGCATTTACGGCGCCCAG
>CAIPZV010000008.1 GCA_903869595.1 uncultured beta proteobacterium | reverse complement strand
TGAAGAGGCCCTGACTGAGTGGCGTTGGGTAATTGACCATGTGTCGCCACAAGATCCTAATAACAAGCCTCTGGTGGTGATGGCCCTGAACCAAATGGGCCGGGTGCTAGAGATCCATAAGCGTTTGGACGAGGCCTCGGTGGTGCTGACCAAAAGTCTGGCGATTGAGCCCGAGCAGGTCGATGTGCTGCACCATTGGGTATCGCTGCGCCAAAAGCAATGTGTATGGCCCACTTACATCCCGCTGCCCAAGGTCAGCCGCAAATTCATGCAGGACGCCACCTCGGCCTTGTCCATGCTCAGCATTTCGGATGACCCGCAATCCCAGTTGGCGGCAGCCCGCCGTTACGTCAAAAACAAGCTGAACTCTGACGTGCCCAATTTGTCCAACCCCAATGGATACGGCCACCGCAAAATCCGCATCGGCTATGCCTCTGGCGACTTTTGCCTGCACCCGGTGTCTCTGCTCACGGTGGAGTTGTTTGAGCTGCACGACCGCGAAAGGTTTGAGGTTTATGGTTATTGCTGGAGCCCGGAGGATGGTTCACCCATGCGCCAGCGTGTGATCAGCGCCATGGATCATTTCACCAAAATCCACACCATGTCCGATGTGGAAGCCGCACAGCTGATACGCCGCGACGAAATAGATATTTTGGTGGACTTGCAAGGCCAGACGGCGGGCGCGCGCGCCAATATGCTGGCTTACCGGCCTGCGCCAGTGCAGATCACTTACTTGGGTTTGCCAGCTACCACCGGCTTGCCCTCGATTGACTACGTGATCGCAGACAAATTTTTGATCCCCGAAAACGAGGCCCTCAACTATTCTGAGCGACCGATTTACATGCCCGATGTCTATCAGGTGAGCGACCGCAAGCGCAATGTCGGCCCCAAACCTGGACGCGCCGATTGCAATTTGCCGCCCGAAGGCTTTGTGTTTTGCACTTTCAATAACAACTACAAATACACGCCGGATTTGTTTGACGCCTGGATGAATATTTTGCGCCGCGTGCCAGATAGTGTGCTGCTGCTTTTGGCCGATAACCAATGGTCCGAGGCCAATTTGAAGAAAGAGGCCAAGGCCCGCAAAATCGATCCCAAGCGTTTGGTCTTCGGCCCGCGCCTGTCGCCCGAAAACTACCTGGCGCGCTACCAGGTGGCAGACTTGTTTCTGGACAGCTTCCCCTTTAACGCTGGCACTACCGCCAACGACGCGCTCTGGATGGGCCTGCCCCTCCTGACTCTGACCGGGCGCAGCTTTGCCTCGCGCATGGCCGGCGCCTTGCTCACGGCGGCAAAAATGGAATCCTTGATTACCTATAACCTGAAGGACTACGAGGAAAAAGCCGTGGCCCTGGCCAATAACCCGGCGGAAATGGGGCGGCTGCGCGCCCATTTGCAAACGGTGCGCAGCGAAGGTGTGTTGTTTGACACATCGCGTTTTGTGCGCCACCTGGAAGAGCGCCTTTTGCCTTTGGCTAAATTGGCTGTCTAGTCCGCAGGCTGCGCTTATTTGCTGCTCGGGTTGCCGCAGGCCGTATCGCCCGGCTTTTTCCAGCAATGGCAGAGGATGGAAAAATCCTTCATCTGGCCTTTTTTCACGCCGCCCACTGCACCTTGGCGGCTCGAGGCGTTGGGGACATACAGACGGGGCAGAAAGCTTTTACTCACCGTAGTGCCGCTAAGCAAATGCACGGTGGCCCCATGGCAGGCTAATGGTCCTGGCAAATTGTTTTTTATCTCTACCAATAGTTCTGTATCAGACTGCGCGGACCAGCCGGCTGCATATTGCACTTTTTTGGCCTCTGCTGCCGAAAGCTCCACCTCTTCATACAAAGTTTTGCGTTCAAAAGGCGTCCAAGCTAGGGCCCGCGCGCTAGTCATTAATTGGATACAAATCAGCATAAGTACACCGTACACCAGGCGCGATGCTACGCCCGTGAAGGGCTGCTTTAGCTTAGTCGGCATGGGCATTAGCGCCATAAGCGCCAAGACTTGCTTGCGCCTGTTGTTACCAGGAAAGTGTTCCATCCGTAAGGCTGCACTCATACTGGCAATGCCGCCAACTCGGCTTCACTAAACCCGGCAGCGCGGCGCGCGGAGATGTTGAACGGCGGCTTTAGGGTGGGCGCTTTATGTAATAGCGCAGCTTCGCGGTAATAGGCCTCAGGCTGTACGCTGCGTTCATGGCACAAGTGGTGAAACCAGTGGTTGCCGATCGCTACGTGGCCCACCTCATCGGCCAGGATGCGGTCCAAAATCAGGACGGCCTCACGCGCATGCTGATAGGGCAAGTTGCGCAGCTTGGCCTGAATTAGCGGCGTGGCGTCCAGGCCCCGGGCTTCCAGAGTGCGCGGCACTAGGGCCATGCGGGCCAACACATCGTCTTCGGTGGCGACGCACATGGTCCACAGGCCATCGTGGGCTTCGAAGTCGCCATAGCCAAACCCCAAGTTGTGCAAATGGTCTTGCAGCAGCGAAAAATGCAGGGCCTCTTCACCGGCCACACGGACCCAATCGCGGTAATAGGCATCGGGCAGACCGGCAAAACGCCAAGCGGCATCGAGTGCCAGGTTGATGGCATTAAATTCAATGTGCGCGATGGAGTGCATCAAAGCCGCATGCCCGGCCACGGTATGGGGCGAGCGTTTGGGTACGGCGCGGGGGTGAATCAGCAGTGGGCGGTCCGGTCGGCCTGGCGCAGCGGGTGCTTTAAAAACCGCCGCTGCATCGCAGGCCAGTGCCCCAGCCTCCGCTGCCAAAGCCCGCACTGCCGCCACTTTCTGACTAGGGTCGGCCAGCGTGAATGCGGCCAAGGCGAGTGCGCGGAGTTCCATCCCTACAATTCTAGGTACCTTGCAACCCTTTTTAGGAATTCCCGTGGCCGTTTACGAACTTGACCAAATTAGCCCCACCATTCCCGACTCTGCCTATGTGGCCGATAGCGCCCAGGTCATGGGCAATGTGCAACTGGGCGAGCACAGCAGTATTTGGTTCGGGGTCGTGATACGCGGCGATACCGAACACATCCATATCGGTGAAGGCAGCAATATTCAGGATGGCAGCGTGTTGCATGCCGACTTTGGCGTGCCTTTGACCATCGGCAAGCACGTCACCGTAGGGCATAAAGTGATGCTGCACGGCTGCACGATTGGCGACGAGACCCTGATTGGTATTGGCGCAGTTATTCTCAACAACGCCAAGATCGGCAAAAACTGCCTGGTGGGCGCCGGTTCCCTGGTCACTGAAGGCAAGGATTTTCCCGATGGTTCGATGATCATGGGCAGCCCCGCTAAAGTAGTGCGCAGCTTGAGCCCCGAACAAATTCAAGGCCTGCGTTTGATGGCGCAGCATTACATTGACAATGCCTTGCGTTACAAGGCCTCGTTCAACAAAATTGGCTAAGTCTTTGCATTTACGCATACCCGGTCCGACCGGCCAGATTTTTTCCGGAGCCCCTAGTGTCCCAATTGCATAAATTTATTTTCGATGGTCTGCCAGTACGCGGCATGCTGGTGCAGTTGACCGACACCTGGACCGAAATACTGCGCCGGCGCGCATCCAACACCGAGCATGGCTCCTACCCGGCACCGCTGCGTGACATGTTGGGCCAGATGACGGCGGCGGCGACGCTCATGCAGTCCAACATCAAGTTTGATGGCTCGCTCACCATGCAGATCATGGGCGACGGGCCGGTCAAGTTAGCCGTGGTGGAAGTGCAGCCGGACCTGGCTTTGCGCGCCACCGCGACCTTAATAGGCGTGCTGCCCGAAGCGGCCAGTTTGAGCCATATGGTGAACGCGCGTAACCAGGGCCGCTGTGCGATTACGCTCGATCCGAAAACCAAGTTTCCCGGCCAGCAGCCTTACCAGGGCGTGGTGCCCTTGTTTGACGATCACGGCCAGCCAATAGAACTTTTGTCCGAGGTGCTGGAGCACTATATGTTGCAAAGCGAGCAACTCGATACCACGCTGGTGCTGGCTGCCGATGCCAATATGGCTGCTGGCTTGTTAATCCAGCGCCTGCCGGTGCAAGGTGCGGGCAATCTGGAAGGCAGCATGGTCAGCCGCGAAAACGAAGATGCGATTGGCCGCGATGAGGATTACCAACGTATTGCGATGCTGGCCAAAACGCTCAAATCCGAGGAACTGCTGAGCCTAGATGCCGACACGATTTTGCGCCGCTTGTTTTGGGAAGAATCCTTGACGCGCTTTGAACCTTTACAAGGTGCGACCGGCCCGCGCTTTGCCTGCAGTTGCAGCCGCGAGCGGGTGGCGCGCATGATCGTGTCGCTGGGTGCGGACGAAGCCCATAGCGTGATCGAAGAGCGCGGCGAGCTGGAAGTGGCGTGCGAATTTTGCGGCGTGCAATACCGCTTTGACCCGGTGGACACAGCACAATTGTTTGTCGATCCGACGCGCCAGGCTGCGCCGGGAAGCAGTGCGCATTGATCTGTGCGAAACGATGCGTCTAATATGATCTGCGCGTTGGATAAGCGCAAGGCTTTCAGCGCATCGCAGTCGCTTGTAAGTCGCTAAACAGACGGTGCTCGCAGTCGGCGTCCGAGCACTTATCACAGAGCCAACGCCAATTGCTTCTTGCTTGCGGTAAGGTTGATGCACCGGGCTCCAGCACCGCCAGCGCCCCCGCAAAGCGCTGTGGGCCTTGCCCATACACCATGCTAAAAGCCAAGCCCTCGCGCTGCAAGACTTCGCGTAATCGAGCATCTATGCTCGCGCGCATGTCCGCGCCGTCACGCTGAATTCCGTCAGCCTGCCAGGGCAGGTCCAGTGCTGCCACCAAGGTGTGTTGGTAGATGCGCTGGTGGCTTAGCGCAAAAGGGTAGAGCGACGGGTCTTGAAACAGCACATCGCTATAGATGGCGGTCATCAGCGGGCTGGTATCGGCGATCAGGTAATCAACATCGGACGCGTGTTCGGTCAAGTCTGCCTGCGCCTGCGCTATTGCTTCTTGTTCGTGAGCCAAAGGCGTGCGCTTGTGCTGATCGCACCATTGGCGCAGCACTTCAGGGGCTACAAGCACTTTTGCGCCACGCGCTTGCCAATGGGCTTGCAATGCGGCAACCAAGCTGGATTTGCCCGTGCACTCGGCGCCCAGCACTGCAATTTTTAGAGGCTGTGCCATTGGTCTAGGGAAGGGTTACAAAAGTACCAATCCGTCATTGCGAGCGCAGCGAAGCAATCCAGTGTTTCTTGTGATTTAGCCACTAATGGTTCGCCGCGTCGTTGCTGGCGATGACGGGCCTGTGCAAACTCTTGTTAGAACCATCGCGCACCAGCCGGTCTTACTTGACCACTTGCACAAAAATTTCATTGGGTTTGACCATGCCCAATTCGGCGCGGGCCTTCTCTTCTACGATTTCCAGCCCTTCACGCAAATCGCGAATCTCGGCTTCCATGCGCTGGTTGATCTGCTCTGCGCGGTTATTGCTTTGCTTTTGCGCATTCAGTTCTTCGTTAAGCCGCGCCACATTCGGAATACTGCCGCGCCCGAACCACAACTGCCCTTGTAAAACCAGCAGCAGGACTAACAAGGCAACAGGAACCAGGCGCAGCTTCATCGCAAAAGGCTAGGTTTAACGCAGGTTGTAAAACGCCGAGCGGCCGGGATAGACCGCTACTTCGCCCAAGTCTTCTTCGATGCGCAGCAACTGGTTGTACTTGGCCATGCGGTCTGAACGGCTGAGCGAGCCGGTTTTGATCTGACCGGCATTGGTGCCCACGGCGATATCGGCAATCGTGGTGTCTTCGGTCTCGCCGGAGCGGTGGCTAATGACGGCGGTGTAACCGGCGCGCTTGGCCATTTCGATGGCGGCAAAGGTTTCGGTCAGGGTGCCGATCTGGTTGATCTTGATCAGAATCGAGTTGGCGATGCCTTTGTCAATGCCTTCTTTCAAAATCTTGGTGTTGGTGACAAACAAGTCATCACCCACGATTTGCACTTTCTTGCCCAAGCGGTCGGTCAGCAGTTTCCAGCCGTCCCAGTCGCCTTCGGCCATGCCGTCTTCGATGCTGATGATGGGGTATTTGTCCACCCAAGTGGCGAGCATGTCGGTCCATTGCTGCGCGTCCAGGCTCAGGCCTTCACCGCTGAGTTCGTATTTACCGTCTTTGTAAAACTCGGAGGCAGCGCAGTCCAGGCCTAAGGCAATTTGCTCGCCCGCCACATAACCGGCTTTTTCAATCGCCTCCAAAATCATCTGGATAGCTGCTTCATGGCCCGGCACATTCGGTGCAAAACCTCCTTCGTCACCCACGGCCACGCTCATACCTTTGTCGTGCAAAATTTTCTTGAGCGCGTGGAACACTTCTGCCCCGTAGCGCAGCGCTTCTTTGAATGTCGATGCACCCACCGGAATAATCATCAGCTCCTGCAAGTCCAGGTTGTTATTGGCATGCGCGCCACCGTTGACCACATTCATCATAGGTACCGGCATTTGCACGGCCGCCATGCCGCCAAAGTAGCGGTACAGCGGCAGACCGGCTTCTTCGGCCGCAGCGCGGGCTACGGCCATGGACACGGCCAACATCGCGTTAGCGCCCAGGCGGCTTTTGTTCTCCGTGCCGTCCAAGTCGATCAAGGTTTTGTCCAGAAAAGCCTGCTCGGAAGCATCCAAACCCAGAATCGCTTCGGAGATTTCGTTATTGATATGGTCCACCGCTTTGAGCACGCCTTTGCCCAGGTAGCGCAGTTTGTCGCCGTCGCGCAGCTCAATCGCTTCGCGCGAACCGGTGGATGCGCCCGAGGGTACCGCCGCGCGGCCCATGGTGCCGGACTCCAGCAGTACATCACACTCGACCGTCGGGTTGCCACGGCTATCCAAAATTTCCCGACCCACAATATCCACAATCGCGCTCATCTTCTTCCTTGCAAAAAAATAGTCACACCGGGGCGGCTACGCCCTCAAGTAAAACCATGTTAAAAAACTGGGTGGCACCGGCGCGCTGCGCGCGCGCGCGGGCATACATTTCGCCGTGGTACCAATCTCTGGCCGCTGTAAAACTGGGAAAGCGCAGCAGCGCCATGCGCCCGGGCTTCCAGCCGCCTTCCATCACTTCTAGCGCGCCGCCACGCGCCAAATATTCGCCGCCTGCCTGTGCTACCGATTCGGGGGCTGAGGCCATGTACTGCTTGTACTGGTCCATGTCGGTGATCTGCATGTCCACAATGATGTATCCGTAGGCCATAGCGTGTTTAGTTGAAATTATTTTCAAGAAAACCGGCGCGCTTGGTCACAGCGTCCAGCGCCAGCAAGGTTTCCAGCAAGGCTTTCATATGGTGTAGCGGAACTGCATTGGGGCCGTCGCTCATGGCTTGCGCCGGGTTGGGGTGCGTTTCCATGAACAAGCCTGCCACGCCGACAGCAACCGCCGCCCGTGCCAGCACGGGCACCATCTCGCGCTGCCCACCGCTACTGGTGCCTCGCCCGCCGGGCAATTGCACCGAATGCGTGGCATCAAACACCACCGGCGCGCTGGTGTTGCGCATGATGGCCAGGCTGCGCATGTCGCTCACCAGGTTGTTGTAGCCAAAGCTAGCGCCGCGCTCGCAGGCCATGAAGTTATCTTCTTCCAGGCCTGCCTCACGCGCCGCAGCGCGCGCTTTATCGATGACATTTTTCATGTCACCCGGCGCCAGAAACTGGCCTTTTTTAATATTCACCGGTTTGCCCGACTGGGCGACGGCGCGGATGAAATCGGTCTGGCGGCACAAAAACGCCGGCGTTTGCAGCACATCGACCACGCTGCTGACTTGGGCAATCTGGTCTTCGCTGTGGATGTCGGTGAGTACCGGCACTCGCAGCTCGCGTTTGACTTTGGCCAAAATCTCCAGGCCTTTGTCTATGCCTGGCCCGCGAAACGTGCTGCCGCTGGAGCGGTTGGCCTTGTCAAAACTGCTTTTGAAAATAAAGGGAATGCCTAAGTTAGCGCATATTTCTTTGAGCGTGCCCGCGGTGTCCATTTGCAATTGCTCGGACTCGATCACGCATGGGCCAGCAATCAGAAAAAAGGGCTGATTCAGCCCAACCTCAAAGCCGCACAGCTTCACGCAGCCACCTTGAGGTTTTTGCCATCGCGCTGGTGGTCCAGCGCCGCTTTGATAAACGCATTGAACAAAGGATGGCCGTTCCAAGGCGTGGACTTGAACTCGGGGTGGAACTGCACGCCCACAAACCAAGGATGCACGCTTTGCGGCAGCTCCACCATTTCGGTCAGTTGCTCGCGCTGGGTCAGCGCCGAAATCACCAGACCGGCAGCGCGCAGGCGGTCCAGGAAATGCACATTGGCTTCGTAGCGGTGGCGGTGACGTTCGGTGACCACATCGCCGTAAATCAGGTGTGCAATCGTGTTCTTGGCCACGTCCGAACTTTGCGCGCCCAGGCGCATGGTGCCGCCCATGTCCGAGTTGTGGTCGCGGGTTTGGATGGTGCCGTCTTTGTCTTTCCACTCAGTGATGAGCGCAATCACCGGATTGGGGCTGTCCGGATCAAACTCGGTGCTGTTGGCGTCTGCCAGACCGGCTACATGGCGCGCAAATTCGATAGTCGCCACCTGCATACCCAGGCAAATACCGAGGTAAGGCACTTTGTTTTCGCGAGCAAAACGCGCTGCGCTGATCTTGCCTTCGATACCGCGCTTACCAAAGCCACCGGGTACCAGCACCGCGTCAAATTTGGCCAATTGGGGCAGGGTGTCCGCGTTAATGGTTTCCGAATCGATGTAATGGATTTTTACCTTTACATGGTTCTTCATACCCGCATGGCGCAAGGCTTCGTTGAGCGATTTGTAGCTGTCCGACAGATCGACGTATTTACCGACCATGGCAATGGCGACTTCGCCTTCCGGGTGCTCGGTCTCGTAAACCAAATCGTCCCAGCGCTGCAGCTTGGCTGGCGGGGTGTTGAGGCGCAGCTTGTCGCAAATCAGGCCGTCCAGACCTTGCTCATGCAGCATGCGCGGCACTTTGTAAATCGTATCTACATCCCACATGGAAATCACGCCCCATACCGGCACGTTGGAAAATAGCGAAATCTTTTGGCGCTCCTCGTCAGGGATAGGCCGGTCTGCGCGGCACACCAAGGCATCCGCCTGGATACCGATTTCGCGCAATTGCTTGGCGGTGTGCTGGGTGGGCTTGGTTTTGAGCTCACCGGCAGCGGCGATCCAAGGTACATAGCTCAAGTGGACAAAAGCGCTGTGGTTGGGGCCCATTTGCAGGCTCATCTGGCGCACGGCTTCCAAAAAGGGCAGTGACTCGATGTCACCCACGGTGCCGCCAATTTCCACAATCGCCACATCCACCGCATCGGGCTCTCCTAAGCGGGCGCCGCGCTTCACAAACTCTTGGATTTCATTGGTCACATGCGGAATCACCTGCACTGTCTTGCCCAGGTAGTCGCCACGGCGCTCTTTATCTAAAACGCTTTTATAAATTTGGCCGGTGGTGAAGTTATTGGACTTACGCATTCGCGTTTCCACAAAACGCTCGTAGTGGCCCAGATCCAGATCAGTTTCGGCGCCGTCATCGGTCACGAAAACCTCGCCGTGTTGCAGCGGCGACATCGTGCCCGGGTCTACATTGAGGTAGGGGTCCAGCTTGATGAGGGTGACTGTCAGGCCCCGCGACTCAAGAAGCGCGGCGAGGGAGGCCGATGCAATTCCCTTGCCCAGGGAAGACACCACACCGCCGGTGACGAAGACAAATTTGGTCATGTCAGAGTGCGAACCCAGAGGTTCGGGTAGCTGGTAAGGCGCGATTATAGGTGTCTGCTACATTGCGCTTTGAAGCTGCTGCCGCTATCGCGGCGGTGCACAACGGGGCGAAAACGCATGGATTTGAATGGTAAACATATTGTTTTAGGCCTGACCGGCGGCATTGCCTGTTACAAGGCGGCGTATTTATGCCGACTGCTGGTCAAGGCGGGAGCAGAGGTGCAAGTGGTGATGAGCGAGGCGGCCGCGCAGTTCATCACGCCCGTGACCATGCAGGCCCTGAGCAACCGCACCGTCTATGTATCCCAATGGGACGCGCGCGAGCCCAACAATATGGCGCATATCAACTTAAGCCGCGAGGCCGATGCGATTTTGGTCGCGCCGGCAAGTGCCGATTTCATGGCCAAGCTCCTGCATGGCCGCGCGGATGATTTGCTCAGCCTGATGTGCCTGGCGCGCCCTTTGGAGCGCGTGCCCCTGCTGCTGGCCCCGGCCATGAACCGCGAGATGTGGGCGCACCCGGCCACGCAGCGCAATATGGCACAACTGCGTGCCGATGGTGCACACGTGCTGGGGGTGGGCGAGGGCGACCAGGCGTGCGGCGAGACTGGCGATGGCCGCATGCTCGAGCCCGAAGAATTGCTCGAAGACCTGATCGCGCACTTTCAGCCTCAAGTTTTGTCCGGGCGCCGGGTACTTATTTCTGCGGGGCCCACGTTTGAAGCTATCGATCCGGTGCGAGGCATCACCAATTTGTCCAGTGGAAAAATGGGTTTCGCCCTGGCCCGCGCCGCGCGGGACGCTGGTGCAGGTGTCACCTTGGTCGCCGGGCCGGTCTACCTGGAGGGGCCGCGCGGTGTGCGGCGCATCAACGTGCGCTCCGCGCTGGAGATGGACGCGGCCTGCCGCGCGCAGGCCCAGCAGGCCGATGTGTTTATCGCCACCGCTGCCGTCGCCGACTGGCGCCCTGCCAGCGCGCAGACGCAAAAAATAAAAAAGCAAGGCGACGGCCAAGTGCGCAGCCTTGCTTTTGTGGAAAACCCGGACATCTTGGCCGCTATCGCCGCGTCCGAACGCGCCCGCAGCGGCGCCTTGTACTGCGTCGGCTTTGCGGCTGAAAGCCAGGATTTAGAAGCCCAGGCCACAGCCAAGCGCTTGCGTAAGGGCGTGCCTTTGCTGGTGGGCAATATCGGCCCGGCGACCTTTGGGCAGGACGACAATGCATTGCTTTTGATAGATGCCCAAGGCACGCTGGAGATGCCGCGCAATTCCAAGCAGGCGCTGGCTCGCTTGCTGGTGGCCGAGATTGCTAAGCGCTTGCCCGTGCCTTGCGCAGATTGATACCTCGAGCGGTCACTTTTCCCTTTTTTAATTCCCCCCCCTATGCACATCGACGTCAAAATTCTCGACCCGCGACTGGCGGATCAGTTGCCAGCCTACGCAACACCGGGCAGCGCCGGGCTGGATTTGCGCGCCTGCCTGAACGCACCGCTGACACTCGCGCCCAATGCTTGGCAGCTGGTGCCCACCGGCATGGCGATGTACTTGAAGGACCCTGCCTATGCGGCGCTGATCCTGCCGCGTTCCGGACTGGGTCACAAACACGGCATCGTGCTGGGCAATTTAGTGGGGTTAATCGATAGTGATTACCAGGGTCAGCTCATGGTCAGCGCCTGGAACCGCAGCACCGTCCCTTTTGTCATCGAGCCCATGGAGCGAATTGCCCAGCTGGTCATCGTGCCAGTGGTCCAGGCGCAATTCAATATCGTAGAAGCGTTCCCAGAGTCTGAGCGCGGTGAGGGCGGTTACGGCTCGACCGGCAAGAAATAACTGTTTATTTAGTGCAAGGTACGTTGCCCGGATACCGGATCAGCCAGCGCTTCGATGCGAAAAAAGCCGGTGCCGGTGGAACCGCGTTGGACTTCCTCTTCGGTGGCTTCGCGTACGGACTCGACCTGCATGCGCAAGCGGATTGCGATGCCTGCCAGCGGGTGGTTGGCGTCCAGCACCACATGTTCGGGGTAAATATCGGTCACGGTGTATAACGCCTCGCGCGGGGCTTCGGGGTGGCACCCGGCTGGCAGCGCCGAGCCTTCGATGGTCAGCCCAACTTCCAGTTCCGCCGGGAAAAGCTCTCTAGGCTCTAGAAACAGCAGCTGCTCGTTAAAGTCGCCAAATGCTTGTTCCGGCTCGATTTGCAATTGCACCGTAGCACCGATTTCGTGGCCTTGCAGCGCTTCCTCGATGGCAGGTAACAAGTCCCTGCCACCGACCAAAAACTCGACCGGCTCGTCTAAAACGTCCAATTCCTCGCCCAGGGTGTCGCTTAAAACCCAGGTCAGCGCGACGACGCAGTGTGATGTGATTTCCATCGGACAATTGTCGCAGTTTCTATTTGCCTCGTTTTACCAAGGATCCCTTATGCAAGTTGATCAGCCCCTACCGCTTTTAGGCAGTTTGTCACCGGCGCAGTTCATGAAGCGCTATTGGCATAAAAAGCCCTTGCTCATACGCCAGGCGATACCCGGCATGCGGCCCTTGCTAGAGCGCACCGAACTACTGGACTTGGCGGCCCGAGACGATGTGCAGTCGCGCCTGGTGATCCAGCAGGGCGAATCGGCCAAGCGGCCTTGGACCTTGCGCCACGGCCCTTTTGCCCGGCGCAGCCTGCCGCCTTTTAAAAAACCGGGCTGGACGCTACTGGTCCAAAGCGTGGACTTGCTCGATCCGCGCGTGCAGGCCTTGCGCGAACAATTTCGCTTTGTGCCGGACGCGCGCTTGGACGATGTCATGATCAGTTACGCCAGCGACGGCGGAGGCGTGGGGCCGCATTTCGATAGCTACGACGTGTTTTTATTGCAGGCCCACGGGCAGCGCCGCTGGCGCATAGGGCGTCAGAAAGACTTGACGCTCCAAGACGGCATGCCTTTAAAAATCCTGGCCGATTTCCAGCCAGAGCAGGAATTTTTGCTGGAGGCCGGGGACATGTTGTACTTGCCGCCCCGCTACGCCCACGACGGCGTGGCGCAGGGCGAGTGCATGACCTACTCCATCGGCTTTCGCGCGCCCGACCAAGTGGAGTTGGCGCAGTCCCTGTTGCAGGGCATGGCGGAACAACTCGCCGACGTTATGGCTTCCAAGCGCTACCGCGATCCCGGCCAGACAGCCGCCACACACCCTGCGCACATTCCCGCCGAGCTCCAGGCGTTTGCCCAAGAGGCACTGCACCAGGCTTTGCGCGATCCGCAATTATTGGCGCGCACTTTGGGCGAGCAGCTGAGCGAGCCGCCCGCTGCGGTCTGGTTTGCGCCGCAGGAATCGGCGGGCGGTCTGCGCAACGGCGTTTGTTTAGATCGGGGCACCCGCATGCTCTATGACGCGCAGCATGTGTTTATCAATGGCGAGAGTTTTACTGCCTCAGGAAGGGATGCGCAATTGGTGCGCCAACTCGCTGACCAGCATTTTTTGGACGCCCGCCAGTGTTCCCGTCTGAGTCCGGGGGCGGCGGAATTGCTGGGCCAGTGGCTGGACAGCGGCTGGCTGCAAGTACTTAAATAAGTCAAGAAAGTATGCTTTTACCGCCAGAAAGTCGATAAAAACAGCACTTTCGTGGTGCGCCTTTGTAAAGGCAAAGGGTTTACCCGAGCCTGGTATCGTATAATTATGGGCTCTGGCGAAAAGAGATCGAATGCTTTTTGTCGGGGTTTGGGTGGTCCGCTGCCTGAGCAATTTCCGGAAATTGTTTCGTTAACTCATCTACATTCATATCATGAACAAATCACTCGTTTTGGCCGCCGTTATCGCTGCAGCTGCTTTGGCCGCTTGCGGTAAAAAAGAAGAAGCTGCTCCTGCTGCTGCTCCAGCACCTGCTGCTGCACCTGCTGCAGACGCATCTGCTGCTGCTCCTGCTGCACCGGCGTCGGAAGCTTCCAAGTAATTTATTACTCGGACGAAAAAAAACCACCGAAAGGTGGTTTTTTTTCGCCTGTCTTTTTTATTCACCGCATATTCGGCCGATAAGCCACCTTATTTCAGGTCGTTAGCCAGTAACTTCAATATAGCGCGTCCCGCCTCCGTATTATCGAGCTGGCCTTTGCCGTCCAGCACTTTGACCGTGCTCTGCGTACCCGCTGATTTGATTTCAATCTGGTATTTCAATGCAGCGGCATCTTTGCTATCGCTACCCCATTTGAAATTCATGATCTTTTTCATGATGCCACTGTCAGCATCCGGCGCTTTATAGGCATAACGCACAAAATACAGGCCTTTGTTGCGATCGCGATCCTCTACGGTAAAGCCAGACCGGTCCAAGGTCAGGCCAACGCGGCGCCAGGCGCGGTCGAATGCTTCGCTTAGTTGTACGTAGGAATCGGCCACTCCAGCATTCATGACCACTGCCGCAGTTTTGGGCGCTTCGGGCGCCGCTGCTGCTGCAGTCGCTTGGACCGTGGTCATACCCAGCTTACGCATCAGCAGGCCTAGGTATTCGGCTTCGGTTTCGGAGTCCGTGGGGCCTGATTGCCAGACGGTGTTGTCCGAGCGCTCGGTGGTATAGACCTCTACCATGCTGCGGTAGCTAATGAAAATTTCCGTCTCACCATTGGCATTGCGTTCCAAGCGCGCCCGGAATTTGCGACGCTCGGGGCTCGCATACAGGTTGTCAAAAACTTTAGATAGCGCGCTGCGGATGAAGTCCTGTGGAATACGCGCCTTGTTGTCCACCCATTCGGTTTCCATAATGCCCACATCGGACAGCTCGGAGGCCAGGGGAAGGCCGTTTTCTTGCCAAAAATCTTTCATGGGGCCCCACAAGGCTTCTGGCGCACGCTTAACCACTAGCCAGCGCTGATTGCCATTGCGCTCCATACGGATATCGCCCAGAGTCAATGGTGCAATCGCGGTTGGGGCATTGGTCGTATCGGCTGATTTGGATCCCGCAGCGGACACCGCACCATTGACCACGGCGTACCGCGTTTCCTTGCTCAGTTGCGTCAAGTCTGGGGGCACCTCTAATTTCGTGGGCTTGCTGGCGGACTTGTAGTCCACTTTGCTGCCTTCCAAAATGGAGCAGCCGCCTAGACTGAGGGAGGCGACAAGTAGGGCGAGGGGGAATGTGGATTTCACAAATAAACCTTTGGTAGCGGAAATCAAATGAGGCCGGTGGATTGGAGTAAATTTTCCAAGGCCGGGCGTAGCGGTTCGCTCAATGGCGTCAGCGGCAAACGGATGGCCTGGCTGCACAAGCCCATGCGTGCCGCTGCCCACTTGACGGGAATGGGGTTGGCTTCCACAAACAAGCCTTTGTGCAAAGGAAGCAGGCGGTTTTGAATATCCATTGCTGCGCGCGGATTGCCCGCCAGCGCCGCTACACACAATTCGTGCATCAGGCGCGGCGCGATATTTGCCGTGACGCTGACATTGCCATGCCCGCCGCAGAGCATCAAGGCGACGGCGGTGGGATCGTCGCCGGAATAAATCGCAAAACTTTCGGGGGCTTCTTTGATCAGCCACTGGGCCCGCTCGATATTGCCGGTGGCTTCTTTGATGCCCACGATGCCCGGTACTTGGGCCAGGCGCAATACCGTGTCGTGTGCCATGTCGGCGACGGTGCGTCCGGGTACGTTGTAGAGCACCATCGGTAAGTCCACCGCGCGGGCGATGGCGCTGAAGTGCTGGAACAAACCCTCTTGCGTGGGCCGGTTGTAGTAGGGCACCACTTGCAGCTGGCAGTTGGCGCCTACCGATTTGGCAAACTCGGCCAGCTCGATGGCCTCTTTGGTGGAGTTGGCGCCGCAACCGGCCATGATCGGCACGCGGCCCGCTGCTTGCTGCACCGATACGCGGATGATTTCGCAATGTTCTTCTACGGTGACGGTGGGCGACTCGCCGGTCGTGCCGACCACGCAAATGCAATCGGTGCCTTCCTGGATGTGCCAGTCGATCAGACGCCGTAGGGCCGCATAGTCCACAGCGCCATCGTCCAGCATGGGGGTAATCAAGGCAACAATGCTGCCGCGGATCGGTGAAAAATTCGATGGCATGGGAAGCTTCTATAAATGGACCGCAAGTGCGGCATGGGGCATTCGCTTCATTTTAGCGGTGCAGGCGACACCGCAAATTCCGTTGCGCTGCAGCGTTTTGCGGCAATTCGCTGCACCATGCGCGACGGGTCTGGAGCCAGCCCGCACTCGTAAGCCACGACTTGCAGGTCCTGACAGCGCTCTAACAACTCGCCGGGCTGCAACAAAAAGTCAGGGTTGCGCGGTCTGCCCCACTGTTCCTGGCCGGATGCAAATGTTTCGTAAAGAAGTACGCCGCCCGGCGCTAGACTGGTCAGTAGGTCGGGCCACAAGGGGCGCCACAGGTAATTAAAAACCACCACGGCGCCAAACAGCCGGGGGCCTTGACCGTCTTGCAAGGGCCAGGTTTGGTTTTCTAGGTCGGCCTGTATTAATTCGCTGTGCGGCGCTAGCGCCTTTGCCGCTTTGACATCCACATCCACGCCAGTGACCTGGTGGCCCAGGGTATGCAGGTAATGCAAGTGCCGTCCACTGCCGCAGGCGACGTCAAGCACCCGTGATCGCGGCGGCAGCAAGTGCGCCCAACGCACCAGCCAAGGCGAGGGTGCCGCCAGCGGGCCGTCATAGTGTGGATTCATCGGGGCTTGACTTCGTCTTTGAGTGCATTCATGGCCATGCGCTCGACAATGCCCGGTGCGATCAATTTGATAAAGCGCCCTATCTTGCCTGCGGTGGTCATCACCACTTCGCGCTTGCGTGCTTGCATGCCTTCGATGATCAGCCGCACGCAATGGTCCACGCGCATGCCATTGTCCTCGCGCAATCCACTGCTGCCTGCGGCTTCGCCTTTGGCGTTCAGGCCGTGGTAGCGGATGCGTGTGAGAACCACGCCAGGAAACGCAATCGTGACGCTGACCCCTGCGCTCACCAGCTCCGCACGCAATGCCTCAAAAAAGCCCGTCATGGCGAATTTGGTGGCGCTGTAGGCGGTGCGTCCTGGCACGCCGATCAGCCCTGCCAGCGAAGATACCGCCACGATACGGCCTTTACGCGCTTTCAAATAGGGCAGCGCCGCGTGGGTACACCAGACGCTGCCCCACAAATTGATCTGCATCAGGTTTTGGTACCAATGCAAGTCGTCTGCCTGTACGTCGGCCAGCAAGGCCTGGGCGGAAACGCCGGCGTTATTCACCAGCGTGTCGATATGCCCGAAGTAGTCCACGGACTCTTTAATCAGCGCGCGGCATTGGTCTTGCTGCGCCACATCCGTCGACACCACCAGGCAATGCGCACCCAGTGCACGGCAATCGCCAGCGGTGCTTTCCAGACCCTGCTGGGAGCGGGCGGCCAGCACCAGGCCGAGCTTGGCGCCGTGGCGCTGTGCCAATTGGCGCGCCATTTCTGCACCAATGCCATCGGATGCGCCGGTGATGATGACCACTTGCAAGTCGGGAGGGATGGCGGAACTCATAGGGCGATGACTTCTTTAAGCGGAAAAATAAGCGGGAAACGGGTCGGGCTAGAAACAAGCCCACAACTGATCTGTCAGCATGATCACGAGCTGCGGATTGCTGTACAAATAAAACACCCCAGCCAGCAGGGCGGCCAATGCAATGCCCAGCAGCAACCCGCTGACGCGCGACTTTCCCAAACCATCGGATACAAGGTGCTGGTCGTCCATGCTCAATGGGCCGGGCTCAAGTGGGGGGTGCGGGCAATCGCAGCTTCTTTGACCGGCAGATTGACCAAACCGGCAAAAACGCCCAGCGCAATCGCCAGGTACCAAGCTACGTCGTAGCTGCCGGTGGTGTCATACAGATAGCCGCCCAGCCACACGCCCAGAAATGATCCGATCTGGTGGCTTAAAAACACAAAGCCGCCGAGCATGGACAAATGCGCCACGCCGAAAATTTGCGCAATCGTGGCATTCGTGGCAGGCACCGTCGACAGCCACAAAAGGCCCATCACCGCGCTAAAGATATAGACGCTCGTAGGCGACAGCGGCACGCTGATAAAAATCGCAATCACGATGGCGCGGGCGAAATAGATGAACGAAAGAATCAGCCGTTTGGGCATGCGCTGTCCTAAGGCGCCCGAGATATAGGTGCCAAACACGTTAAACAGGCCGACTAAAGCCAGGGCATAACTGGCGACCTGGGGGCTCAGGCCGTGGTCTTTGAGGTAGCTGGGCATATGCACGCCGATGAACACCACCTGAAACCCGCAGACGAAATAACCGGCCATCAAGAGTTGGAAGCTGGGATAGCGAAAAGCCTCCACCAAGGCTTGCACAATGCTCTGCTCTCGTGGCGGGGCCGCGCCCACGCCAAACGCCGGTTCACGTAGGCCGCGGGCCAGGGGCAGTATCACCAAGGCCATGGCCGCCAACGCCACCAGCGCGTTTTGCCAGCCCAGGCTTTCGATCAAGCCGCCCTCAATCGGCACCATCAAAAATTGCCCGAAGGAGCCCGCTGCTGCGGTGACACCCATCGCCCAGGAGCGGCGTTCAGCGGGCACATTGCGCCCGATCACGCCGTAGACCACGGCATAGGTGGTGCCCGCCTGGGCGATTCCCAGCGTCACCCCCGTGGTCAGCATCAATTGCCAAGGCGTATCGGCGTGCGCCATACCGATCAGGCCTAAGGCATACAGCAGGCCCCCCGCAATCAGAACCCGAAAAGCGCCAAAGCGATCGGCCACCATGCCCACAAACACCCCGGCAAGGCCCCAGGAAAGGTTCTGGATGGCCATAGCCAAGCCATAAATTTGGCGTGTCCAATCGTGCGCCTGCGTGGTAGGTTGCAGCCATAGGCCAAAGCCGTGGCGTATGCCCATTGACATGGTCACAATGGCGGCGCCACAGGCCAGAACTTGAAACAACGGCAGTGCTGCTTGCGGTGCGTGAGGGTTTTGCATAGGCTTGAATATAGCCATTTGCAGGGTAGTAGCGCAGTAAGCCGGGTTGATAAGGGATGCAAGAGTGACAACTGGCGCGCCTGAGTAACTGGATTTATATACAGTTAAATAAGGCCTTTCGCACTACAATCGGCCCCCATGTCAGCCAAAGCCCCCACCCCTGTCGCCTCGGCCAAGTCCGCCGCCAATGCCTATTCCGAAGGCTCGATCCGCGTCCTCAAAGGACTCGAGCCGGTCAAACAGCGTCCGGGTATGTACACCCGCACCGACAACCCGCTGCACGTGATCCAGGAAGTACTGGACAACGCCGCCGACGAAGCCCTGGCCGGGCACGGCAAGAAAATCAAAGTCATATTGCATACCGACGGATCCGTCACCATCGACGACGACGGGCGCGGCATTCCCTTTGGCATGCACCCGGAAGAAAAATCCCCGGTCATCGAACTGGTGTTCACCCGCCTGCATGCGGGCGGCAAGTTTGATAAGGGCAAAGGCGGGGCCTATAGCTTTTCGGGTGGTTTGCATGGCGTGGGGGTGAGCGTGACCAATGCCCTGGCCAAGCGCCTGGAGGCAACTTCCTTTCGTGAAGGCGCGGTGGCGCACTTGGTGTTTCAGGGCGGGGACGTCACCCAAAAGCTATCTATAAGGCCCCTGGCTGAGGGCGATCGCAAGTCCGGCACTTCGGTGCGCGTGTGGCCGGACGGCAAATATTTCGAATCCTCTGCCCTGCCCATGGGCGACCTGGCACATTTGCTTCGCAGCAAAGCCGTGCTCATGCCCGGCGTGACGGTCACCTTGCTGAACGAAAAAACCAAAGAAACCCAATCTTGGCTGTACAAAGGCGGCTTGCGCGACTACCTGACGCAGTCGCTCAACGCCGATCCGGTGATTCCGCTGTTTGAGGGCGAGGGTTTTGCTGACGGCAATAGTGATAGCTTTGCCGAAGGCGAGGGCGCCGCCTGGTGCGTGGCATTTACCGAAGACGGCCACCCCGTGCGCGAGAGCTATGTCAACCTGATCCCCACCAGCGCGGGCGGCACGCACGAAAGCGGCTTGCGCGATGGCTTGTTTAACGCCGTAAAAAGCTTTATAGAGATGCATGCGCTGTTGCCCAAAGGCGTCAAGCTCATGCCCGAAGACGTGTTTGCGCGGGCCAGTTATGTTCTGTCGGCCAAGGTGCTAGACCCGCAGTTCCAAGGCCAGATCAAAGAGCGCCTGAATTCGCGTGACGCGGTGCGTTTGGTATCGGGCTATGTGCGCCCCGCATTGGAGTTGTGGCTGAACCAGCATGTGGATTACGGTAAAAGGCTGGCCGAACTGGCGATCAAGGCAGCGCAAACCCGCCAGCGCGCAGGACAAAAAGTGGAGAAGCGCAAAAGCTCTGGCGTGGCGGTTTTGCCCGGCAAGCTGACCGATTGCGAAAGCCGGGATTTGGCCTATAACGAAGTGTTTCTGGTCGAGGGCGACTCGGCGGGCGGCAGCGCCAAGATGGGGCGCGACAAAGAAAACCAGGCCATCCTGCCGCTGCGCGGCAAAGTGCTCAACACATGGGAAGTGGACCGCGACCGGCTCTTTGCCAACACCGAGATTCATGATATTTCGGTGGCCATTGGCGTAGACCCGCACGGGCCGGATGACACGCCTGATTTGAGCGGCCTGCGCTATGGCAAGGTGTGCATTCTGAGCGACGCGGACGTGGATGGCTCGCATATTCAGGTGCTTTTGCTGACATTGTTTTTCCGGCATTTCCCCAAGCTGATCGAGGCTGGCCATGTGTATGTGGCGCGGCCCCCGCTTTTCAGGGTGGATGCGCCGGCGCGGGGTAAAAAGCCGGCGTCTAAGGCCTATGCGCTGGACGCGGGCGAAATGGGTGCGATTTTGGACAAGCTGCGCAAAGAGGGCGTGCGCGAAGGCGCCTGGAACATTAGCCGGTTTAAGGGGCTGGGCGAGATGAATGCTGAGCAACTCTGGGATACCACCCTCAATCCGGACACGCGGCGTTTGTTGCCGGTGGCTTTGGGGGCGATTGATTTTGCAGCGACCGAGTCTTTGATTACCAAGCTGATGGGCAAGGGCGAGGCGGCGGCGCGGCGGGAGTTGATGGAGTTGCATGGCGACAGCGTCGAAATCGACGTTTGACGTCAACAGTGATTACTGATGTGGGTTGCCGCAGCCCCCGCGCAATAGCAGGCGATTTTGCAAAAGTATTTATGACCAGCCACCTCAAAACCGTTTTCTGAGCACACATTTCACGCCATTGCCAAGCCACAGCTATGAGCACCCAGCCCACTCCCTTGCTGATCTACCAAACCGCAGACGGGCGCATCCAGATTGCGGCCCAAGTGCAGGCCGACACTCTGTGGCTGACCCAACAGCAAATGGCGCAGTTGTTTCAGACGACCCAGCAAAACATCAGCCTGCACTTGCAAAACGTTTATGACGAGGGGGAATTGCAGCCCGAGGCAACTCACAAGGATTTCTTGTCGGTTCGCCAAGAAGGCAGTCGCCAAGTCTCTCGCCAAAGCCGTCACTACAACCTCGATGCGGTGCTCAGCGTGGGCTACCGCGTCAAAAGCGCCGTGGCCACGCGCTTTCGTATCTGGGCCACGCAGCAATTGCGCGAATATTTGAGCAAGGGCTTTTTGCTGGACGACGAACGCCTGAAAAACCCCGGCCCTGCAGGCAGCGACTACTTTGATGAGCTGCTGGCACGCATTCAAGACATTCGCTCCTCGGAGCGGCGCTTCTATCAAAAAATAACCGACATCTACGCCACTAGCATCGACTACGACCCCACACAGCCGCAAAGCATTCTGTTCTTTCAAACTGTGCAAAACAAATTGCATTGGGCAATTACCGGGAAAACGGCGGCTGAAATCATCCACAGCCGCGCCGACAAAACTAAACCCCATATGGGCTTGACCACCTGGAAGGGCAGTGCCCACGGCGGCAAGCCGCGCAAGCCGGATGTGGGCATCGCCAAAAATTACCTGAACGCCGAAGAACTGGCTGCACTTAACAACTTGGTGGAGCAATACCTTGTTTTTGCCCAAGGCCAGGCCATGCGCCGCGTTGCCATGGACATGGACGATTGGATCGCCAAACTCCACGGTTTTTTGAGCATCAACGACCGTGACATTTTGGACCACGCTGGAAAAATCTCACGCGAAATGGCCCTAGTCCATGCTGAGGCGCAATTCGAATTTTTCAATTTAGAACATGTGCGTGCGGTGGACATCATGGAAAGCGACTTTGACCGGGCGATGGCGGCCTTGCCCAAGGGCAGCAATACAAGCCTCCACCCCAAAAAACTCCTGAACACAAAACCCAATACTCCTCGCAAAAAATGACCGATCTTTTCGCCCTCGATGCTTCCCCACCAGCCCTCCCGCCCGAAGGTGACGATCAGCTCAACTTGGCCACCTATGCGCAGCGCGCTTATTTGGAATACGCGCTCTCCGTGGTGAAGGGCCGTGCGTTGCCGGATGTGTGCGACGGGCAAAAGCCGGTGCAGCGGCGCATTTTGTATTCCATGTCGCGCATGGGGCTGGGCTTTGGCGGTACCAATAACAACACCGGTGCCAAGCCGGTCAAGAGCGCGCGGGTGGTCGGTGATGTGCTAGGCCGCTTTCATCCGCATGGCGACCAGGCCGCGTATGACGCCTTGGTGCGTATGGCGCAGGACTTTTCGCAGCGTTATCCGCTGATCGACGGGCAGGGTAATTTCGGTTCGCGCGATGGCGATGGCGCGGCGGCTATGCGCTATACCGAAGCGCGGCTGGCCAAAATCACCAGTTTGTTGCTGGACGAAATCGACCAGGGAACCGTGGATTTCGTGCCCAATTACGATGGCTCCACCGAAGAGCCCAGTCAGTTGCCAGCGCGCCTGCCTTTTGCGCTGCTTAACGGCGCCAGCGGCATCGCGGTGGGCCTGGCGACCGAAATCCCCAGCCACAATTTGCGTGAGGTGGCGGACGCTTGCGTGGCTTTGATCAAAAACCCCAAAACCAGCGACGAAGAATTACTGGCGCTGGTACCCGGCCCGGACTATCCCGGCGGCGGACAGATCATCAGCAGCAGTACCGATATAGCCGACGCTTACCGGACTGGGCGCGGCTCGCTCAAGGTGCGTGCGCGCTGGAAGATTGAGGACATGGCGCGCGGCCAGTGGCAATTGGTGGTGACTGAATTGCCGCCGGGCGTGAGCAGCCAGCGGGTGCTTGAAGAGATTGAAGAACTCACCAACCCCAAGGTCAAGGCGGGTAAAAAAGCCTTGTCGCAAGACCAGTTGCAGCTCAAGGCCAGCATGCTGGCGGTGCTCGATTTGGTGCGTGACGAGTCGGGCAAAGAAGCGGCGGTGCGTCTGGTGTTCGAGCCCAAGACCAGCCGCATTGAGCAGCAAGAACTCATTACCGCGCTGCTGGCGCATACCAGTTTGGAAAGCTCGGCGCCCATCAACCTGACCATGGTGGGGCTGGATGGGCGGCCTACGCAAAAGTCTTTCCGCCAGATGCTGACCGAGTGGATTGCCTTTCGCCAGACCACGGTGGAGCGGCGCTCGCGCCACCGCCTGGGCAAGGTGCTCGATCGCATCCATATTCTGGAAGGGCGGCAATTGGTGCTGCTCAATATCGACGAAGTGATTGCCATCATCCGCCAGTCAGATGAGCCGCGCAGCGCGCTGATGGAGCGCTTTCGCCTGTCAGAGCGCCAGGCCGAAGACATCCTGGAAATCCGCCTGCGCCAATTGGCGCGTCTGGAGGCGATCAAGATCGAGCAAGAGCTTTCTGAACTGCGCGACGAGCAAAAAAAGCTGGAAGACATTTTGGACAACCCGGCCAGCCTGCGCCGCTTGATGGTCAAGGAAATCGAGGCGGATGCCAAAACCTTTGCCGATGCGCGGCGCACGCTGATCCAGGCCGAGAAAAAAGCCGTGGCCGAAATCAAAATCGTCGATGAGCCGGTGACGGTCGTGGTCAGCGACAAAGGTTGGGTGCGCGCCCGCGGCGGTCACGGGCACGAGGCGGCGGGCTTTGCCTTTAAGGCGGGCGATGCGCTCTACGCCACCTTTGAATGCCGCAGTGTCGATACCTTGCTCGCCTTTGGGTCTAACGGCCGGGTGTATTCGGTGGCGGTGGCTTTGCTGCCGGGTGGGCGTGGCGACGGGCAGCCGCTCACTAGTCTGATTGAGTTGGAGGCGGGCACGCAAATCTTGCATTACTTTGCCGGCCCGGCTACGGCGCAACTGCTGATTTCCAGCAGCGCGGGTTATGGCTTTATGGCCACCATAGAAAACATGATTTCGCGCAACAAAGCGGGTAAAGCCTTTGTCACTTGTAATACCGGCGAAAGCGTGTGCGCTCCTTCATTGATTGCTGGTGCCAGCCTGCCAGCCCATGCCGCCACGCCTGCCACGGTGCAAAACGCTGCGCGTGTCCTGGTGGCAACCGCCACTGATGTGGCTTGTGCCTCCACGCTAGGCCGCATCCTCACCTTCAAGTTGTCCGAGCTCAAGACCATGGAAAAAGGCGGGCGCGGTTTGATGCTGCTGGATTTAGACGGCAAAGACACCTTGGCCGGGGCCGCGGCCTACACCCGCAGCGTGCGCATTTCGGGGATTGGCCGGGGCGGTAAAGAGCGCGAAGAGACCTTGGAAATCCGCAGCCTGAACAACGCCCGTGGCGCGCGTGCCCGCAAAGGCAAGGCGGCAGATCTGGGATTTAAGCCGGCGGCGGTGGCGCGGGTGGAGTGAACTACTAAGGGATGTTTTAGGTATTTGGTGTCCAAGTGGTGGGCGAATACTTCTAATCTTCGTCGCCCGTTGCAGGGAGAATAGCCTGTATGACTTATCCTTCTGGTTGGTGAATATTGCTGGGGAACACATGATCACAGAACTGAAACTAGAAAACTGGAAGAGTTATGAAATTGCATCTCTGCATACTGACCCTTTGTCGATCCTGGTTGGTACCAATGCCAGCGGAAAATCCAATGCGCTCGACGCACTTTTGTTGCTGAACCGAGTGGCTTCTGGCTCTATGCTCACATCAGCTCTGAAAGGCGACGGCACGCAAACCCCGTTGCGAGGCGGGGTAGAGTGGGCGGCACGGCAGCCAGGTGCTGTGTTTGCGCTCAGCGTGGTTTGCCGTCCCGATGAACTCACGGACTACGAGTACAGACTAGAGGGGAAAATCACCGACAGTCGCTGTGATCTGTTTTCAGAAAAGCTCACGCGTACAAAATTCAGAGCCGGAAAAAACGGGCAACGTAAATCCGAGGCGGGGCAAATACAGCTGCTTCGTACAGATACTTGCGCGGATGATGCGCCAACCATCATAGCCCGCCTTTACAACGAAAAACAGGGTACGCCGCGCCAACTGAGCCGGGCCAATTCGATTTTGTTTCAGTTGATGGGTCAAAAGCTGCGTCAGGAAATTCAAGATGGCGTACAGACCGTCATTTCGAGCCTGCGTGAAATTTTCATTTTGGATCCGATTCCTTCACACATGCGTGGCTTCTCTGCTTTGTCTGACAAATTGGAGTCAGACGCTTCCAATATTGCAGGTGTGTTGGCAGCATTGCCGCAAGACAAGCAACAAGAGATTGAAGCAGTGCTAACGAAATACGCGAGTCAGTTGCCTGAACGTGACATTCGGCGTGTGTATGCCGAGACGGTTGGCAAATTTCAATCGGACGCGATGTTGTACTGCGAAGAGCATTGGCTGGACGCCGGGCCACCGCCCACCGTGGATGCACGCGGCATGTCGGATGGCACCCTGCGGTTTTTGGCCATCTTGACGGCGCTGCTCACGCGGCCCCAATACAGCTTGTTGGTGATCGAGGAAGTGGACAACGGCCTGCACCCATCACGGGCCAAGTTGTTACTCGACATGCTGAAAACCGTGGGTGCAGATCGGGGTGTGGATGTGCTGGTGACAACACACAACCCGGCCTTGCTGGACGCCATGGGCACGCAGATGGTGCCATTTATCACTGTGGCCAACCGCGACCCCGCTACCGGACACAGCATGCTGACATTGCTGGAGGACATTGCGCAACTTCCCAAGTTACTGGCCCAAGGACCGATTGGCCGCTTGTCAAGCCAGGGGCTGATCGAAAAAAGCATTGCCTTCGAGCAGACTGCATACGCTCAGCGGGAGATGTCTTTTGAGTAATCGGGTTTTGATTCTCGACACCTCGGTATTGTGCTGCTGGTTGCAGGTGCCGGGTAAAGAAAAGGCCGGGCCTAAAGATGACTTCTGGGATCATGCACGCATTGCGCAACTGCTTGAAAAAGAGCGCAGTCAAGGCAGCACATTTGTGTTGCCTATCGCAACCTTGATCGAGACGGGTAACCACATTGCGAAAGCGCCCGGGCAAAGGTATGAGCGCGCCCAAGATTTGGCAAGGTATTTGAAAGAAGCAGCAGATGCCCAATCGCCATGGGCGGCTTTTACCGAACAATCATCTTTGTGGGAAACCGACAACTTACGGACATTGGCGGCAACTTGGCCCGAATTGGCGGCTGGGGGCGTCTCGATTGGCGATCACACAATCAAAGATGTGGCCGAGTACTACGCCCAAGCAGGCTATTTTGTGGAAATCCTGACGGGCGATGCGGGCCTCAAAGCCTATGAGCCTATAAAGCCAGTCAGCAGCATCCCCAGACGTCGGCGATAAAAATCGGAAGTAGTTTTCGGTATGCCGCCACATGATTGGCGGTCTTGCCTGGACTTTTTATTGCGCGTCTTCCAGTCAAGCTTGCGGCCTACCAGCCGCATAGCGTTGCGAGACGGTAAGTAAACAAAGTTGGGTCGCACACTGGTGCTGCGGCTGCCATCTACCGCTAATCGTTGGTGCGACCCCCCAGTTGCCACACATGGGTGGCCAAAGAGGACACGACTGGGATGTGTGTGAAGTGAGAATCGGTGATTACATCGAAGCCTAAGTAGGCTTCAATGTGCTCGCAGCGCCCGAATGTACGGCTATTCATCGTACTCACTTGCAATCGGCAAGCCGTTTGCTTGTGCGTGGGGGGCTGCATTCCAGACGAGTGGCCCCATCGATGTATGACAGTAAGGTTAAAAACTATGCCATACTTCATGTCATACAAAAATTAAAATCTGTATTACAAGGAGTCACCATGCTGTCTGTTCGTTTACCTGAAACCATGGAGCGCGATTTGAAGCAGTTTTGCGCTGTTCGCAAGCTGAGCAAATCGCAAGTCGTGCAAGAAGCCCTGGCCGAATACATGGTGGCAGCGCAATCGCCGTCGCATGGCAAGGCAGCGCCCGAACCAGACCTGTCGTTTCTGGCCCCAGACGATCCCATTCGTCAGTTCATCGGCATCGCAAAGGGCGGACCCAGCACTGATGAGTGGATGGCCATCACGCGGGGTGACGACTGGAACAAACGATGATTTTGGTGGACACCAATGTGCTGTTGGACATCTACAAGGCCGATCCGATCTGGATGCCTTGGTCCTTGAAGCATTTGCACCATGCCCAGGCGGGTCAATTGGCCATCAACATGGTGGTGTATGCCGAATTGGCAGGGCATCCAGCCGAGCCCGCGCACCTGGACGAGTTTCTGGGCACCTTGGGCGTTCAGCTGTTAGAGCTGTCGCGCCCGGCAGCCCGTTTGGCGGGTCTCGCTTTTCGCAGCTACCGCCAACGCGGCGGCACCAAAACCGGCGTCTTGCCCGACTTCTTTATTGGCGCCCATGCGCAGGCCGAGGGCTACCAACTGCTCACGCGCGACGCGGGGCGCTACCAGACTTATTTTCCAAAGATCAAGTTGATCTGCCCCTGAAAAAGCAGCTTGAATACCTGTTCCGTCACAGTGCAGGGGCGCATGATGGACACCCTCCAGTATGCGTTCAATTAATCCGTCGCCCGCGCCTCGGATTGTTTCCAGGTGTAGGCCAGCACCGCGCCCACGCTTGCACCCGTGTTTTGGCGTACGAGCGGGCTGGCCTGGTTGGCTGCACCTTGAACGCTGTCTACGCGGCCGAAAACCAGGAGCCGCGTGTCTTGCGCCAGTGGGTAGGACAAAGAGCCGCTAAGGCGCAGCGCCAGGAGCCCGGCCTGGGCCTGGTAGGCAGGGCGGCTGGCAGTGGCCTGTGCGGCGTTCACACTATAGATGAGGGATTGCATTGACTGGTCTGCCCCAATCAGGCTCAACCCCGTACCCCAAGTCCAGCCCTCTTTTGCGCGGTAGCTGTATTTCAATTCGGGCTCCAGCACCAAGCCCCGGTAGGCCGCGCCATTGCTGATGTCGAATACGCCGCGCAAGGGCAGTTCAATGCGCCATTGCCCAGGCGCGCTTGCTGCGCTAAGGTTCCAGCGCATACGCGGACCAAACTCTATCAATGTCCCCAGGTCATCCATACCCTCACGTGCGACCGTGTCGCTAGCCCGCGAACCAAGTGATCCGGAAAAGCCAATATCTAATTCAAAGTCAGGGTTGTGAATGGCCCGAAAGCCAGCGCTGTCGCGATCGAACCGGAAGTATTCTCCACGGTAAATCACAAAGGGAGCTGCTAAAGCAAGCCTGACCGTTTCGGAAGACCCCGGGTAGGCTATCTGGGCTGCCGTCACGCCAACCGCGCCAATTTCCCACAACGGTAGCGCCGTCTTGGCCGGCTGCGCCAGCAAATTTTGGGTACATACCGTGAGCACGATTGTTAGAGGCCACCGAATTCGCATAACTACATCCTGGTTGAATTTAAAAGAGGGAAAATTCGTTATAAAGCGTCATCACCGGCGATGTACAGCCCATTATTATTCACGTATCGTTTTGCGTCGCGCACCTCGCGTCTATCCCACCCGGTTTTACCATGACAGAAGTTTCTCCTATCGCCAAGACCTTATTTGCAGCATTACCCGCCGATGTTCAATGGGCCGGGCTTCGGTACAGCCGGGAGGTCACGACCCACCGATTGGTTCGCGACGATGCCCCCCAGGCAAATGCCACCAGTGTGGATGCAGGCTTTATGTGCGAGGTTTTGGTCGATGACCATTTCGGTTACGCCGCTACTTCCGATTCCACCGAAGAGGGATTGCAACGGGCTTTTGAGCGGGCTATCACAACGACGCGGGCCAGTAGTTCGCGCAAGGCACATAGTTTTCAAGTAGCCCAGAGGCCGCCCTCGCAGGGTACTTATCGCAGCCCCAGAGTGCAGAGCTTGGATGCCAGCAGCGCGCAGGACATCACGCAGTGCTTGCTGGCAGCCACCGCTGCGATGCAAGGGGACGAACACCTGGTAAGTCGAATGGCCCACGCGATGTTGATCCAGACGCACATTGCTTATTACAGCAGTACCGGTGCCGCGATTGACCAGCACTTTGACATGGTCTCGCTTAAGCTTTCGGCCACGGCAGCGCAGGGCAGCGAATCACAAACCCGCACGTGGTCCCAAACGGGCCAAGTTGGCGCTGAAATTTTCGAGACGCAGGCCGTGGTGACGCAGGCTAAGCGCATAGCCAACGAAGCTGTGCAATTGCTGCAAGCCCCTAATTGTCCCAGCGGCGTCATGGACCTGGTTTTGATGCCCGATCAGATGATGCTGCAAATTCATGAATCCATCGGCCATCCCCTGGAGCTCGATCGTATATTGGGCGATGAGCGTAATTACGCCGGTTGGAGCTTCGTAAAAGCCGAGGATTTCGGGCACTTGCGCTATGGGTCGGAACTGATGAACATCTCCTTCGACCCTGCCCGCGCCCATGAATTTGCCAGTTATGCGTTTGACGACAGCGGCAACCCGGCGACCAAACACATGTTGATTGAAGGCGGAATATTAAAGCGCGGTTTGGGCTCGCTGGAGTCACAAGAACGTTCGGGCATTGCGGGCGTAGCCAATTCCCGCTCTGCCTCTTGGAACCGCGCGCCGATTGACCGCATGGCCAATATCAATTTGGAGCCTGGCGATAGCAGTTTGGAGGATCTGATTGGCCAAGTGCAACATGGCATATTAATGCACACCAACCGGTCCTGGTCGATTGATGATTACCGCAACAAATTTCAGTTTGGATGCGAGTTTGGCCAATTGATTGAGAACGGGCGCTTGGCCGGCGTGGTGCGAAATCCCAACTACCGAGGCGTCAGCATCGATTTTTGGAATCGCCTTGCGGGGGTGGGTCGCGACGATGAGGCCCACGGCACGCCCTATTGCGGCAAGGGCGAGCCCAGCCAGGTGATACGGGTGGGACACGCCTCGCCGCCGTGCTTGTTCCGTGGCGTGGAAGTCTTTGGAGGCCAGGCATGAGCGCCCGGGACTTTTCCACACAAACCAGCGCGCTTTTGGATACCTTGTGTGAACACCTCTTCTCGCGCCTGCAAACGGGTGAGGATGTCAACGTCAATCTGGACGCCGAGGAAACCCTGTACCTGCGCTTTAACAATAACCGTATCCGGCAAAACACCGACGTGACGCAACGCGTGTTAGACATTCGTTACCAGGCCAATGGGCGCACCATTGACCATGGAATAACGCTGAGCGGCCAGATCGATGTTGATTGCCGCAGCATGGACGTAATCCTTGAACGCTGCCGCCACGACGCCACTGTATTGCCGCAAGATCCTTTCCAGGTGCCAGTACAAAACCATGGCAGTAGCCGCGAGATATTTAAGGGCCAGCTTCTTGCGCCAGCGGCGCTGATAGCGGCCATCGTGGAGCCGGCGGGTGGCTGTGATCTGGTGGGTTTTTATGCGGGCGGCCTGGTCATTAGCGCCAACCGCAATTCACAGGGGCAAAACCATTGGTTTGAAACGGAAAATTTCTTCTTTGTTTATTCCCTGTACAGCGGGCCGCAAGCCGTCAAGAGTGTTTATGCGGCTTCGTCTTGGAATGCCCATGACTGGGCGGCCAACCTGGCGCGCAGCAAGGCCTCGCTGGAGTTGCTCAAGCGTCCGTTGCAACAGGTTCAACCGGGCGCTTACCGCAGCTATTTTGCGCCGGCGGCCTTTGCCGATTTGCTAGGCATGATGTCCTGGGGCGCCCTGTCGGCAGCGGCGTGGAAGCAGGGTCGCAGCCCCTTCAAAAAGCTGATAGAAAAGGAGATGCAGCTTTCGCCCTTGCTCTCAGTTGCTGAAAACTTCTCCATGGGATTGACGCCGCGCTTTAATGATGTGGGTGAAGTCGCACCCCAGTCTTTGGACTTGATCGAGGCCGGCTCTTTGCGCAATTTGCTGATCAGTTCCCGCAGTGCAAAGGAATATGGATTGCAAGCGAACGGCGCCTCAGGCTACGAATCACCGCGCGCCCTGGATGTGGCACCCGGAACCCTAGCCGATCAGGATATGTTGGGCGCATTGGGACGCGGCCTCTATCTCTCGAATTTGCATTACTTAAATTGGAGCGATCCGGTGTCAGCGCGCGTCACCGGTATGACGCGCTACGCCTGTTTTTGGGTGGAAGGCGGTGAGATCATCGGGCCGATCAACAACCTGCGCTGGGACGAAAGCCTCTACAACGCCCTGGGGCCGCAATTGCTGGCGCTGGGTAGTCAAGCCGAAATTTCCCCCGAAGTCGGCACCTATTCCAAGCGTTCGCCCGGCGGGTCGCGCGCGCCTGGCGCCTTGATTGACGCGTTTCAATTCACTTTGTGACCGGGCCGCCATATTCCAGCCGGGACACCACGCCCTGGCTGGCTTCTCGGGCAGGTTAAATCTGCAAAAAACGTTATTTTTCAAAAAAATTAGTACGAATATGGCGATACTAGGTGTAAATCCTAGCTAGCCTATGCATAGAAATACTAATAACTGCATATCCAGTACCAATCCTGCAAGAGGGTTTCACTATCTTCGAGTTGTCAGTGTCAGGCACGTTCCCAACATTGAACACGGCTATTCACACCTATCCCTTTTGGAGACTTTCGCATGAAATTTAAAACCCGCATCGTTGCCGCCGCCGCTGTGGCAGCATTTGTCGGAGGCGTCGCACAAGCCGCCACCGAACTGGTCATTGCCACCGTGAACAACGGCCACATGATCGAAATGGAAAAACTCAGCAAAAACTTTGAAGCCGCCAACCCCGACATCAAACTGAAGTGGGTCACGCTCGAAGAAGGCGTGCTGCGCCAGCGCGTCACCACCGACATCGCCACCAAAGGCGGCCAGTTTGACGTGATGACCATCGGCATGTACGAAACCCCGATCTGGGGCAAAAAAGGCTGGCTGACCGAGCTCAAAGGCGATGCCAGCTACGACGCCGATGACATCCTGCCCGCCATGCGCAACGGCCTGAGCGTGGACGGGAAAATGTACGCTGCGCCTTTCTACGGCGAAAGCTCCATGCTGATGTACCGCAAAGACCTGACCGACAAAGCCGGTATCAAGTTTGCCGAGCGTCCCACCTGGAACGACGTGCGCGATGCAGCCGCCAAAATCCACGACCCAAAAAACGGCGTCTATGGCATTTGCTTGCGCGGTAAGCCGGGCTGGGGCGACAACATGGCCTTCTTGTCCACCATGGCCAATAGCTTTGGCGCGCAGTGGTTTGACATGTCCTGGAAACCCCAGCTCGAGTCCAAGCCTTGGAAAGAAGCCGTCACCTTCTACGTGGACCTGCTGACCAAATACGGCCCTCCCGGCTCGTCGGCCAACAGCTTTAACGAAATCTTGGCGCTGTACAACGAAGGCAAATGCGGCATGTGGATTGACGCCACGATTGCAGCCTCGTTTATCACCGACCCCAAGCAGTCCAAAGTGGCCGACAAAGTCGCTTTTGCGCAAGGCCCCTACAGCGTGACGCAAAAAGGCGCCAACTGGTTGTGGGCTTGGGCCTTGGCTATTCCGGCAGGCACCAAAAATGCTGACGCTGCACAGAAGTTCGTCAACTGGGCGACTTCCAAGGACTACATCAACCTGGTGGCTAAAACCAATGGTTGGGCCCGCGTTCCTACCGGCACGCGCAAGTCCACCTATGCGAACCCCGAGTTCCAAAAAGCTGCTGTGTTCGCTGCTGCTGAAAAAGCCGCTATCGATTCGGCCAACCCGAACGACAGCACTTTGCCCAAGTCGCCGTATGTGGGCGTGCAATTTGCCGCGATTCCTGAGTTCCAGGCTATCGGCATTGCCGTGGGTCAGCAAATGAGTGCTGCCTTGGCCGGTAAGAGCACGGTCGATGCCGCGCTCAAAGCCTCGCAAGTCGCTGCTGATCGTGAAATGAAGAAAGGCGGCTACTACAAGTAAGCTGCAAAGAGGGCGGGCGCTTTCGGGCGTCCGCCTTTTTTATGTTTCCTATGTGCTGACCCCATCCCCATGAACCGCTTGCTCCCGCGTTTACTGCTGACACCGGCTGTGGCAACCCTGCTGCTGTGGATGCTGGTGCCGCTGGCCATGACGGTGTATTTTTCGCTCATCCGCTACAACCTGATGCAGCCCGACCAGACCGGTTTTAACGGCCTGGAAAATTTCGAATACTTCCTGACGGACCCCTCGTTTTCCGCGGCCGTCCTCAACACCATCCTGCTGCTTGGCAGTGTGATTCTGATCACCGTGGTGCTGGGCATGGGCCTGGCGCTGCTCATTGACGAGGCCTTTCCCGGGCGCGCCGTCGTACGTCTGCTTTTGATCTCGCCTTTTTTTGTGATGCCCACCGTCAACGCGCTCTTGTGGAAACACATGATGATGCACCCCATCTACGGTGCGCTGGCGCAAGTGTCTATCCTCTTTGGGTTCACGCCGGTGGACTGGCTGAGCGACCATCCCTTGGTGTCCATCATCATCATGGTGTCCTGGCAGTGGCTGCCTTTTGCCACGCTGATTTTTATGACCGCCTTGCAAAGCATGAACCGCGAGCAACTTGAGGCCGCGCGTATGGACGGCGCTACCTATTTGCAGCAACTGCGCTACCTCTACATTCCGCACCTGGGCCGCCCGGTGGCCGTGGTGGTCATGATTGAGCTGATCTTTTTACTCAGCGTGTTTGCCGAGATTTACACCACCACCGGCGGCGGTCCCGGCGACGCCAGTACCAACGTGGCCTTCCTGATTTTTAAGCAGGCTTTGCTCAATTTCGATGCCGGTGTGGCTTCCGCTGGGGCCTTGTTTGCGGTGCTGCTGGCCAATATCGCGGCAGCTTTTCTTATCCGCCTGGTTGGCAAAGACCTGGACAAATAAACCCCATGGCCCGCCGCTCTAAATACCCCTTGCCTTTGCTGCTGCGCACTGCTGCGGCTTGGGTCATCACGCTGCTGCTGTTCTTTCCGCTGGGCTGGCTGGCGCTGATGGCGTTTAAGACCGAGTTGCAAGCCATCTCGGTGCCGCCGCTGTGGTGGTTCACGCCCACGCTAGATAACTTTCGCGAGGTGCAAGAGCGCAGCGACTATTTGCTCTACGCGCGCAATTCGCTCATCACCAGTGTGCTGTCCACCGTGATCGGTTTGATGATCGCCACGCCTGCCGCGTATTCCATGGCCTTCTTCAAGAGCCGCCATACCAAAAACCTGTTGATGTGGATGCTATCGACCAAGATGATGCCCGCCGTGGGCGCCTTGGTGCCTATTTATGTGCTGGCGCAAAAATCGCAGTTGCTCGATACGCGTACCGGTCTGGTCATCATTTTTATGCTGTCCAACCTGCCCATCATGGTGTGGATGCTGTATTCCTACTTCAAGGAAATTCCTAACGAAATTTTGGAGGCCGCGCGCATGGACGGCGCCACGCTGTGGCAAGAGTTTTACCGCGTGACCTTTCCGCTGGCGTTGGGCGGCTTGGCCTCTACCGGTTTGCTTTGCCTGGTACTCAGCTGGAATGAAGCCTTTTGGAGCCTGAACCTGAGTTCTGCCAAGGCCGGCACGCTGGCCACCCTGATTGCCAGCTACTCCAGCCCGGAAGGTTTGTTCTGGGCCAAGCTCTCGGCAGCGTCTTTGATGGCGATTGCGCCGATTGTGGTGTTTGGCTGGTTCAGCCAAAAGCAATTGGTGCAGGGCCTGACTTTTGGCGCGGTGAAGTAGCACGCCCTATTTTTTTGACCGGACTGATTCTTCCTCATGGCCTATCTTCAACTTCACGGCATCGAAAAAAGTTTTGGTGAACTGCGCGTCATCAAAGGCGTGGACCTGCAAATTCAGAAGGGCGAATTCATTGTGTTCGTCGGCCCCTCGGGCTGCGGCAAATCGACCCTGCTGCGCTTAATTGCCGGCCTGGAGCAGACCGACGGCGGCAGCGTGGTCCTTGACGGGCGTGACATCACCGAGGCCGCCTCCAGCGCCCGCGATCTGGCTATGGTGTTCCAAAGCTATGCGCTGTACCCGCATATGAGCGTGTTCGAAAACATGAGTTTTGCGCTCAAGTTGGCGCAAGTGCCGCAAGCGCAAATCCGCGAAAAAGTAGAGCGCGCCGCTGCCATCCTCAACCTGGGCGACTATTTGCACCGCAGGCCCAAAGAGCTCTCGGGCGGGCAGCGCCAGCGGGTTGCTATTGGGCGGGCGATTGTGCGTGCGCCCAAAGTATTTTTATTTGACGAGCCGCTGTCCAACCTGGACGCGGCGCTGCGCGGACAAACCCGTATCGAAATTGCCAAGCTGCACCGCGAGTTGGGCGCCACCACGGTATACGTGACGCATGACCAAGTTGAAGCCATGACCCTGGCCGACCGCGTGGTGGTGCTGCGCGATGGACGCATTGAGCAAGTGGGCACACCGCTGGAACTCTACGACCACCCGGTCAATAGCTTTGTAGCCCAATTTATTGGCACACCGCAAATGAATATGCTGGCTGTAAGCCTGGTGGCCGAACTGGCGCAGCGCTATGCCTTACCGGTAGCTGCGGACGGATTTATCGGCCTGCGCCCCGAGCATGTGGTGTTGCAGCCGCAGGGCCAAGGCATGCTGCACATGCAGGTGGATTTGGTGGAAGCGCTGGGCGCCGAAACCCTGCTGTATTTGAGCAATGGCCAGGGCCTGCAACTGGTGCTGCGCCAAAGCGCGCGCAGTGTCTTGCACAGCGGCCAAAGCGTCGGTATCGATTTGCAATTTGATTGCGCCCATTTCTTTGATGCCCAAGGCCGCTCGCTGCGCCCCGGGCCCGCCTCTGTTTAGTTTTTCGTATTCACCATGACCGCAGACACTTCCACCTTGACCATGCTCCATTTGGGGCTGGGCTCTTTCCACCGCGCGCACCAGGCGCTGTACCTGCACCAATTGCAGCAAAGCGGCGACCGCCGCTGGACTTTGGCAGCGGGCAATATCCGCCCCGACATGCCCGAGACCATGGCCGCGCTGGCGCAGCAGCAAGGCGCTTACACACTGGAAACAGTAACGCCCCAAGGCGCATATAGCTACACGCGTATCACTGCCATCGCGCAAGTGCTGCCCTGGGACGCAAACCTCACAGGACTGCTGGCCGTGGGCGCCAGCGCAGCCACGCGGATCATTTCTTTTACCGTCACAGAAGCGGGTTATTACCTGGATGCGACGGGCACATTGGACTTGAGCTTTGCCGATTTGCAGGCCGACTTGGACGCTTTGCGCGCTGGGCGCGCGGGCAGCACGATTTACGGTGCTTTGTGCGGTTTTTTGCGCGCGCGCATGCAAGGTGGCGCTGGCCCGGTCACGCTGCTTAACTGCGATAACCTGCGCCACAACGGCGAGCGCGCCCGCAGCGGGCTCTTGCAATTTATCGAACTTCTAGGAGATAGCGCGCTGCGCGATTGGGTGTCCGCCCACACCAGCAGCCCCAATGCCATGGTGGACCGTATCACCCCCCGGCCCACGCCCGCCGTGCGCCAGCGGGTGCTAGCCGCCACCGGCGTGGACGACCCGGCAGCCGTCATGGGTGAGAGCTTTATCCAGTGGGTGATTGAAGACGACTTCATCGCCGGGCGCCCCGCATGGGAAACCGTGGGCGTAGAAATGGTTGGCTCGGTGCAGGCCTACGAAGAGGCCAAGATTCGTTTGCTCAACGCCACCCATAGCTGCATCGCCTGGGCCGGCACGCTGCTGGGTTACACCTACATCCACGAAGGCACGCACGATGCGCGCATCCGCCAAATGGCTTTCGACTATGTCACAGACGACGTGATACCCGTGCTCAACACGCCCGAACATCCCAGCCCTATTGATTTGGCCGCTTACCGCGACGTGGTGCTAGACCGTTTTGGCAACCCGGCGATTGCCGACACCAACCAGCGCGTGGCCATGGACGGTTTTTCCAAAATACCCGGCTTTATTGCGCCCACGTTTCGCGAGCGCCTGGCGCGCGGCGAGTCGATAGCCAGCGTCGCGATGTTGCCTGCTTTGTTTTTGGCCTATTTGCAGCGCTGGCACGCCGGGCAAATTCCCTACACCTACCAAGACCAGGCCATGGACCCGGCCAGCGCGCACGCTATGTGCCAGGCACCCGACCCGGTGGCCGCGTTTGCAGCAGATACCGTGCTGTGGGGAGATTTGGCCTCAGACGCACGCTTGCTGGCCGCGCTGCGGCTGGCAAGCCAACGGATTGACAATTTTGTACAAGGACACACAGCATGAGCACGCGATTGCAAACCAAAAACGCCATCCTCACCGGCGCCGCCGGCGGCATCGGGCTGGCAGTGGCGAACGACTATCTGCACCATGGCGCGCGCTGCACGGTAGCCGACATCCACCCCCAGCCTACCCCCGAGTTAGCCACGCTGATGCACGCCTTTCCCGACAGCCTGCACTACGTGCCCACCGATGTGCGCTCCATGTCCTCTATCGACGCACTGATCGCCCAGGCCAGCGGGCGCTTTGGCCCCGTCACTACCTTGTTCAACAATGCTGCAATTTTTGACATGGCCCCATTGCTGGAAAGCGACGAGGCCATGTACGACAAGCTGTTTGCGGTCAACGTAAAAGGCGCTTTCTTTGTGATGCAAAAAGTGCTGGCGCATATGGTGTCGGCCCAAACCCCAGGCGCTGCGGTTATCAATATGGCCAGCCAGGCCGGGCGACGCGGCGAGGCTTTGGTGTCGCACTACTGCGCCAGCAAAGCCGCCATCATCAGCTACACCCAAAGTGCCGCGCTGGCGATGGCGCCGCACAAAATCCGCGTCAACGGCATTGCGCCCGGCGTGATTGCCACCCCCATGTGGGCCAATGTGGATGCCTTGTTTGCCCGCTACGAAAACCTGCCGATTGGCGAAAAGAAAAAGCGCGTGGGCGAGGCCGTACCGCTAGGCTATATGGGCGACCCGACCGATATTTGCGGTGCGGCCGTGTTTCTGGCCAGCGACGAGGCCGCTTACATTACGGCGCAAACCCTCAATGTCGATGGCGGCAACGTGATGTCCTAAGGCGCGCCTGCCTTGCCTTTGCACTGGTGCGCCACTTTTGATGAACTGTCAATAACTTTTATCCCGGTATGCCCACCACCCGCGCTGCGCTCAGTCCCCGCCAAACCAAGCCCGAGCTGGAGCAGGATCACACACGCTCCAAAGCACTGGGCTATGAGTCGCCGGACGAGGTAGGCATCATCCGCTGCCTGGCGCATGGCTTTCCCACGCCGCTGGCGCGCTGGCATTACCACGACGAATACGAGCTTCACCTGATTACCGCCACCTCGGGCAAAGCCTTTGTGGGCGACTGGATCGGCCAGTTCCAGCCTGGCCATTTGGTGTTGACCGGGCCGCGCTTGCCGCACAACTGGGTCAGCATGGACTTGCCCGAAGGCGGCGTGGCCGAGCGCGATCTCGTGATTCAGTTTCCGCACGAGCCCATAGAAGAAGCCAGCCGCCATATCCCGGAAATGCGCGCCGTCTTGCCCTTGCTGGAGCGCGCCAAAAATGGCATCGAGTTTTTTGATGTCTATCCGCAAGCGGTGCAGCACTGGCGCCGCGTCAAAGCCTCGCAAGGCTTGGGCCGTTTGGGTGCGTTTTGCGAATTTCTCAATATGCTGGCGCATTGCAAAGACTACCGGCTCTTGTCCAACGCCCAATTACAAAGCGTGGACAACGACGCGCAGCTGGACCAGATCAACGCCATCCTCAGCCGCATTACTGACAAGCTTTCGGAAGATATTTCGGTGGGCATGCTGGCCCAAGAATTTGGTATGAGCGAGAGCCGCTTTAGCCGCTTCTTCCGCCGCGCCACGGGCAATACCTTTACCGACTTTGTCAACCATGTGCGCATCAACCGCGCCTGCCAGTTGCTGATGGAGTCCGACCATCCGATTACCCGCATCGGTTTTGATGTGGGCTTTAACAATATGGCCAATTTCAACCGCCGCTTTTTGGATATCAAAGGCATGACGCCCCGCGAATACCGCCGCCAGGTGGCCACGCGCTTTGGCTTGGTGCAATAAACCGCTATGTTTCTTGGCATCGACCTAGGTACCTCGGCCATCAAGCTATTGCTGCTGGACGATGCGCACCAGATCCGCGCCGTTGCCGACGCGCCGCTGACGCTGCAACGCCCGCACCCCAGCTGGAGCGAGCAAGACCCGCAGGCCTGGTGGCTGGCGGTGGAGCAGGCCGTGTCGCAGATGCGCGCGCAGCATCCGGCGCTGTGGCCCAGCATTCAAGCCATAGGCCTGTCTGGCCAAATGCACGGCGCCGTGGCGCTGGATGCGCACAACCAAGTTGTGCGCCCCGCTATTTTGTGGAACGACGGACGCTCCGGCGCGCAATGCCTGGCGCTGGAAGCCGCAGCGCCGCAGTCCCGCGCAATCACCGGCAACCTGGCCATGCCCGGCTTTACCGCGCCCAAGCTGTTGTGGATGCGCGAGCACGAGCCCGCGCTGTTTGCCCAAACCCGCAGCGTCTTGTTGCCCAAAGACTGGCTGGGTTTGCAGCTAACAGGCGAAGCGGTGAGCGAAATGTCTGACGCTGCGGGCACCCTATGGCTGGACGTGGCGGCGCGGGCCTGGAGCCCCGCCATGCTGCAAGCCTGCGGCCTGACGCTTTCGCATATGCCGCGCCTGATTGAAGGTAGCCAATCGCGCGGCACCTTATTGCCGGCCTTGGCGCAGCGCTGGGGTTTGTCCGCCAGCGTCATTGTGGCGGGTGGCGGCGGTGATAACGCGGCCAGCGCCGTCGGCGTGGGCGCCACCCGGCCGGGTGAGGGCTTTGTGTCCTTGGGCACCTCGGGCGTGGTGTTTTTGGCGGGCGATGCCTACCAGGCCGCGCCCGAACTGGCAGTGCATGCGTTTGCCCATGCGCTGCCCGGGCGCTGGCACCAGATGTCGGTCATGCTCAGCGCGGCCAGCGCGTTTGGCTGGATGACGCAGATCACCGGCAGCGCTAACGAAGCCCAACTGGCGCAGGCAGTACAGGCGCTTAGCCCCGCGCAACGGGCACGGGCCCCCCTGTTTTTGCCCTACTTAAGTGGCGAACGCACGCCACACAACAACCCGCAGGCCAGCGGCAGCTTTGTTGGCCTGCGCAGCGAACACGGCGTGGCCGACCTGGCCTACGCCGTTATGGAAGGCGTGGCTTTTGGATTGATGGACGGGCAGGCCGCCATGTGTCCGCAAGGGCCAGGGCAGGGCGCACCGGCGCTGCACTTGGTGGGCGGCGGCGCCCGCAGCGATACCTGGGCGCAACTGCTGGCTAGCGCTTTGCAGCGCCGCTTGCAGCGCCCCGCAGGGGCCGAAGCCGCTGCGGCACTGGGCGCCGCGCGCTTAGCGTGGATGGCACTGGGCGCCAGCGAGGCCGAGGTCTGCACCGCGCTGCCCGCCAGCGCCACCTTTACCCCGGATGCTGCGCAAGCCGATCTGCTGGCCCCGCGCTACGCCCGCTTTCGCGCTATGTACCCGGCTTTGCAAGCGCACTTTTAGGCCCTGGCGCTGGGCGCTATCCATTAGCCCGTCATCGCCAGGAGCGCAGCGACGCGGCGATCCATAAGTGGTTGATTGGCAAGCAAAATGGATTGCGTCGCTGCGCTTGCAATGACGGGTTTGGCCGCATGCATGACGTCAAGGATATTGCTGCGCAGCGTGCTTGACGCGCAGAATTTCTGCTCTGCCATCAAGGATGCGATAAATCAGAATGTAGTTGGGATGCACCACCAACTCGCGGGTGCCCTTGATGCGGCCCACCCGCCCTAGTATGGGATGCTGGTCTAGTACCGTCGATTTTTCCATCAGTAGATCGCCCAATTCGATGGCGGCATCGATGTTGTCCAGCGCAATGTGCTCCACGATGGCATCTCTATCGTCGATGGCAGTTTGTTTCCAGTTCGGCATGCTTAGGCCATGGTTTTCTTTTGTTGTGCCTTCGACCGCGCCAGCAAGTCTTTGCGTTTGGCTTCCCAACTTAAGGTCGCGTCGGCGTGGGAGACGCTAGGACGTAGGTCGTCCATGGCTTCCTGGACTTCTTGCGCAAGCCATTTTTTGTAGGCTGCGGCCTCGTGGGCTTCGCGCATGCGCTCGGCGGTAGCAGAGCGTTTGCTGGGCTCCGTTTTGAGGGCATCGAAATGGCGTGCGTCAATGCGGAACTGGTCGATGCCAAGGTTTTTGAGATAAAAGGCCAGGGTATCGAATTTCTTGAACACCCGCAGCTCGCCGCGCTTGGCGGCAAGCGCCCGCTCGGCATTGCCATATTGGACAACGATGCCCCAGCCGCCCGGCTGGCCCACTGCGCAAGCACCACGCACGGCACCGGCTTGCGCCAGGGTAGTCAAGGTCGAATGATCGACCGTCGTTGCCGTAGTGGCCATAATCCGCGCTCCTTCAGGAAACAAAATATAGAAAATATATTAACCTAAATATAGAAAAATGGGAACACGCTTGCATGTGGGCTGTTCTGAAGCGCATCGAAAGCTACGTCGTCTGGTACACCGCGCGCTTTGCGCGGCGCAAGTCGCCGCCATAAAGGATTCTTGGGCTGGCCAAACCCGCTAACTCCGACTCTGGCGCCCTTCATGGGCTGGCGATGTGCGGTACACGACAATCCCGCCATGGAACGAAAAATACTGCTCGCCGGTGGCGGCATCGGTGGTTTGGCGACGGCTTTGGCTTGCGGGCACCTGGGCATGGCCACGCAGTTGTTTGAAAAAAAGCGGGTGCTTGCCGAAGTGGGGGCTGGCGTGCAACTGGGCCCTAACGCAGTGCGTTTGCTAGAAGGCTGGGGGCTGGGCGCGGCGCTGGATGCGGTGGCTTGTTTTCCGCAGCGGCTGGAAGTGCGCAGCGCCCACAGCGGTGCCTTGCTGGGCACGCTGCCTTTGGGTGCGCGTGCGCTGCAGCGCTACGGTGCGCGCTACGCCACGATTGCCCGCATCGATTTACATGCCTTGCTGCACCGCGCCGTGCTGGCCCAGGGCCTGACCGAAATACACCTCGGGCGCGCGGCGCAGCGTGTCAGCCAGGACGCGAGCGCGGTCGAGCTGATCACGGATGACGAGCGCAAGCGCCGCGCCAATGTGCTGGTCGCTGCCGATGGCGTGTGGAGCCATGTGCGCGACTTTTTGCGCCAAGGTGTGCAGCCGGTTTTCAGCGGCCACTTGGCCTACCGCGCCATGGCCAAGCAAGCGGATTTGCCGCTGGCGCTGCGCAGCGATTGCGTCACCGTGTGGCTGGGCCCGGCCATGCATGCGGTGCAATACCCGGTGCACAGCGGCGAGTTGCTCAACTTGGTGGTGATCGTGGAAGGTGCAGCACCCGCTGACCCGCAGGCATGGGAGCAAGCCGCACTGCGCAGCGATCTGTCTGCCCGCCTGTCCCAGGCCTGCGGCGGTTTGCAGGAATTGGTGGGTGCGATGGCGCAGTGGCGGCTTTGGCCTTTGAATGGTTTGCCGCATCTGCGCGGCCCGCAGGACATGGCCTTTGGCCGGATTGCCTTGCTGGGCGATGCGGCCCACCCCATGCTGCCTTATCTGGCGCAGGGCGCGGGCATGGCGATAGAAGACGCTGCGGTGCTTGCGCGCTGCCTGCACGATGGCCCGGCGGACGATGCCAAAGCTTTGCTGCGCTATGCCGCACTGCGCTGGAAACGCAATGCGCGCGTGCAGGCCAGGGCAGCGCGCAATGGCGAAATTTTCCATGCCACGGGTGTGACGGCTTGGGGCCGCGATACGGCGATGCGTTGGCTGGGCACACGTCTTTTGGATATGCCTTGGTTGTATCGGGGGGTGTGAGCCGCAGGCCTTACAGCTGCGTGCGCAAGCTCCAAATTTCGGGGAACAGCACCACGTCTAACATCTTGCGCAAATAGCTGACGCCACCGGTACCGCCGGTGCCGCGCTTAAAGCCGATCACACGTTCCACCGTGGTCACATGCCGAAAGCGCCATAGGCGAAAAGCGTCTTCCAGGTCGGTAAGTTCTTCGCCTAGTTGGTACAAATCCCAGTAGCGCTGCGGGTCGCGATAAACCACTAGCCAGGCCGCTTCCACGCCGCCATCCGCAGGGTAGGGCAGAGACCAATCCCGCTCCAGGTGCGTGGCCGGCACGCTGATGCCTCGGCGCGCCAGCAGGCGCAGTGCCTCGTCATACAAGGACGGGCTGCGGTAGGTCGCTTCCACCTGCGCCAGCACATCGGGCCGGTGTGCATGCGGGCGCAGCATGGCGGCGTTTTTATTGCCCAAGGAAAACTCAATGGACCGGTACTGGTAGCTCTGAAAACCGCTAGAGCTATCTAAGTAAGGGCGGATGGCGCTGTATTCCGGTGGCGTCATGGTGGCCAGCACGTCCCAGGCGTGGACCAGTTGCTCCATGATGCGGCTGACGCGGGCCAGCATTTTGAAAGCCGTGCCCAATTCGTCTTGGGCGATATGGGCCATGGCGGCGCGCAACTCGTGCAGCATCAGCTTCATCCACAACTCGCTGGTCTGGTGCTGTACGATAAACAGCATCTCGTTGTGGTCTGGCGAGCGCGGGTGCTGCGCGCCCAAGATGGCGTCCAGCGACAGGTAGTCGCCATAGCTCATGCTGTGTGCAAACTCCAGTTGCACATCGGCTTCGCTCTGCACAATGGCAGCGCTGCCTTGGGGCGGTGGCGTATCAGAATGGAAAGGGCAGGCGCTCATACAAAGCCTTTAAGTAACTGCATTTTTTTGCATAAATTGAGGCGCGCGCCAGGCGCCGGTGTGCAGCACATCGCGCAGATGCGCGACCGCATGCCACACGTCTTCAAAGCCGATGTACAAAGGTGTAAAGCCAAAGCGCATGATGTCCGCCTGGCCCTTGCCGTCACCGGCCCGAAAGTCGCCTATTACGCCGCGCGCAATCAGGGCTTGCACCATGGCGTAGGCGGCGGAGTTGTTGGCTTCGCTATCCAGGGTCAAACTGACTTGCGAGCCGCGCTCTGCATGCGCACGCGGCGTGGCCAGGCCCAGCCCGAAGCCTGCGCAATGCTCTTCGATCAAGTGGATGAACAAATCAGTCAGCGCCAGCGATTTGCGGCGAATCGCATCCATGCCACCTACGGGCTGCGCGGCTTCAAATACATCCAGACCGCATGCCAGCAAAGACAGGCTAAGAATGGGCTGTGTGCCGCACAAAAACTGGTTGATACCCGGCGCGCTGCGGTAGCTGCTGTCAAAGGCAAAGGGTGCCGCGTGGCCCCACCAGCCGGACAGGGGTTGCATAAACGGCAGATCGTTGCGCGCGCTATGGCGCGGATGCACCCATAAAAACGCCGGTGCGCCCGGTCCGCCGTTCAGGTATTTGTAGCCGCAACCTACGGCAAAGTCGGCATCAGCGCCGCGTAAGTCCACCGGTACCGCGCCCGCACTGTGCGCCAAGTCCCACAACACCAGCGCGCCTGCGCCGTGCGCGGCAGCGGTGATGGCCGCCATGTCATGCATGGCACCGGTGCGGTAGTTCACATGCGTGAGCATCAGCACCGCCACCTGCGGCCCCAGCGCGGGCAGGACGCCATCGGCCTCCACGAGTTGCAGGCTACAACCATGGCTTTGGCACAGGCCCTGGGCAATATACAAATCGGTTGGAAAGTTGCTGCGCTCACTGACGATGACGCGCCGCGCCGGGTCTGCATGCTGCGCAATGCGGATAGCGCTTGCCAGCACCTTGAACAAATTGACCGAGGTGGTGTCCGCCGCTACCACGTCCTCGGCCCCGGCGCCGATCAAGGCGGCGATGCGTGCGCCCAGGCGCTGCGGCAGGTCAAACCAACCCGCCGCGTTCCAAGATCGGATCAGCCCCTGGCCCCACTCCTGCTGCACCACTTGTGCAGCCCGGGCTGCAGCGGCCACCGGTAGGACGCCCAGCGAATTGCCGTCCAGGTAAATCGTGTCCGGCGGAATACTGAAATGCGCGCGCAAGGGACCTAAGGGGTCGGCCGCATCTAATTGGCGGCAGTGGTGCAAAGTGGTCATGAAAAGGGGGTGCTGGAGCTAGTTTTTAGGTATGCGGTACAGAGCAGTTCGGGTTGTGGTGCATTGCATGCGACCGCGGGAAGACCTTAGCACCGCCTTAAAGACCGTGGTGTCGCTTTATTACTACACACCGATGCCCGAGCGAGCATTCTTTTCAGGGCGCTTAGTCACTTACGCGGGTACACACGAGAGCTAGCGAAGGAAAAATGTACAGCCTAGGGTTAACCCTAATTTGTAATGTTATGTTTACGTCAATTTATTCATATAAACTGAATTTGTTAACAATTGGTTGGAAATTTGCTCGAGATTTTTACGTAGCAAAGCCCCTAAACAGCAGAGGTGCTTATTCAATCCGCCAAAGCGACAAACACACTTTTAACGGACTCCCCGGAGCGACCTATGGCAAAAAAATGGATTCTTCCTTCCCTAGCGGCGATAGCAGTTGCGGTGGGTATCGTGGCTTGCGGTGGGGGTGGCGGTGGCGAGGAGAAAAAACTAGCCAATACGTCATTAGGTGGCTTGGTCGCCGTTGGTGAGGGACTGCCCAATGCGACCGTGCTGGTGATCGATGCGGATGGCAATACCAAACAAGTGACCAGTGATGCAAATGGCGCCTACTCCGTAGACGTCACCGGAATGCGAGCGCCATTTGTGATCAAGGCCGCTGGCTCGATAGGTACCCAGGAGTACAACCTGGTGTCCATGATTTCCTCTACGAGCGGCCAAAACAACTCCGTCCAAGTTACGCCCTTAACCACCGGCATCGCTGCGCTGGTGAACGCTGCCAATAGCTACAGCGCAGATGGACTTTTGCCAGCGACCGTAACCTCCACATCCTTGGCTGCTGCCACTGCGCTAATGACGACCGCACTTAGCGGGCCCATCGCGGCTGCAGGTCTACCAAGCAGCTTCAATCCTGTAACCGATACCTTTAGCGCTAATCGAACTGGCGCTGACCAGGTGCTCGACGTGGTGGATGTACGTATCAAACCAAGCGGCGTTGTACTAGCCAACCGAATGGAAGTCCTAACCGACAACACAGACCCGAGAAACCGTGTTGTGACAGCGTCTGGCAGCACTGGCGACTGGCCACCTGGCGCAGACCCTGCTGGCCCAGCATTATTAGATTTACAAAACAAGATAAAGGCCTGCTTTGCCTTACCAAATACGCAGCGCGCGCCAAACGCAACAGCCGACAGCGGCGGCTTTGTCTCGGCAAATATCAGCCAAATGGCAACAGCTTGCAACAGCTATGTGGTCAATGGTTATATGCACAACACTTATAGCTACGGAGAGCGCTGGGGCTTAGCCTTGTCGTCTAGTGAGTTTTTGAACGCGGATGTCAAAATCAACTTGCGGTATGTGGTTGAGCGTCCGAGCATGGCTGACGGTAAGGCCTATGTGGTCAACGTGAACTTCAAGGATACCAGTGGTAATTGGTATACCCGACCCGAGGTATTAGAGCGGACGACCACAGGCGCTAGCGACTCATTCAAGCTCTACGGCAACCGCCGTAATGTGGACTTCAGTGTGGATGCAAACTACAGCTACATCGATGATTTAAGTACGCCAGCCAATTCGCGCGTTGAGGGTCGTCTGCAAATGAACACTACCCCGCACCGCACCAAGGCTTCCGGTGCGCAAAATTTTGCATTTTCCTACGACGCAACGGATCCAACTTTGGCGCAACCAAGAATCATTTGCGCCTGGGTTACCGGGCCGCTGCTTCAAACTGGCGTAGCGCACAACCCCAGCGCGCCCAAAGGCGGTATCTTGCTAAAAGTGCCGCATCCCGATGCCGTGGCGACGCGCAATTACATGCCCATACACGCCAAGTATCCAGCGGATTTTGACCCGGAGAACAATTTGACACATCGCGGTTACCTATGGAGTGATTGCAAGGGTCCTTCGGGAACCCCAGCCCCCATTGGTACTGCCAATACCAATAACCAATTCACCTTTACGTCAGCCAAAGCCAATGGCAACTCTACTTGGACATATCCAGGTTTGGCACAGAGGAATTACGTGATTGACAGCACTAACGTCGGCACATGTGTTTCTGGTAATTGCCCCCGTCAGACCTATGCCAATATGCGTTCCACGGAGGTTTCGTCACAGGATAAGTTGGACTATTTCAGCACCTTCGGTAACACATCGATGCCGCGGTACACCATTTATGTTTTCCAAGATGATGCCTACACCAATGCCAGCACCACGGCATGGGGCAATAACAGTACTAATTTCTGGAATTCAAAAACTGTTGAAAACGGCCGTATGGTCGGTACTATGGCGTTTTTAGATAAGGACGCCAACGGCCTTTACGCTGGTGACATTAAGTTCCGTAAACCAGATGCTGCGACTGTTGCAAGCTATCTTGGCACGACGCTTTCGACAATTGCGGCGGGTACCAATGTCAATGTGGGTTGGACCGTTCCCGACGGTGTGCAAGGAATCGACCGTTTTGGTGGAAAAGGCCAGGCCTACTTCAGCTCTGCTGGCAGCGAAAGGCTTATTGTCGCGTCTATCGCGCAAGTATCGAAGGGCTCACCGCGATCAGCCAGAAGCGGTGTACTGACCTTAAGTGACGAATGGCTTGGTAATGATGCGATTAACACTACTAAGACCTATGCAGGCGTATCGTTTGCGGTGACTTCGGTCTACCGCGAAATTTGGGCCCGGTCCTATGATCTTGAGAATCGACAGATTCAGTACGTTTATACGCGGAAGAACAACGCCCCGCAATAAATTGTTCGGACAAGGTTCATTGGAATGTCGTTGACGTTTCGATGGGCCTTGACCGGAACAATTTTTGTAAACGGTGATGTGATTTTGAAGGCGGCCTCGATGCGTTTGTCGCTTTTGCAAAAAAGCGAATAAACAGCGGTCCTTTGATGGACCGCTGTTACTTCCGTCCCATCCGCACCAAGCGCCCCGGCCGAGCCCCGGTAACTTCCCCTTCTCGCACCACAGCCTCCCCCGCCACCCAAGTCCCAATATAGCCCTCTGCCTTTTGCAAAAACCGCTTGCCACCCGCAGGCAGGTCGCGCACCAGTTGGGGCATACCTACGCTCAGGCGCTTGGGGTCTATCAGGTTGAAGTCAGCGCGCAGGCCGGGCTGTATCAGGCCGCGGTCGTTGAGGCCCAGGTAGCGCGCGTTGCGACTGGTCATCATCTCCACGACGCGTTCCAGGGGCAGGCGCTCTTTGGCGCGGCCCAGTACCCAGTGGCTGAGCATGAAGGTGGAAAAACTGGCGTCGCAAATCGTGCCTACATGCGCGCCCGCATCGCCCAAGCCAAACAGGGCGCGGGGGTGTTGCAGCATGGTGTGCACCGCATCCAGCGAGCCTTGGTTGTAGTTGAAGATGGGGAAGTAAATAAGCTGCGCGCCATCGCCTTCGCACAGGTAGTCGTACATGGCCTCTAGCGCCGTGGTGCCGCGTTGCTTGGCGCGCACTAAAAAACTTTGCATCACATCGGGCTCGTAGTCCAGACGCGCGTCGAGCGGGAACATGCGCCCGGCGATCAGCTCGATACGCGATAGCAGCAAGTCCACCAGCGGCGGTATCGGCGTGCCGTCGCCCGCCAGGCGCTCGGATTTTTCAGCCAGGATGCGCGCTTTGCGTGCTGGGTCGCGTAGGGCTTGTGCCCGCTCGGCCAAGGGCAGGGCGGCTACTTCTTTGTAGCCGGGGAAACCCATAAACGGATGAAAACTCGCGTCCAACCCGTTGATCACGCCAATGCCGCGCGCAGCGGTTTGCAAGTACAGCGGCAGGCCTTGCGCCACGGCTGCCTCCACGCGTTGTTGAATCTGCAAATATTGCTCGCCACCGGGGTCGCGTTGCAGCCAGGTCATGGACAAGGGCCGCCCGCTGGCCTGGGCCAGTTGTTCCACCAGCGCAAATTCGGCGTCAAAGCCTTGCGGGCCTTGCATCAGGTCAAAGTCGCTGACGACTTGCACCACGCCATGGCCCAGGCCTTCAAAAGCCTGGCCCAGCCCGTGCAACTCGGCGCCGCTGGCGATGGATGCCGGGGTGTCGTGGCCCTCGGCGGTGCGGTGGTTGTCGGAACGTCCGGTGGAAAAGCCTGCCGCCCCGGCTTGCAAAGCGCTGCGCAAATGCGCGCGCATTGCGGCTACGTCAGCCTCGGTAGCCGCTTCGCGCGCTTCAGCGCGTGCGCCCATCACCAGCATGCGCAGCGGGTCGTGCGGCACCATGGTCAAAAAGTCCAGGCTGTGCGGCATGGCGTCCAGCGCGTCCATGTACTGGCTAAAACTCTCCCAAGAAAAGCGCACACCTTCGCGCAGCGCCACGCCCGGAATATCTTCCACGCCTTCCATCAGCTTGATCAGCCGGTCTTCGCTGCCCGGGCGTAGCGGCGCAAAGCCGACGCCGCAATTGCCCATCAGCACCGTGGTCACACCATGGTGGATGCTGGGGCTAAAGGTCTCGTCCCAGGTGGCTTGCCCGTCGTAGTGGGTGTGGATGTCCACAAAGCCCGGCGTCAGCCAGGCGCCCTGGGCGTCAATGGTTTCGCGCGCCGCGCTGCTGATGCGGCCCACTTGCGCGATGCGCCCGTCTTGTATGCCCACATCGGCGACAAAAGGCTCGCCGCCACTGCCATCGACCACGGTGGCGCTGCGAATCAGCAAATCAAGCATGTTCTTCCTTTGCAAGTGTTACGCGGTCCATGCGCCGCCAAAGCAAGGCTAATGACATGCCGCTAACGATATGCCAGATGCCCCACAAGCTGGCGATGATGACCATGCCCAGATCCGCGTTGAACTGCACCGCAATGATGCCCAGCGCCAGCCCCGCGTTTTGCATGCCGCCTTCGATGGTGACGGCGCGCCGGTCTGCGGTGCTCAGGCCCATCACGCCGCTGGTGAGCCAGCCCATCAGCAAGCCGCTAGCGTTGTGCGCCACCACCAAGCCCAGCGTGGGCAAAAGTCCCATAGTCAGCAATTGCCGCTCTTTAATCAGCCCCAGCACGATAAAAGCCAATAGTGCGATCAGCGAAAAATTGCCCAGTGGTTTGCGAATGCGCGCGCTGAAGTCGGGCAGGCGGCGCGTCAGCGTCAGGCCTAGCGCCAAGGGCAAGGCCAGCAAAGCAAAAAGGCTGATCCAAATGTCTGAAGGGTCGATATTCAGGGTTTGCAGCCAACCGGCAGTGGCCGGGTTGGTGGCCACCATCCAGCTGAAGTTAAACGGCGTGGCGAACAGCGCAATCAGGCTGGCTACCGCCGAAATACTGACCGACAGCGCCGTGTTGCCGCGCCCAAAATGCGTCACCACATTGCTCAGGCTGCCGCCAGGGCAAGCCGCTACCAAAATCATGGCCGCTTCCACATTGGGCGGCAAGTCCAGCACCAGGGTGGCGGCCCAGGTGACGACGGGCAGCAAAATGAATTGGGGGACGAGGCCGACAACCACCGCCTTGGGGCTGCGCGCCACGCGCAAAAAATCGTCCAGCTGCAATTCCAAAGCCACCGAAAACACCATGGTGGCCAGCACTAGGCTGAGAACAAGTTGTTGGGTCGTCATCGGGCTTTCCTAGGTGACGGGGTGAAAGGTAGCCGGGCGCCCGTGGGGGTGCGCTCAGCCCAGGCGCTGGCGGTGCAGCGCAATCTCTTGCAAGACCCGCCCAGGCGCGGTACCGCCAATGGTGTTGCGCGCGTCCATTGAGCCTTGCAGGCTGAGGCACTCAAACACATCGGCCTCTATGGCCGCATGAAAAGCTTGCAGCGTGGCCAGCGGCAGTTCGGATAAATCTTTGCCCGTGGCTTGCGCGCTTTTGACGGCATGGGCCACCACTTCGTGCGCGTCCCTGAAGGCAAGGCCTTTTTTCACCAAGTAGTCGGCCAGGTCGGTGGCAGTGGCATAGCCGCGTGCGGCGGCGCTGCGCATGGCGTCCGGGTTGACCGTCAGTCCGCCGGACAACTTGCCGGTCTGCGGGTCGGGTTGGCCGCCAATCATTTCCGCAAAGATGCGCAGCGTGTCGGTGAGCGTGTCCACCGTGTCAAACAGCGGCTCTTTGTCTTCTTGGTTGTCTTTGTTATAGGCCAGCGGCTGGCCTTTCATGAGCGTGAGCAAACCCATCAGGTGGCCGACCACGCGACCGGTTTTGCCGCGCGCCAGTTCGGGCACGTCGGGGTTTTTCTTCTGCGGCATGATGGAGCTGCCGGTGGTGAAGCGGTCGGCCAGGCGGATAAAGCCAAAGTTCTGGCTCATCCACAAGACCAGCTCTTCGCTCAGGCGGCTGATGTGCACCATGCAAATACTGGCGGCGGCGGTAAATTCCATCGCAAAGTCGCGGTCGCTGACGGCGTCCAGGCTATTGCGGCAAAGCTGGGGCGCACCTTGCGCGTCCACCATGCCCAGGCTGCGCGCCACGCGCTCGCGGTCTAGCGGGTAGCTGGTGCCCGCCAGCGCGGCGCTGCCCAGGGGCAGGCGGTTGGCGCGGGCGCGCACTTCGCGCATGCGCTCGGCATCGCGCGCAAACATTTCTACATAGGCCAGCAAATGGTGCGCAAAGCTCACCGGCTGGGCCACTTGCAAATGCGTAAATCCGGGCAAGATGGTTTGCGTGTGCTGCGCCGCTACGTCCAGCAAGGCTTTTTGCAGGGCGACCAGCAGGTCGGCGATCAGGTCTAGCTCGTCGCGCAACCACAGGCGCACATCGGTGGCCACTTGGTCATTGCGGCTGCGCCCGGTGTGCATGCGCTTGCCGGCATCGCCCACCAACTGCGTGAGCCGCGCCTCGATGTTCAGGTGCACATCCTCCAGGTCCAGTTTCCATTCAAAGCGGCCCGCCTCGATGTCGGCCACGATCTGTGCCATGCCGCGCTGGATGTCGGCCAGGTCTTGCGCGCTGATGATGCCCTGCGCCGCCAGCATATCGGCATGCGCCAAGCTGCCCCGGATGTCCGCCTGCCAGAGCCGCTTGTCAAAAAACACGCTAGAGGTGTAGCGCTTAACCAACTCGCTCATCGGTTCAGAAAACAGCGCCGACCAGGCCTGGGCTTTTTTATCGAGTTGGTTTGTCATGCGGGGATTTTATCGGGGGGTTCAGCTGGCTAGGCGCTGAAGATTGTCTTGGCGGCGCAAGGGTCAATATCGCTCACCCGCCTGATTACCGCTTGTACAAGAGAAGGCGGTAATTTTGTTCTAAGTTGAAGACAAAAGGCACACGTCATGATAGAGTGCGCGCATGGCCATGGTTTTCAGATGGGATCCGCAGAAAAACGCCTTATTGATGCGTGAACGCGGGCTCAGTTTTGAGCAAATTGCCTTGGCAGTGGAGGGCGGCGATTTATTGCAGGTGATTGCGCACCCCAATCCGGCCAGGTATCCAAACCAGAAAATCATGGTCGTCGCCATGGACGGGTATGCGTTTTTGGTGCCTTTTGTGCAAGAGGAAGAAGGGTACTTTTTGAAAACCATTATTCCAAGCCGCAAAGCCACGCGTGATTTCATAGGCACACAGGAGTAGCACGATGAAACTGGACAAATACGAAAAAGAGGTTTTGGCCGCGTTCGAGGCCGGTGCATTGAAACCGGTAGCCACCAAAGACGAGTTGGCGCGCATTCGCGCGGCGGCGCGGGCAACGGCGATCAAAGACCAGCGCATCAATATCCGCTTATCGGCGGGCGACTTGCGCGATATCCAGGTCAAGGCCTTGCAGGAAGGCATGCCCTACCAAACGCTCATTGCCAGTGTCTTACATAAATACGCCACGGGCCGCCTGGCGGAAACTGCGCTTAATCCGCCGCCAGGCACTTAACCGGTATTCCTCAAACCCGCCGCAATCCCGTTAATCGAGATGTGGATACCGCGCTGCACGCGCTCGTCGCTTTGGCCGGCGCGGTAGCGGCGTACCAGTTCGACTTGCAGGTGGTGCAGCGGGTCGATGTAGGGGAAGCGGTGGTGGATGGAGCGTTGCAGGCTGGGGTTGGCGGCCAGGCGTTGCTTGTGGCCGGTGATCAGGCTCAGCGCGTCGGCGGTGCGATGCCATTCCTGCTCGATCGCACCAAATATTTTGCGACGCAGGCGCGCGTCGTCCACCAGTTCGCTGTAGCGCGCAGCCAGGGCCATATCGCTTTTAGCGATCACCATGTCCATATTCGACAGCAGGGTCTGGAAGAAGGGCCATTGGCGCTGCATTTTTTGCAGCAAGGCGGTGCGCTCTTTGGCAAGCGCCGCACTGTTTTCGTCGTCTGCGCCGTGGATAAACCTATGCACCGCCGAGCCAAAGCCAAACCAGCCGGGCAGCGTCAGGCGGCATTGGCCCCAGCTAAAGCCCCAGGGGATGGCGCGCAGGTCTTCAATCGCTTGCGTGGCTTTGCGCGATGCGGGGCGCGAGCCAATGTTGAGTTCGGTGATTTCGCGCAGCGGCGTAGCGCTGAAAAAATAGTCGGCAAAACCCGGTGTTTCATACACCAAGGCGCGGTAGGCCGCCATGCTGTAGGCAGACAGTTCGTTTGCGGCGGCTAAAAACGCTTTGCTGGCCGGTTTGGTCGCTTGCAAGAGCGTGGCTTCCAGGGTGGCGGCGACCAGGGTTTCCAGGTTGCGTCGGCCGATTTCGGGGTTGGCATATTTGGAGCCAATCACTTCGCCTTGTTCAGTCAGGCGTATTTGCCCGCGTACCGTGCCCGGCGGTTGTGCCAGGATGGCCTGGTAGCTCGGGCCACCGCCGCGCCCCACAGTGCCGCCGCGCCCGTGGAACATGCGTAGGCGCGTGGGGTGTCCGCTGGCGCTCAGTTCGTCAAACACTTCCACCAGCGCGATTTCGGCGCGGTAGAGCTCCCAGTTGCTGGTGAAGATGCCGCCGTCTTTGTTGCTGTCCGAATAGCCCAGCATGATGTCTTGCTCGCCACCGCTGCGCTGCACCAGCGCGGCCACGCCGGGCAGCGCGTAGAACGCGCGCATGATGGGCGCGGCATTGCGCAAGTCTTCGATGGTTTCAAACAAAGGCACCACGATCAAATCGCACACGGCATCCAAGTCCAAGGTGCCGCGCAGCAGGCCGGCCTCTTTTTGCAGCAGCAAAACTTCCAGCAAATCGCTCACGCTTTCGGTGTGGCTGATGATGTAGTGGCGGATGGCCTCTGTGCCAAAGCGTTCGCGCATGACCCGCGCCATAGCAAAAATCGCTTGTTCGGCCTGGGCGTGCGCCGAGTAGGCTGCGCCTTGCACTTGCAGCGAACGCGCGTCTTGCAACAGGCCTAGCAGCAGGCTGCGCTTATCGGCTTCGGGCAATGCGCTGTAGTTGGCTTGCACCCGCGCCACGCGCAGCAGTTCGGCTACCACTTCTTCGTGCTTGTCAGAGCTTTGGCGCAAATCGACGGTGGCTAGGTGAAAGCCAAATACTTCGACAGCGCGGATCAGCGGGTGCAGACGCTGCGCGCTCAGGGCGCCGGCGTGGTTGCTCAGCAGCGAGGCTTCGATGGTGCGCAAATCCTGCACAAACTCTTGGGGCTGGGTGTAGGCGTTTTGCGGGGCGACGGCGTGGAGTGTGGCTTCGGTGCCGGTCAGTTGCTGCAAGGTCGCAGCCAGGCGCGCATATATGCCTATCAGCGCGCGGCGGTAGGGCTCGTCACGGCGGTGCGGGTTGTGGTCCGGGCTGCGCTCGGCCAGGGCTTGCATATCCGGGCTGCATTGCGTCAGGGTGGCAGATAGTGACAACTCACCCCCCAAGTTATGCACTTCGGTCAGGTAATGGCGAAGCGCCACTTCGCTTTGACGGCGCAGCGCGTAGTCCAGGGTTTGGGCGCTGACATTGGGGTTGCCATCGCGGTCGCCGCCAATCCATTGGCCCATGCGCAAAAACGTGTGCGGCACACGCTGGCCCAACATGTGTTCCATGTTGGCATACAGCTTGGGAATTTCACGCAAAAACGTGCTTTCGTAATAGCTCAGCGCGTTTTCGATTTCATCGGCCACGCTGAGCTTGCTGCTGCGCAGCAGCCGGGTTTGCCAGAGCTGCATCACGCGGGCGCGCATCTGGGCTTCGTTGGCAGCCAGTTCGCGCAGGGCCAGGGCATCGGTGTGGCCGCTGGCGTCGGTGCCCAGGCGCTTGATGTCCTCGCGCGCGGCCAGCAATTGGGCGATGGCGCGCTCGGCATCCAAAATACTTTTGCGTTGCACCTCGGTCGGGTGGGCGGTGAGCACCGGCGAGATAAAGCTTTGCGCCAGGCTTTGCGCCACGGCTTTGGCGCCGATGCCGCCTTCGCGCAGGCGTGCCAGTGCCACTTCCAAGCTGCCTTCTTGCAGCTCGCCCGCCCTGTCATGGATCGCGTGGCGGCGGATCTGGTGCCGGTCTTCGGCCAGATTGGCCAAGTGGCTGAAGTAGGTGAAGGCGCGGATGACGCTGACGGTCTGCGCGGCGTCCAGGCGTTTGAGCAGTTTTTTCAGGGCCTTGTCGGCGGCGTGGTCGGCATCGCGCCGAAAGGCCACCGACAAGCGGCGCACTTGCTCCACCAATTCAAAGGCCTGCACGCCATCGTGCTCCCGGATGATGTCACCCAAAATGCGCCCCAGCAGGCGGATGTCTTCCAGTAGTGGGCGTTCGCTGTTTTTGCGCTGGCTGGCGATGGTGGGTGTGGCGGGCATGCGGATCGGTCGGTAATAAAGAGGCGGGGCCTGGGGATAGGGTCCATGCGGGTGGGCTGCGCCGGGCTGGTAAGGGCTATATAGCGCTACTGGGCATAAAGCATGCCACAGCCCATGCTAGCATCCCATACGGCGTTTGCCGCATACATTGTTTACCAATAGGTTACGACTTTGCAACACTTCACTATTGCCACCCGCGAGAGCCGTTTAGCCATGTGGCAGGCCGAGCACGTACAAGCGCTTTTGCAATCCCAAGGCCACCAAGTGAGCCTTTTGGGCATGACGACCAAAGGCGATCAGATTTTGGACCGGTCGTTAAGCAAAGTGGGTGGTAAAGGCCTGTTTGTCAAAGAACTCGAAACCGCACTCGAAGAAGGCCGCGCCGATCTGGCGGTGCATTCGCTCAAAGACGTGCCCATGGAATTACCACCCGGCTTTGCGCTGGCCTGCGTGATGGAGCGCGAAGACCCGCGCGATGCCTGGGTGTCCAACAAATATGCATCCATTGACGCCTTGCCGCAAGGTGCGGTGGTCGGCACCTCCAGTCTGCGCCGCGTGGCCTTGCTGCGCGCCATCCGCCCGGACCTGAAAATTGAGCCCTTGCGCGGCAACCTGGATACCCGCTTGCGCAAACTCGATGAAGGCTTGTACGACGGCATCATTCTGGCTGCTGCTGGGCTCAAGCGTCTGGGACTGGCCTCGCGCATCGCGCAAGTGTTTGCGCCTTCGTACATGCTGCCCGCCGCCGGGCAGGGCGCGCTGGGCATCGAAATCCCCAGTGGCCGCGAGGACGTGGCGCAGGCGCTGTCCCATTTGCTGCATAGGCCCACGTTTTTGGCGGTGTCGGCCGAGCGCATGGTCAGCCGCTTGATGGGCGGCAGTTGCTCCATGCCGCTAGCCGCACACGCCACCTTTGCAGGCGATACCCTGGAACTGCATGCCGCTTGGGGCGACCCGGAAGGCGCGCAGCCCTTGGTGCAAGTGAACGGCCAAGCGGCGGTGCACACGCTGGATGAGGCCGAAGCACTGGGCACGCAAGTGGCGCAGGCGCTGCAGGCCGGCGTGGCGAAAAACGCGCGTCTATGACGCAATCCACCTTGCGCGCCATCGTGACCCGGCCGGGCCAAGAGGCAGATGCCTGGGCAGCACAAATTCAGCGCAATGGCATAGAGGCAGTAGCGCTCCCGATGATTGAAATCGTGGCCGTGCCGGACCGGTCGCAGCTCGCACAGGCTTGGAAAGACTTGGGCGCGTACGACGCCCTGATGTTTGTCAGCAGCAATGCGGCCAGCCATTTTTTTGCGGCAAGGCCTACCGATGTAGCAAGTCCGTGGACTTCGGGAAGCAAGGCGCCGCGCGCCTGGGTGACCGGGCCCGGTAGCCGTGCGGCTTTGCTGGCACAAGGCGTACCCGCCAACCAGATTGACATGCCCGCGCCTACCGCACAAAGTCTGGACTCTGAAGCCTTGTGGTTGCAGGTGGAAGCGCAAATTGGGGTCGGTACGCGCATCCTGATCGTGCGGGGCGACAAGGCCTCCGAGGCCGCCGATGGCCGAGCGCCTGCAAGCGGCAGCGGTCAAGGGCGCGACTGGCTGGCCGTCCAGTTACAGGGGCGCGGGGCGCAAGTCGACTATGTGGTGGCTTACGCGCGCAGACCGCCGCAGTGGACTGCGGACCAGCGTGCCCTCGTGATGCAGTCGTTGCAAGGCCAGGACGTATGGGTGTGGAGCAGCGCCGAAGCGCTGGGCAATTTACTGTCGGCATTCCCTGGTCAAACTTGGGCCGGGGCCAAAGCGGTAGCCACGCATACACGCATTGCACAAGCAGCGCGGCTAGCCGGTTTTGGCAAGGTGGCGCTAGCTAAGCCGGGCCTGGCCGCCCTGTGCGCGTCGATAGAATCGCTGGCATGACCAGCGCCGCCGACGAAGCACCTCCAACCGACCCGGCAGCGCCTGCACCCCCGCCATTTACCTCCTTGGATAAGCCTGTATGGTGGCTCTACCTGAGTGCATTGATTGCCGTGGTGGCTCTTGGGGCGTGCGTGCTCTTGTGGCAAAAAGTGCAAGCCATGCAAGAAAACTTGGCACGCCAAAGTGCCGATGCCGTCGGTCAAAGCACCGATGCCAAAACCAGCGCCCACCAAGCGCGCGATTTGGCGATGGAGACCGCCGCTAAGCTGGCCGTCACCGATGCCAAACTCACCGAAGTGTCGCTACAGCGCGCACAGGTGGAAGAACTGATTCAAAGCCTCTCGCGCTCGCGCGACGAGAACCTTGTAGTGGATATTGAGGCAGCGGTGCGCCTGGCGCAGCAGCAAGCGCAACTGACCGGCAGCATTGAGCCTTTGGTGTCGGCGCTGAAGATGGCCGACTTGCGCCTGGGCCGTGCGGCGCAACCGCGCCTCGCTCCGCTGCAACGCGCTATTGCCCGCGACATAGCGCGCGTGCAAAACACACCGCTTTCGGACACACCGGCGCTGCTGTTGCAACTAGACGAATTGGTTTTGCTCGCCGATGAATTACCGCTGGCTAATGCCGTTGGCCAAGCGCCACCGCCCGACACGCTGGCCCGCAAACCCAAGGAAGCGGTGGGCGACTGGTGGTTGCGCGTTTTGGCGGTGTTGCGCGATGAAGCCAAAAGCTTGGTGCGCGTGAGCAAAATCAACGAGCCGGAGGCCGCGCTCTTATCACCCGAACAATCATTTTTTGTACGCGAAAATTTCAAGCTGCGCATCCTCAACGCGCGCTTAGGGCTAATGGCGCGCCAGATCAGTCCGGCTCGCGGCGATGTGGCGGCTGCTGCCGAAAGCCTGACGCGTTACTTTGCGCCGCAGTCGCGCAAAACCCAAACCGCCGCTGCGCTCTTGCAGCAAGTGCAAACCAAGATGCGCACCTTGGACGTGCCCCGTGTGGACGAAACGCTGGCGGCGCTCTCTACAGCGGCAGCGGGGCGTTAAGGTGGTACGCGCTGTTTTGTGGCTGCTGGCTTTGTTCGGCATTGCCGTTGGCAGCGCTTTGTTTGCCGCTGGCAACCCTGGCACTGTGACTTTGTTCTGGCCGCCCTACCGGGTGGACTTGTCGCTCAACCTAGTGCTGCTGGCTTTGCTGGCGCTGTTTGTGGTGCTGCATTTGGCGCTGGGCACACTAGACGCTTTTGCTGGCATTCCTGGTCAGGCCCGGCGCTGGCGTTTGCAGCAAAAAGAGCGTTTGGTGCAAAGCTCGCTGGTGGATGCACTGGCGCATTTGGTGGCGGGTCGTTTTGTGCGTGCGCGCAAAGCGGCGCAATACGCGCTGGCCATGCATACCCGCCCGGATGCCAAAGATGAATCGCAAGGCCGCAGTTTGCGTATCCAGGCTATCTTGCATTTGGTCGCTGCCGAAAGCGCGCATGCGGTGCAAGACCAAAGTTTGCGCGACCAGCATTTTCAGCAGGCCACCGAGTTATTGAACAACCCCGAAGTCAGCGCTACGCAGGAAGGCTTTTACATGCGTGCGGCGCGCTGGGCGCTGGACGACCATGACGCACCGGCTGCCGCGCAGTGGTTGGAGCGCTTGCCCCAAGGCGCGGCGCGGCGCACCGTGGCGCTGCGTCTGCGTTTTCGAGTGGCGCGTATGCAGGGCGAGAACGCGGTGGCCTTGGAGACGGTGCGATTACTGGTTAAGCACCGCGCGGTGTCGGCCAGCAGCGGTGCCAGCATTTCACAGGCGCTGGCGCTGGAATTGTTGTACGCCGGTCAGGACACCAGCCAGATTGCGACGGCCTGGGATTTCCTGGACGACGAAGAGCGTAACTTGCCCGACGTGGCCTTGGGTATGGCCAAGCATTGGCTGGCCAAGGGCGGCGACGCGGCGCAATCGCGCCAATGGCTGCTGCCGGTGTGGGAGCGCATGGTGCAGGACGCCAAGGCCTTGAGCTCCTTGCAGCGCATGCGATTGGTGCGCGCGCTGGAAACGGGCTTGCTGGCCCAGCACGACGCGCCCGATGTCAAATGGGTGTCGCGCATCGAGGCCGCCCAGCGCGCCCAGCCGCGCGACCCGCTCTTGCAATACCTGGCCGCCGTGATGTGCGTGCGCCTGAGTTTGTGGGGCAAAGCCCAGCATTTGCTGCGCCAATGCATAGCCACCACCCCCAACCCGGAGATCAAAAGCGACGCCCAACGCATACTGGCTTCGCTGGCGCAGCGCAACGACTAACTGCATTGTCCGCCGGCGATGCGGCAGCCCATGCATGAGTGACGGTTTGTCGCCCTTGCGCTAAGTCTCGGATTGCTTCGCTTCCCTCGCAACGACTTGCTTTCTTTGGCCCCGTGATCGCGCACGGAAGAATCTCAGGTTTCCCACATGCTCCCTACCCAAAAATAAAGGGCACCGAAGTGCCCTTTATTTCTTGTAGCAGCCTAGGCTGCCCTGCTGCCGCGCTTTAGGCGATAGGCAATTGCATCTGGCCTAAGTCGCGCTTGGTCTCTACCAAGACCAGCGGTGCATCCTCCAGCACCACAGGCGCAGGACGCTCGCGCGGTACATGCACGGGTGCGGGCTCTGCTGCAATCGCTGCGTTCACCGCAGCGATTTTTTGCGGATCCGAGTTCACCCATTGCAAGCCCGAGCTTTGCGCCACGGTCACCAGGTTTTCAACTGGCAATACAAAAACGCTAACGGCCGGCACAGCGGGTGCAGCCGGGGCTGCGGGTACCGGTGCTGCGCTCGCAACTGGCGCTGCGGTCTGCGGTGTTACCTGGCTTTGCGCGACAGCGCGTGGAGCAGCTTCGGACTGCGTAGCAGCGTGAGTAGCCGCGTCGGCTTGTGCTGCATTATGAGGAGCGGCCTCAGCCTGCGCCGCACTATGGGGAATCGCGTCGGCTTGCGCCGCACTATGGGGAACCGCGTCGGCTTGCGCCGCACTATGGGGAACCGCGTCGGCTTGCGCCGCCACGGGGGCCGCTGCCGCATGGCTGTCCTGTGTCGTTTCCTGGGCGCTCACCGGTGCAGCCGCTGCTTGCGTGAAGTACGAACGCACCGGCGCATCGCCGTCTTCGCTGGTGCGCTCAGGTTGGCGCATCTCGAAGTTGCTTGGGGTTTGCTCTTCCTGGTTCTCTGCGCCAGCCTCACGGCCACCACGCGGGCCACGCTCGCGGCCATAGCGGTCGCGTGAGCGGCGGCCGTTGCTGCCCTGGTTGTCAGCGCCTTCGCGCTGGCTACCGTCAGCAGTTGACTGACCGTTGGCTTCGTCCTGGCCTGGGGCCACAGGAATTGGGTTACCGGCTTCATCCAAACGCGGTCCGCGGTCATTGCGACGGCCACGGCCTCCGCGGCTGCGTCCGCCTTCGCGGCCTTCACGGGCTTCACGTGTTCTGTTGTCATTGCCGTTGGCGTCGGCTAGCGCAGCTGGGTCACCATTGCGATCCGTCTGGCGTTCGCCATTTTCAGAGCGCTCGGTACGCTCGCCACGTTCGCTGTTGCGTCCGCCGCGTCCGCGTGCGGGGCGTGGGCTCTCGGCGCCGTTGGCATCCACAGCCACGCCCTGGGCGTTGTCGCCAGCGGCCATCGGTTTTCCTTCGGCATCAAAACGCTCGCGTTGGCCGGCGCGCTCACCGCCGCGTTCGCCACCACGTCCGCCGCGTCCGCCACGGCTATTGCGTCCTTCTCCACGACCTTCACCGCGACCTTCGCCACGTCCATCGGTGCGGGCCTCGCCTCGGCCTTCGCCGCGTCCGCCACGTCCTTGGCCGTCGCGACCACCCTCACGCGGTGGGCGGCCATCACGGCGCTCGTCGGCTTTGGGTGCGGCCGGCTTCACGTCGGTAGGCGCTGGCGGTGCCGAGGAGAACAAGCTCTTGACCCAAGAGAAAAAGCCTTGCTGCGCGGGCGGCGCCATGGGTGCTGGTGCAGCCGCTGCGGGACGCGCGGGTGCTGCCGCTTTGGGCGCTGCCTCCGCACGCGGTGCGGCCTGGGGCGCGGGCGCGTCTGGCAGCACGCCTTTGATCACCGGCGTTTGCTTATTGGTCGGCTCTTGCGAGCGGCGCGTCACCGAGGTCGGATCCTCGATGGTGTCGGCCATTTTGTAGCTCGCTTCGATGTGGTCCAGACGCGGGTCGTCATGCTTCAAGCGCTCGAGCTTGTAGTTCGGGGTTTCCAGCGTTTTGTTGGGCACCATCAGCACATTGATGCGCTGTTTGAGTTCGATCTTGGCGATCTCGGTACGCTTTTCATTGAGCAGGAAGGAGGCCACTTCGACGGGCACTTGGCACAACACTGAAGCCGTGTTGTCCTTGAGCGATTCTTCCTGGATGATGCGCAAAATTTGCAGCGCGCTCGATTCGGTATCGCGGATATGGCCGGAACCGCCGCAGCGCGGGCAGGGGATGGAGGCGCCTTCGGACAGGGCCGGGCGCAAGCGCTGGCGGCTCATTTCCATCAGACCGAATTTGCTGATGGTGCCAAACTGCACGCGGGCGCGGTCTTGGCGCAGCGCGTCGCGCAAACGGCTTTCCACTTCGCGGCGGTTGCGGCTCTCTTCCATGTCGATAAAGTCGATCACGATCAGGCCGCCCAAGTCACGCAATCGCATCTGGCGGGCCACTTCGTCAGCGGCTTCCAAGTTGGTGCGGGTGGCGGTTTCTTCGATGTCGCCGCCCTTAATGGCGCGTGCTGAGTTCACGTCCACGCTGACCAGCGCTTCGGTGTGGTCGATCACGATGGCGCCGCCGCTGGGCAGTTGCACGGTGCGGGCGTAGGCCGATTCGATCTGGTGTTCGATCTGAAAACGGCTGAACAAGGGCGCATCGTCGCGGTAGCGCTTGACACGGGCGGCGTGCTCCGGCATCACGTGAGCCATGAACTGCTGGGCTTGTTCATACACATCGTCGGTGTCGATCAGGATGTCGCCGATGTCGTGGTTGAAGTAATCGCGAATAGCGCGGATGACCAAGCTGGATTCCTGGTAAATCAGGAAAGCGCCTTTGCCGCTTTTGGCTGCACCGTCGATGGCGTTCCAGAGCTTGAGCAGGTAGTTCAAGTCCCACTGCAATTCCGGCGCGCTGCGGCCAATGCCAGCGGTGCGGGCGATGATGCTCATGCCGTTGGGGTATTCGAGTTGGTCCAGCGCCTCTTTCAGGTCCGAGCGGTCTTCGCCCTCGATGCGGCGGCTCACGCCACCGCCGCGCGGGTTGTTGGGCATCAGCACCACATAGCGGCCGGCCAATGAGACATAGGTCGTCAGGGCCGCGCCTTTGTTGCCGCGCTCTTCTTTTTCCACCTGGACCAGCAATTCCTGGCCTTCGCGAATCACGTCCTGAATGCGCGCCTGGCTAACCGGCACGCCTTCTTTGAAGTACTGGCGTGAGATTTCTTTGAATGGCAGGAAGCCGTGGCGGTCTTCGCCGTAATCCACAAAACAGGCTTCGAGCGAGGGCTCGACCCGGGTGACGACGGCTTTGTAAATATTGCCTTTGCGCTGTTCGCGCCCTTCGATCTCGATTTCGTAGTCGAGTAGTTTTTGTCCATCCACAATCGCCAGGCGGCGTTCTTCGGCCTGGGTTGCGTTAATTAGCATCCGTTTCATCGGTTTGTCCTTCAATAGTTATCACCTGCCCACATGGGGCAAACGATGCCTGGACGAACGGATTGAACTGTGGAGGAATTGCCGGAGAACTTCGACTACACAAGGCGTCGAAGCATAGGCGCAGGGATGGTGACGAGGGGTTGCGCTTGGCCTGTCGCCAAGGTTTCAAACAGCCGACGCGCGCCCATAAACGGAACGCTAACGCTCCGCAGGCACAGGTTTATCAGTTGCATCAACACAAACATCTCGTTGCATTCCGCCACCAGAAAAATGGATCTGGGGGTTTGGGGTATTCCGATTCAGTGGTTCAATTCGTCGGCTTGACCCTGCTGCGTGCCGGCCACCACACGCGTCTGCGCTGTGGTTTGCGGGCTGTGCGGCAAGGCGGCATCGACCTTCTAGCGGGGCTGCCTGCGGGGGTGTGGACTAAACTCCAACCAAATCAACCACTTACAGCAAGCCGCTAGTGAAACACATTATAGGGGTCAAACCCGAAGCAGTCGCTAGCGTCTCAGTGACCCCTATGGCGCCCGCCGCGCAGTGGCTGACAATAGCTGAAGATGAGGCCGATCAGCGCCTGGACAATTACCTGATGCGCCAGCTCAAAGGCGTGCCCAAGACGCATATTTACCGGATCATTCGCAGCGGCGAGGTGCGGGTGAATAAGGGCCGGGCCGGGGCCGATACCCGCATCCAGGCTGGCGATGTGGTGCGCCTGCCGCCGGTGCGCGTGTCGGAGCGGGCAGAGGACAAGGCGGCGGCTATGGCTACGCTGTCGGCCCACGCCGCGCCCAGCCGTAGTTTTGCTGTTTTGTATGAAGACGAGGCCTTTTTGGCGCTGGACAAACCGGCAGGGGTGGCGGTGCATGGTGGCTCGGGGGTGAGCTTTGGGGTCATCGAGCAGTTGCGCATGGCCAGGCCGCAAGCGCGGTTTTTAGAATTGGTGCACCGCTTGGACCGGGAAACCAGCGGTATTTTGCTCGTCGCCAAAAAGCGCAGTGCGCTGAAAAACCTGCAAGAGCAATTTCGCCAGCGCCAAACCGGCAAAACTTATTTGGCTTTGGTGGCGGGCGATTGGCCTGCGCATAAAAAAGTGCTGGACAAGCCGCTGCACAAATATTTGCTGGACAGCGCGGGCGGTGCAGGCGAGGGTGAGCGCCGCGTCAAAGTGGTTGCGCGCGATGACCCAGACGGTATGCCCTCGGTGACTTTGGTGAAAGTGCTGACCCGCAGTGCGCCGGGCGCTACGCAGTCCATGAGCATGCTGGCGGTGACCATCAAAACCGGTCGCACCCACCAAATAAGGGTGCATTTGGCCTCTGAAGGCATGCCGATTGCGGGCGACGACAAATACGGAAATTTCGAGGACAACAAAGTCTGGGCGCGCGCTGCGGTGCCGCTCAAGCGCATGTTTTTGCATGCCTGGCGTTTGCAAATCGCCCATCCGGTCAGCGGGGAGGCGCTTGCCTTGCAAGCGCCCTTGGCCCCTGAATTGCTGCCTTTTTTGCAAGCAAGGCTTCCCGCTGCACTTGCTACCATCGACGCCTTGCCGACCGTTGCCAAGCAGATAGACGACCTATGACTTCCGTACCCAAACGCCGTTTTGACCTGATCGCCTTCGACTGGGACGGCACCCTGTTCGACTCCACCGCCATCATCGTGCGCTCCATCCAGGGCGCGGTGCGCGATGTGGGTGGCAGCGTGCCCAGCGACAAGGATGCGGCGTATGTGATCGGTTTGGGGCTGGGCCAGGCTTTGGCCCATGCGGCGCCGGACGTTCCCAAAGAAAAATACCCGCTGCTGGGTGAGCGTTACAAATACCACTACGGACGCGAGCAAGACCAGATTAGCTTGTTCCCCGGCGTGCTGGAAATGCTGGCCGAATTGAAAGCACGCCAATACTTCCTGACCGTGGCCACCGGTAAAAGCCGTTGGGGCCTGGACCAGGCTTTGGCCCATGTGGACCTCAAAGACCTGTTCCACGCCAGCCGCACGGCAGACGAAACCGCAGGCAAGCCGCATCCACGCATGCTGCATGAATTGATGGCGGAAATGGGCGTGTCTCCTGAGCGCACCTTAATGGTGGGCGACACCACGCACGACTTGCAACTAGCGGCCAATGCCGGTTGCGCCAGTGTGGGCGTGAACTACGGCGCCCATGACGAAAGTGCCTTGGCTGCCCTTCAGCCTCTATATATTGCAGACTCGGCCCAAGCCTTGCACCGCTGGATGCTGGAAAGCGCATAACGCCGCCGCGCCTAGAGGCCGATAGGATTTTTGAAATCAAATACCTGTTCCCCCATGACTGCTGAAAGCACGCTGATCCCCTTGTGTCCTTCCGCCGAACTACAAGATAGCGGGCTGGCGGTGCCCTTTGACGTGCTGTACCGGGGGCAAAGCTGTTGGGCATTTGCCATACGCTTCAAGGGCGAAGTGCATGCCTACCTCAACCGTTGCAGCCATGTGGCTATGGAAATGGATTTCCAGGCCAACCGTTTTTTTGACTCCACCGGCCAGTGGTTAATTTGCGCCACCCATGGCGCCCTGTACGCGCCGGACACCGGGCGTTGCATGAACGGCCCCTGCCGTGGCGGCTTGGTCAAAATTGCCCTTTCTGAGCAGGACGGCCTGGTGGGCTGGCATACTGACCTGCAATTACTACCGCAGACTTTCTAATATGACAGAGCCCGTTTTTACCGATCCCGCAGCCCCCACTCCCGTACCAGCGCAGGCTGCAGCGCAAGCTAGCGATAACAAGCCTGCCGCCGCCAGCGGGGCGGCGTGGGAGCGCAGCTTCATCGAAAAATGGATGCACGACAGCCTGGCCGAGCAGCGCGCAGCGCGGCGCTGGAAATACGGCATGCGACTGGCCTGGCTTTTGTTTTTTGCGGGGCTGATTTGGCTGGGCATGGACCGCAGCGGCAGCATGCACAACACCGATGTGTCCCGGCCGCATACGGCGGTGGTCGAGATCAAGGGTGAGATTGCCTCGGGCGCCGATGCCAGTGCAGAAGCGGTGATTACTTCCATGCGCAGTGCATTTGAAGACGAGGGAGCGCTAGCCGTGGTGCTCTTAATTAATTCGCCCGGCGGCAGCCCGGTGCAAGCGGGCATCATGAACGACGAGATTCGCCGTTTGAAGGCTTTGCATAAGAAGCCGGTCTATGTGGTGGTGGAAGAAACCTGCGCTTCGGCAGCCTATTACATTGCGGTAGCTGCCGACCAGATATTCGTGGACAAGGCCAGCATCGTGGGCAGCATCGGCGTGCTGATGGACGGCTTTGGCTTTACCGGTTTGATGGAAAAACTGGGCGTGGAGCGCCGCTTGATGACCGCAGGCCAGAACAAAGGCTTTCTAGACCCCTTTAGCCCGCAGACAGAAAAACAAAAAGAGTTTGCGCAGTCCATGCTGAACCAAATTCACCAGCAGTTCATCGGCGCCGTCAAAGACGGACGTGGAGACCGTTTACAAGAGACGCCAGAGACTTTTAGCGGTTTGTTCTGGACCGGTGATCAGGCGGTCAAGATGGGGCTGGCCGACCATCTGGGCAACCTCGATTACGTAGCCCGTGAGGTCGTCAAGGCGCCGGAGATCATCGACTACACCCGCCGCGAAAACGTAGCCGAACGTTTGGTCAAGCGCTTTGGTGCATCCATGGGCGAATCCATGGCCAGCGCCTTGCGCTACGCGCCTGGCTTGCGTTAAGGCGCAAGCCCCAAGCCCACTTCAAGCCGCTGGCCTACCCGCCTGGGCCTCAGGGGCCAATCGCAAATACAGCCGGTGTTTGATTGTTCAAGCCCCACTTGCCGCGTTTCCACTCCTGGGACGTGCCGCTGTAGTGGCGGCATGTTTCTAGCGTCAAGCCCATAGACACCGCCAAGCGCGTACCCGCTTGCAATACTTCCACCAGCGTGCGCAACAAGGCTTCGTTGCGGTAAGGCGTTTCAATAAACAATTGGGTTTGCCCGGTCTTGAGCGCAAGCGCTTCCAGCGCCTTGATGCGCTGCGCGCGTAAGGCCGGTTCGCTGGGCACATAGCCTACAAACGCGAAGTTCTGGCCGTTCAGGCCACTGGCTGCCAGCGCCAGCATCAGCGATACCGGGCCAATCAAGGGTTGCACTTCGATACCCAGCGCATGGGCAGCGCGCACCACCGAGGCGCCCGGATCAGCAATCGCCGGCATGCCGGCTTCGCTGAGCAAGCCCATATCCTGCCCTTGCAAAGCCGGTGCCAGCAAGCTGCGTGCATCAAAGCCGACATCGCCTTTTTTATGCACCTCGCGCGGCAGTTCCTGTAAGTCCTGCTCTTGGATGCTGGCGCACAGGGGGCTGACCTCGCCCACGCGCTTGAGAAAGGCGCGCGCTGATTTGGCGTTTTCGCATACCCAGTGCTGGAGCGCGGCGGCGCGCACGATGGTGGCTTGGGGTAGCACCTCGCCCAAGGGCGCCACGCTGTCGCAGCCAAAATCCAAAGGCGTGGGAACCAGATACAGCGTGCCCAGGCGCTTTGCGCTTATGGCACCGGCGACCGGGTTCACGCAGACCCCAATACGGGTAGGCCAGCCCGGCGCAGCAGGGCGCTCAGGCGAATCAGCGGCAGGCCGATGAGCGCCGTGGGGTCATCGTTGTCGATGCTGTGCATCAGCGCAATGCCCATGCCTTCGCTTTTGACGCTGCCCGCGCAGTCATAGGGTTCTTCGGCGCGCAGGTAAAAATCAATTTCAGCGTCCGATGCGTCGCGATACGCAACCCGTACCGGCACCAGCACTTCTTCGTAAAAGCTGCTTTCCCTGCACACCACCGCCATGGCGGTTTGAAATACCACCGTCTGGCCGCGCATGGCGCGCAGCTGGCTGACAGCGTTTTCGTAGTTACCCGGCTTGCCCAAAGCCTGTCCGGCTAAGTCCGCCACTTGGTCGCAGCCGATCACCACGGCATGGGGCGCCGCGTCTGCCACGGCGGCGGCCTTGGCCAGGGCCAGTCGGCTGGCCAGTTCCGCCGGCGCCTCACCGGCCAGGGGCGTTTCGTCCACACCGGGCGCTTGCACCGTAAAAGGCAATTGCAGGCGCTCGAGCAGCGAGCGGCGGTAGCGGGAAGTGGACGCCAGAATCAGGGCGCGGGTGGCGGGGCTTTGCATGGGCTGATTCTCTTACACTGCACGCATGGCCACTTCCACCTCGTACCGCAAGCTATCAATTGCAGCCTTCGCGCTCGAAGCCTCGCCCCTGGAAGGCAAGTCACCTTTGGCCCAATTGCCCCGCTTGGCGGACGAAGCAGTGCAGGCGGTGGCTGAGCGCACGGTGCATTTCCAGGCGCTGGGCAGCATGCGTAGCGACGCTGCGGGTGCGTCTGTGCCGTGGTTGCAGCTGAAAGGGCAGGTAGAGATTGACTTGGTATGCCAGCGCTGTCTGGAGCCGGTAACTACCCAGGTGCAGTTCGATCGTGAATTTCGCTTTGTGGAGTCAGAGGAAGCTGCTTTAGCGCAGGACGAGGACTCAGAGGAAGACTTGCTGGTCAGCTCGCCTCAGTTTGACTTGCTGGAATTGGTGGAAGACGAGCTGCTGATGGCCTTGCCGGTCTCGCCCAAACATGAGAAATGCCCCGGCGACCTGAAGTTGTCTGCGGCGGACGCTGATTTTGAAGCGACGAGCGAGCGCCCAAACCCCTTTGCCAAGCTGGCGCAGCTCAAGACGCCCAAAAGCTGAGCGCTCTTGCAAATGCGGCCAGACGCTATAATGGAAGGCTTGGGTGCAAACCGCGTGATTTGCACCATCCGATTAACCGACGGTGCTGCCTCGCCTGCAGCCACTTTGACTAGGAGCCAACCATGGCAGTTCAGCAAAACAAAAAATCCCCCTCCAAGCGCGGCATGCACCGTTCGCACAATGCACTGGTGGTGCCCGGCATTGCCGTGGAGCCGACCACCGGCGAAATCCATTTGCGTCACCACATCAGCCCGACCGGCTTTTACCGTGGCCGCAAAGTCCTCAAGACCAAATCAGAAGCCTGACCCCCGCGGTCGGCACCAAGCCCGAAGCTGCATCGCCTGTAGCCTCGGGCTTTTTTCATGTCCACGCGCTTGAGTCCCGTGAAACTTCTTTTTCTCCCGTACGCTGCATGATTACCATCGCAGTGGACTGTATGGGCGGGGATTTTGGTCCCCCGGTCACCCTCCCAGCTTGCCGCAAATTCCTGGCTTCGCACGCGGACGCCCACTTGGTATTAGTCGGTTTGCCGCAGGCTTTGGCCGATTTCTCCCATCCCCGTGTTACCAAGGTATTCGCCAGCGAAGTGGTGGAGATGGACGATGCCTTGGAAGTCGCCTTGCGCAAGAAAAAAGATTCGTCCATGCGCGTCGCCATCGAGCAAGTGCGCGACGGCTTGGCGCAAGCCGCAGTCTCGGCGGGCAACACCGGCGCGCTGATGGCGATTGCACGCTATCTCCTCAAAACGCTCGAAGGCATAGAGCGGCCCGCGCTTGCCGGGCAAATTCCCAATGCCAAGGGCCATGCGACCACGGTGCTGGATTTGGGCGCCAATGTCGATTGCACGCCTTTGCATTTGCTGCAATTTGCGGTGATGGGCTCGGCGCTGGTGTCGGTGACCGACAGCATCAACGCGCCTTCGGTGGGCTTGCTCAATATTGGGTCCGAAGTCATCAAGGGCAATGAAACGATTAAAGAATCCGGCGAATTGCTGCGGGCAGCAGCGGCCAGCGGGGATTTGAATTTTTTCGGCAATGTCGAAGGCAATGACATTTTCAAAGGCACGGTGAACCTGGTGGTGTGCGACGGTTTTGTGGGCAACGTGGCCCTCAAAACCAGCGAGGGCCTGGCCGGCATGATCGTCGGTTTCCTGAAAGAGGAATACGGGCGCAATCTGTTTACCAAGCTAGCGGCGCTGGCCTCGGCCCCGGTCTTGTCCGCGCTCAAGCGGCGCATTGACCACCGGCGTTACAACGGCGTGGCCTTGCTGGGCTTGCGCGGACTGGTATTTAAGAGCCACGGCTCAGCCGATGAACTGGCGTTTTCTAGTGCCTTAGGCCGGGCGTATGATGCGGTTCAGAACGACCTTTTAGAGCGCGTGCGAACGCGCATTGCGCATGCAGCGCCTCTGCTCAATGCGCAAGTTCCCGCCCCCACGCAGGGCTAAGTTCCCGATCCGGATTTTTCATGAATAGCTATTCACGTATTACGGGCACCGGCAGTTATCTCCCGCCCAAGCGCCTGAGCAATGCCGATATGGTGGCGCGACTGGCGCAGGACGGCATTGAGACATCGGACGACTGGATCGTCGAGCGCAGCGGTATCAGCGCCCGCCACTTTGCCGACGACGGTGTGTTTTGCAGTGACCTGGCTTTGCATGCCTGCCAAGCGGCTTTGCAAGCGGCGGGGCGCTCGGCCAGCGAGGTCGATCTGATCATCGTCGCCACCTCCACGCCGGATATGGTGTTTCCTTCTACCGCCTGCATTTTGCAAGGCAAGCTCGGGGCGATTGGTGGCGCAGCGTTTGATGTGCAGGCGGTGTGCAGCGGATTTGTGTATGCGCTGACCATAGCCGATGCGCTGATCAAGACCGGTAGCGCCCGTTGCGCACTGGTGGTTGGCGCAGAAATTTTCTCCCGCATATTGGATTTCAAAGACCGGGGCACTTGCGTGCTTTTTGGCGATGGCGCTGGGGCCGTAGTGCTGGAAGCCTCTGAAGCGGCCGGCATTTTGTCTACCGATTTGCATGCAGACGGGCGCCATGTCGATATTTTGTGTGTGCCCGGCCATGTGCAGGGTGGCGCGGTTAGCGGCGTTCCCTTGCTCAAAATGGCAGGCCAAGCGGTATTCAAACTGGCGGTAGGCGTGCTCGAAGACGCAGCCCGCGCGGTCTTGTCCAAGGCCGGGAAAACCGAGACAGACATCGATTGGCTGGTGCCGCACCAGGCCAATATCCGCATCATTCAAAGCACGGCTAAAAAGCTCAAGCTGCCTATGGAGAAGGTCATGTTGACGGTGGACCAGCATGGCAATACCTCAGCGGCCTCGATTCCGCTGGCGCTCGATGCCGGTGTGCGTGGCGGGCGGATTCAGAAAGGTCAAACCGTATTGCTCGAAGGCGTGGGCGGCGGCTTTACCTGGGGCGCGGTCTTGCTAAGGCTCTAATTTTGCTGCGCTGCCGCTCGTATCGCTTTTCATTTTGTTTTCATTAATTAGACGCTTGAACCGATGAAACCATTTGCTTTTGTTTTTCCCGGCCAGGGCTCCCAGTCCGTGGGCATGCTCGACGCATGGGGCGATCACCCGGTGGTACGCGCGGTGCTGGACGAGGCCTCACAGGCTTTGCATGAAGATGTGGGCGCCTTGATTCGCGAAGGCAGCAAAGAAGCCCTGGCCTTGACGACCAATACCCAGCCGGTGATGCTGGTGGCGGGTGTCGCTGCTTACCGCGTGTGGATGGCCGAAGTGGGTGTTGCGCCGCAGGCGGTGGCCGGGCATTCCCTGGGTGAGTACGCGGCTTTGGTGGCGGCGGGCGCCATGACGCTGGCCGATGCGGTGCCCTTGGTGCGTTTGCGTGGCCAGGCCATGCAGGAAGCCGTGCCCGTAGGTAAGGGCGCGATGGCGGCTATTTTGGGCATGGACCCGGCGCGTGTGGCGGCTTTGTGTGCCGACGTGGCGGCAGAGTTTTCTCCTGAGAGCGGCGAAGTGGTGGAGGCGGCTAATTTCAATGACAACGCTCAGACGGTAATTTCCGGTAGTAAAGCGGCTGTCGAGCGCGCTTGTGAGGTACTCAAAGCGCAGGGCGCCAAGCGCGCTTTGTTGCTGCCTGTATCGGCCCCATTCCATTGCGCCTTGATGCAGCCGGCGGCCTTGATACTGCGCGAACGCTTGGGTCAGATTGCGATTGCCAGCCCGCAGATTCCCCTGATTAACAATATCGACGTCGCGGTGGAAACCGCGCCAGACCGTATTCGCGAGGCTTTGTGCCGCCAGGCCTTCGGGCCGGTGCGCTGGGTGCAAACCGTTCAAGCTCTCAAAGCGCGGGGCCTGGAGCAAATTGTCGAATGCGGCCCTGGCAAGGTATTAAGCGGCATGGTCAAGCGCATTGATGCGTCTTTAAGTGCGTTTGCGGTTTTTGATCCGGCCACTTTGGCCGAAACACAGGCGGGTTTGCAATGAGTGCTAACGAGTTTGCGGGCCAAGTAGCCCTGGTCACCGGCGCATCGCGCGGCATTGGCGCGGCCATCGCCCTCGAATTGGCCCGCCAGGGCCTGCGCGTGGTCGGAACGGCGACCAGCGAAGCGGGTGCGAAAGGCATTAGCCGGGCCTTGGAGGCCTATGCAGGCTGCGCCGGGCGGGTGCTCAACGTGACGGATGGCCCTGCTTGTGACGCGCTAGTGGATTCGGTGATCAAGGAGCTAGGCAGTTTGCAGGTGCTGGTCAACAACGCCGGCATCACCCGCGATAACCTGGCCATGCGCATGAAAGACGATGACTGGGATGCGGTGATCGATGCCAACCTCAAAGGCGTGTTCCGCATGAGCCGAGCGGTAATGCGGACCATGATGAAGCAGCGCTATGGCCGCATCATCAATATCACCTCGGTGGTGGGCGCTTCCGGCAATCCCGGCCAGGCCAATTACGCCGCAGCCAAAGCCGGTGTGGCGGGTATGACCCGCGCCCTGGCCCGCGAGCTTGGTTCGCGGCAGATCACCGTCAATTGCATCGCGCCGGGCTTTATCGCCACCGACATGACGGCAGCGCTCAGCCAAGAGCAGCAAAATGCCTTGCAAACCCAGATTCCCTTGGGGCATCTGGGCCAGCCTTCCGATATCGCGCATGCGGTGGTCTATCTGGCCTCGCCGCAAGCGGCCTATGTGACGGGCCAGGAATTGCACGTCAACGGCGGCATGTATATGTAAAGTAGTATCTGGTTTCACGCCTTTGTGTCCGCGGGGCGGCCACTGCGAGCGCAGATCGCCCGCACTGGTAAAATTGCGGACTGTTTCACAACCCTTAGAGGGAACCCATGAGCGATATCGAAGTACGTGTCAAGAAAATCATCGCCGAGCAACTCGGTGTAGAAGAGTCCCAGGTCACCAACGAAAAAGCCTTTGTGGCCGATTTGGGCGCTGATTCGCTGGACACGGTGGAACTGGTGATGGCCTTGGAAGATGAGTTCGGTATCGAAATCCCGGACGAAGACGCCGAAAAAATCACCACGGTACAAAACGCCGTGGACTACGCCACGACCCACAAAAAGGCCTGATAGGCCTGGCCTAACACCCCGCCATTGCGGCCGGATGTTAGAAAAATTCCCGGCGACAGGCCTTTGCGCAAGCCGCACGGGGGCCCAGGCGGCGCAGCCCCTGGGCGCAGTTTGTCATTGACGAAACGTTTTATACAGGTGAGTATGTCCCGTCGTCGCGTTGTAGTTACCGGTTTGGGCTGTGTCAGCCCGGTGGGCAATACGGTAGATCAGGCTTGGGCCAATCTGCTGGCGGGCACATCAGGCATCAGCCAAATCAGCAAATTTGATGCAAGCGCATTTTCCTGCCGCATTGCCGGCGAGGTGCGCGATTTGGACTTGGACCGCTATATCAGCCCCAAAGACGCGCGCGCTATGGATACTTTTATCCATTACGGCATCGTCGCCGCCGTGCAAGCGGTGGAAGACGCGGGACTGGCCACCGGCGATGCGCTGGGCGAAGAAGAAGCGACACGCATCGGTTGCGTGATCGGCTCGGGCATTGGTGGCCTGCCCATGATTGAACATACCAATATCGAATTTACCGCGCGAGGCCCACGGCGCATCTCGCCGTTTTTCGTCCCCGCCTCGATCATCAATATGACTGCCGGCCATGTGTCCATGCGCTTTGGCTTCAAAGGTCCCAATATCGCCATTGCTACCGCCTGCACCACGGGCTTGCATTGCATAGGCGAGGCCGGTCGCATGATTGAGTATGGCGACGCCGATGTCATGGTGGCGGGCGGATCGGAAGCGGCGGTTTCCCACTTGGGTGTGGGCGGCTTTGCAGCCATGCGCGCCCTGAGCACCCGCAACGATGATCCGGCGACGGCGTCGCGCCCCTGGGACAAAGACCGCGACGGCTTTGTACTGGGCGAGGGCGGCGGCATCATGGTGCTGGAGGAATATGAACACGCCAAAGCGCGTGGCGCCCGCATCTACGCCGAGTTAGCTGGCTTTGGCATGAGTGCCGATGCCGGTCACATGACGGCACCCAATATGGACGGCCCGCGCCGCGCCATGCTGAGCTCCTTGCGTAACGCGGCCCTTAATCCTGATGATATCGACTACCTCAATGCGCATGGCACGTCCACGCCCTTGGGGGATATCAACGAAACCAATGCCATCAAGGCGGCGCTGGGCGAGCACGCCAAGCGCATCGTGATCAGTTCCACCAAATCCATGACCGGGCATTTGCTTGGCGGTGCCGGTGGGCTGGAGTCGGTGTTTACCGTGCTGGCGCTCTACCACCAGAAGTGCCCGCCGACTATCAACTTGCTCAACCCCGACCCTGAATGCGATCTGGACTACTGCGCCAACCAAGCGCGCGACATGCCGATCCGGGCGGCTTTGAAAAACAACTTCGGCTTTGGCGGCACTAACGGCGCATTGGTGTTCAAACGCGTTTAAGGCGTTTCCGTTAGCCGTGAGGGGGGGCAATAGACCGTGTTGAGCCAGGCGCCTCCCGTTTGTTTGCACTTTGGCCGTAGTTCCAGCCATGCGGGTGTGCTGCTGGGGCTGGGTTTGATCAACCTATCGTTGTTAGTGATGCTCGGCCTGCATGAAGTGGATGCGAGGTACTTGGCCTTATTGGCGCTGCTTTTCTGCGGCATATGTATCCTTGCCGCCCGCGCCTGGTGGCAAACGCCCAGCGGTACCTTGGAGTGGGACGGCAATGCCTGGCGCTGGTCTGCGTGGCCGCAGGACGAAACTTGTCAGGTGCAGTGGACTGTGGCTCTGACCGGTTTTTCGGTGCTACGCTTGTCCGCTGGAAACGGGTGTGTGCAATGGTTAATGACGGGGCCCGTGATGGAGCGACAAGCACAATGGACTGCATTTCGTCGTGCCCTGGTCGCGCATGTGGAGCGCGGCCACGGCATAGTGCCCGAGCAACTCGGGGTTTAATTGCCAAACTGGGCTCACGCCATGCCGGCTTCATGTAAAGTATTTTTAATACGTTTTGATATTTAGGGTACCGGCCACATGTAGCGATGGCCGCGTCGATACTTGGTTTGCACTGTGCTTCGCACCGTTTGTATGGGGAGTTAGAGGATGAGATCTATGTTCGTACCACCTGTTTCTAGTCGCTTGAATGCTTGGCTCAGTGCCTTGGCTGCCGTCCTGTTGGCGCTGACCCTGATCGGCCTGCCTGCCCAGCACGCCCACGCCCAAGCGCGTGCCTTGCCGGATTTCACCGACCTGGTCGAGCAGGTCGGTCCCTCAGTGGTCAATATCCGCACCATACAAAAAGTCTCCAGCCGCCAACAGCCCAGCGGGCCGGGCGACGAGGAAATGATGGAGTTTTTCCGCCGCTTTGGTTTGCCTACGCCCAATATGCCAAAGCAGGCACCGCGCTCTAATCGCGGCGCGCCCGAAGAAGAGGTGCCGCGGGGCGTGGGTTCGGGCTTTATCTTTTCGCAAGACGGTCTGATCATGACCAATGCGCATGTGATCGATGGGGCGGACGAGGTGTTGGTGACGCTCACGGACAAGCGGGAATTCAAAGCCAAAATCATCGGCGCGGACAAGCGCAGCGATGTCGCGCTGGTCAAAATTGAGGTAAGCGGTCTGACGCCCGTCAAAGTGGGTGACGTCGGGCGGCTCAAAGTAGGCGAATGGGTGATGGCCATCGGCTCGCCTTTTGGCTTTGAAAACACGGTGACCGCCGGTATCGTTAGCGCCAAGCAGCGCTATACCGACGACACCGATTACCTACCCTTTATCCAGACCGACGTCGCCATTAACCCTGGCAATTCGGGTGGCCCGCTGATCAATATGCGGGGCGAAGTGGTGGGTATTAACAGCCAGATTTACTCGCGCTCCGGCGGCTTTATGGGTATTTCCTTTTCGATACCGATGGACGAGGCGGTGCGCGTGGTGGAGCAGTTGCGCAGCCAGGGCCGGGTGTCCAGGGGGCGTATCGGCGTGGGTATTGCGCCGGTGAGCAAAGAGTTGGCGGAGTCTTTGGGTCTGCCCAAGGCGCAGGGCGCGCTGGTGACCAGCGTGGAAGCGGGTGCACCGGCGGATAAGGCGGGCGTAGAACCGGGCGACATTATTTTGCGCTTCAACGGCAAGCCCATTGAGAAGTCGATTGATTTGCCGCGTATCGTTGGCGAAATCAAACCAGGTACCAAAGCCACGGTTACGGTGCAGCGACGCGGCGCGAATAAAGAACTGAACGTGACCGTCGCCGAGATTGAGGCCGAGAAAACGGCTGCCAAACCGGGGCCAGCCGAAGTTAAACCTAAAGCCGCCGCCGGTCAGGCCTTGGGCTTGAGCGTGAGCGAACTGACGGAGGCCCAGAAGAAGGAGCTGCGCGTCAAAGGTGGCGTCAGTGTGGATGCAGCAGCCGAGCCGGCAGCGCGCGCGGGCCTGCGCCAAGGCGATGTCATTTTGGCCATCGGGAATGTCGAAGTTGCATCAGTCAAAGAATTTGAGGCCGTGGTGGCTAAGCTGGATAAAAGCAAGGCCATCAACGTGCTATTTCGGCGCGGCGAATGGACGCAATACGCGTTGATCAAACCAGGCAACTAAGGTGGTAATCTGCCTTCTGGGCTTGCACGGTGGGGCCGGACTGGCCCGACCAGCGGCCTGCTTCCAGGGGAAAAAGGGAAGGGAAAGCCCTTACAAAGCGGTTTTTCAGACCCGCGAGGCAAAAAAATTGATTGATGGATTAGTTAGAATGAAGCCTCCGAAAATACGTTTTCGGTAATAAAGTAGTTTGCAAAATTCGCGATACGGAATGCTTTTGAGTGCTGCACATCCCATCAACACCTTATTCACATGGTTTGCTTACAATCTGTGCATAACTTGTGAATAAATAGAATGTTGTCGACAGACAACAAGCCGATTGGCCCCATGTGTGACGTCGTCGTTTTACGCTTTTTCCCTACAATGAAGTTCCAGCTTTCGCAGTTGCCAAAGAATGTTGGTTCAGGGCGCGTCGTTCATCCGACGTGCCCTTTTTTCTGCCCAGGCCTTTTTAATTCAATCTCTTGACCCTTTTGCTTGATGCAACACATCAGAAATTTTTCGATCATTGCCCATATTGATCATGGCAAATCCACGCTGGCCGACCGCCTGATTCAACGCTGCGGTGGCCTGGAAGCGCGCGACATGGAAGCCCAGGTTTTGGACTCTATGGACATTGAAAAAGAGCGGGGGATAACTATCAAGGCGCAGACGGCGGCCTTGCAGTACAAGGCCAAAGATGGGCAGGTCTACAACCTCAATTTGATCGATACGCCCGGCCATGTGGACTTCTCGTACGAAGTGAGCCGTTCGCTATCGGCTTGTGAGGGTGCCTTGCTTGTGGTCGATGCCAGCCAGGGCGTGGAGGCGCAGACGGTGGCCAATTGCTATACCGCGCTAGAGCTGGGCGTGGAGGTGGTGCCGGTACTTAACAAGATGGATTTACCTAACGCCGACCCGGACAACGCGCGCTCCGAGATCGAGGACGTGATCGGCATCGACGCCACTGAGGCCATTCCCTGCTCCGCCAAAACCGGCCTGGGCATTGATGAGATTTTGGAGGCCATCGTCGCCAAGGTGCCGCAGCCTAAAGGCAATCCCGATGGCGCCTTGCGGGCCATGATCATTGACAGCTGGTTTGACAGCTATGTCGGGGTGGTGATGCTGGTGCGCGTGGTAGACGGGCGCCTGGCGCGCGGCGAAAAAATCAAGATGATGGCGACCGGAGCGGTCTATAACGCCGACAACCTGGGCGTGTTCACCCCAGCTAATTTGCCGCGCGAATCGCTGGAGGCGGGCGAGGTGGGCTACATCATCGCGGGCATCCGCGAACTGCAGGCGGCCAAGGTGGGCGACACCGTCACCCTGATCCGGCCGGGTACGGGCGGCGCAGCGGCCACCGCCACGCAAGCGCTGCCCGGCTTCAAGGAAATCCAACCCCAGGTGTTTGCCGGTTTGTACCCGACTGAGGCGAACCAGTACGAAGGCTTGCGCGACAGCCTGGAAAAGCTCAAGCTCAATGATGCCTCGCTGCATTACGAGCCCGAAGTGTCCCAGGCGCTGGGTTTTGGGTTTCGCTGCGGATTTTTGGGGCTGTTGCACATGGAGATCGTGCAGGAACGTCTAGAGCGCGAGTTTGACCAGGACTTGATCACCACCGCCCCCAGCGTGGTCTACCAGGTGGTGCAGGCCGATGGCGAAGTGCGCATGGTGGAAAACCCGTCCAAGATGCCCGACCAGGGCAAGCTCGATGAAATCCGCGAGCCCATAGTCACCGTGCATTTGTATATGCCGCAGGAATACGTGGGTGCGGTCATGACCCTGGCCAACCAAAAGCGTGGCCTACAGCTCAATATGGCCTACCACGGCCGCCAAGTGATGCTGACCTACGACATGCCGCTGGGCGAAATCGTGCTGGACTTTTTTGACAAACTCAAATCCGTCAGCCGGGGCTATGCGTCCATGGACTATGAGTTCAAGGAATACCGCCCCTCCGATGTGGTCAAGGTGGATATTTTGCTCAACGGCGAGCGCGTCGATGCGCTGTCCATCATCGTGCACCGCACCCAGGCTACCTACCGGGGTCGGGCAGTGGTCGGCAAGATGCGCGAGGTGATTTCGCGCCAGATGTACGACGTTGCTATCCAGGCGGCGATTGGTTCGAATGTAATTGCGCGTGAGACAATCAAAGCCTTGCGCAAAAACGTGCTGGCCAAGTGCTACGGCGGCGATATTTCGCGCAAACGCAAGCTCCTTGAGAAACAAAAAGCAGGCAAGAAACGCATGAAACAAATCGGATCGGTGGAAGTGCCTCAAGAGGCTTTTCTGGCTATTTTGCGGGTGGAAGACTGATGCCTTTCATTACCGCTTTAGTACTTGCCGCCTTTGTCGCCTATGCCGGCGCCTGGTTTTCCGGCGCGGTAGAAGGTAATTTCGCATTCCTGTTGTTTATGGCCTCGGCGGTGACCGGTGTCTATTGGCTGGCCGAGCGCTTTTATTTTTTGCCGGCACGCCAAGCGGCAGCCCGCCAATTGCAGGAAGCTGATGACAAGCGCCGTGCCGATTTGCAGAGCAAAGGCATTGCCCGTGTCGATGGCGATATTGCCCAGGCCACTGAAACCATCCTCGCCCAGCCCTGGTGGCTCGATTGGACCGCCGGGCTCTTCCCGGTCATTATTTCGGTGTTTTTTCTGCGCTCATTTATCGTCGAACCCTTCAAGATTCCCTCGGGCTCCATGATTCCGACCTTGCTGGTGGGTGATCTGATTTTGGTCAACAAATTTCACTATGGCCTGCGCCTGCCGGTGCTCAACACCAAAATCACCGAGGGCGAAAAGCCGCAGCGTGGCGATGTGATGGTGTTCCGCTACCCGCCCAAGCCCAGCCTGGACTACATCAAGCGCGTGGTCGGCGTGCCAGGCGACACAGTGGCTTACCTCAATAAGCGCCTAACGATCAACGGCCAAGCGGTTCCCACCGATTCCGTGCCGGAATTTTTTGATGAAGATGCGATGCGCTACTTCAAGCAATTCGAAGAAAAATTCGGCACCCAAAGCCACCGCGTACTCAATGACGAGCAGCGCCCGGCTTTTGTCCCAGGAGCCGACAAATTCGCCGGCTCCGAGGGCTGCAATTACACCATTGAGGGCGTGACCTGCAAGGTGCCCGAGGGCCAGTATTTCATGATGGGCGACAACCGCGACAACTCCATGGACTCGCGTTACTGGGGCTTTGTGCCCGAGAAAAACATTGTCGGCAAAGCGTTTTTTGTATGGATGAACTTCGGCAACCTCAAGCGCGTCGGGTCTTTCCATTGACCTGGGGGCAGACCAGACCCACGGCGTGGCGCGCGCCGGTAGCACTGCGGCGTAGGGGCAAGACGTGAAGCCTGAGCTTGTGCAATTGCAGCAACGCCTGCAACATGAATTTAAGCATCCGGCCTTGCTGGAGCAGGCCTTAACGCACCGCAGCTTTTCTTCCGACCATTACGAGCGCTTGGAATTTTTGGGCGACTCCGTGCTCAGCCTGGCGGTATCGGATTTTTTGTACGCCAAGCTGCAATCGCTGCCCGAAGGTGACCTGTCCCGCGTACGGGCCAATCTGGTGCGCCAGGAGACTTTGCATAAGCTGGCTTTGGATTTGGGCTTGTCGCCCCTGCTCAAACTCGGTGATGGTGAGATGCGTTCGGGCGGCTCCAAGCGTCCGTCCATCCTGGCCGATGCGCTGGAGGCGATTATTGGCGCCATCTACCTGGATGCCGGTTACCCCGCAGCGCAGGGCCTGGTACAACGCTTGTTTGACAAAGTCGATGTCAACCCCGGCATGGCCGCCATTGGCAAAGACCCCAAGACGCAATTGCAAGAATGGCTGCAGGCGCGCAAAATGCCCTTGCCCGACTACAAAGTGGTCAACACCTTGGGCGCGGCGCACCAGCAGACATTCGATGTGGCGTGCGAAATTGCGCAACTGTCCTTGGTAGAGCGCGGCATTGGTGGTTCGCGCCGCGCCGCCGAGCAAGCTGCTGCCAGCGCCATGCTGCAAACTATTCACTCCAAAGCCCCGCATGCCAACTAAAAACAAAGCAAGTTCTTCAGCGCCGGATACGGAGATGCCGCAGGAGCAGGACGTGGACAGCATGCTGGCAGGCCTGCTAAAAACCATGCCGCGCCTGGCTGAAGCGGGCGAGCAGGGCGCACCCGGCCAGCGCTGCGGCTTGGTCGCGATTGTGGGCAAACCCAATGTGGGCAAGTCCACGCTGATGAATGCCTTGGTTGGGCAAAAAATCAGCATCACCTCGCGCAAAGCCCAAACCACCCGCCACCGCATCACCGGTATGCATACGCGCGGCGCCTCGCAGTTTGTGTTTGTCGATACGCCCGGTTTCCAGACCCGGCATAACAACGCCCTCAATCGCTCGCTCAACAAAACCGTGCTGGGCGCGGTGGGCGATGTAGACCTGATTTTGTTCGTGGTGGAGGCCGGTATGTTCAACCAGGCCGACGCCAAAGTGCTGGCCTTGCTCAGCAAAGAAGTACCCACCTTGCTGGTGGCCAACAAGCTCGATCAGGTGAACCGCCGCGCCGATATTGCGCCCTGGCTGCAGGAGATGCAGCAGCGCCACGCGTTTGCGGAGTTTGTGCCGATCTCGGCCAAAAACGCCAAAGACATCGAACGCATGCTGGGCATTTGCGAGAAATACCTGCCCGAGCAAGCCTGGTGGTACGCCGCCGATGAGCTAACCGACCGCAGTGAAAAGTTTTTGGCCAGCGAAACCGTGCGTGAAAAACTGTTTCGCCTCACGGGCGACGAGTTGCCTTACACCTCGACGGTGGTCATCGACAAATTTGAAGAAGAAGCCGGGCGCGGCAAACAAAAGCGATTGCTGCGTATTGCCGCGACTATCGTAGTTGAGCGTGACGGCCACAAAGCCATGGTCATTGGCGACAAAGGCGAGCGCATCAAACGCATTGGCACCGAAACCCGGGTCGAACTGGAAAAGCTGCTCGATGCCAAAGTGTTTATTGAGATGTGGGTCAAAGTGCGCTCCGGCTGGGCCGATGACGAAGCGCGCGTGCGCTCTTTCGGATACGAGTAAATGGCCGTCAAGCGCATTGCAGACGAACCGGCTTTTGTCCTGCACCGCTACGACTGGAGCGAATCGAGCCTGATTCTGGAGGTGTTTACCCGCCACCATGGGCGCATCGCCCTGATCGCCAAAGGCGCCAAACGGCCTAGCTCCAGTTTCCGGCCTGTGCTGCTCCCATTGCAGCGCCTGCATTTGGCATTCGGCGGGGATGCCGAAATCCGCACCCTCAAAAGCGCCGAGTGGCAGGGCGGCCATGTCATGCCCACGGGCGAGGCTTTGCTCTCGGGTTATTACCTCAACGAGCTCTTGCTCACGCTCTTGGCGCGCGACGATCCGCACCCGGTTTTGTTCGATGTCTATGCCAGCGTCGTCGCGGTGCTGGCCAGCGCGCACGAAGAAGTGCTGGAAGCGGCGCTGCGCAGTTATGAGTTACTGCTCTTGCGCGAAGTGGGCTTGCTGCCGCAGCTCGATGTGCAAACCCTGACCCTGGCGGCCTTGGAGGCAGACCAGTCCTACACCCTGGTGCCCGAAGGCGGGCTGCGCCAGGCCCATGCCGACGACCGGGCTTTTTTAAGCGGTGCGCAATGGACGGATTTGCAAAGTGCTTTGTCTGAAGGCAGCCGCTTCACTGACACCTTGCGTGCCTGTGCACCGCTGAGCACCGCCCTCAAGCCCTTGTTGCGTGCGCTGCTGCACTACCATTGCGGGGTTCGCACGCTGCGCACCCGCCAGATGATGGTGGACATCCAGTCCTATTAGTACTTTTTCCTTTGAACCTAAAGAAGCTGTCCGTTTGCCATGCACACCTCTTTTACCGCACTGTCTGTTAATTTGAATAAAGTGGCCTTGGTGCGCAATACCCGCCACCTGGGCATTCCCAGCGTGACCCGCGCTGCCACCTTGTGTTTGCAGGCGGGAGCTTCGGGTATTACGGTGCATCCGCGCCCGGATGCGCGCCATATCCGGGGCAGTGATGTGCTCGAATTGGCCGAATTGATGCAGCAATGGCCGGACCGCGAATTCAATGTTGAAGGCAACCCTTTGCACAACTTGATGGACGTCGCTGCCGACCTGGTGGCGCGTAATTTGCCTTTGCACCAACTCACCTATGTGCCAGACGGGCAAGGCCAACTCACCAGCGACCACGGTTGGAGCTTTCCGCAGGACACCGAGGTGCTAGGCCCCTTGATTGCCCAGGCCCAAGCTTGGAGCGTGCGCGTGAGTTTGTTCATGGATGCAGAGGCCGATGCCATGGCCGGCGCCAAAGCCGTGGGTGCGGACCGCGTGGAGCTGTACACCGAACCTTATGCGGCGGCCTGGGGCAGCGCCGGGGCGCAGGCCCAGTTGGAGCGTTTTGAGCAGGCCGCCCGTACCGCCACCGCGGCCGGCTTAGGCATTAACGCGGGGCATGACCTCAATTTGGACAATCTGGCGCCTTTCATCCGTGCAGTGCCCGGCGTGCGCGAAGTCTCTATCGGCCATGCGCTGATTGGTGACGCTTTAGAGCGCGGATACACCAGCGCAGTGCAAGCCTATCTGGCGTGTTTGCGTCCATGATTTTTGGCATTGGTACGGATATTTGCGACGTGCGGCGCATACGCGCCAGCCTGGAGCGCCACGGCGAGCGCTTTGCCGCCAAAGTACTGGCGCCCGGCGAATTGGCCACCTGGAAAGCCCGCAGCAGCCGTTGGCCCGAGCGCGGTGTGCGCTATGTGGCAACCCGTTTCAGCGCCAAAGAAGCCTTTAGCAAAGCCGTGGGTTTAGGCATGCGCATGCCCATGACCTGGCGCTCTTGCGAAATTGCCAAACTGCCCAGTGGCGCGCCGGTGGTGGTCTTGCATGGTGCTTTAAAAGATTGGTGTGAGGCACGTGGTTTGTACGCGCAAATTAGCCTCAGCGATGAAACCGACTATGCAGTGAGTTTTTGCATCGTCGAATCACGCCCCGTCGCGCAGGCGGCGCTGCCTGCGCAGGGCGACGATGCTGCTGGTGCTTTGCGCCCCGCTGCGACTTAAGACCCTTGGCATGAAAACGACGAATCAACATTCGCCCTTGATGATTGACATCGCGGGCACGCAGTTAACTGCGGTGGACAAAAAGCGCCTTCGCCATCCGCTGGTAGGCGGCTTGATTTTGTTTGGCCGCAATTGGGAAAACCGTGCGCAATTGACAGCCTTGTGTGCCGGTATCAAGCGGCTGCGCCCGGACCTGTTGATTGCCGTGGACCACGAAGGCGGGCGCGTGCAGCGCTTTCGCAATGACGGTTTTGTGCATTTGCCGCCCATGCGCGCGCTGGGCGAAATGTTTGTGGCTGCGCCCCGCGCGGGCCGCCCGGCCGGGCCTTTGGCCGCCAGCCGCGCCGCGCTGGCTTGCGGTCATGTGATGGGCGCGCAATTGCGCGCCTGCGGTGTGGACATGAGTTTTGCCCCGGTGCTGGACCTGGATTACGGCGCTAGCAGCGTCATTGGCAATCGCGCGTTTTCAGATGACGCGCGCATCGTGAGCTTGCTCGCCCAAAGCCTGATACAAGGCATGGCGCAAACCGGCCTAGCCCATTGCGCCAAACATTTCCCTGGCCACGGCTATGCGCACGCCGATTCGCACCTCGCAGTGCCAATTGACAAGCGCAGTTTGCGCAGTATGTTGGCCAAAGACGCAGCACCCTATGCCACGCTGGATCTGGTGTTGCAAGCCGTCATGCCGGCGCACGTGGTGTACCCGAAGGTCGATAGCCTGCCTGCCGGTTTTTCTGCGATCTGGTTGCAAAAAGTGTTGCGTCAAAGCCTGGGCTTTGGCGGCGCAATCTTTAGCGATGACTTGTCCATGGCCGGGGCGCGCCAGGTACAGGGGCGCGAAATCAGTGCCACACAAGCAGTGTTGGCCGCCTTGCAGGCCGGTTGCGACATGGCTTTGCTGTGCAACCAGTCCCTGCTAGGCACGCCGGGCGATTCGCCTTTAGACACGGTGTTAGCAGAGCTCAGCCTGGCGCAATACGCAGGCGCGTATCAGCCTAAACCAGAAAATCACGCGAGGCGCTTGGAGCTCTTGCCCAAAGTGCCGTGTTTGGCCTGGGAGAGCATGCTGCAATCTGTGTCTTACCGGCGTGCCGTGGCCGCCTTGCCCTAGCAATCCCACCAGCGACGCTGCGGCGTCTTTGCACGCTTTATCTGCTTAGTTCGGCATTGGGATGGGGGCGGCGTGCTAGTATTAAAGACATCCGGTCGTTCTGGACTGCTTAAGCTTCTTTAGGATAAAAAATCATGAAATTACAAACGATTTTCGTTGGACTCTTGCTTGCCCTGGGTGCCGCAGTGGCTTCCGCGCAAACCGAGCCCACCGTCGTGCCTGCCGGTACCGAAACGGTTGTGAAGTCGCACAAAAAAGCGGTTAAAAAGCACGCCCACAAACATAAAGTCAGCGCGAAGAAGCACAAAGCGGGCAAGCACAAGAAGCCTTCCGTTTCTTAAATCCCTGGCAAGTTTTTGCGCCGCGCTTGGCCACCGCGCGGCGGCTAAGCGGATGCGGCGAAGTTTTAGGGCGATCGATGTAAACGCGGGTGCGACAAGCTGGCGATCTGGTCGTCCACCGCTTGCGTCACCATCCCGTCTTTTTTCCATTGCGCATGGCGACCCAGCAGAAGCTGAAGTGCTTGCACATCGCGCACCGAAGGCGCCACTTTGATTTGCGCCAGCGCCGCCGCCTTATTGCCAGTGTCCAGCAATGCGACAACTTTTGCCGCCCACGGGGCCGGACGTTTCATAGGATTACCTTTGTCCTGCACAATCTGATTTTTTCATTGTCACACAGGGTCAGGGACTTCATGAAGCAATGCTTGCAAATCGTTTTGGTTGGCGCAATGGTCGCACTATTAAGTGCTTGCGCTTCCGCGCCATCCGTTAAAGCACCCGTGGTCGTGGGTACGGCGCAGACAGGCGAAAAGGTGCCAGCAATTGAAACTAGCCCGCCCGCCGCACCCGCAGGCAAGGCGCAAAGCGAGGAAGCCCCAACGCCAGGGCCTGCCAAAACGCCTGTTGCCGAACTGCCGACCCCAACGCAGCCACCAGCGCCCCCGCCTGCACCCGTTGTCAAAACACCGCCGCGCATCGGCTTGGCGCTGGGTGGTGGCGCCGCACGCGGCTTTGCCCATGTAGGTGTGATTCAAGTTCTGGAAGAAGCGGGCATTCGCCCGGTATTGGTAAGTGGTACCTCGGCGGGCAGCCTGGTAGCAGCGCTGTATGCCAGCGGTAAAACCGGCGCGCAGTTGCAGCACATCGCCGAAACCATGGAAGAGGCGACTATCGCCGATTGGACCCTCCAGGTTTTCACCCGTGGCGCATTGCGCGGCGAGGCCTTGGCTAAATATGTGAACGCCCAAGTCGGGCAAAAACCCATCGAAGCCATGCCCATGCCGCTGGGCATTGTGGCCACTGACCTGAACAGTGGCAACGACATTGTTTTCCAGCGTGGCGATACCGGTACAGCGGTGCGTGCTTCCAGTGCGGTTCCGGCGGTTTTTCAACCCGTCAAGATTGGCAATCGCGAATATGTGGATGGCGGTCTGGTTTCGCCGGTGCCAGTGCGTGCCGCCAAAAAAATGGGGGCGGAACTCATTATCGCGGTGGATATTTCCAGTCCGCCAGAAGCCGCCTCGGCCAGCGGTACCTTGGAGATTCTTTTGCAAACCTTCACCATCATGGGCAAGAGCATAAATAGCCTGGAGTTGCAAGGCGCTGATGTGGTGATCCGGCCCCAGTTGTTGGGCATTTCCAGCGCGGACTTTGGAGCCCGCAAGCGCTCCATCGAAGCGGGCCGCAAAGCTATGCTGGCGGCTTTGCCCCAGTTGCGCGCTGCGATAGAGGCGAAGTCGCGCTGAGGCGTGGGCTTGGGCTGCTGGGCGCATGCCCACAATAGTTCAAATCCACCCTCTCCAGCTTTGCCCTTGGCCGCAAAGAGCGAAACGATGTGGCGGGGCGTAATCCAGCTGACTTTGTGAACCAAATACTTACTAATGGCCCACGCGCGGCATCTTTGCGATCAACGAGCCAGACGGAGCTTCCCCAGGGGCGTGTAAGTCCGAAGCCAAAAAAAAGGCCTCGTCTTGCAACGAGGCCTTGAAGGGATCCCTGAACCAAAGGTTTCGAAAGGATCCGAGGAGACAATCGACAGGAAGCTTTCGCTCCCAAAAAACCTATCGTATCAGGGTTTTCCCTTGGGTTGCGGCAGAAGCTTAAAAAAACTTGCTGCCGCCTGACTGATTAACGCTTTTTGCTGGACGCAGTAGCTTGCTTGGTCGCGGTGGTAGCGGTAGCTGCCATGGCGTTGAAGTTGGCTTCGGCTACGTCGGTCGCTTGCTTGACAGCTTTTTGAACCGATTCCAGTGCGTTGTGGGCAGCGGCAACCGTGCTTTTCATCATGGCAACAGCGGACTCAGAGCCTGCGGGTGCGTTCTTAGCAGCGCTGTCAACCAAAGCGGCCACTTTTTGCTGGGCTTCAGCAGCTTGGGCTTCCATGGTCTTGGTGAACTCAGCACCAGCGCCGCTGGCGATGTCATACAGGTGACGGCTGTAAGCCGCTGTCTTTTCGGCCAAGGGTTGCAGCAGACCTGATTGCAGAGCCATCAGCTCCTGGGCGTCTTTGACGCTCATGAAGGTTTGGGTGTGGGCAGAAGCCTCAGACAGAGCAGCTTTGGAAGCGGCCAGGTTGAGTTCAACAATTTTCTCAACGCCTTCGAAAGCTTTGCTGGTCAGGCCAAACAGAGTTTCGAGGTTGGATTTGTGGGAAGCGACGACTTGTTCTACGGTTAGCATGAAAATACTCCAAAGTTAAATGTGCAAAAGACCAGGTTTAAAAACACTATCTGCTCCGTAACCTGGCCCTTGTTGGCTATGTTGCAGTGCAGCATGAATGAATTATAGGGATGAAACCTGGTCTTACAAGACATTTTTGTTGCAATGCAGCAAAAATAGTGAAAATTTCTTGATGTAGGGCAATTTGGCGACCCTTTTCCCTCTGAAACATCGGATTTTGGGCACTTGGGTCGGACGGCTGGACAAGCCCACTGCGATGGCAAAATGGGTCTGAACCAGCCACTTGGCGCGCTCTTGGCAGCCTAGGCAAGGCCGTTTAACCCTTTTTTACCCTCTATGACCAAACCTGAACCGGCTCTGCGCAGCGCTTACCGCGCCTGGCGCAGCATCGCCACCCGCTGGGCGGACAACGATGCCTATGGACATGTGAACAACGTGGTCTATTACAGCTGGTTTGATACCGCCGTGAACGCTTATTTGATAGAGCAGGGCGCACTGGACATCCGCGAAGGCAGGGTGATCGGACTGGTGGTGGAAACCCATTGCAATTATTTTTCCCCCTTGGCCTTCCCGCAGACGGTGGAGCTGGGCCTGCGGGTGGCGCACCGGGGCCGCAGCAGCGTGCGTTATGAATTGGGGGTGTTTGCCGCTGGTCATGAATCAGCCGCGGCGCAAGGCCATTTTGTGCATGTCTATGTCGATGCCGTCAGCCGCCAGCCTGCGCCGCTACCATTGGCCCTAGTGCGCGCCCTGGAGCCTTTGGAAACCGGGCCGGCCTAGCGGGTCTTGCACGGGGTTTTTCGGTACGGGCCGTTTCGGTACCCATGTTTTATCAAAGAGTGGAGCATTTGCATGCAGCAGTTGAGTCAGACCGAGGCCGTTGACGCGGCCATTCGTAGCCGTATGTCAGTGCGTGCCTTTACGCAGCAGGCCGTGGCGCGTGCCGACATCGAGGCGATTTTGGAAGTCGCCAGCCGCGCGCCCTCGGGCACCAATTGCCAGCCCTGGCGCGTCTATGTGTTGCAAGGCGCCGGCCGCGATACCCTAGTGCACAAGGTCTGCGCCGCCCACGACGCCATGCGCGCCGAGCCCACCCTGGCCGAAACCTACCGCGAGGAATACGACTATTACCCGGAAAAATGGGTCAGCCCCTATATTGACCGCCGCCGCGAAAACGGCTGGGGCCTTTACGGCTTGCTGGGCATTGGCAAAGGTGATAAGGACAAGATGCACGCCCAACACCAGCGTAATTACCGTTTTTTTGATGCGCCGGTCGGCCTGATGTTTACCATCGACCGCGTCATGGGGCGCGGCTCGCTAGTGGACTACGGCGCGTTTATGCAAAGCATCATGGTGGCCGCGCGCGGGCGCGGCCTGCACACCTGCCCGCAAGCGGCCTGGAATGGTTTTGCCAAAATCATCATGCCGCACATCGGGGCGGGTGAGGGCGAAATGCTGGTGTGCGGCATGGCCCTGGGCTATGCCGACGCGGATGAACCTGTCAATGGCTTTGTAACGCCCCGCGTCCCGGTGGCTGAATTTACGCATTGGCTGGATTGATCTGTCAACGCGGGCTGACTGCGATGCCCCGCGGCTTGCGCTACCATCGTTTTACCTTTCTATTTAGTAACAACACCGTTCTTCACTACGACTATGAACACTCCCAAGCCCCGTATTTTGGTTACCCGCGCTATTTTCCAAAGTGTGATCGACCGCTTGTCTGAACATTTCGAGGTCGAGTCCAATCCGGACGATGTGCTCTGGGACCGGGCCGAATTACTGCGCCGCATGCAGGGCAAAGTCGGCGTGTTCGCCACTGGCACCGAGCGCATGGACGCCGAGCTGTTAGCCCAATGCCCGGATCTGAAAATTTGCGCCAATATGACGGTGGGTTACAACAATTTTGACCTGCCCGCCATGAGCGCTGCCGGTGTGCTGGGCACCAATGCGCCGGATGTGCTGACCGAAACCACGGCAGATTTTGGGTTTGCCCTCTTGCTGGCGACTGCCAGGCGCGTGACCGAAAGCGAGCATTTTTTGCGCGCCGGGCTGTGGACGCGTTGGAGTTACGACATGTTCTCCGGCGCCGAAGTGCACGGCAGCACCTTGGGCATTATTGGCATGGGGCGCATCGGGCAGGCGATTGCCCGCCGCGCGGCTTTTGGCTTTGGTATGCAAGTGATTTATCACAACCGCAGCCGCCTGGATGCAGCCACCGAAGCGGCCTGCAAAGCAAGTTATGCGGGCAAGCAGGAATTACTGCAAAGTGCGGACCATGTGATGCTGGTCGTGCCCTATAGCGCCGCTTCGCACCACACCATTGGCGCAGCGGAGTTGGCGTCTATGAAGCCTACGGCCATCTTGATCAACCTGGCGCGCGGCGGCATCGTCGATGACGCTGCCTTGGCGCAGGCTTTGCGCAATCGCACCATCGCCGCCGCCGGGTTGGATGTGTACGAAGGCGAGCCCAAGGTTCACCCGGATTTGCTTACTGTGCCCAATGTCGTACTGACGCCCCATATCGCCAGCGCTACGCCCGGCACGCGCCAGGCCATGGCCGATTTGGCGGTGGACAATTTAATCGGCTACCTTACGCAGGGCAAAGCGGTGACGCCTTTGAACTCCGAAGTTTTGACACCGCGCTAAAACACCAGACCGGGCGCGCGCCAGGCTTGAGCGGCCCACAGCTTCATAACAATTCCAGCGCGGTGCGCCGCAGCAAGGCCATGGTGGCCTGTTGGGTCAGCGTGGAGGGCCGCAGGGCGCTGCATGCCAAGTTCATGCGTATAGCCAGCGCTTGACCGCTAGCGGCCACAATGCTGCGGGTGCGAAATGCTTTGGGGCGAAGTGAGCGTACCACTGCATTGCGCGGCAATATCGCGCTACCTGCCTGGTCCTGCACCAAATCTAGGATGGCCGAAATCCCATCAATTTCAAGCGCTACCAACGGCTTGCAGCCCAGAAGCGCCATTTCCGATTCGACATGCATGCGGATGGCATTGGGCCGACTGGGAATGACCAGCGGCAATTGGGCCACCTCTTGCATGCTAACGGCCGCGCCCGCTGCCCGCTCCGTCGCGCCCTTGGCAGGGGGCTGGCGTAATTGCACCAGAACCAAGGCCTCATCCAGCAGGTGGCTGATTTCCAGACCTTGCGGGTTGGCGTTTTCATAGAGCACTGCCAAGTCCAGCCGCCCACTGAGCAAGCCTTCTTGCATGCTGGCCGATAGCGCTTCGCTGATCGACAACTGCGCCTGGGGCAGTTCCTGGCGAAAAGCGCGCATCAGCGGTACTGTCAGCACGCGGGCCACGCTGGGCGGCAAACCCAGGGCCACGCGCCCTGCCAGCGCTCCGCGCGCGCGGGCCATGTCTTCGCGAATGCGCTCGGCCTGGTGCAACAAGCCCCGGCTGTGGTCTAGCAGCAGCTTGCCCGCCTCGGTGGGCAATGCGCCGCGCCCGTTGCGCAGCAACAAAGTTTGCTGCAGCTCCAGTTCCAGCAGGCGGATCTGGCGACTCAAAGCCGGTTGCGCAATGTCCAGCGCCAGGGCGGCGCGGGTAAAGCTGCCTAGCTCGGCCACGCGCACAAAGTAATCTAATTGTTTGAGGTCCATAGGTTCCTCGATGCTGTTTTATGTTATGGCCCATTAGGGGATATGCTATTTTGCTATATCTGTTAGATGGGCTGCCTACTTATTGCCAAGCGGCGCTACCCGCACAATCGGTCGTGCACATACCCAGCCCCAACTCCGCTTTACTTCTCAACGCATTACATGCCGTCCCAAACCGCAATACCTTGTATGTTGATGCGTGGCGGCACGTCCAAGGGGCCGTTTTTTAAGTCCTCGGACTTGCCCAGCGACCCTGCACTGCGCGACCGCGTGCTGCTGGCCGCTATGGGCTCGCCGGATGCGCGCCAAATCGATGGCTTGGGAGGCGCCCACCCGCTGACCAGCAAGGTGGGCATGCTCGCACCAGGCAGTTTGCCCGGCGTGGACCTGGACTTTTTATTTGCCCAATTGCAACCGGACAAAGACACAGTAGACACCACGCCCAACTGCGGCAATATGCTGGCCGCCGTTGTGCCCTTCGCGCTAGAAACCGGTATGGCAGCGGTGCAAGGCGATCGCACCACCTTGCGCGTACTCACCCTCAACACTGGCATGCAATGCGACATCACCGTGGACACACGCGGCGGCGCGGTGCAATACGCGGGCGATGCGCGCATCGATGGCGCGCCCGGCAGCGCAGCGCCAATCACCATCAATTTTTTGGACACCGCAGGCTCGGTGTGTTCTGGCCTTTTGCCCACCGGCAAGGTGCGCGACCGGATTTCGGTGGCGCTTGAGGGTGAGCAGACCTGGCAACTGGACATCACCTGCATCGACAACGGTATGCCGCTGATTATTCTTAACGCGGCCGATGCGGGCTGCACCGGCTATGAAAGCGTGGAGCAACTCAACGCGGACGCCCCGCTCAAAGCACGCCTGGAGGCGCTGCGCCTGCAAGCCTCGGTGCTGATGGGCCTGGGCGATGTCAGTAAAAAAAATTACCCCAAGATGACGTTGATCGCCCCGCCGCGCGAAGGCGGCACGCTGGCTACCCGCAGCTTTATTCCGCATGTGTGCCACGACGCCATCGGCGTGCTGGCGGCGGTGACGGTGGCCACCGCCTGTGTTTTGCGCGGTTCGGTGTGCGAAGGTATTGCGCAAATCGCCGTCTCAGGTGACAGTTGCCTGGTGTCGGTCGAGCACCCCAGCGGCGAGTTCAGCGTGGACTTGGGGCTGGACCCGGATAATCCGCAAAACGTGACCCGCGCTGCTTTGCTGCGCACCGCACGTTTGCTGATGCGTGGGGAGGTCATGGTGCCATCGGCGCTGTGGCCAGGCCACCCATGAAACCCAGTTTTGCGGTAATTGAAACCATTTTTTAAGGAGACAAGATGAAACGACAAATCAAAGCCTGGCTGACAGCATCGCTGTTGACCGCTGCCATGGCCGCCTCGGCGGACACCGTGACCTTGAAAGTGCACCACTTTCTGCCTGCGGGCTCGTATGCGCAAACCATGTTTATCAAGCCCTGGTGCGACCGCATAGCCCTGGATTCGGGCGATCGGCTCAAGTGCCAGATTTACCCCTCCATGCAATTGGGTGGCACGCCGCCCCAATTGTTTGACCAGGTCAAAGACGGCATCGTCGATGTGATTTGGACCCTGCCAGGCTACACCGCTGGCCGCTTCCCACTGGTGGAAGTGTTTGAGCTGCCCTTCATGATGCAAAACCCCGAAAGCACCAGCAAAGCACTGTGGGACTATGTGCAGCAGTACGACGCGGCTGAATTCAAAGACATCCACCCGCTAGCCTTCCATGTGCATGGCGATGGCGTGTTCCATATGGTTAAAAAGCCGATCAAGGTGATGGCCGACTTGAAAGACCAAAAAGTGCGCGCCCCCACCCGCCAGACCAACAAAATGCTGGCCGCGCTGGGCGCGACACCGGTGTCCATGCCCGTGCCTGCGGTGAGTGAGTCGCTGGCCAAGTCGGTGATCGACGGCGCCTTGGTGCCTTACGAAGTGGTGCCTGCGGTGAAGATTCAAGAGCTGGTGAAATTCCACTCCGAAACCGACCCGGCCGAGCCCGCGATTTACACCTCGGTATTTTTGCTGGCCATGAACAAAGCGCGTTATGAAAGTCTGCCGCCTGACCTGAAAAAAGTGATTGACGCCAACAGCGGAAAAGCCTTGTCCGGCATGGCCGGCAAAGCCTTTTTGCAAGCCGACGAAGAGGGTAAGAAAACCACCACCAAAAACACCACCAATGTGATTCCCAAGTCAGAACTCGAAAGTTGGAAAAAAGTCGGCCAAACCGTGACCGACGCATGGGTGGCAGAAGTGACGGCCAACGGTGCCAACGGCAAGATGCTGCTGGACAACGCGCGCGCGCTCATCGTCAAAAACTCGGGTAAATAATCCCGGCTGTACGCATCCCCGCCCCCGGGCCGCAAGCAGTCGGTCCGGCGGGCATGCCTGTGATGTACAAGTAAAGCTATTCGCACTTATGCAAGATATTCCACTGGACAATGCGGCCCCCGAGTCGGCCTACGCCTTCGGGCCTGTTGGCCATGCGTTACTGAATGCTTCCAAAGCACTGGCGATAGTGGGTGGCTTGGTGTTTGTGCTGCTGGTGGCTATGAGCATCGTCAGCATCGTGGGGCGCAAGCTGTTTTCGGCGCCGGTGCCCGGCGATATGGAAGTATTGCAAATGGCGGCGGCGTTTGCATCGGCTTGCTTTTTTGCGCATTGTCATTTGCAGGGTGGTGACGTGAAGGTAGATTTTTTTACCGCCCACGCCAGCCCGGTGACGGTGTGCCGCCTAGATGCCATGGGCTCGCTGCTCGTGGGTATTTTTGGTGCGCTGATCACTTGGCGGGCTTGCATGGGAGCGCTGTCCATCAAAGTCGCCGGGGAGACCAGCATGATTTTGGGTTGGCCGGTGTGGATCGCCCAAATGCTGATGGTGCCCGGTTTTTTCTTGCTGGCACTGGCCGGTTTTTATAAGGCATGGGTTTATTGGCAACGCGGCTTGTATGCCAGCGCGGCGCGGGGTACGGCATGAGCGGTATTGCCCTGGGTTCGCTGGTGTTTGCCGGTTTGATGGTCTTGCTGGTGTTGCGGGTGCCTATCGGCATCGCCATGTTCAGCGCGGGCGCGACGGCCTATTTTTTCTTGACCGACGCGCAATGGGCGCCGCTGCTTAATTTCCTGAAGAACTTGGCCTATGCGCGCCTGTCAAACTATGACATTGTGGTCATCCCCTTATTTTTGCTCATGGGCCAGTTTGCTACCCACGGGGGTTTAAGCGCGTCGCTGTTCCGTTTTGTAGAAGCCTTTATGGGCCATTTCAAAGGTGGTATCGCCATGGCCGCCATCGGGGCTTGTGCCGGATTTGGCGCGATTTGCGGCTCTTCTTTGGCCACGGCTGCCACCATGGGGCAAGTGGCATTGCCGCAATTGCGCCGCTTTGGTTATTCGGGTGCTTTGTCCACCGGTGCGCTGGCTGCAGGGGGCACCCTGGGCATCATGATTCCGCCTTCGGTGCCCTTGGTGATTTATGCGATCTTGACGCAAGAATCGATCGGCAAATTGTTCATGGCGGCGGTGCTGCCGGGTCTGATTGCCACCGCTGGCTACATGCTGGTGGTCAAAATCATGGTCACGCTGCGGCCTGAATCCGGCCCTGCCGGTCCGCGGGTTCCCTGGCCTGAGCGCTTGCAGGCGTTGGTGCGGGTGCTGCCGGTGTTGCTGGTGTTTTTGGTGGTCATCGTGGGTATTTACGGTGGCTGGGCCAACCCGACTGAAGCAGCGGCCATTGGGGCTGCGGCTTGTGGAATTTTGGCGATGGTGAGCGGCGGCATGCGCATGCGCGGGGTGGTCGATAGCCTCTTGGGTACCGCACAAGCCACCGCCATGATTTACCTGGTGCTGCTGGGTGCGGACATGCTCAATACTGCTTTGGCTTTGTCGCAAATGCCGGTGGAACTGGCAGCTTGGGTACAGGCTAGTGGCTTTAGTGCGATGAGCGTGATGATCGCGATCTTGCTGATCTACATCTTTCTGGGCTGTGTGATGGACAGCCTGGCCATGATTTTGCTGACCATCCCGATTTTTTACCCTGTGGTCATGGGCCTGGATTTTTATGGCATGGGCAGTACCGACAAAAGTGTCTGGTTTGGCATATTGGCCTTGATGGTGGTGGAAATCGGTCTGGTGCATCCGCCAGTAGGTATGAATGTGTTCATCATCAACCGGCTTGCCAAAGACGTACCGCTGGTGGAAACCTTCAAGGGTGTGGTGCCCTTCCTGATTTCGGACTTTTTGCGTATCGCGCTCTTGTTGGCCTTTCCCGCTATTTCGCTGGTTTTGGTACATAGCTTTCAAACCTAATGTCTGCTTCGCGCACCATCCGCACCCAAGTCGCTATCGTGGGCGCAGGTCCCGCTGGTTTGTTGCTGGGCCAACTGCTGCACCGTGCCGGCATTGATGCGGTGCTGATCGAGCGCCAAAGCGCGGACTATGTGCTGGGCCGTATCCGCGCCGGAGTGCTGGAGCAGGTCACCATGGATTTGCTGGACGAGGCGGGCGTGGGCCAGCGCATGCATGCCGAGGGCCTGGTGCACAGCGGATTTGACATGGTGTGCGAGGGCTTACGCAAGCGGGTCGATCTGTCACAACTCACCGGTGGGAAAACCGTGATGGTCTACGGACAGACCGAGGTGACGCGCGATCTGATGGATGCACGCCAGAGCGCCGGGCTTGCCACCTATTACGAAGCGCAGGCGGTGCAGGTGCTTGACTTTGACACCGCGCTACCGCGCGTGTGTTTTGAACATGAAGGCCAGCGCATCGCGCTAGTCTGCGATTTCATTGCCGGGTGCGATGGCTTTCATGGCGTGTGCCGCGCCAGCGTGCCGACAGATGCCATGCAGACTTTTGAAAAAGTCTATCCCTTTGGCTGGCTTGGCCTCTTATCCGATACCAAGCCTTTGCACCATGAGCTGATTTACGCCAGCACCGCGCGCGGTTTTGTGTTGTGTTCGCAGCGCAGCAGCACGCGCAGCCGCTATTACCTGCAAGTGCCGCTGACGGACAGGCTAGACCAGTGGAGCGATCAGGCTTTTTGGGATGAGTTGCGCTTGCGCCTGGGGCCGCAACAGTGCGCGTCCTTGGTGACCGGCCCCTCGATTGAAAAAAGCATTGCGCCCTTGCGCAGCTTTGTGGCTGAGCCTATGCGCTTTGGGCGGCTTTTTTTGGCGGGCGACGCCGCGCACATTGTTCCGCCCACGGGCGCCAAAGGTTTGAACCTGGCGGCCAGCGACGTCAAATACCTGAGCCAAGCGCTGCGCGATTTTTATCTGGAACGATCGAGCGCCGGTATCGACCACTATTCAGACCGTTGCCTGCGCCGCGTCTGGCGGGCCGAGCGCTTTTCCTGGTGGTTCACCACGCTGATGCACCGCTTCCCCGCCGATGCCGACATCGACAACAAACTCAAACAAGCGGAGCTGGACTACTTGCTGCATTCGGAGGCGGGCTTGCGCAGTCTGGCCGAAAACTATGTCGGCCTGCCCTTGAACTTTGCCGAAATAGCAGACTGAGTCGAACATTATTTTTGAAAGCTGCATGCCATGATCATCGACTGCCACGGCCACTACACCACCGCGCCCAAGGCGCTGGAAGATTGGCGCAACCGCCAGATCGCAGGCATCAAAGACCCGGCGAACATGCCGCATGTGTCCGACTTAAAGATCAGCGATGAGGATTTGCGCCACAGTATTGAGACCAACCAATTACGCTTGATGCAAGAGCGTGGCAGCGACATCACTTTGTTCTCACCACGCGCTTCGTTCATGGCGCACCACATCGGCGACTTTGCGGTTTCATCCACCTGGGCGGCGATTTGCAACGAACTGTGCTTTAGGGTTTCCACCTTGTTCCCTGAGCATTTTGTGCCGGTGGCCATGCTGCCGCAGTCGCCTGGTGTCGATCCAGCCACCTGCATCCCTGAGCTGGAAAAATGCGTCAAAGAATACGGCGCGGTCGGCATCAACCTCAATCCCGATCCTTCCGGCGGCCACTGGACCAGCCCGCCCTTGAGCGACAAGCACTGGTATCCGATTTACGAAAAAATGGTTGAGTACGACTTACCGGCCATGATCCATGTGTCCACCAGTTGCAATGCCTGTTTTCACACCACGGGCGCGCATTATTTGAATGCAGATACCACGGCTTTCATGCAATGCCTGACCAGCGATTTGTTCAAAGACTTTCCGACGCTGAAGTTTTTGATACCGCATGGCGGCGGCGCTGTTCCTTACCACTGGGGGCGTTTTCGAGGCCTGGCGCAAGAGCTGAAGAAACCATTGCTGGAAGAACATTTGCTCAACAATATTTATTTCGATACCTGTGTGTACCACCAGCCGGGTATCGATTTACTCAATACGGTCATACCAGTGAAAAATGTGTTGTTTGCCTCGGAGATGATTGGCGCGGTGCGTGGCATTGACCCGCAAACTGGTCACTACTACGACGACACCAAGCGTTACATCGCCGACAGCAAGCTGCTGTCTGACGCGGATCGGCATCAAATCTTTGAAGCCAATACGCGTCGGGTGTTTTCGCGATTGGACGCACGTTTGAAACAGAAAGGCCTGTGACATGCATTACCCCTTAGGAACCGTCAGGCGCAACATCGCGCGCGCGGATAAAGCGGCGGTGGAAAAGCTTGCTCAATTTGGCGTGGCCACCGTACACGAAGCCATGGGACGTTTGGGTTTAATGCACACCATCATGCGCCCGATTTACGCGGGTGCGCGCGCCAGCGGTCCCGCAGTGACGGTCTTGCTGCATCCCGGCGATAACTGGATGATGCATGTGGTGGCCGAGCAAATCCAGCCGGGCGACATCGTGGTGGCTGCCATCACCGCGCCGTGCACCGATGGGTATTTCGGCGACTTGTTGGCGACATCTTTCATGGCGCGCGGTGCGCGGGCGCTCATCATCGACGCTGGTGTGCGCGATGTGGCCGAACTCACGCACATGGGCTTTCCGGTCTGGAGCCGGGCCATCAGCGCCAAAGGCACCATCAAGGCCACGGTCGGTTCGGTCAACGTGCCGGTGGTCTGCGCGGGCGCAGCAGTGAACGCGGGCGATGTCATCGTCGCGGACGACGATGGTGTGGTGGTGGTGCCCGCGTCTATTGCACAACAAGTTGCCGATGCAGCCGCTGCGCGCGAGGCGCTGGAAGGTGAAAAGCGCGCCAAACTCGCTGCAGGTGTTTTGGGCCTGGACATGTACAAGATGCGTGAAGGCCTGGAAAAAGCCGGCTTGAAATACATCGACTGATTGGCCAAGCATTAAGCCCGCACTATGAAGGCAGTACCTGGAGTCCCAGACCAATCGCAGCAATGGCGCGTGGGCCTGATCGGCTACGGCGAAGTGGGGCGCATCTTGGCGGAAGACTTGCGCGCCCAAGGGCTGCGAGTCAGCGCCTATGACAGCAAACTTGCTGCGCTATCCGGTGGGCAGATTGAGGGCGTCCACAGTGCGCCGTCTGCCGCTCAGGCTATGCACCGGCATGCGCAAGGTATCGGTGTGGCTTTGCAGGATACGCCTGCGCCGGTCTGTGCGCACAGCGATTTAGTGATTTGCGCGGTTACCGCTAGCCAGACCCTGACCGCCGCGAAGGCTTGTGCGCCATACCTAATGCCACAGGCGTTTTTTCTGGATGTAAATTCTGCTTCTCCCGGCACCAAATTGGCAGCCGCTGCTTGGATTGACGGCGCAGGTGCGCGTTATGTGGAAGCGGCGGTGATGACCAGTTTGCCGCCGCATCGTATCCACGTGCCTATGTTGTTAGGCGGGTCTCACGCATCTGCTTTGTTGACTGCATTGAATCAACTCGGTTTCAAGGCCAAGATTGCAAGCGAACAAATCGGCGTGGCGTCTGCCACCAAGATGTCGCGCAGCATCATGGTCAAAGGCATGGAAGCCATGGTGATTGAGAGCCTCACGACGGCGCGTCATTACGGTGTGGAAGACGCAGTCATTGCCTCTTTGTACGAAACTTTTCCCGGCATCGATTGGGAAAAACAGGCTGCGTATTTTTTTCAACGCGTGATCGAACACGGCCGACGCCGCAGCGAAGAAATGCGCGAAGTCGCGCTCACGGTGCAAGAGGCTGGACTCACACCTTGGCTGGCAATGGCCGCCGCAGAACGACAATCGCATACCGCAGACTTAGGCGATGAAGGCGTGTTCGGCACGCGCGGTGAAACAGGTTTTGCACGCAGCACAGATTGGCGCGCAGAAGCCGATCGTTTATTGCACTGGCATTCCGATAACAAAAAGCAAACCCTATGAGCAAACCCACCAAAGGTGATTTCACCAAAACCACAGGCTGGCTGGATTGGTACGAAGGTCCGGCCAAACCGCACTTTGCGCTGCCTGCCGGCGCAGTGGATGCGCATTGCCATGTGTTTGGCCCCGGGGACACTTTCCCTTATGCGCCCGAGCGCAAGTACACGCCGTGCGATGCGTCTGCGGCGCAATTGTTCGCTTTGCGCGACCACTTGGGCTTTGACAAAAACGTTATTGTGCAAGCCACGTGCCACGGCGCGGACAACCGGGCTTTACTCGATGCTTTGGAGCGAGCTGACGGCAAAGCAAGAGGCGTTGCCACGGTCAAGCGCAGCATCAGCGATGCAGAGATTCAAAGCATGCACGACGCCGGTGTGCGCGGCGTGCGGTTCAATTTCGTCAAACGCTTGGTCGACTTCACACCCAAAGACGAGTTGATGGAGATTGCTTCGCGCATCAAAGCCTGGGGCTGGCATGTGGTGATTTATTTTGAAGCTGTGGACTTGCCCGAGTTGTGGGATTTCTTCACCGCATTACCAACCACGGTGGTGGTGGACCACATGGGCAGGCCCGATGTGTCCAAGCCCTTGAACGGACCCGAGTTCAGTTTGTTCATGCAGTTCATGCGCGAGCACAGCAATGTGTGGAGCAAAGTCTCTTGCCCTGAACGCTTGAGCCTGACCGGTCCGAAAGCCTTACACGGCGAAGCCGCGCCTTACCGCGACGTGGTGCCGTTTGCGCGCCGTGTGGTGGAGAGTTTTCCTGACCGCGTGTTATGGGGCACCGACTGGCCGCATCCGAATTTGAAAGACCACATGCCGGACGACGGTTTGCTGGTGGACTTCATTGCGCAAATTGCTGTCACGCAGGAATTGCAGCGTAAGTTGCTGGTGGACAACCCGACACGTTTGTATTGGTCTTGACAGAGAAGAAAGAACCACATGGCACTCGATAAACCTTACCTTGATGTTCCGGGCACGACGGTGTTTGACATGGAGCAATCACGCAAAGGCTACGGGCTCAACCAGTTTTGCATGTCGCTGATGAAGGCCGACAACCGCGCCCGATTCAAAGCCAATGAACGCGCTTACCTGGACGAGTGGGACATGAGCGAAGAACAAAAGCAAGCGGTACTGGCGCGCGATTTGAACTGGTGCATACGCACCGGCGGCAATATTTATTTCTTGGCCAAGATAGGCGCGACCGATGGCAAAAGCTTTCAGCAAATGGCCGGCAGCATGACCGGCATGAGCGAAGACGAATACAGAAACATGATGATTGGCGGCGGTCGCTCGGTGGAAGGCAACCGCTACATCGGTGAAGACGGTAACGCGCAAGCGCACAAACAGCCTCAAGGCAGTGCTGGTAGCGCAAGCAGCGCAGGCGTCGCATAAGCATGGCACACATCAGCGCATCGGTTTACACCTCGCACGTGCCCGCTATCGGCGCGGCCTTGGACATGGGCAAGACGCAAGACCCATATTGGCAGCCGCTTTTCGCGGGTTATGAATACTCCAAACAATGGATGAAGCAAAACACACCGGATGTGATTTTTCTGGTGTTCAACGACCACGCTACCGCCTTCAGTTTGGACATGATTCCGACATTCGCGATTGGCACAGCCGCGCAATACACGCCTGCTGACGAAGGCTGGGGCCCGCGCCCGGTGCCGGTGGTGCAAGGTCATCCTGAGCTCGCCGCACATATCGCGCAGTCGGTGATACAGCAGGATTTTGATCTGACCATCGTCAACAAAATGGACGTGGACCACGGCCTGACCGTGCCGCTGTCCTTGATGTGCGGCCAACCGCAAGCATGGCCGTGCCCGGTGATTCCGTTTGCGGTCAACGTGGTGCAATACCCCGTGCCTAGCGGTCAGCGTTGTTTCAACCTCGGCAAAGCGATAGCCAGGGCAGTCAACAGTTTTGATGCCGATTTGAAAGTGCAGATCTGGGGCACTGGCGGCATGAGTCACCAGTTGCAAGGGCCGCGCGCAGGCTTGATCAACACGCAGTTTGATAACGCGTTTTTAGACCGATTGATCACCGATCCTGCAGGACTGGCACAAATGCCGCATATCGACTATGTGCGCGAGGCTGGAAGTGAGGGGATCGAGCTGGTAATGTGGCTGATTGCCCGCGGCGCCATGAGCGATATCAGTGGTGGTGGCGCGCCGCAGGTGAAGCACCGTTTCTATCATGTGCCGGCGAGCAATACGGCGGTCGGACATTTGATTTTGCAAAATCAATTGGATTAATTGATTTCAAACATCAGAGCAACAAAAGGATTCCCATGACCATCAAAGTAGCCCTGGCCGGTGCCGGCGCATTCGGCATTAAGCATTTGGACGGCATCAAGTTGATCGACGGCGTGGAAGTGGTGTCGCTGATTGGCCGTGATCTCGCTAAGACGCAAGAGGTGGCCGACAAATATGGCGTCTCCCATGTCACCACCGACTTGAACGACAGCCTTGCTATCAAAGAAGTAGATGCCGTCATTTTGTGCACGCCCACGCAAATGCATGCTTCGCAATCTATCGCCTGTTTGAACGCGGGCAAGCATGTGCAAGTGGAAATTCCGTTGTGCGATGTGTACCGTGACGGCGCTCAAGTGGTGGAACTGCAAAAGCAAACCGGTTTGGTTGCCATGTGCGGACACACGCGCCGCTTCAACCCCAGCCACCAGTATGTGCACCAGCAAATTCAGGCGGGAAAGTTCAACATCTACCAGATGGATGTGCAAACCTATTTCTTTCGCCGCACCAACATGAACGCGCTGGGTCAACCGCGCAGCTGGACAGACCATTTGCTGTGGCACCACGCGGCGCACACCGTGGATTTATTCGCTTACCAGGCCGGTAGCCCGGTGGTGAAGGCCAACGCCATGCAAGGGCCGATTCACCCGACGCTCGGCATCGCCATGGACATGAGTATTCAGCTGCAAGCGGCCAATGGCGCGATGTGCACGCTGTCGCTCAGCTTCAACAACGACGGGCCGCTGGGTACCTATTTCCGCTATATCGGGGACACGGCCACCTACATCGCCCGCTACGACGATTTATTCAACGGCAAGGAAGAAAAGCTGGATGTGTCCCACGTGGCCGTGTCTATGAACGGCATCGAATTACAAGACCGCGAATTTTTTGCCGCCATCCGCGAAGGCCGCGAGCCCAATGCCAGCGTGGCCCAGGTGCTGCCTTGCTACCAGGTGCTGCACGATCTGGAGCAGCAGTTATCCGTGGCCTAAGCCGCCTGCCTTAGACCGTGCTGACTCGCCACCCGGGGGTCGGCGCATGGTTTCTAGGACAATGGGCTTTTAGAAAGAATTTGCTGTGACTGAAGGATGGATCTGGCTGGCGGCGCTTGTATTGGGCCTGCACACCGTATTGCTGTTGGTGCTTTTGCTGCGCCGCGCGCCCGGTGCCGCGCAAACGGAGCAAATGGCGCAGGCCACGCAGTCGGTCTTAGCCGCGCTGCAAGCCCAGGCCGAGCGCCTTGACCGCTTAGAGCGCGAACTGCGCCGG
>CAIPZV010000007.1 GCA_903869595.1 uncultured beta proteobacterium | reverse complement strand
CGCCATCACGGCTCAGGGTCAAGGCCAGCGTCTTGCCGTCGGGCGACCAAGCCGGGGCGCTGTTGGAACCCTTGAAGTTGGCGACCAGCCGCCGCTTGCCTGTGTCTAAGTCATGGATATACACGACAGGCTTGCGTGACTCAAAGGACACGTACGCCAGCTGATTGCCATTGGGCGCCCAAGAAGGGGAAATGATGGGCTCCGAACTGCGCAGGGCGGACTGCGCGCTTTCGCCATCAGAATCTGCGACCCACAAGTTAAAAATAGCAGCGCTTTTGGTAACGTAGGCAATGCGCGTGGCGAAAACACCTTTTTCACCGGTCAGCTTCTCATAGACCGCGTCCGCGATGCGATGCGCAACGCGGCGCAATTCAGCGGCGGTGGCCGCATGGCTTTGTCCCCCTAAATCCTGAGCCCGCACGCTGTCCCAGAGACGGAACCGGACCTCAAACCGGTCCTCGCCGACACGGGTCACACTGCCGGTCAGGAGCGCATCGGCCCCCTGTTTGCGCCAAGTGGCTAAATCCGGACGGGCGTTTTCGTCCAAAACCGCCCCAGACGGATCCACGCTGCGAAACTGACCGCTACGCTCCAAGTCCGCCTGCACAATGGCGGCTAACTTTTGGGTCATCCCCTCGTTGCCCTTAAAACCGGCAATTGCAATCGGGAACTGCGTCAAACCGGAGCCGGAGACTTCGACACGGAATTGCGCAAACGCCTGGCTTCCCATAAACACGAGCGCCAGGCTGAGAAGAAATTTGGTCATACCCCCCTATTATCCTCAACTAAGTGACTGCTCCAAACGGGCGAATTCGGGACACCCTAAAACACTTGGTGTTTTGCTAATAATTCGAACGCTCGACGCCGACCGCTAGGGCGAACCGCAAACCGCAGAATTGAATCGACTGTTGCAGAACCGGAAATTTTCTGTCCGACCCAGATTTAGCCCAAAGACCCCTTTGCGAGACTGCTGCATATTTTTTTGGAATAGACTCATGTGCTCAGGCGATGCGCCTTCGCGTGTCCTAACTTTTGCAAGGTACAACGATTGATGAGCCAGATATCGGTCTACATCATTGCTTACAACGAAGCCGAAAAAGTACGGGCTACGATCGAAAGCGTACTTTGGGCCGACGAAATCATTGTGGTGGACTCCTGGAGCACCGATGGCACCGCAGAAATTGCGCAGGCTTTAGGTGCGAAAGTAGTCCAAGTGAAATTTACCGGCTTTGGCGACTTGCGCAACCAAGCGCTGGACGCGTGCTCCCACGCATGGATTTTCAGCCTAGACGCCGATGAGCGCTGCACTACCGAAGCCGCCCAGGAAATCCGCGCCATCTGCGCCGACTCGGCATCACTGGACATCTACCGCGTGCCCCGACGCAATTACTTTATGGGCCGCTGGATAAAGCATTCCGGCTGGTATCCCAATTACCGCCAACCCCAGCTGTTCCGCAAAGGCAGCATGCGCTACGACCAAAAGCCGGTGCACGAAGGCTTTGAGGTGTTCTCCAGCAAACCCATTGGACTCCTGAAAAACCCTATCTGGCAATTCCCCTTTAAAAATTTGGGCGAAGTCATGCACAAGTCCAACCGCTACTCCAGCTTGGGTGCGGAAAAAGTTATTCATAAAAAAATTAGCATGGGAACCGCGTTTAGGCATGGTGTCTGGGCATTTATCAAACACTATATTTTCAAACGCGGCATCCTGGATGGCTGGGCTGGCTTTGTCATTGCCTTTGCTTATTTTGAGCAAACGTTTTATCGGTACGCGAAAGCTTATGAGATGCAACAGGGACCGTCCTGGCAGGCTCCACAAAACTCCGAACTGAATACCGACGCGAAAACTCGCGCACACGGGCAATGACCCGCACTGACAAGTTGCCTGAGTTGACGATTGGTCAGCGGCTGCTGCGCGTGGCACGCTATTTCACACGACCTTACTATGCTTGGGTGGCGTTGGCCCTGTCGGTCATTGCCGGTGCGGCGTTAGAGCCTGCCATCCCCGCATTGCTCAAGCCATTGCTAGACCAAGGTTTTAACTCCAATACGCTACCCTTGTGGATGGTTCCTGTCGCATTAATCGGGCTGTTTATGCTTCGATCATCAGCGTCTTACCTCAGCGATATTGCGGTTGCAAAAATTACGCAAACCAACTTGCAGCAATTGCGGACCAAAATGTTCGCTAGCATTAGCTATTCCGACATCAGCCTGTTCCGTGACCATGCCGCCACAAGTCTGGCCAATACCGTGGTTTACGAGGCAACGAATGGGGCGGTAGTACTTTTGCAATCGGTGACCACGGTAGTGAAAGATAGCCTGACGCTAGTCGCTTTGACCTGTTTTCTGCTGTACCTCAACTGGCAGCTTACTATGATTGTGGTGCTGATTTTTCCGGTCGTCGCCATCAGCATGCGGGCAATATCTAAACGGGTGTACGCCCTAACGAAAGCGCAACAAAAGACGGTGGATGAACTCGCCTATGTAGTGGAGGAAGGCGTCCTAGCCCATAAAGAAATTCGCATACAAAATGCCGAAAAACACCAGCAAGAGCGGTTTGAGTTCTTGAACGTCAACTTACGGCGTTTAGCCATGAAATCGGCGATTGCAGGATCTGCGGTAGCTCCCGTCACGAATTTTTTTGGCTCCATCGCATTGTCAGCCGTCATCAGTATCGCTATTTTGCAAAGTCAGTCGAGTCAATTATCCGCCGGTGGATTTGTTGGGTTTGTGACGGCAATGCTGATGTTGATTGCGCCAATCAAACACCTGTCCGATATTTCCAGCGCCATTACACGTGGTCTTGTTGCAGCCGAACGGGCCATCGACCTGATAGAGAACGTGGCACCCGAAAAAGGCGGTATTTTCGCGCTCAAAAGGGCCACAGGGGACATTCGATATAGCGACATCAGTGTTCGTTACCCTGGAGCTGGTGAGGCTGCGGTGGATAGGCTCAACTTGCATATACGTCCGGGTCAATTCATCGCGGTGGTTGGCCTGTCGGGCTCAGGCAAAACCACTTTGGTCAATTTATTGCCTCGGTTTGTGGACCCAAGTGCCGGCAGCGTTTCACTTGACGGCGTTGAAGTAGACCAATGGGAATTAGCCAGTTTGCGCAGCCAGTTTGCGTTAGTGGGGCAAAACGTCATCATGTTCAACGATAGCGTTTTAAGCAATATCACCTTGGGTTTGCCCGTTGAACGGGAGCGTGCAATGCGGGCGCTGCAAGCGGCCAACCTTGCGCAAAGGGTAGCCGAGCTACCGCAGGGAATGGACACGTTGGTCGGACATAACGCGAGCCTTTTGTCCGGCGGTGAACGCCAGCGCCTGGCGATTGCCCGAGCAATTTACAAGGACGCGCCCATTCTGATATTGGATGAGGCAACATCTGCCTTGGACACTGATACCGACAGCCTGGTTCAGGCGTCGTTACGGACCGCCATGCAAGGTCGTACCACGATTGCCATTGCGCACCGGCTCAGCACCATTAAAGATGCCGACTGCATTTATGTCATGGGTCAGGGTCGTATTCTTCAGCAAGGGACGCATGAAGCATTGATTCAGCAGGGGGGTCCATATGCGGAATTCGTTCGACACAGCTAGTGTTGAGGCGGAATTTTTTGTTGTATTTTCAAAACCTTTACTGCAATGCAAGTTGGCATTTTGAGTACCCCCCAAAGCGGTGAAAACCAAAGTCGTCAAGCTTGTATTTTTGCGTAATTTACACCAGCTTATTAGAATTATTCCTGCATATTTTTTACGAGATTTTCCCAGCGCCATGCATCTGCGCACATCGCCCCCACCGATAATTTCGCCCGCCAGTCCAATGCCTCCCTTGCCAGATCGGTTGCCGCGTAGCAACTTGCCACGTCTCCAGGTCGGCGGGGAAATATTTGATAGGGAATCTGAATACCCGTCGCTTGCGTGAAAGCAGCTACCAATTGCAGCACGCTCACGCCGCTGCCCGTCCCCAAGTTCACCGTGATGCCTTTACCTTCTTGCTCCAAATAGCGAAGCGCCGCCAGATGGCCTTTTGCCAGGTCCACCACATGGATGTAGTCCCGCACGCCGGTGCCATCCACGGTTGGGTAGTCATCTCCGAATACGCGCAAAAAAGGGTGCTTGCCTGCGGCGACCTGGGTGATGTAGGGCATCAAATTATTGGGAACACCTGATGGCTTTTCACCAATCAGCCCACTAGCATGCGCGCCCACCGGATTGAAATAGCGCAGCAAGGCTATTTGCCAACGGTTATCTGCCGTTTGTAGCTCGCGCAGCATGTCTTCGCATAACAGTTTGCTACGACCATAGGGATTGGTCGTGCGCAAGGGGGCGGACTCCGGGATCGGAACTGCATCGGGCTGACCATAAACGGTGGCAGACGAGCTAAACACCAAACGTCGCACACCTGCGCGTTCCATAGCAGCCACCAAACATGCCGTACCGCCTACGTTATTGTCTAAATAATGTGCTGCCTGTTGCCAAGATTCACCCACTGATTTGAGGCCAGCAAAATGCATAACTGCTGAAATGGGATAGGAGGCAAACACTTTATCCAGAAGTACCGCGTCACGAATATCGCCTTGCACAAAATGTGGCGCCTGACCACAAATAGAAGCCACGCGCTCCATAGTGAGCCGCTCGCTGTTGCACAAATTGTCTACAACGACGACATCCCAACCAGCTAGCATCAATTCGACTGCGGTGTGCGAGCCGATATATCCGGTGCCACCCGTTATCAAAATAGTATTTTTCAAGCGATCACTCCGATGGGGCTGTCACGGTACCAAGCTTTCGCCCGAAAGCAAGTGACGATAAATCCGGACCTGCTGCCTCGCTACTTGCGACCAACTATGGTTCTTTACAAATTCGATGGCATGGTCAAGTTGCGCCTGACGCAGGTCCGCATCCATACGCAGCGTCGCTACTGCATGGGCGATTTGCTGTTCGGATTGCGGGTCTTGCAGCATCCAAGCGGCCCGTGCCTCCTGCACCAATGGGGAGGCCAGGCAATAGGGTGCCACACTCAGCACAACCGGCACATTCGCAGCCATCGCCTCCAACACCACCAAACCGAACGTATCGTCCAAGGTGGCATGCACCAAGCAGTCCGCAGCCGCGAATGCCGGCGCGACATCCGAAAGCGTCCCGGCGAAGACGACGCGTCCTTCAAGGGACTGCTGTATGCAGCGTGCGCGCCAGGTGTCCACTTGCTTAGCATTTCCACCCACCACTAGCAAGGACACATCAGCAGGCAGCAAAGGCAAGCTGCGCAACACAGCGGCAAGACCTTTTTTCTCAAAATTGTGACCCACCAGCAAAAGTGCCCAGCCCTCGAGCGGCAGGCCCAGGGCTTTGCGCGCATCCGCTTTAGACAAAATAGATGGATCACTGGCATTCGAAATGGAGGGAATATGGATTCCCGGCGGCACCAAGCGCAATCGACTCTTATGCACGCCATAGGTGGACGCAATGAGATCCCCTAAGGCCGGCGCTACCGCAACCACCACCCGATCATCACCGCCACGAAAGCGCAAACTTTCCAGCCATAAATGCGCCAACAGGCGCGGGCTGGTGAAAATGTTCAAGTACACCAATAACTTGGAGAACGGGTTCCTAGCCCCCGCAAATAGGTTGTAGCGCATCGGGCGCACATGCGCGGTTTGCACATTGCCATGCCAGGTGTTTTCATGCGAATGCACGATAGCAAACCCTTGCCTTGTTTGTCGCCATGACCACCATGCGAATAGCCACAAGGCGATCCAGCGTGGACGTTTAATGGTGCTCCTCAGCAGGTGAATAGTTAAACCCGGATGCAATACGTCTGATCGTTCGCAAAAGACATGGACTTCAAATTCATCGACTACCTGCTCGGCCAAATTCACCGCATAGTTTTCTGCACCACCAGCGCTTTTACTAAAGCTGCGTGAAAGAATCGCAACCCGGGGCTTTCGAGTTTCAGGCGCATCACTTGTCATGTTTAGACGCCTTTGCCGTTTTCATAGCCAGTCAACAGCTTTAGCAAAAACTGCGGCATATAGGTCGAGCGCACTACCGGTATGCGATGTAACTGAAATAAATCCGTACCCAGTTGTACTTTGCCACGCCGGGTTGTGGTGGCGCTTTGGTAGCCAGATTCTTGGACCATGGCAGCATGGCGGGCTTCGTAAAAGCCATAGGGATAACAAAAATGCTCCACTGGCACACCAAGGACGTCGCCCAACTCTGCCTTGCAGTCGGATATCTCTCGCACGGCATCTGCGTCCGACATATGTGGTAACTTGCAATGCGTTTTAGTATGCGCGCCGATTTCCATACCAGCTTGCGCCCATTGCCTAATCTGCGCTGCTGTCATCAAATCCGCTCGTAGGACGCCATTGGCAATGTCCCACACATTGGTTTTTCCCAACAGTTGGCTCATGACATAGCAAGTCGCGGTAAACCCGCAGTCTTGCAAGATTGGCAGCGCGTGCTGCAGGTTATTGCAATAGCCATCGTCAAAGGTCAAGCCCACCACTTTACCGACCTTTTCGCCGCGTAAATACGGCATCATGTCGCGCATCGAAACACCATGGTAGCCCAGTGCTTTGAGCCAACGCATTTGCCTGGCAAAAGACGCTGGTTCCACGTACAGACTACGAAATTTCGCTGGCGGCGGCGGTGCCATCTCAATCTGGTGGTACGTCAATATGGCGTATTGCTGCATACAGGCTTGGCGTAGTGTTTATAACAACACAATATCGTATTGCTCCTGCCCCATCGCACCCTCCGCTTGCAACGAAACCGGTTTGCCGATGAACTCACTCAAACCAGCCAAATGTTGGCTTTCTTCGTCGAGCAGCAGGTCGATCACCTGCGGCGCAGCCACCACGCGAAACTCCTGCGGGTTGAACTGGCGCGCTTCGCGCAAAATTTCCCTAAAGATGTCATAGGCCACACTGCGTGCCGTTTTGACAATGCCCTTGCCCTGGCAGGATGGGCAGGGTTCGCACAGCATATGCGCCAGCGATTCGCGCGTGCGCTTGCGTGTCAACTCCACCAAACCCAGTTGCGAAAAGCCGCCCGCCATGGTTTTGACGCGGTCGCGAGATAACTGTTTGCGAAATTCGGCCAGCACCGCCTCACGGTGCTCCTCGCGCGCCATATCGATAAAGTCCGCCACGATGATCCCGCCCAAATTACGCAAGCGCAATTGCCGCGCCAATGCCTGGGCCGCTTCCAGATTGGTCTTAAAAATCGTGTCGTCAAAATTGCGGGCACCTACATAGCCACCGGTATTTACATCCACGGTAGTAAGCGCTTCGGTTTGGTCCACTATCAAATAGCCGCCGGACTTCAAATCCACCCGACGACCCAGCGCCTTGGCAATTTCCTCGTCCACAGAATACAAATCAAAAATCGGGCGTTCGCCCTTGTAGTGCTGCAATTTTTTGGCCGCTTGCGGCATGAACTCACTGCCAAAAGCGTGCAATAACTCAAACTGCTCGCGCGAATCGACACGGATGGTTTGGGTGGCCTCGCCCACCAGGTCGCGCAACACGCGTTGCAGCAAATTCAAGTCTTGATGCAACAAACTTGGCGGCGGCAGGCGCTGACCGGCTTCTTTGATACGCGCCCAGGCTTTGCGCAAATAGGCAATGTCGTCCGCAATCTCGGCGTCGCTGGCATCTTCGGCATTGGTCCGCAAAATATAGCCGCCACCAGCCTCACCAGCCAGCTCCTGCACCCGGCGACGCAAGGCTTCGCGCTGCTCGAGCGGTATTTTTTGCGACACGCCGATATGGTCATCTTGCGGCAAAAACACCAGCATGCGCCCTGCCACACTGATTTGCGTGGACAAGCGCGCGCCTTTGGTGCCCATCGGGTCTTTAATCACCTGCACCATCAGCGCCTGGCCTTCAAACACCTGGCGCTCAATAGGCACCAGCGCCTGGCTGGCGCGCGCAGCACTTAGCGTTTCGCCTTCGGCGGGTTTGTGCCACACATCGGCCACATGCAAAAACGCGGCGCGCTCCAGCCCAATATCAATAAACGCCGACTGCATACCCGGCAACACGCGTGAGACTTTGCCGATATAGACATTACCCACCAGCCCACGCTCCAGCGTGCGCTCTACATGCAGCTCTTGCACCGCGCCGTGCTCGATCACGGCGACCCGCGTTTCCTGTGGCGACCAGTTGACCAAAATATCCTGTTGCATCGCTTTATTCCCAAGCGCCCATGGTACGCAGCAGCTGTGCGGTTTCAAACAAGGGCAAGCCCATGATGCCAGAATAACTGCCTTCCATCCTTGCGATAAAAGCCGCTGCCCTGCCCTGCACCGCGTAGGCGCCTGCCTTGCCCATAGGCTCGCCACTTGCCGCGTAGCGGGCTATGGCCTCCGGTTCCAATGCAGCAAACACCACATCGGACGCGCTGCAAGCCTGCGCCACCCGTCCGCCCCAGCCCAGCGCGACGGCGGTGAACACTTGGTGCGTACGGCCCGATAACTGCCCGAGCATGCGTTGCGCATCCTGTGCGTCTGCGGGTTTACCCAAAATGTCATCGCCTAGCGCCACCGTGGTATCGGCGCACAAGACTGGCGCGTCCGGCAGGCCCAGGCGCTGCAAACGCGCCAAGGCGGCGCCCAGCTTCAGGGCGGTCACGCGCTGCACATAGTCGCGCGGTGCTTCACCTGGCAACACCACTTCCAGCGCCTCGCTGTCCTCATCCGCGCCGGGCAACAGTAGTTGGTGCACCACGCCTAATTGATCAAGCAACTGGCTGCGCCGGGGGCTTTGCGAGGCAAGGTAAATAAACGGCGGTGTCATGGCGCGCGGTATAGGTCAAAACCTGAATAAAAAAATTATTCCCGATGGTAGGGGTGATTGGCATTGACCGACCAAGCGCGGTACAACTGCTCTATCAACAGGACGCGCGCCATCGCGTGCGGCAGCGTCAGGTCAGATAAGCGTATGCGTTCATGCGCGCTAGCGCGAAAAGCCGGCTCCAGGCCATCGGGTCCGCCGATGACCAGCGCTACATCGCCGCCACTGTTTTGCCAATCGTTCAGGCGCTGCGCCAGGGCCAGCGTGGTCAAGGCGCTACCGCATTCGTCCAGCACCACGATGCGCGTTCCTTTGGGGATCGCAGCTTCTATGCGCGCGCGCTCTGCGGCGTACAAAGTGTCTAAGGTCTTAGATCCGCGCGGCTCGGTTTTGACGGCTTTGAGCTCGATGCGGATTTCATGCGGGAAGCGCTTGGCGTAATCGTCCCAGGCGGTTTGTGCCCAATCGGGCACCCGCTGCCCTACCGCGACGATGTACAGGCGCACCGGCGCGTCAGCCCTTGCGTACGGACTTGGCCGCAGGTCGCTTTGGCGCCGCTTTCTTCGCGGCGGGTTTGGCGCGCGTGCTGCTAGCGGGCACGATCACTTTGCCCACGGTGCGCACCGGTGTTTTGGCGGCGGGCTTGGGTACAGCGCCAGACGCAGCACTCTTGCGCGCGGGCGACTTGGCGGAAGGGCTCTTCTTGGCAGCCTTGGCAGCAGCCTCTTCGTTTTTGCGCACTTGGGCTTTGGAAGGAAAGGCCTCTGCCACGCCGATCTTGGCGGCGTTGGAACGGCGCAAGGTGGCCGGTGCTTTGGGCTTGGCAGCCTCGACCACCACTTTGGGCGGTGCTGCCGGTTTGGCTACGCCGAGTTTCAAGCGCACCGGCTTTTCGCCCCATAGCTCTTCTAAGTTGTAGTACTGGCGAAAACTCGGTTGCATGATGTGCACCACCGCCTGGCCGCAGTCCACAATAATCCATTCGCCGTTGCCCTCGCCTTCGATGCGCGGCTTGGAAAAGCCCGCTTCCCGCACCGCATCACGCACGCTGGCGGCCAAGGCTTTGGTCTGGCGGTTGGACGTGCCCGAGGCCACGATCACCCGCTCAAACAAGGCCGAGAGTTCCTCGGTATCAAACACCAATATGTCCTGCGCCTTCACGTCCTCCAGGCCATCGACGATGGCGCGCTGTAGTTTCTGGATATCGTTTTTCTTATTGGCGGGGGAAGTGGTCATCAGGGCGTTGGGTAAAGGTGGTGGTCTGCAATATAGCGCGCCACCGGCTCGGTGAGCAGCGCTTGGGTGGAATGGCGGCGGGCTATACGCTCGCGAATGTCGGTGGAACTGACGGCTTGGGCCGCCATGGGCAGGGTATGCAAGGAAAACCGGGTGCGCAAATCAGGGTCCAGAGGGGCCACTTGGCCCGTCGCATCGGGACGGACAGCGACCCAAATTATAGCCAGCCGGGCTATTTCTTCAGGACGGTGCCATTGGGCCAAGCCCGCCGCTTGGTCTTGGCCTAGCAAGAGCATGAGTTGGGCCTGTGGTCTTTGAGCGCGCAAAGCCGCCAGTGTGTCCACGGTATAGCTCGGCCCTGCGCGGCGTATTTCGCTGTCATCGACCCATACATCGGCAAGCGGCGCAAACAGCAAACGGCACATTTCCAGGCGGTGCGCTGCGTCCGTCAGTGCGCGCGCTTTGTGCCAGGCCTGCCCAGTGGGAACGATGCGCAATTGGGTTAAGTCCAGCTGCGCCAGCGCGGCCCTGGCCAGCGCCAGGTGCCCGGTATGCGGCGGATCAAACGCGCCGCCGAAAACTCCGATGCGCTCGGCTGCGCTCAAACCCAGTCCCGCCGCACCAGAAATTGCTCGTACAAAGCCGCTTCCGGGCTGCCCGGTTCCGGCTGGTGCTGGTAGGACCAGCTCACCTGCGGCGGCATGGACAGCAAAATCGACTCGGTACGTCCGCCCGATTGCAAGCCGAAATGCGTGCCCCGGTCCCATACCAGGTTGAATTCCACATAGCGCCCGCGCCGGTACAACTGAAAAGAGCGTTCGCGCTCGGTGTAAGCCATGTCTTTGCGTCGCTGCACGATAGGGAAATAGGCGTTTACAAAAGAGTCGGCCAGCGCGCGCAGCATGGCAAAACTGCCGTCTTGGCCCAGCTCCGAAAAATCGTCAAAAAACACCCCGCCGATGCCGCGCGGTTCGTTACGGTGCTTGAGGAAAAAATACTCGTCACACCAAGTTTTAAAGCGCGGGTATTTATCGGCGCCAAACGGGTCTAAAGCAGTTTTGCAGCTTTGGTGGAAATGCACCGCGTCTTCTTCAAAGCCATAGATCGGCGTTAAATCCATGCCGCCACCAAACCAACACACCGGGCTGCCGTCCGGCGCTTTGGCGGCCAGCATGCGCACGTTCATGTGTACGGTGGGCGCATAGGGGTTGCGAGGGTGAAAAACCAGCGACACACCGATCGCCTCAAAACCCGAGCCCGCCAACTCGGGCCGGTGCTGGGTGGCGCTAGGCGGCAGGCGCGGCCCGCGCACATGCGAAAAACCGACGCCGGCGCGCTCAAACACCGAGCCGCCTTCCAATATTTGGGTAATGCCGTCGCCTTGCAGGGTCTCGCCTGCGGGCTTGCTCCAAGGGTCCACCAAAAAGCTGCCGCCGTCCATGGCCGATACCGCGCCGGTCAGGCGCGCTTGCAAATCGAGCAGGTAGTGGCGGACGTTCTCTGTGGTAGCGGCAAGCATGGTCTGGGTTCCTGTATCGGGGTTGTTGTGATTAGGCACTCTTCGTAAAGTCGCTGAACCGCGGCACAAGGCGCATCGGGCGATAGCTAAGCCTATGCATTGTCAAGCAATCAGGCATCGCCACCTGCCGGTTGCGCCGCTTCGCCCTGTGCGGCCAGCAAGCGCACCGGCGCAGCCTGCGACGGATGGTAGCCCCGCACGCCTTCAAAGCATCGGGCCATGTGCTCCATATCCAGCGCCTCATCACCGCTCAAATGCATAAAGCGGGTGGCCTGCAGCGCTTTGGTACCAAAGTCCAGCCGCACCAAACAAATTGGTACACCGGCTTGCACGGCGGTGCGGTAAAAGCCGCTGCGCCAGCCTGCCGTGTATTTGCGCGTACCCTCCGGCGCCAAGGCAAACCAGCAATAGCGGCCAGCGTCTCGCGCCTGCTGCAATTGCTGCACTGCCTGCCCCACCAGTCCCTGCGGTGCATCGCGCAAAACCGCAATGCCACCCAGCCAGCGCAACCAGGGACCCAAAATGGGCACTTCAAACAAGCTTCCCTTGCCCCAAAAATTTACTTGCACGCCCAAGGACCACTTGGCCAGTACGCCCATCACAAAATCCCAATTGCTGGTGTGGGGATAGACCACAAACATGCCCTGCAAAGTGGGTAGGCCATCAAACCGTACTTTCCAACCCAGCGCCTGCAAGATCCATTGCGCCAGCTTGCTGCCGCGCAGTTGCACCGGATGGGGTTGCGGAAAAACTGGGTCCATACGCAGCACAGTCTAAAGCGCCTAGTCAAACAACTTTTAAGGCGTTTGGCCTTTAACGCTTGACCGCCCGAAAGCCGATGTCGCTACGCCACTGCATGCCTTCGAAATGGATGCCGCGCACCGCTTCATAAGCCCGACTTTGCGCCGAGCGCACCGAGTCCGCCAGCGCGGTGACGCACAACACGCGGCCACCGCTGCTCTGCAAAACATCGTCTTGCAAGCGCGTACCCGCATGAAAGACCACCAGGTCCGCCGCTTCGGGTGGCACACCGGTAATAGCGTCGCCGGCCCGCGGTTTGTCGGGGTAGCCAAAAGCGGCCAGCACCACGCCTAAGGCGATGCGCCTGTCCCAGTCCAATTGCATATCGGCCAGCCCCTGGCCGCTGTCAGTAGCGGCCAAAAGCACATCGACTAAATCGGTTTTAAGACGCGCCATGATGGGCTGGGTTTCGGGGTCGCCCATACGGCAATTAAATTCCAGGGTTTTCACCGCGCCATCGGGGCTAACCATTAGGCCGGCGTATAAAAAGCCGGTGAAGGGAATGCCGTCTTTTTCCATGCCACGAATCGTCGGCCAAATGACTTCTTGCATGGCGCGGGCATGGACTTTGGGCGTGACCACCGGCGCGGGGGAATAGGCGCCCATGCCGCCGGTGTTAGGACCTTGGTCGCCGTCCTGCAAGCGCTTGTGGTCTTGGCTGCTGGCCAAGGCCAGCACATTGCGGCCATCGCACAGGACGATAAAGCTGGCTTCTTCGCCTTGCAAAAACTCTTCAATCACCACCCGGGCCTGGCCCTCGTGCGCACTGCCAAAGGGGTTGCCACTGAGCATGTAATCCACTGCTGCGTGCGCCTGCGCCAAATTGGTCGCGACCACCACGCCCTTGCCCGCCGCCAGGCCATCGGCCTTGACCACGATGGGCGCGCCCATGCGCTCCACATAGGCGTGCGCGGCTACCGCATCGGTGAACACTTCAAACAGCGCCGTAGGAACGCCGTGGCGCGCCATAAAGGATTTGGAAAACGCTTTAGAACTTTCCAGTTGCGCCGCCGCCTGCGTGGGCCCAAAAATACGCAGCCCGTGCGCCCGAAACTCGTCCACCACGCCGGCCGCCAGAGGGCCTTCGGGGCCGACCACCGTCAGTTCAATCTTGTGTTCTTGCGCCCATTGGCGCAGTTGCACGATGTCGGTAATGGGCAGGTTCTTCAGGCGTATATCGGTCGCGGTGCCGCCATTGCCGGGCGCCACATAGACCATTTGCACTTTGGGCGACTGGGCCAGCTTCCAGGCCAACGCATGTTCGCGGCCACCGCCGCCAATAACCAGAATATTCATAGATCGGCGTTGTGGAAAATTTCCTGCACATCGTCCAGGTCTTCCAGCACATCGAGCAGTTTTTGCATGCGGGCTGCGTCCTCGCCACCCAGCTCTACTGCGTTTTCCGCGCGCATAGTGACCACGGCTTCAGCACATACCAGACCGGCAGCATCCAGCGCGGCTTTCACCGCTTCAAAATCGCCTATGGCCGTCAGGACCTCGATCACGCCATCCTCGTGGCTGAGCACGTCCTCAGCACCCGCTTCCAGGGCGGCTTCCATGACCTTGTCTTCGCTAGTGCCCGGCGCGTAAATGAGCTGGCCGCAGTGTTTGAACTGAAACACGACCGAGCCTTCGGTGCCCATATTGCCGCCGTGCTTGTTGAGCGCATGGCGCACCTCGGCCACGGTGCGCACGCGGTTGTCGGTCATGGTGTCGATCAGAATGGCCGCGCCGCCGATGCCGTAGCCCTCGTAGCGGATCTCCTCGTAGCTCACGCCTTCTTGGTTGCCGGTGGCTTTGTCAATGTTGTACTTGATGCGATCGGCCGGCATATTGGCCGCTTTGGCCCGCTCCACCGCTAGGCGCAGGCGCGGGTTCATGCCCAAATCGCCCCCGCTGGCACGGGCGGCAACGGTAATTTCGCGGATGATGCGGGTCCAAATCTTGCCTCGCTTTTCGTCCTGGCGACCCTTGCGGTGCTGAATATTGGCCCATTTGCTATGTCCTGCCACGCGAAATCCTTTGAAAATTCGTTAACCTAAGCGTTTGATTGTACTTTTCGAGGTATCCATGGCCCTCTCTGACGACGCTGGCATCCTGATCGCCCAAGGCCCGCCCGGCAAAAACCCGGCGCAATGTTTTTTGCGCCCCGACAAAGCCAACCGCCATGGCCTGATTACCGGCGCCACCGGCACCGGCAAAACCATCACCCTGCAAACCCTGGCCGAGGGTTTTTCCAGCTTGGGTGTGCCGGTGTTTATGGCCGATGTCAAAGGTGACCTGAGCGGTATTTCGCAAGTGGGCAAAGTGGGCGACAAGCTGTCCAAAGTGCTGGCCGAACGCGGCCTGGAACCGAGCCCGCCCGCCGCCTTCCCCACCACGCTGTGGGATGTGTTTGGCGAACAAGGCCACCCGGTGCGCGCCACCGTTAGCGACCTGGGCCCCTTGCTGCTGGCGCGCATGCTCAACCTCAATGAGACCCAGGCCGGTGTGCTGCAACTGGTGTTCAAGATTGCCGACGACGACGGCCTGATGCTGCTGGACATGAAAGACCTGCGCGCCATGTGCCAGCACGTGGGCGATAACGCGTCCGACTTCACTACCGAATACGGCAATATCAGCGCCGCCAGCATTGGCGCCATCCAGCGCGGGCTGATGCAAATCGAGGCCCAGGGCGGCAGCCGCTTTTTCGGCGAGCCGATGCTCAATATTGCGGACTTTATGCAGACGGACGCAAACGGCAAAGGTTTTGTCAACATCTTGGCTGCCGACAAACTGATGGCCGCGCCCCGGCTTTACGCCACGTTTTTGCTGTGGATGCTGAGCGAATTATTTGAAACCCTACCGGAGGTAGGCGACCTGGATAAACCCAAACTGGTGTTCTTTTTTGACGAAGCGCATTTGCTGTTTGCCGACGCGCCCAAGGTGCTGATCGAGCGCATTGAATTGGTGGTGCGCCTGGTGCGCAGCAAAGGCGTTGGCGTGTTTTTCGTGACGCAAAACCCGCTGGACATCCCCGACAGCGTGCTGGCGCAATTGGGCAACCGGGTGCAGCACGCGCTGCGCGCCTTTACGCCGCGCGACCAGAAAGCGGTCAAAGCCGCTGCCGACACCATGCGCGGCAACACCGGTCTGGACGTGGCCGCCGCCATTACCGAGCTGGGCGTGGGCGAAGCCCTGGTCAGCCTGCTGGACGACAAGGGACGGCCCAGCCCCACCGAACGCGCCTATGTGCTACCCCCGGCCAGCCAGATCGGCCCCGTTAGTCCGGCGCAGCGCGCCGACTTGCATGCCCAGTCCATCGTGGCGGGCGTGTATGAAAAAACGATAGACCGCGCTTCGGCGTTTGAAGAGCTCAAAGGGCAGACTGCGGCCCAGGCGCAGGCCGAGAAAGAAGCGCGCACTGCGGCGCCTGCTGCCGGATCCGGCCCGGCGGCGCGTCAACAAGCACCTGCGCCAAGCACGCCCGAAGCGCCCCCCGAACGCGGCATGCTGGACGAACTAGGCGACCTCATGGGCGGCGGACGCGGACGCAGCCGGGCCAGCGTAGGCGAACAAATCCTCAAAAGCGCCGCCAGCTCGATTGGCCGCGAAGTGGGTCGGCAGATCATCCGTGGGGTGTTGGGCAGTATTTTGGGTGGTGGCCGGCGCTAAGCCAGTGCTACTTTTGCAAAACCTAGCGCGGTGGATCCGCCACTGCATGGCCTGCCTCGTGCACCAACCAGTCCTTTAAGGCCATCACATCGTGGCGCGCCCGTCCGGCGCGGGATGCGACGATGTACATCGGCTGGTCAGTAGTCACTGTCTGCGCAATCGGACGCACCAAGCGCCCTTGCGCGATAAGTGGCTCGACGATATGGCGCCAGCCCAGCGCCAAACCCTGCCCTTCCAGCGCGGCTTGCAAAACAATGGAATAGTCGTTGAACGTGAGTGCCTTGGCGGTACGCGCAGCGCTGACGCCAAAGCGCGCTAGCCACAGGGACCAATCCAGGCGCGGGCGATACCGCTCTTCCAAGTGCAGCAAAGTGCTGTTAGCCACATCCTGGGGCGATTGCAACTCGGGATGCAAGACCAGAAAAGCCGGGCTGCACACCGCAAATACCTCTTCGTCCACAAAACGCCAGCGCGCATGCTGCGCGAACTCGCCACTTCCCAGGGTGATGGCTAGGTCAATGCGCTCGCGCTCCAAATCCAGATCGATGTCGGTCGTGATGCAACGCAATTGAATATCCGGGTGCTGCTGCTTAAAGCGGGCAATTCGTGGCATCAGCCACCAAGTGGCGGTGGCAGTGGAGACCGCCAAAGTAACCTGGTGCCCAGGCGTCGTGCTGCGCACCTCACGCAAAGCTTGGTCCATAAGGGTCAAGCCCAAGGCCACTTGATCAAGGAGGTAGCGTCCGGCCTCGGTTAACTCCACACCCTTGTGACGACGGGCAAACAGCACCACGCCCAAGTCCTCCTCCAGCAAGCGAATCGCATGACTCACGGCCGGTTGCCCGACCGCAAGCTCCTGCGCCGCCTTGGTGAAGCTACCCGTCCGGGCTGCCGCCTCGAAGGTGATCAGGTTGCCCATGGCGGGCTGGTCAAAGCGCTTTAGCATCGATTAAATGAATGGATTGGATGAACGGTTCAAAGGGTCACAAAAAGGCATTTTCACTCTATTATTAGCAATAGCTTGTATGGCAAGCGGCATTTGCGGAGATTAATGGCATGAGTGAATCTGATACCCAAGTCCGGCCTGACGCTGTCGCGGTGGCACCCGCCCGAGCCAACCGCCGCTCTGGCGGTCGTGAGCGCCGAGACCCCAATGCCCGGCCCACGGGCCCCGCCTACATCAAGCGCGTCATTCCCACCTATGAGGTGCTGGGCGAGGAAAGCCTGCTCCAAATCGAAGCGACGGCAGACCGCATCCTGGCCGAGATCGGCCTGGATATCCGCGATGACGACGAAGCGCTGGCGCTGTTCAAAAAATCTGGCGCCAAGGTGGACGGCATGCGGGTGCGCTTTGAGCCGGGGCATTTGCAAGAGGTGCTCAAAACCGCACCGGCCCAGTTCACCCAGCATGCGCGCAACCCGGCGCACAGCGTGCCCATTGGCGGCAAAAACATTGTGTTCTCGCCGGCCTATGGTTCGCCTTTTGTGATGGACTTGGACCGAGGGCGGCGCTACGGCACCATCGAAGACTTTCAAAACTTTATCAAGCTGGCCTATAGCAGCCCCTGGCTGCACCACAGCGGCGGCACGGTGTGCGAGCCCACTGATGTACCGGTGAACAAGCGTCACCTAGACATGGTGTATTCGCACATGCGCTATTCGGACAAAGCCTATATGGGCTCCATCACCTCCGAGCAGCGCGCCGAAGATTCGATTGCCATGAGCCGCATTTTGTTTGGCGAAAAGTTTGTCGACGAAAACTGCGTCGTGCTGGGCAATGTGAACGTCAATTCGCCCCTGCTATGGGACGGCACCATGACCAAGTCGGCCCGCGCCTATGCGCGCGCCAACCAGGCGGCGGTGATCGTGCCCTTTATTTTGGGCGGCGCGATGGGGCCGGTGACCAACGCGGGAGCCATTGCGCAAGCGCACGCCGAAACTATCGTCGGCTGCGCGCTCACGCAGTTGGAGCGGCCCGGCGCGCCGGTGATTTACGGTAACTTTTTGTCCAGCATGTCGCTGCGCTCGGGCTCGCCCACCTTTGGCACGCCAGAGCCGGCCATTGGCTCTATGGTGGTCGGCCAGTTGGCGCGCCGCTTAAATTTGCCGCTGCGCTGCGCCGGGTCTTTCACCACCTCCAAACTGCCCGACGGCCAGGCCATGCAAGAGAGCGTGATGTCTATGCTCTCGGCCATCCACTGCGGCGCAAATTTCATCTTGCATGCGGCCGGATTTTTGGACGGGCTCTTGTCCATGAGCTATGAAAAATTCATGATGGACGCCGACTTTTGCGGCGCGCTGCACAGCTATGTCAACGGCGTTACCGTGGACGAAAACTCCCTGGCCATGAGCGCTTTTCAGGGGGTCACGCCCGGTGGCCATTACCTGGGCAGCGCGCACACCATGGCCAACTACACCACCGCGTTTTTTGACTCCAGCATTTCGGACGACACGCCCTTTGAGACCTGGACTGAGGCGGGCCAAAGCGACGCAGCCACGCGCGCTAACAAACGCTGGAAGCAATCCCTAGCTGAATACGTGGCGCCGCCCATGGATGAAGCGGTGGACGAAGCGCTGCGCGACTTTATAGACCGTACCAAAGCGGCTATGCCGGACCAGTGGTATTGATGCTTTTGACACCGAGCACGCCATGAACAGCACCGCATCCAAAGACCCCTTGCTCCAGCCTTTTCAGCTCAAACACCTGCGCCTGAAAAACCGGCTGATGATTACATCGCACGAGCCGGCCTACCCCGAAGACGGCATGCCCAAGGCCAAATACCGCGCCTACCATGTGGAGCGCGCCAAAGCTGGTATTGCGCTGACCATGACCGCCGGGTCCGCTGCCGTGTCGCGCGACAGCCCGCCGGTGTTTAACAACATACTGGCCTACAAAGACGAAGTGGTGCCCTGGATGCGCGACCTGACCGACGCCTGCCACGAGCACGGTGCCGCCGTGATGATCCAGATCACCCACCTGGGTCGGCGCACCAGTTGGTCCAAGGCCGACTGGCTGCCGGTGGTATCACCCTCGCACGAGCGCGAGGCCTCGCACCGCGCCTTCCCCAAAAAGATGGAAGACTGGGATATCGACCGCATCATCAGCGACTATGCCGACGCCGCCGAACGCATGCACGCCGCCGGGGTCGATGGCCTGGAGCTGGAGGCTTACGGGCATTTGATCGACCAGTTTTGGTCGCCCTCTACCAACACGCTGGACGCGCCCTTTGGCGGCGCATTAGAAAACCGGGTGCGATTTGCCATGGAAGTGGTGCGCGCTATTCGTAAGCGCGTGGGGCCGGAGTTCATTTTGGGCGTGCGCGGCGTGGCCGACGAAGTGCGGCCCGGCGGCATCAGCGCGGAAGATGGCATAGGCATCGCGCGCTACCTGGCCAATTCGGGCATGGTGGATTTTTTGAACATCATTCGCGGCCATATCGATACCGACGCCGGCCTGACCGATGTGATTCCGGTGCAAGGCATGGCCAGCGCGCCGCACCTGGACTTTGCCGCCAGCTTGCGTGATCACGTGAGCGTGCCCATCTTCCACGCCGCCAAAATTCAAGACGTCAACACCGCGCGCCACGCGATAGCCAGCGGCAAGCTCGATATGGTGGGCATGACCCGCGCGCACATGGCAGACCCGCACATCATGCGCAAAATTATGGAAGGCCGCGAAGACACTATTCGCCCTTGTGTGGGTGGCAACTTTTGCCTGGACCGCATTTATGCCGGTGGCGAAGCCTATTGCATACACAACCCGTCCACCGGACGTGAACTCACGCTGCCGCACGCGATTGAACCTGCGTCTGCAAAGCGCAAAGTGCTGATCGTCGGCGCCGGGCCTGCGGGCCTGGAAGCGGCGCGCGTCAGCGCCGAGCGCGGCCACGCGGTAACGGTGTTGGAAGCGGCGCCCAAGCCCGGAGGGCAGATTAGGCTGACGGCGGTAAGCCCGCGTCGGCGCGAGATGCTCAGCATCATCGACTGGCGCATGGCGCGTTGCGAAGAACGCGGCGTGACTTTCCGCTTCAACACCTTGGCCGACGAAGCCACGGTGCTGGCGGAAAACCCGGATGTGGTCATCATCGCCACCGGCGGCATGCCGCATACCGAGGTGCTGCAAAGCGGTAATGAATGGGTGGCCTCCACCTGGGACATCCTGAGCGGCGAAGTGGCGCCAGGAAAAAACGTATTGCTGTTTGACGATGCCGGTGACCACCCTGCCCTGCAAGCCGCTGAAATCATTGCTAAAAGCGGTGCGCGCCTGGAAATCATGACGCCGGACCGCAGCTTTGCGCCCGAGGTGATGGCCATGAACCTGGTGCCCTATATGCGCAGCCTGCAAAAGCTGGACGTGACCTTTACCGTCACCTTCCGACTGCTGTCGGTGGAGCGCTGCGCTGAAGGCCTGAAGGCCGTGGTCGGCAGCGACTACGGCGGCGTGCACAAAGAACGCATCGTGGACCAGGTGATCGTCAACCATGGCACGCTGCCGCTGGACGATTTGTACTTTGCACTCAAACCGCATTCCAGCAACCTGGGCGCGGCGGACTACGCGGCGCTGACGGCGCTGCAAGCCCAAACCTTGCGGCCCAACCCGTCGGGAACGTTTCAGCTGTTTCGTATCGGCGACGCGGTGGCGGCGCGCAACACGCATGCGGCGGTGCTCGATGGGCTGCGGCTGGCGCGGGTGCTTTGAAGGTCGCAATATCGCCGGGCTGGCGGGACTGAAAGGCCACTACTGGATTTTGTTTTTCAAAAGCGCGCTGCTGGCAGACCCGCATGGCCTATTGCAAAAAGCTAGCGACAAGCTAAATTCGGCAAGGAACTGAAGGGACGTGGCAGTCTGTCTGCATCTAAAACCAGGCTCTGACTCAAACAGCTGGCACCAGACGCTCGACTAGCCATAAAGAGCCTGCCGCGATGCTGGCCCACGACCCGTAATAGGTCGTCTGCTGCCAAGCCTGCGTGCCCGGGTGCAGTCGGAAAAGGCGGGCCGCAGCAAGCACTAGGAGGGCGACACAAATTTGTGCTAACTCAATGCCCACATTAAAACCCGCTAAAGCCAGCGCAAAGGGCGCGCTGCCGCTGGGCCATTGGGTGAGGCCCTGCAAAGCACCGGCCAGGCCCATGCCATGCACCAATGAACAGCCGAACACCAACACCAAGCGCCAGGCCGCTGGCACCACATGGAGTCGGCGGCGTGACCACAGATCAAAACAGGCCATGCCGATAATCGTCGCGGCAATTGCTGGTTCCACAATCCGGTCTGCGACCGATACGCCGCCCAGGACGCACGCCACAAGCGTGAGTGCATGTCCAGCAGTAAAGCAAGTGAGCGCACCCAGCAGCGCTGCTGCACCCCAGCCGCTGGACAGTACCACCAGCAAAAACAACATATGGTCTGCGCCGCTAAGCACATGCAAGGCACCAGTGCGCAGGTACTGGACGAACACGATACCGCTGCCAGGAAGCACACTTTTTTCACTTCCCGACGGGCTCAGGCGCATCCACTGCGTTTCTTTGTCCCGCGTGATGGTCAGGTCTTGCGCCTGCTCCTCAGTGCTCGTGCCAAACAAACTAAAGCGCAAGCTCAGGTCATTGGACAAAACTGCCACTGGCACGTCCGGTGCAGCACCGTTCTGTACCAGTTCAAAACGCCCAAGTACGACCAAGTGGGTGGCCGCCTGACCTGGCGCCGTGTCAGGCGACGCGATGTCCAGCATCACCACTTGCAGTGGCAAGGGGCCGCCGCTGCCCATCAGTTGGACCCCAGATTTGATTTGCGCGCCGATGGCTTCGAAATGCGCAGTCAGTTCCGCTTTGGACAAGCGGCTATCGCGGTCATCATCGACCCCTTGCAATGCCGCAACAGGCACCGACAAAACCAGAAACGCGTTCTGGCCCACAAAATTAAGTGTGCCTTTTTGCGCCGCAATAAGGTGGGCTTGGACCGGCGTATAGCCGAGCAGAGCCCCAAACAGCACCAGAGCGAAAGTCCTCAGTGTGGCAGCCATGCCGCGATGCGCAACCAGTATCAAATGGACCCTTTCACGCAACGCGGCAAATAGGGAAAGGTTTCGGTCGCAAAGTAGTGGTAAATGCCCTTGGGAAATTCCGGCGTTACGCCCGTGCGTCCGTTGCATTCGTCCAAATCACCCAGGCCGGACACATACTCGTAGTCTTGCAAAAACGTTCCCATGGGGTAGTTGGGCCGATTGGCATCGGGGACCGTTTTTTTGCGGTAACTGCTTTGTACGACCTTGATGGCAGATGCGGCATTGGCAGCTTGTGTATAGCCATAGCGGGCATAGATGGGAAAACCGTCCGCAGCCCAGCCCACCAGGGTCATTGGCTGTCCTTTGCCCAAATTTTGAATAAAGCCTTCGGGGATACCGTGGTAGTGGTACGCGCCTCCAGGTTGGACGTGGCCATTGTTGCCGTCAGCGCCGAATTTGAAGGAGCTTTGCCCCAAGGCTTCCATGCGCCATTGGCCCGCCTGACCCAGCAAGGTGCAGTTGGTGCCGCTGTCATTGCAGTTGCCACCGGTGCCCGGGTCTATCTTTACGCCATTAAGAATCATGCCGAGATCCCTGCCTGGTCCGCCCAGTTCCTTGGCGCTGGACGTTAAGACTGGCGCCATTGACGTGCTAAAGCGCACCGACTGGGCCGAGATCGCAACGTTAAGGTCGTCTTGAATGTCGAATGGACCAACATCGTGATCGGGCACGCCGTTAGCCGTTAGTGTGCGGGTGCTGCTGCTACAACTCCATGCTGCCACGCTGTTGAGATTGACTAGGCTATGGTTGTTAAAAGCGTTGTGCTTGTAATCGCAGGCCACATCTGCGGTGCTTGTCCCCGCATTGGTACCGCTACCACCACCGCAGGCACCAAGAGTGATCGCCAACGCACTGGCTATTGTTAGTTGAAATAAAGTATTCAGAATCATGCTGCATTTTCCATAGTTTGAGTAAAAAGTGCATTTTGTCGATTTATTGATACGGTGCAATAACCTCAATCGTTCCAACGCCTGTCAAATTACAGACCAGCGGCTGGCCCAAGGCCACCCGGTAAGTCCCGACCCGCATATATTGCGGCACTTGCTAAATTACAAAATTGCCTCTGATAAACATCCAATTTTATAATTTCTAAATACGACTAAGCAGCGCGTGCGGCATCAACGAACCGTCCCTCAAAACACAAGATAAAAACATACGTAAAGAAGTGCAAAGCCATGGAACACGGAGATTACTTTAGAGCGCCATTCGTCGTCAAAGATGCCCATTGACCTGTGCCGACGGATTCTCAATTTCACACCACGCGCACAAATCGCCATCATCCATGAAGGTATTCGTGAATTGCATTCCACATTTTTCAAGTATTTTTATAGATGCGGGGTGATCAACATCGGCATATCCGCTAATGCGTTTGAGCTGCATTGCATTAAAGCCAAAGGCTACTAATGCTTGGGCTGATTCGGCGCCATAACCCTTGCCCCAATACTGCCGCAAAAAACGATACCCCAGATCGTAATTATCTTTGCGCCCATTGATCTCTGCGATGTATTTCAACCCCGCCCAGCCGATGAACGCATTAATTGAACTTGCAAGGTGATGACTCCAGAAAGAATGTGTTCACACTATTGTCTGACGAAACAATATGATCTCGCCCTCTATCTAGACTAGAACAGGGAAAGCGCGCTATGCGCACGGGGCGAGGTGCTTGCAATCCAGCCAGACCCGACGTCTACTGGCACCACCGTCGAATTACCGCAGCCCGACGATGTCCTCTGACCTACACCCGAAGCGCAACCGCCTCCCGCGCCAGCGTGGTGATGCGCGCCCAGTCGCCCTGCGCCATAGCGTCGGGGGGCACCAACCAAGAGCCGCCTACGCACAGCACATTGGGTAGGGCCAAAAAGTCGGCGGCATTTTGCAAGCTGATGCCGCCGGTGGGGCAAAACTTCACGTCAAAGAAGGGACCGCTCCAGGCCTTGAGCATGGCGCAGCCACCCGCTTGTATAGCGGGGAAAAACTTCAGTGCGCTAAAACCATCTTCCTGCGCCGCCATGATTTCACCGCCGGTAGCCACGCCGGGCAACAAAGGCAGACCTAACTCGCGGCAGGCTGCACCTAGCGCGCTGGTGTAACCGGGGCTGACCGCAAAGCGCGCGCCCGCATTAGCTGCTGCCTGCGCATCGGCTTTGGAACGCACAGTTCCGGCTCCCACCACCGCTTCGGGCACGGCTTTGGCAATCGCCTCGATGCAGGCCAGCGCTTGCGGGGTGCGCAGCGTCACTTCCAACATGCGGATACCGCCTTCCACCAAGGCACGCGCCATGGGCACGGCATGGGCCACATCGCTCAGCACGATGACCGGAATTACCGGGGCGTCTTGCATCACTTGCAAGGAAGTTAAAGCTGCTTGCGTCATATCCGTATCCCGTCAAAAAATTAAAGCCAGCTGCAAGCGCCCTGCTCGGCCGCCAACGCGTTGCGCCGCATGCCGGCAAAGAGTTCGCGGCCCATGCCTATGCCATTGGCTGCCCGCAGTGCGGCGGGCATGGTGGCGGTGGGCCGCGCATCCCATTGTGCGGCGTCCACCAAAACGTCTAAGCTGCCGCTCACCGCGTCCACGCGGATGATGTCGCCGTCCTGCACCTTGGCCAAGGGGCCACCGGCTGCAGCCTCGGGAGACACATGGATGGCGGCGGGCACATTGCCCGATGCGCCGCTCATGCGCCCGTCGGTCACCAGGGCCACTTCAAAGCCTTTGTTTTGCAAAATCGCCAAAGGCGGCGTGAGCTTGTGCAACTCGGGCATGCCATTGGCTTGCGGGCCTTGCCAGCGCACCACGCATACGATGTCGCGGTCCAGCTCGCCCGCCTTAAAAGCAAGCTGTAATTCTTCTTGAGACGCAAACACGCGACACGGGGCTTGCACGATATGGCGCTCTTCGGGCACCGAAGATACTTTCATCACACTGCGCCCCAGCTTGCCTTGCAAAAGCTTGAGGCCGCCACTGGCACTAAATGGATCGGCAGCAGGCCGCACCACCGACAGATCGCCACTCGCGCCGGCCTCGCGCCAGGCTAGGGCACCTTGGGCGTCCGCGTGTGGAATAAGGGTAAATTCGCGCAGCCCGCCGGGCCGCACCGTCAGCACATCGGCATGCAGCAAACCCGCGTCCAGTAATTCGCGGATCACATAACCGGGGCCACCAGCGGCCTGAAATTGGTTCACATCGGCGCTGCCATTGGGATAGACGCGGGTGAGCGTGGGCACGACATCGGACAGCGCAGAAAAATCGTCCCAGTCGATCACCATACCCGCCGCGCGGGCCACGGCTACCCAATGAATCAAATGATTGGTAGAGCCACCCGTGGCGAGCAACGCGACCATGGCGTTGACGATGCAGCGCTCATCGACCACGCGGCCAATCGGCGGGCAAGCGGTCTGGCTGACAGCACTCAGGCTGTGGCCGAGCACAGTGCGCGCAGCCTCGCGGGTCAGTTGCTCACGCAGGCTGGCACCGGGGTTCACAAACGCGGTTCCGGGCACATGCAAGCCCATGGCTTCGAGCAGCATTTGGTTGCTATTGGCGGTGCCGTAAAACGTGCAAGTGCCTTCGCCATGGTAAGCGGCAGACTCGGCTTGCAGCAGTTCGGCACGGCCCACCAGGCCGAGCGCGGCTTGCTCGCGCACCTTGGCTTTTTCTTTATTGGGCAAGCCCGAAGTCATAGGCCCGGCCGGCACAAACACCGTGGGCAAATGCCCGAAGTGCAAAGCACCGATTAAGAGGCCGGGAACAATCTTGTCGCACACGCCCAGCATCAGCGCGCAGTCAAACATATCGTGGCTGAGCGACACCGCAGTGGCCATGGCAATCGCGTCGCGCGAAAACAAACTGAGCTCCATGCCTGCCGTACCCTGGGTCACGCCATCGCACATCGCGGGCACGCCCCCGGCCACCTGCGCGGTCGCGCCCCATTGGCGGGCTTCGTGTTTGATGATGTCGGGGTAATGCTGCAAAGGCGCATGGGCCGAGAGCATGTCGTTATAGGCGTTGATGATGGCGATATTGAGCGCGCGCTGGCCGACCACTTGCACTTTGTCCAAGGCGCTGGCGCGGCGCTTGTCAGCAGGTTCCATGGCGGCAAAGGCATGCGCCACATTGGCGCAACCCATACGCTGCGCACCGGGCGGCCGCTGGGACATGGCATCGACCTGGGTTAGGTACGCGCTGCGCGTGGGGGCGCTGCGGGCGATGATGCTGTCGGTGACGGATTGGATGCGGGGATGGAGTGGCATGGCGGGGGATGTAACAAGTACATGTAACAAAATTACATTACGGATGGTAACGCAGATTGTTTCTCTATGCGGGCAAAAAATTACCGCAGAGTTACCAAACTTTTTTCCTGCGGGGCTGTGCTTGTCCTCCGTTGTCTTGTCCCCCGCTTTTTGTCCCCCGCTTCCCCCCCGCCCCTTCACCCCCGCCGGGGTGAAGGGGAGCTGGAACAGCCAATTTGGTTGTTTTGTTTTAT
>CAIPZV010000006.1 GCA_903869595.1 uncultured beta proteobacterium | reverse complement strand
GTTAGCACGCTGCGGCCCTCGCTCATGAGCTGCGCAACCGTCTTGCCATCGCGCGCGCCTTCCATGACGGCGGCGCTAATTAGGGCCACGGCCTCGGGATAGTTGAGCTTGAGGCCGCGCGCCTTGCGCCGCTCGGCCAGCCAAGCGGCGGTGAAGATCCACAACTTGTCTTTTTCGCGGGGAGACAGTTCCATAGCGCTTTTGATTTTTCAATAAGAGAGGGCTAAGCCCACTAAGCAATCTACATGCCGCAAAGCTGGGCGCTACGCCCAAGGGCGCATGGCACGGTTTCTGCAAACGAAACCCTTATGAACCCAGGCCTTTTCCTCTGTGCCCCCCCTTTAGCTGGCGCATTGCCTTTGCACCAAATGCAAGGCGTTTTTTGCGCGATAGCGGTGCACAAAATGCGCCAGCGCACCGACATGGTGCTGTCAGCCCGCTTTTCCCCCAAAACGCCTCGCTTTGGTGAACCCTGCGCAGCCTTGGGCTTGGCGGCGCCGGGGGCCGGGCTATGACAGTGGCTGTGATGCAAGCGCCCGCACCCGGCGATTCATCTGCGTCTTCGGACTACGCCACGCCCGCGCTAGCCGGCCTGATGACGCTGCCCGGCGCCGGCCAGGGCGAGTTGGTGTGGATCCTGAGCCCGCACAGCGCGGAGCAACAATATTTGCGGCCTTTGATGGAGCGGGCCGGCTACAGCGTGGAATCGTTCAGCAGCGGCGTGCAGGCGCTGGCGCAGGCAGGCCAGCAAGCGCCAGACTTGTTGCTGCTAGACGGCCAACTGCAGGACGTAGACAGCCTGGCCATGGTGAAGCATTGGCAGGCGCTGGCGGCGGCCACGCACTGCCCGGTCATATTTTTGGCCGATAGCGCCCAGCCGCAGCAACTGGTGCAGGCGCTGCAAGCGGGCTGCGCCGATGTGGTGCACAAACCCGTGCGGCCCCAAGAGTTGCTGGCCCGCAGCGCTATGCACCTGGCCGGTGCGCGCGAGCGCCGACAAACGCGCAATGCACTCGATGCGTTCGGCTATGCCACCATGACGGTGCGCCCGCGCGATGGCAAGCTGATGTGGCAGACCGCGCTTTCGCGGGAATTGCTGGCGCGCTACTGCCCGCTGCACCCACCCTATGCCAGCCGCACCGCGCCGCAAGTGCAGGAATGGCTGCAAGCCTGCATGCGCGCGCTAGAGCGTGGCGAAGCGCCGCGCAACCTAACGCTGCACCAAGACAAGGGCGCCCGCCTGGTGCTACGCCTGCACCAACAAACCGGCGACCACGCCAGCGAGAGCGCACAAGACAATTTGCTGGACGCAGACGATTGGCTGATCGTGATGCGCGAAATGTCCGACCACGCGGTAATGCAAGCCATGTCCGCCGCGTTTACGCTGACAGCGCGCGAGGCCGAAGTTTTGTATTGGGTTGTCAAGGGCAAAACCAATAAAGACATTGGCGATATTTTGGGCAGCAGCCCGATGACGGTGAAGAAACACCTGGAGCGCGTGTTTGTCAAATTGGGGGTAGAAACCCGCACCGCCGCCGCCGGCAAAGCCACGGCGCGTATACCCCAATTGCAACAACAAGTGGGCGCATGAGCATGTCCATGTATGCGTCCAGGGGCAGGACCTTGCGCCCATCCATTTATGCGTATTCAGGCCCTGCTACGCCACAGGACGTATATGCCCTGGCAACGGCCCATACAAGCGGTACGCCACACGGCGTATTTCAACAAATGAGGGTTAACCCTAAAGTGGAATCACGTTTCAGCGTTGCGTGTGCTTCAGGGCTTTTTGCCTTGCAACTCACGCAGTTTGGGATGGATTTTTCAACTACTTAAGGAAGCTCTCATGCAACGTCGTTTTACGCTCAAGGCGCTTAGCGCTGCCGTCGCACTTAGCGGTTTGTCCGCATTCCCCGCCCTTGCTGGCGACACCATCAAAGTCGGCGTGCTGCACAGCTTGTCAGGCACCATGGCTATTTCAGAGACGGTGTTGAAAGACACCGTGCTGATGGCGATTGACGAGATAAATGCCAAGGGCGGCCTGCTGGGCAAAAAGCTCGAAGCCGTGGTGGTAGACCCCGCTTCCAACTGGCCTTTGTTTGCCGAAAAAACCAAGCAGTTGCTCGGCCAGGACAAGGTCGATGTGATCTTTGGTTGCTGGACTTCGGTGTCCCGTAAATCGGTGTTGCCGGTGGTGGAAGAGATGAACGGCTTGCTGTTTTACCCCGTGCAATACGAAGGCGAAGAGCTGTCTAAAAACGTGTTCTACACCGGCGCTGCGCCCAACCAGCAAGCCATCCCTGCGGTGGACTACCTGATGAGCAAAGACGGCGGCGGCGCCAAGCGCTGGGTGCTGCTGGGTACCGACTATGTGTACCCACGCACCACTAACAAAATCTTGCGCGCTTACCTCAAGTCCAAAGGCGTGAAAGACAGCGACATCGACGAGAAATACACCCCCTTTGGCCACTCGGACTACCAAACCATCGTGGCGGACATCAAGAAGTTTGCTGCCGGTGGCAAGACCGCTGTGGTCTCCACCATCAACGGCGACTCCAACGTGCCTTTCTACAAAGAGCTGGGCAATGCCGGCCTGAAGGCCAAAGACGTGCCAGTGGTGGCTTTCTCGGTGGGCGAAGAAGAGCTGCGCGGTGTGGACACCAAGCCGCTGGTGGGCCACTTGGCTGCATGGAACTATTTCATGAGCATCAAGAACCCGACCAACGACGCCTTCATCAAGAAATGGTCTGACTACGCTAAGGCCAAGGGCATCGCCGGACACAAAGACAAGCCTTTGACCAATGACCCGATGGAAGCGACCTACATCGGCATCAATATGTGGAAGCAAGCAGTGGAGAAAGCCAAGTCCACCGAGGTGGACAAAGTGATCGCTGCCATGGCCGGCCAAACCTTTACCGCACCGAGCGGCATTACCTCCAAGATGGACGAGAAAAACCACCACTTGCACAAGTCGGTGTTTATCGGCGAAGTGAAAGCCGATGGCCAGTTCAACGTGGTGTGGAAGACGCCCGGCCCGGTCAAGGCCAAGCCCTGGTCTCCGTTTATCGAAGGCAACGACAAGAAGCCTGACGAGCCTGTGAAGAAGTAAGCGCGCCGCGCTGACTGCGGGGTGCGGCTCAGGGCTGCACCTCGCAGCGATGAGAGTTTGTAGAAAGTGGAACGCATGCATGTAATTGACCGATGGAGCCGCGTTCTGCTGGTGTTCCTGTGCAGCCAGACATTGGCAATGAGTGCACATGCTTTAACGGGCGAACAAGCCCAGTCCATCGCCATCGGCGAAGCCGACAGCCGTATTGCCGCCTTGCAGGCCGCCGTACAAAGCCCTGACGAAGCCACCCTGATTTTTTTGCAAGCCTTGGCCGATGGCACGGTCAAGATCGTGGCCGGTAAGCCCGTGGTGCTGCGCGAGGGCAAACCCGTCAGCCCCACCGATGGCAGCCCGCTGCCCATTGCCACCGACGCGCTGCAGTCCGCCGAAGACGCGATGGTGAACAACCGCTTGCGGGGCGAGATAGACAACGCTTTGTCCGCTCTGCAATTGCTCAGCCCGGATACTGCAGTGCGCCGCGCTGCCGTCAAGGCCTTGCAAGGCCAGGTGAGCGAGGCGCAATTGCCGCTGATTGACAACGCGATTGCCAAAGAGAGCGATGGCAACATCCGCGATAGCCTGAACCTGTTGCGCGCAGCGGCCTTGCTGGGTAGCGAAGACCCGGCCAAGCGCTTGGCCGCTGCCGAACTGATGGGCGCCAGCGCCCAAGCGGCCACGCAAACCTTGCTGCAAGAACGTCTGGCCGCTGAGTCCGATGCCAATGTGCGCCAGGCTTTGCGCAAAAGCCTGGTAGCGGTGCAAAAACGCCTGGCCTGGGGCGACCGTCTGGGCGCGATTTTTAGCGGTATCAGCCTGGGCTCGATCTTGCTGCTGGTGGCGCTGGGCCTAGCGATTACCTATGGCCTGATGGGTGTGATCAATATGGCGCATGGCGAGCTGATGATGGTGGGCGCCTATGCCACCTATGTGGTGCAAGCCTTGTTTCGCCAGTACCTGCCCGGCGCCTTTGACTGGTATTTGCTGGCCAGCGTGCCGGTGGCGTTTATGGTGTCGGCGCTGGTGGGCGCGCTGCTGGAGCGCAGCGTGATACGCCATTTATATGGCCGGCCTTTAGAGACTTTGCTGGCCACCTGGGGCATCAGCCTGGTACTGATGCAAGCGGTACGCAGCGTGTTTGGCGCGCAAAACGTGGGCGTAGAAAACCCCTCGTGGATGAGCGGCGGCGTGCAGCTGATGGGCAACCTGGCCCTGCCCTACAACCGCATCATCATCATTGCGTTTGCGCTCACCGTCTTGTTGGCGGTAGCGCTCTTGATCAGCAAAACCCGGCTGGGTTTGTTTGTGCGCGCCGTGACGCAAAACCGGCCTATCGCCGCCTGCATGGGTGTGCATACCGCGCGGGTGGATACCTATGCGTTTGCGCTGGGTTCGGGTATTGCCGGGCTGGCCGGATGTGCGCTGAGCCAGATCGGCAACGTGGGGCCAGACCTAGGGCAAAGCTATATCGTCGATGCGTTTATGGTGGTGGTGTTGGGCGGCGTGGGCCAATTGGCAGGCACCGTGCTGGCGGCGCTGGGCCTGGGCGTGATCAATAAGTTTTTAGAAGGCCTGACGGGCGCGGTGCTGGCCAAGATTGCGGTGCTGTTGTTCATCATCATCTTTATCCAAAAACGCCCGCAAGGTATTTTTGCCCTCAAGGGCCGGAGCGCAGACGCATGAGCGCGCTAAGCCTTCCCCAAAGCCCGGCCCTGTTGTCACGCAGCGGCTGGAGCGCCTGGCTGGCCTGCCTAGTGCTTTTGTGCGGCCTGGCGCCGCTGCTTAATTTGTGGGTGCCTGCGGGCAGCATCTGGCACCTGAGTGATTTTGCGGTGGCGCTGGTGGGCAAGATCATGTGTTACGCGCTGTGCGCGCTGGCCATGGATTTGATCTGGGGCTACACCGGCATCCTCAGCCTGGGCCACGGTTTGTTTTTTGCGCTGGGCGGCTATGTGATGGGCATGTACCTGATGCGCCAGATCGGGCTAGACGGCAATTACAAAAGCCCGCTGCCAGACTTTATGGTGTTTCTGGATTGGAAGACTTTGCCTTGGCATTGGGCTTTGTCAGACAACTTGTGGGCAACCCTGATGTTGGTGCCGCTGGTGCCGGCGTTGGTGGCCTTGGTGTTTGGGTTTTTTGCTTTTCGCTCGCGCATCAAAGGGGTGTATTTTTCTATCATTACCCAGGCGCTGACCTTTGCCGCCATGCTGCTTTTTTTCCGTAACGAGACAGGCTTTGGCGGCAACAATGGTTTTACCGATTTCAAGCGCTTTGCGGACATACCAATCGCAACGCCGTCGATGCGCATGACGCTGTTTGTGATTACCGCGCTGGTGCTGCTGGGCAGCTTTTTGCTGGCGCGCTGGGTGGTGCGCTCTAAGTTCGGGCGGGTGCTGCAAGCGATACGCGATGCCGAGTCGCGGTTGATGTTTAGCGGCTATTCGCCGCTGGGCTACAAGCTGGCGATCTGGACGCTTTCGGCCGTGCTGTGCGGCATAGCCGGTGCGCTGTATGTGATGCAAGTGGGCATCATCAACCCCAGCGAAATGAGCCCGGCCAATTCGATTGAGATTGCCGTGTGGACCGCAGTGGGCGGGCGCGCGACGCTGATCGGGCCCATCATCGGCGCGTTTTTGGTCAACGGCGCCAAGAGCTGGCTCACCGTTGCCTACCCCGAGTTTTGGCTCTACTTTTTGGGCGCCTTGTTTATCGGGGTGACGCTCTACCTGCCGCAAGGCGTAGTGGGCTTGCTGCAACAACGCAAGCGGGGTGGCGCATGACACCCGAGCTTTTAGAACAAGGCGCAGCCCGTATGCAAGCGCGGCTGCAAACCATGGATGCGGGCAAAGCACAGACCGCATCGGGCGGGCGCAGCGCAGGCATAGGCCGCCTGCGCGCCGGTGCCGAGCTGGACCTGACGCACGGACGCATCCTCTACTTAGAAGACGTGAGCGTAAGCTTTGACGGCTTTAAAGCGATTAACAATTTATCGCTCGATATTGCCCCGGGCGAGCTGCGCTGCATCATCGGGCCCAATGGCGCGGGCAAGACGACGATGATGGACATCATCACCGGTAAAACCCGGCCCGATAGCGGCACGGTGTACTTTGGCAGCACCATCGACCTGCTGCGCTACAACGAGCCCGAGATCGCTAGCCTGGGCATTGGCCGCAAGTTTCAAAAACCCACCGTGTTTGAAAACCTCAGCGTGTTTGAAAACCTGGAGCTAGCCATGTCCATGCGCAAAGATGTGGCCAGTTCTTTGCGCTTTCAACGCAGCGCCGCGCAGTCCGAGCGCTTGTGCGAAGTGCTGGAAACCATTGCCCTGCAAGACAGCCTGACGCGCCAGGCCGGCTTGCTAAGCCACGGACAAAAGCAGTGGCTGGAAATTGGCATGCTGCTAACCCAAGAGCCCAAGCTCTTGCTGCTGGACGAGCCGGTAGCCGGTATGACGGACCAGGAAACCGAGCGCACCGCCGAATTGTTTTTAAGCCTCAAGGGCAAGCACTCGCTGGTGGTGGTGGAACACGACATGGCGTTTATTAAAGCCATCTCGGACACGGTGACCGTGCTGTGCGAAGGCGCGGTGCTGGCGCAAGGCACGCTAGCGCAGGTGCAGACCGACGAACGCGTGATCGAAGTCTATTTAGGAAGGTAAGGCCATGCTCTCGATGACAGGCGTGAACCAGTATTACGGCGGCTCGCATATTTTGCGGGACGTAGATTTGCAAGCAGAGGCCGGGCAAATTACCGTGGTGCTGGGGCGCAATGGCGTAGGCAAGACCACGCTGCTCAAATCCCTGATGGGCCTGGTGCCGATTCGCACCGGCAGCATCGCGCTGGGCGGGCAGGCTTTGGAAAAAGCCACGCCCTATGAACGCGCCCGCGCTGGCCTGGGCTATGTACCGCAGGGCCGCGAAATTTTTGCGCGCCTGACGGTGGAAGAAAACCTGCTGATGGGACTGGCCGGTAAGCCCGCAGGCACGCCGCTGCCGCAAGAAATATTTGAATGGTTTCCGGTGTTGCATGAGATGCGCAAGCGCCGGGGCGGCGACCTCTCGGGTGGGCAGCAACAACAACTGGCCATTGGCCGCGCGCTGGCCGCAGGCCCCAAAGTGCTGGTGCTGGACGAACCGACCGAGGGTATACAGCCGAGCATCATCAAAGACATAGGCCGCGTCATCCGTAAGCTGGCGGACCAAGGCGCGATGGCGATTGTGCTGGTGGAGCAGTACTACGACTTCGCCCGCGAACTGGCCGACAACTACATCGTCATGGAACGCGGCTCGGTGTTGGCCCAGGGGCGCGGTAGCAATATGGAAATAGATGGGGTACGGGAACTGGTGGCGATTTAGGCCGCTAGGCTACATCGCCCAAATACGCGGCGCTGCGGCGGACAGTTGCCAGTGCGCTTGGCGCCAAGCCAGGCGGATGGCGCGCAGCAATTGCACCGTGGGCTCCACCTGGTCGGACAAGACGCGCACCAGCACGGTGTGCGGGTTCGGGCTGGTAGCGCCCGCGCTGGCGGACAGGCGGTGGTCGGCAATTAGCGCGCGCGCGGCGTCGAGCGCAGCCTCTTTGGCAGCGCGGGTAAGCGCTGTACCGCAGGCCAGGTAGAGCGTGGCGGTGCAGCGCAAGCCGTCCAGGCCGGCGCGGCCTTGCATCAGCAGCGCGTCGTCCGCAGCCAAGCGGGCGCGCTCCAACCAAACGCCCGGCCATTGCAATTGCTGCTGCACATAGCCGCTTTCAAAAGGCAGACCGGCGTGCGGCAGGCCTAGCGCAGTGATGTCCCAGCCCATGAGTTCGGCGCCGGGCGCAATCTCCATGGACAGGGTGTTTTCAGCGCGGCAGCCGCTGTAGCACAGTGTCTCCTGCGGTAGCCATTCCAAGCGCGCGCCTTCGTCTAGCCGCAGCCGCGTGATCTGGCGGGCCGGGGCATCTTCCGCGCGGTAAAAACGGGTGGCGCCTGGCGTGGTCATCAAGCCATGGCTGCCTGCGGCGGCGTGGATGCCTAACTCCAGCGTATCGCCCCCGACCAGTCCGCCCGGCGGATGCACCAGCACGTTGTGGCAGACCGCATCGCCTTCCGGGTACAGGCTTTGCAAAATGCGCAAAGGCCCGCTGTGCTTATGGCGTGCGACGTTGCGCCCTTGTTCTAAGGCGTAGTCGAGTTGGAGGCTGGCGTTCCAGGGCATGGTGCGTCAGACCGGAGCAGGTCCTGGCTGTGCAACCAAGCGAACGCCTAGGGCTTGGCAGACCTGGGTTAAAGCAGTTTGACGGTCCATGCGGGCAGTTTAAGGGAGGCGTCCAAGTGGCTCAAACCGCCCCCGTCTAGGTATTTACCCTCTCGAAATTTGCCGCGCAAGAGCCTACTATGCGAGAGTGAATTTCACAGGCTGAATTCGTAGCTCCAAGGGCTGCGCCTTGTACCAAGGCCGCAAGCGGCCTGGCGTGGCTGGGAATGCAGGCCCCAGGCCAGGGAGTAATGTGCGAAGAACAGCCGGTGAAAAACCGCGCCACCTAAGACTTCAAGGAGCCCGTTTATGACTGCCAGCAGCCCCCAAGAAAACCACGCCGTTGCCGATTCCGGCGCACAAACCGACGGTTTCCATTTAGTGATCGATGCCCTCAAGCTCAATGGCATCGACACCATCTTTGGCCTGCCGGGCATCCCGATTACCGACCTGACGCGCATGGCGCAGGGGCAAGGCATGCGGGTGATCTCGTTCCGCCACGAGCAGCACGCGGGCAATGCCGCAGCTGCGGCGGGCTTTTTGACGCAAAAGCCGGGCATTTGCCTGACCGTATCTGCGCCGGGCTTTTTGAATGGCCTGACGGCGCTGGCCAATGCCACGACCAATTGCTTTCCGATGATTTTGATTAGCGGCTCTAGCGAGCGCGAGATTGTGGATTTGCAGCAAGGCGATTACGAAGAGATGGACCAATTGGCGATTGCCAAGCCTTTGTGCAAAGCCGCCTTTCGGGTGCTGCACGCCGAGGACATTGGCGTGGGCATTGCGCGGGCCATCCGCTCGGCCTTGTCGGGCCGTCCCGGCGGCGTGTACCTAGATTTGCCGGCCAAGCTATTTGCCCAGACCATGGACGCGGCCAAGGGCGCGGCCTCACTCATTAAGGTGGTGGACCCAGCGCCGCGCCAGATTCCCGCCCCCGAAGCAGTGGCGCGCGCCTTAGACCTGCTCAAAGGCGCCAAGCGCCCACTGATTTTGCTGGGCAAGGGCGCGGCTTATGCGCAGGCCGACGCCGACATCCGCGCGCTCGTGGAGACTTCGGGCATCCCCTATTTGCCCATGTCCATGGCCAAGGGCTTGCTGCCCGATACCCACGCGCAGTGCGCCTCGGCGGCGCGCTCGTATGTGTTGGCCGAGTCGGACGTGGTGCTGCTGATCGGCGCGCGCCTGAACTGGCTGCTTTCGCACGGCAAGGGCAAGACCTGGGGCGCGCCCACGGGCAAACAGTTCATACAAATAGATATCTCGCCCACCGAGATGGACAGCAATGTGGCCATTGCCGCGCCGCTGGTAGGCGACATTGGTTCTTGCGTGGCTGCGCTGGTGGCGGGCATGGGCAGCCACTGGCCCAAGGCCCCGGCGGACTGGACTGGCCCGGTGTTTAGCAAGCGCGACGCCAACCAAGCCAAGATGGCCGAGACGCTGGCGAAAAACCCCTCGCCCATGAACTTCCACAGCGCCCTGAGCGCGGTGCGCGCCGTGGTCAAGGCGCACCCGGACGCGATGCTGGTCAACGAAGGCGCCAACACCTTGGACTTCACCCGCAGCATTGTGGATATGTACCAACCGCGCAAGCGCCTGGACGTGGGCACCTGGGGCATCATGGGCATAGGCATGGGCTTTGCCGTGGCCGCCGCCGTGGTGACAGGCAAACCGGTGATTGCCATCGAGGGCGATAGCGCCTTTGGCTTTAGCGGCATGGAGGTGGAGACGATTTGCCGCTACCACCTGCCTATCTGCGTGGTGGTGTTCAACAACAACGGGGTGTATCGCGGCACCGACGTCAACGCATCAGGCGGCGAGGACGTGGCGCCCACGGTTTTCGTCAAGGGCGCGCGCTATGACAAAATGATGGAAGCTTTTGGTGGGGTGGGCGTACAAGCCACCACCCCGGCCCAATTGCAAGAGGCGATGGAAGCCGCTATCGCAAGCGGGCAACCTACCCTGATCAACGCTGTCATTGACGAGACAGCGGGCACGGAGAGCGGACGCATTACCATGCTTAATCCGCAAACCGCGAAAAAGACCTGATTTTTGCAATTCCAAAGGATTCTTCAGCTATGAGCAAAGCATTAGACGGCGTACGCATTCTCGACTTCACCCATGTGCAATCGGGCCCCACCTGCACCCAGCTGCTGGCCTGGTTTGGCGCCGACGTGATCAAGGTGGAAAAAGCCGGAGAAGGCGACGCCACACGCGGACAACTGCGCGATATTCCCGGCGTGGACAGCCTGTACTTCACCATGCTCAACCACAACAAGCGCTCGATTACCGTCAACACCAAAGACCCCAAGGGCAAGGAAGTGTTAGACCGGCTGATCAAGACCTGCGACGTGCTGGTAGAAAACTTTGCCCCCGGCGCCTTAGACCGCATGGGCTTTACCTGGGAACGCATCCAGGAGCTGAATCCGCGCATGATTGTGGCCTCGGTCAAAGGCTTTGGCCCTGGCAAGTACGAAGACTGCAAGGTCTATGAAAACGTGGCGCAGTGCGCAGGCGGCGCGGCCTCCACCACCGGATTTGACGACGGCCCGCCCATGGTGACCGGCGCGCAAATTGGCGATTCGGGCACCGGCTTGCACCTGGCGCTGGGCATTGTGGCGGCGCTGTTTCAGCGCAATAGCTCAGGGCGCGGCCAAAAGGTCTTGGCACCTATGCAAGATGCGGTGCTCAACCTGTGCCGCGTCAAGCTGCGCGACCAGCAGCGCCTGGACCGCACCGGCACCATGAACGAATACCCGCAATTCCCGGACACGCCGTTTGGCGATGCCGTGCCCCGCGCAGGCAACGCTTCCGGCGGCGGCCAGCCCGGCTCTATCCTCAAGTGCAAAGGCTGGGAAACCGACCCCAACGCCTATATCTATTTCATTACCCAAGCGGCCGTGTGGCCTGCGGTGTGCAAAGTGATAGGCCAGGAAGACTGGATTACCCACCCGGACTACGCGACACCGCCCAAGCGCTTGCCGCACCTGAAGAAAATTTTTGCGCGCATTGAAGAGTGGACCATGACCCAGACCAAGTTCGAGGCCATGGACATCCTGAACCAATTTGACATCCCTTGCGGGCCGATTTTGTCGATGAAGGAAATCGCCGAAGAGCCCTCGCTGCGCGCCACCGGCACCGTGGTGGAAGTGGACCATCCCGAGCGCGGCAAATACCTAACTGTGGGCAACCCGATCAAGATGTCCGACAGCATTACCGAAGTCACGCGCTCACCGCTATTAGGCGAGCATACGGACGAGGTGCTGGCGCAGCTGGGCTACTCCGCCGCCGAACTAGGCGCGCTGCGCGAAGCCAAAGTTATTTAAGTCCCGCCACGCGGCCCGGCGCCGCCACCTACGAGGTAAGAAGTCATGCGTATCGTACTGATCGGTCAACAAGATTTCGGCAAAGCCGCCCTGGAAGCTTTTTTGGCGCGGGGCGATGAGGTGGTGGGCGTGTTTTGCCGCCCTGAAAAGCCCGGTACCAAACCCGACGCCTTGCGCGTAGAAGCGCAAGCACGCGGCTTGCAAGTGTTTCAATTAGAAAAGCTGACGGGCGAGGACGCGCACCAGGCCATGCAAGGGCTAGCGCCCGACCTGGGTGTGATGGCTTATGTGGTGCAGTTTGCGCCGCAGTCGCTATTGAACGTGCCCAAGCACGGCACCATCCAGTACCACCCTTCGCTGCTGCCCAAATACCGTGGGCCTTCGGCCATCAGCTGGGCCATGTCGCGCGGCGAAAAGGAAACCGGCCTTACCATCTTTAGGCCCAGCGACGGCTTGGACGAAGGCCTCGTTATTTTGCAAAAGCGCTGCGACATCGGCGCGGATGAGACTTTGGGCGAGGTCTATTTCAATAAGCTGTTCCCGCTGGGCGTGAGCGCCCTGCTGGAAGCGGCCGACGCGGTGGTGGCTGGCACGCACCAGGAAATTGCGCAAGATGAATCGCAGGCCAGTTATGAGGGTTGGTTTTTAGCCGCCGAGTCGCAAATCCACTGGCACAACCATATTGACGTGGTCTATGACCTGATACGCGCCTGCAACCCGGCGCCGGGTGCGTGGACGCTGGCTGAGGGGAAGAAGGTTTTTATCTTTGACTGCCGCAAGCACCGTATCGGACGCTATGGCGACAGCAAGGGTAAACCCGGTGAAATAACCTCAGTGACGGAAAGCTCAATCTGGGTCAGTACGCAAAGCGGGCAGATCGAGGTGCTGAAATTGCGCGCCGACGATGGCAAAAAAATGGGTGCGGGCGACTATGCACGCGCGGTTGGCATAGTCGCTGGAAGCCGCCTAGGCTAACTTAGTTTTCGGCCATACGGGAGCGGGGCAGGCACAGGCTCCGTTCACCGGTATTATTCTTTCATTACACGAGGAGACCTTATGAAACTGAAGACCTTGATTGGCGCCACCCAGAGCGCCTTGGTACTGGCCCTGGCTAGCTTTTTGGCACCCGCCCAAGCCTGGGAACCCACCAAACCCATCGAGTTTGTCGTACCCGCTGGCACCGGTGGCGGCGCCGACCAGATGGCCCGCTTTCTGCAAGGCGTGGTGGCCAAAAACAAACTCAGCTCGCAGCCCATCATCGTGGTCAACAAGGCTGGCGGTGCAGGCGCTGAAGGTTTTTTGGATGTGAAGGGTGACAAGGGCAATGGTCACAAAATCATCATCACTTTATCTAATTTGTTTACTACCCCGCTGGCGACTGGCGTGCCCTTTAATTGGCGCGACCTGACACCGGTGCAAATGTTGGCGTTGGACAATTTTGTGCTGTGGGTGAATGCCGAGACACCATACAAAAACACCAAAGACTATGTCACCGCGCTCAAAGGCCAGCCCGACAAGACCTTCAAAATGGGTGGTACGGGTTCCAAGCAGGAAGACCAGATCATTACCGTGCTGATGGAAAAATCCATCGGCAAGAAGATGATTTACATCCCCCTCAAAGGCGGCGGTGATGTGGCGGTGCAACTGGTGGGCAAACACATTGACTCCACGGTGAACAACCCCATCGAGGCGGAATCGCATTGGCGTTCGGGCGCGCTGCGCCCGCTGTGCGTGATGGACAAAGAAAAGCTGCCCTACAAGCAAAAGCTGACCACTACCGAATCCTGGAACGACATCCCGACCTGCACTTCGGCGGGTATGCCGGTCGAATACCTGATGTTGCGCGGCATCTTTATGCCGCCGGGCGTCACAGACGACCAGGTGAAGTACTACCTGGACTTGTTCAAGAAAGTACGCGCCCTGCCCGACTGGAAAGACTTTATGGAAAAAGGCGCGTTCAAGCAAACCGCGCTGACAGGCCAGGAGTATTTCGACTGGTTGGGCAAAAACGAGCAACTGCACCGCGAGCTCATGAAAGAAGCGGGCTTTATAGCCAATTGATATTGGAATCAAGGAACGGAAATTTACTATGACAACACCCAATAAGGAATCAGGGGACGCGCGCACTGAGAGCGCGGCTACCCTGACCCGCGGCCCGGAGTTAGTGGTCGGCCTGGTGCTGATGGCGATCGCCGGCCTGGTGATTACCGACAGCATGCGGGTTGGCACCGGCTGGGGCGACGAAGGACCGCGCTCGGGCTATTTCCCGTTCTACATCGGCCTGTTTTTGTTGATCGCCAGTGCATTTATCGTGGTCTCCACGCTGCTCAAATGGAGCAAATCCCAGGCGGTTTTTGCTACCCGTGAAGAGTTGGTGCCCGTATTTCAGATGCTGGTGCCCATGGTGATTTATGTGGTGGCCATGGTCTATCTGGGCATTTACCTGCCCTCGGCTATTTTGATCGGCTATTTCATGCGCCACCACGGCAGCTTTGCCTGGCCCGCAAGTCTTGCGGTGTCGATCAGCGTGCCGCTGGTTTTTTTCCTGGTGTTCGAAAAATGGTTTCTGGTGCCGCTACCCAAGGGCCCGATTGAAAACATGCTGGGGTTCTGATGGACGAAATTAACAACCTGTTCCATGGCTTTGCGGTAGCGCTGACGCTACCCAATATTGCCTATATGCTGATCGGCATCACCCTGGGGGTGCTGATCGGGGTGTTGCCCGGTCTGGGCGGCGCCAATGGCATCGCCATTTTGCTGCCGCTGACCTTTTCGATGAACCCGACCTCGGCCATCATCATGCTCTCCTGTATTTACTGGGGCGCATTGTTTGGCGGGGCGATTACATCGATATTGTTCAACATCCCGGGCGAGCCCTGGTCGGTGGCCACCACTTTTGACGGCTATCCCATGGCCCAACAAGGCAAAGCGGCGCAGGCCTTGACGGCGGCGTTTACCTCCTCGTTCATCGGCGCGTTTTTTGCCGTAGCGCTGATTACCTTTTTGGCGCCGGTGCTGGCCAAGTTTGCGCTCAACTTCGGGCCGGCCGAATATTTTGCAGTGCAACTACTGACGTTTTGCAGCTTCGTCGGCATGAGCAAGGAGCCGCCGGCCAAGGTGATTGCCGCCATGATGCTGGGCTTTGCGCTGGCGGCGGTGGGCATGGACAGTGTGACCGGCCAATTGCGCATGACCTATGACTTTCCCGTGCTGCTCAAAGGCTTTGACTTTTTGATCGCGGTGATTGGCTTGTTTGGTATCGGCGAGATTTTGCTGACGATGGAAGAAGGCCTGGCCTTTAAGGGCAAGTCCGCCAAGCTCAACCCAAAAGTGGTGTGGGAGACCTGGAAGACGCTGCCCCGCTATTGGCTGACCTTTTTGCGCTCTACGGCTATCGGCTGCTGGATGGGCATCACGCCCGGCGGCGCGACGCCCGCTTCATTCATGAGCTATGGCATCGCGCAGCGCATGTCCAATGAGCCCGAGACCTTTGGCAAGGGCCAGATTGAGGGTGTGCTGGCGCCCGAAACGGCTGCGCATGCGGCGGGCACTTCGGCGCTGCTGCCCATGCTCACGCTGGGTATTCCCGGCTCGCCCACAGCGGCGGTGCTCTTGGGCGGCCTGATGATTTGGGGCCTGCAGCCAGGGCCGATGCTGTTTGTCGAGCACAAAGACTTTGTCTGGGGCCTGATCGCTTCGATGTACCTGGGCAATATCGTCGGCCTACTCGTGGTGCTGACCACCGTGCCCTATTGGGCCGCGTTTTTGCGCATACCCTTTTCGGTGATCGCGCCAGTCATTGTGGTGATCTGCGCCATCGGGGCCTACACCGTGCACAGCTCCATGTTTGACGTGGTGATGATGATGGTCTTTGGCGTGGTGGGTTATTTGTTCAAAAAGCTCAAGTACCCGATGGCACCTTTGGTGCTGGCGCTGGTACTGGGCGATATGGCCGAAGCCAGCTTCCGCCAGTCCATGCTGTTGTCGCAGGGCAGCTTGTCCATTTTCTGGTCCAACGGACTGGTCGGTGGCATCTTCGCCCTGGCTATGCTGATGTTGGTTTGGCCGTTAGTTGGTGGCATTGTGGGTGCGCTGCGCGGCAAGGCGGCAGCCTAGCCCACCACATGCAAGCGATGTCAGCGCGCTGGCTCTTGGGGCTGCGCCTTACAGCTTGACGGTGCTTTCCGCTTTTTCCTGCCGTACTTGCTCGGCGATAGCTTCGACCTGCTCGTCGGTCATTCCAAACTTCGCTTGCATTTGTTTGAGCTGGAGTCGTTCTTCTTCACTGACCACGCCATCGGCCAGCACTTCGCGCACCTGTAGCTCGTATTCGGATTCACGCCGCTGCACCTGTGCGGTGTAGGCGGTTGCGACCACACCGGTCAGGATAGCGGCCAATGCAATAGCCAAAATTTGCGTCACCACCACCAGCACGACGCCCAGGAAGGTGACCGGGTCCACATTACCCCAGCCGGAGATGATGGTGAGGATAAACCAGTGCATGGCCGCCGGGATGGAGGGGAAGACGTCCGGCTGGTCTTGCCCTTCGATGATGTAAATCAGCGAGGAAAAAAGCAAGCAGCTGATGAGCAACAAAAACATGGCCGAAGAAAAAGAGTCCTTCTCCGCCTTGATGGCTGCAAACATATCGTCCATAGCGCTGTTGTAGCGCGAGAGCTTGAAAATTCGCAATAGACGAAACATGCGCAGTACACGCAAATCGGCGCCTGGGAAAATCAGTTGCAGATAAAAGGGCACGGTGCTTGCGAAGTCCACCACGCCAAAGGGGCTGAACATATAGTCTTTGCGGCCGCGCCAGGCGCTGCCTTCGGCCTTGGGGTACTTCTCGCCATACGACCAGACACGCAGCACATACTCGATGGAGAACACGATCACGCTAAACACGTCAAAGGCGTAAAAATACTCGTGGTAGGCCTCATGTACGTCGTGCAAGGACTCCAAAATAATGGAGAGCACATTGGCTACCACTAAGGTCGCGATAAATATTTCGCAAGCCCGATTGGCGTCATCCACTACCGCACCATCCAAGATTTCAAATATGCGGCGCTTAACGCGGCGGATGCCGGTAAGCCCTTCAATCGGGTTGTCGATATGCATTATTTTTTCTTCCCTTGCGCTTCATCGATAAATACCTGTACCTGCGCATCGGACAGGCGGTATTTGGCTTGAAGCATTTTGAGGGATTCGCGTTCGGCATCGGTAACCATGCCGTCGGCCAAGACCAGCCGCAACTGGCTTTGGTAAGCCGCTTTTTTGCGTGAGATTTGGTTAGAGAACGCGGAGGCCACGATACCGGTCATGATGGCCGCCATACACACGCCTAAAAAGCCTGTGAGCAGTGCAATCACCTCGCCCGCCTTGGTGACGGGATCGACGTTGCCGTAGCCCGAGGTAATAGTCACGATGGACCAGTAGATAGCGTGCGGGATAGAGCCAAATTGCTCGGGCTGCTCATGGCCCTCGGCAAAGTGCATGAGCGAGGCGGACACCACCGTCGCAATGAGCAGCAAAAATGCCGCCGAGCCGAAGGCCCGGCGCTCGGAGTACACCGCATGGAACAAGTCCTGCAAAGCGGTGTTGTACTTGGACAGTTTAAGAATTCGCAAAAGGCGCAAGACGCGCAGGATGCGCAAGTCCAGGGACGGGAAAAACATATGCAGGTAGTGCGGCATGGTGGCGAAGAAGTCCACCAAGCCAAACGGGCTGAAGATGTACTGGCTGCGCCCTTTCCAGGAGCCGCCCTCGCCACCTGCAAACTTAGCCCCCAGCGACCAGACGCGCAGCACGTATTCGATGGTGAAGAAAGTCACGCTCCAGAACTCGAGTTCATGGAAGAAATCTTTGTAGACCGCGTGTATCTCTGGCACAGAGTCCAATATCACGGCAGAGCAATTGACCAGCACCACCACGGTGATCAGCCATTCCACATACTTGCTGATCTTGTAACTGGGCGATCCCTCCAGGACCTCCATCACACTATGCTGTAGTTCAGACAACTTCATGGCGGCACTTCACAATCTAACAAGGGGCTCGCAAACTATCAACCTTCACGCACCGGCACTTGCCGAGCCGGTGCTTTGGGAAACCATGCCTATCAGCTCTTGCCCTGAATTTGCCGCCACAGCGCTATGTCGCTGGCCGTCAAACTGTCTCGGGCCTTAACTACCGCATCAAAAGCCGCTTCGTCGGTCAGCAGGGCTAAGCGGCGGATGTCGCTGATAAGTGACTTGTAGTGCTCCACCGCCAACTCCGGTCTTTGCGCGATGGTGCTAATCGGCAGGGTTTGCAGTTCGGCCTCTTTGTCGAGTTCATGCTGTATCAACTTGATCAAGGCATTGATCTCTTCCACGCTCAAGTGCATGCGCTGCGCTTCGTGGCGGATGGTATGAATTTCATCCTCATCAATCACGCCGTCTTTCAGGATTTTGTAGAGGTTATTCTTCAGTTCATCTCGCTCTTTTTGCAGCTCGTCGCTAAAGGCCGAGGACAGCAAAGCCGCAGGGATGGCGAAGATACCGATACCGATGAAGGCCAGCACAATCGTCATCGCGCGGCCCGGCACCGTGACCGGCGAAATATCGCCATAACCCACAGAGGCCAGGGTAATCACCGCCCAGTAAATCGAGGTGGGGATGTTTTCAAACTTGTCCGGCTGCGCTTCGTATTCAAACAAATAGCCCAGCGATGCGGTCAGCACCACCAGCAAAATCATGATGAAGCCAGCAGCAGCAATTACCGGCCATTCGCGCGAAACGACTTTGACCAGCGTAGCCGTAGCATCGTTGCCGCGCGTGAGTTTGAGCAATCGCGTCAGGCGGAAGACCCGCAAGAATCGCAAGTCCAGTAAGTGGTGCAAAAACACTTCCAAAAAGAAGGGAAGGATGGCCAGCAGATCAATGACCGTAGAAGGATGCTTCGCCTGGCGCCAGCGCCCCATGACAGTGCCCTCGTAGCCCGGTTCCTCCACGCAGGCATACATACGCATGCAGTACTCAATCGTGAAAATCGCAACGGCCACCGCATCAAGAATCACAAATTCGACGTTGAGCAGGTAGGAGACTCCGTGTACCGACTCCAAAATGACGGCCAGCACCGAAATCAGCACCCAAACGGCAATGAAGAGTTGGTACATCTCTTGTAAGCGACCACCGTACGGGCTGTCAAAAATCAGAGCATGTACTTTTTGCCGGAAGGTACGCCCGCGGTTGAGCGCTGCAAACTCGTAATACGCCGGAATTACGATGCGGAAAATTTTGAGTAAACGCAAAATCCGCAGCGCTTTGAGCACATGCAAGTCAATCGACAAGCCAAATACGCGCACCAAGTAGAAAGGCACGATGGCCAAGGCATCAATAATCGCAAACGGGCTCAGCACATAGGCCAAGCGGGAACTGACTTTTCCCTGGAAGGCTGCATCTTCTGCGGACAAGTAAAAGCGCAACAGGTACTCCACCGTGAAGATGGCGATGGAGAATAAGTCGAAGAATTCAAACCAGGGCTTATACGGTTCGTAAATGCCCGGAACGTTTTCGAAGATCAGGCTGAACAGATTGGCAACAATCAGTATGCCAATCCATTTGTCAAAGCTGCGCTGGAAGTTGCCGGGGATGGCCGGGTCCAGCATCCAGGAATACAGCCACTTGCGAAACGGCAAGTCGCGCGAAATATCAGCCGGCTTGGAATCTGTATCCAGCAGCTCTTTGATATTCAGGTCTTTGATAGCAATGGTTTTGCGGTCTTCCATGATGTACCTCAGAATTCAATTTCCGCGACCTTGACCGCGTAAGAGCCTTTGTCACACACACTGACTTTGAGTGCCAGTTTTTCTGCAATCGAATCAGCATCCACGAATTGGGACGTAACGGTCGCGACTGCAGAACCCGGAGGGTTAGGAGTGATTTTTTCAATCACGATAGAGCCCACTAAGCTGTGGTCTGCCGGGTTACAGGCGGGTATGAAGTTAGGCGCTTTGCCGGTGAAGGGATTGACCATTTCCTTGAATTCGGTGGCGCTCATCAGGTGCGCCAGGCAAGCGCCCCAGGTACCCGGAACAGGTGCAGCGGCGGCTTGCTCTGCGGCAGGCGCATCCGCGGGCTTGGCGTCGTCGCCAGCGGCGGGGGCCGCTGCTGGAGCCGCAGGCTTAGCGCCTCCGGCGCAGGCTGCAACCGCATAGTCAGGGGCAAAGCGCGTTTCGCTGGCCTTGGCGAACCAGGCAGCCCATTGCTCGCCGTTGCGCTTACTGCCTTCGGTTTTCATGGCCTCGCGGTGATCGATCACGCCTAACAAGGTGACGGCAATGAGTACCAGCACAATGAAAGCGATGAACCCGTAGTCGCCAGCGGTCAGGTCTTTGGGCTCCAAGGAGGAGTCTTTTTCTGTGGCTGCGTCCATATCTGCCCTTCTTTAGCGTTGACAAAGCGCAAGAACTTGCAAGTCTTGCTAGCTATCCGATAAGAGCGGCATGATATTCGCAAATTTAATTCAAATCACAGATTCAACACTTCAATATATGAAATTTGGTAAAAAGGTTACAGAAAAGTGGGGGCGCCGGTGTAACGCGTGCAATTTTTTGCGATGCGCACAGCGCACTTCGGCAGCACAGGCAGCTTGGATCGATGCACGACGCTGCTTACTGCGATAAGCGAATTTCTTAGGCCAGCAAGTCCGCCAAGGTACGCGCCATGACCTGGGTGGCGCGGCGCAAGTCTTCGAGGACGATGTGTTCGTCCGCCCGTTTGGCGTTCGATTCCAGCACGGTGCGCGGCCCGGCGCCGTAGATGACGCCGGGAATACCCGCTTCGCTGAACAAACGCACATCGGTGTACAGCGGCGTGCCCAAAGCGGGCACGGCCACGCCAAATAACGCTTGCGCATGGTTTTGCAAGGCCTGCACCAGTGGCACATTGCCCGGCAACGGGCGCATAGCGCGCGCCAAAAGAATGCGTTTGACATCCACGCTGATGCCAGGGCACTGCGCCGCCGTCTGCGCGATCAGGGTGCGCAAATCCGCTTCCACCTGCGCCGGGTCTTCTTCCGGAATCATCCGCCTATCGAGTTTGAAGCTAACGCGGCCCGGCACCACATTGGTGTTGGTTCCGCCTTCGATCATGCCCACGTTCAAGTAAGGATGCGTGATGCCGACCACCTCGGAGCGGACATGTTTCAAGACGGCGTTTTGCGCAAACAAAGCGCCCAGCAACTGCACCGCCGCTTGCAGGGCATCGACGCCGCTATCAGGAATGGCGGCATGGGCCATCTTGCCGTGTACCGTCACTTCCAATTGCAAACACCCGTTGTGCGCGGTAATCACTTGGTAGCTAAAGCCTGCGGCCACCATCAAGTCCGGCTTGATGGTGCCGTTGTTCAGCAGCAAAGCGGGCCCGAGTTCGCCGCCGAATTCTTCGTCATACGTAAACAACAATTCCACGCTGCCCTGCGTCGGTTTGGCAATCGCTTCCAGCGCACGCAAGGCGAAGGTGTAGGTGGCAAAGTCGCATTTGCTGACGGCGGCGGCGCGGCCATACAGCTTGCCATCGACGATCTCGGCGCCATAGGGGTCGTGGGTCCAGCCCTCACCGGGCGGCACCACGTCGCCATGGGCATTGAGCAGCACCGTACGCCCCGGCCCGAAGCGGCGGCGCACCAGCAAGTTGGTGACGCTCTGCAAGCCTGCGGCCTGCGCCATCTCGGGCGGTACGGGGAATTTTTGTGCTTCCAGCCCCATGGCATGCAGCAGCTCGGCTGTGCGCTCGGCGTGCGGTGCGTTATTGCCGGGTGGCGTGTCGGTGGGTACGCGTACCAGGGCTTGCAAAAAGCGCACTTCTTCGTCGAAATGCTGGTTCACCCAAGCATCAAGCTGGGCATACAAAGAGGATTCCATAGTCTGCAATCAAAAAAAGGGGTGAAAGGCAGAAGCGCAAAAAGGGCATGGCCGGGCTGGCGCGCTTAAGGCGTTGCGCCTGCCACATCCTGGAGCAATAAGGAAAAGGCATCGATGGCCAGTTGCATGTCGTGGCTGGTGCTCGATTCGAGCGGGTTGTGGCTGATGCCACTGTTTTCGCCGCGCACAAACAGCATGGCCTGGGGCAAGATGTCGTGCATTTTCATGGCATCGTGCCCGGCGCCGCTGGGCATGCGGTGGACTGGTAAGCCCAGCTTGGCCACTGCCGCTTCCCAGCGCGCCTGCCAGGCCGGGGCGCTGGGCGCGGCGCTGGCGCGCATGCTCTCATTGAGCGTGTAAGCCAGCCCCCGGCGCGCGCAAATGGCCTCTAGTTGAGCCAGCACATCTGCACACAAGGCATCGCGCTGCGCATTGGACGGCGCGCGCATGTCCAGCGAAAAATCGCAGCGGCCCGGCACTACATTGACAGAGCCCGAGGGCACCTGCCACTGCCCGATGGTGGCCACCGAATCGCCATCGCGGGCGGCGCGCTGCTCCATGTAGAGGGCCAACTCGGCCACCGCCAAGGCCGCGTCGCGGCGGCGGTTCATGGGCGTGGTGCCGGCATGGCTGGCCGTACCGGCGACGCTGCCAGTAAAGCGCACGCTGGCGTTGATCGAAGTGACCACGCCCAGCGGAATATTCAATTCATTGAGCACCGGCCCTTGCTCGATATGCACTTCCACAAAGCCCAGGTAGTGCTGCGGATCGCGCCGGATGGTGCCGATCTGCGCCGGGTCCAGCCCGGCCTGCTGCATGGCACTGCGCATGCTGATGCCATCGGCGTCGCACTGGTCCAACCATGCGGTATCAAAGCTGCCGGTCAGCGCCGAGGCCGATAAAAACGTAGCCTTGAAACGCTGGCCTTCTTCTTCAGCAAAACCCACCACTTCGATGCCAAAGGGCAAGCGCTTGCCTGCCCGGTGCAAACCCTGCACGCAGGCCAGCGGCACAAAAATACCTAGGCGCCCGTCGTATTTACCGCCATTGCGCACTGTGTCGTAATGGCTGCCGGTCATCAAAAAGCGCGCGCCGGGCGCAGCTGCGTGGTAGCGGCCCACGACATTGCCCACGGCGTCGATGTTCACCTCGTCCATGCCGCAATCGCGCATGCGCTGCACGATGGCGCGGGCGCAGGCCTGGTGCGCATCGGTCAGGTAGGTGACGGTGAGTTCGCCGCGCTCGGCAAAGCCCGGGTCGCTGTGGCGGGCCAGGTCTTCTTGCCAGTCCCAAACTTCGTTGCCCGCTTCGGGCTGCACGCCAAATTTATCCGCTAGCCGGATTTCCACGATGCGGTGGATGTTGCGCAAGCACTCTTGCAACTCAAAGTCTGGATGCCCTTGCAAACGCCGCGCCATGGTGGCCATGATTTGCGTTTTGGTCAGACCCGTGCCGCGCGGGCCACGCACCGCGACGATAAAAGGCCAGTCAAACTTGGCGCGGTAGTCGGCGTTGAATTGCTGGATGGCGGCCATCTCTTGCGGCGTGCAGTCCGTCAACCCGGCCTTTTTTTGTTCGTGTTGCGATTCGGCGGTCAGCTTGGACAGCACCAAGCCCTTGCCCGCCAGCTCTGGGTGGGCGCGCAGCAGGGCCAGTTGGGCATCGCGCCCCGCCGCTTCAAGCACGCGGCACATGGCGTATTGCAAATGCGCCAGCGATTGAAAGGGCCGCTCGGCCAGCGCTTGCTCGGCAATCCAGTCCGAGTGCTCGTACAAGCCTGCCAGCATGGCCTGCGCTTGCGCCAAAGGGGCGCTGTTGAGTTCGTCCAGGGTCATGCGGCTTCGCTATAGGGGTGCACACGGCTCCAGTGCTGCGCCAGGTCCAGGCGGCGGCAAACCCAGACATGATCGTGGCTTTGCACATGGTCTAAAAAGCGCTGCAAAGCGGTGATGCGGCCAGGCCGACCCAACAAACGGCAGTGCATGCCTATGCTCATCATCTTGGGGGCGTTGTCGCCCTCTGGGTCGCCTTCAGCATAAAGCGCATCAAAACTGTCTTTCATGTACTGAAAGAAAGGGTCGGCGTGCGAATAGCCTTGGGGCAGCGCAAAGCGCATGTCGTTGCAATCTAAGGTGTAGGGCACGATGAGTTGGGGCACCACGGTGCCATCGGTTTTTTGCACCTGCATCCAAAACGGCAGGTCGTCGCCGTAGTAGTCGCTGTCGTAGGCAAAGCCGCCGTAGTCGGCCACCAGGCGGCGGGTGCGCGGGCTGTCGCGTCCGGTGTACCAGCCCAGCGGGCGCTCGCCGCACAAGTCGCGCAGTATGTCCATGGCCTCGCGCATGTGGGCGCGTTCGGTTGCTTCGTCGATGTTTTGGTAATGGATCCACTTCAGGCCATGGCAAGCGATATCGTGGCCTAGTTCTTGAAACGCGGCGCACAGCTCGGGGTGTTTTTGCAGGGCGGTGGATACGCCAAACACGGTGAGCGGTAGCTTGCGTTTTTCAAACTCGCGCAAGATGCGCCACACCCCTGCCCGCGAGCCGTATTCGTAAATACCTTCCATGCTGATATGGCGGTCGGGGAAGGCAGCGGGGTTGAACATCTCGGACAAAAACTGCTCGGAGCCGGCGTCGCCATGCAAGACGCTGTTTTCGCCACCCTCTTCGTAATTGAGCACAAACTGCACCGCCACCCGCGCTTTACCCGGCCACTGCGGGTGCGGGGGATTGCGGCCATAGCCAATCAGGTCACGGGGATAGGGGGCGGTGGAGTCGTAATGCGGCATGCGGGTAATGGTAGCGGCAAAGCGGGGGCGCGGGCTAGTAGGCGACACCCACAAAGCACTGATTACACTTTCGCCCTATTTGAGGGGAATCGACTATGGGCCTGAGCACCCACGTTTTGGACACCATGCACGGCACCCCGGCGGCCGGTATGGCGGTACGCCTCTACAGGGTGCAGGCCGCGCAGCGCACCCTGGTTAAGGAACTGCTGCTCAATAGCGATGGGCGCAACCCCGATGGTTTGTTATACGAACATGCCGCACTACAAGCCGGGTGCTACCGGCTAGAGTTTGCAGTGGCGGATTACTTTCGCACGCGCGGCGTGGACTTGCCCGAGCCGCCATTTTTAGATTGGGTAGGTATTGACTTTGGCATCGCCGACGCCCGCGCCCACTACCATGTGCCGCTGCTGGTCAGCCCCTGGAGTTATTCCACTTACCGGGGCTCTTAGGTGTGCCCTGTTGCTGCGCCTGGCCTGGCCTCTATTTTTCCTTTTTCGCCAGGGTCAAAGTGCGCCAAGAAAAAAGCAGGAATAGGAAGCACGCACTATTTCTGCCCCTCGGTCAGGCTGTCTAATTGAAAGCGTCCGCTCTTGTGCCACAACCAGACCTCGGTATAGCTGATCTGCCCCATGCGCATCGGCGCCGGGAAAGGCGCTGCCGCACGCACCATGCTTTCAATTTCCGCCATCACCTGTGGCACCTGGTAGGGCGCACGCGTCCAGCGCAGTGCCAGCACTTCGCCACGCTTGCCAATATCGAGCTCCACTACGGCGACTGCCTGCAACAAGGGCGGCATCTTGCCGATATAAATGCGTCCTGGGTACTTTTGGTACAGGTGCTTGCCGGCGTCTTTGCGGTAGTCGCGAGGATTGCTTGCATCGGAAACGTGGGAAGGTGGCAGCTCGAACACTTGCGGTTGGGGCATGACGGGGACAGGCGGGACGGGTCCCGGCTCGGGCGGGGCTACGGGTTCAGGGACTTCGGGCGCAGGCTGGACGGGTGGCGGCAGCACGGGGGGAGCGGGCGCAATGGGCTTGGGCGGCGCGGCACAACCGGCCAGCCACACGACCAGACACATCAGCGGGCCAAGACAAGCGCGCTGCCAAGTCAAGCGGTGGTCATGCCACCTTTTAGCGCCCATTTGCCGCATGCATTTCCTTTCGCTTGTTGTCTCTCTTCAGCATGCCGGGCGGCATGCCTTTGTTTTATATGCAGAGCCTGATTACCCGTTTTCTGGATCGTCTGGCTTTGTCGCCCGCAGTCTGGGTCCGGGTACTGGCAACCCTTGGCTCGGTGCCACGGGATACCGGCGCCTGGATGGCGGTTTTTGCCGATAGTACTGTAGGAACCATAGGCGGCGGGCGGCTCGAACTTGACGCTATCGCCCACGCGCAGGCCCTATTCGCCGACCCGAACGCGGCGCGCGAACAACGCTACGCCTTGGGCCCCAGTTTGGGCCAATGCTGCGGCGGGCATGTGACCCTGGGCTTTGAGCCGGTGCACGCGCAAGACATAGCCCGGCTGCGCCAAGCGCTACAGGCCGGGCACCAGCCAGTGGCCTTGTTTGGCGGTGGCCATGTAGGCCATGCGCTGGTGCAGGTGTTTGCGTATTTGCCGCTGGATGTGCACTGGATCGACAGCCGCGACGCGCCCTTCCCCGCCACCGTGCCCGCCAATGTGCGCTGCGAACATTCGCAGCCGGTACATGGCGCCGTGGCCACGCTGGCGCCGGGTGCGCGCGTACTCATCATGAGCTTTAGCCATGCCGAAGACCTGGACATCGTGGCCGCCTGCTTGCTGCGCCAGCGCGCTCGCGCAGACCTGCCTTTTATCGGCCTGATTGGCAGCAAAACGAAGTGGGCCACCTTCCGCCAGCGCCTGGAGGCGCGCGGCTTTGGCGCGCAAGAGTTGGCGCACATCACCAGCCCCATCGGCTTGCCCGGCCTGCGCGACAAGCGGCCCGAGGTGATTGCCCTGTCGGTGGCTGCGCAGTTGATGTCCCTAACCGACGGGCCAGCCCTTTAAGCGCACAGCCGCACTGCCTACAATTTCTCGCACCACTACCAAAGCACGCCGCCATGGAAACTTATCTGCTCGAATGGGCCAATCTGCTACTGCGCTGGGCGCATGTGGTGACGGCGGTGGCCTGGATTGGCGCCTCGTTTTACTTTGTCTTTTTAGACAGCAACCTGACGCCGCCAGAGGATGAAGACCTGAAACGCCAGGGCGTCAGCGGCGAACTCTGGGCGGTGCACGGCGGCGGTTTTTACCACCCGGTGAAGTTTGCGGTGCGCCCGCCCGAGCTGCCAAAGCACTTGCATTGGTTTTACTGGGAAAGCTACAGCACCTGGCTGACCGGCTTTGCACTTTTTACTATTTCTTATTTGTGGAACGCCAGTAGCTACCTCATCGACCCCGCGCGCATGGCCTGGTCGCCCGCCGGTGCCGTGGGCGCCGCGTTGGCGTTTTTGGTGGTGTTTTGGCTGGCGTATGATGCGATTTGCCGCGTGTGGGGCCAGCGGCCCGGGGGCGACCGCATCGTGGGCGCGCTGGTGGCGCTGCTGGTCTGCGCGGCGGCCTGGCTGGCCTGCCAGTGGTTTGCCGGGCGCGCCGCCTTTTTGCTGCTGGGCGCGATGCTGGCCACCAGCATGAGCGCCAATGTGTTTTTCTGGATCATCCCTGGCCAGCGCACCGTCATCGAAAGCATTCGCGCGGGCCAACCGGTGGACCCGATCCACGGTCAGCGCGGCAAGCAGCGCAGCGTGCACAACACCTACTTCACCCTGCCGGTGCTGTTTGCCATGCTGAGCACGCACTACAGTTTTACCTACAACCATCCGCACAACTGGCTGGTGCTGATTGCCATGATGGCGGCGGGCGCGGCCATCCGCCAGTTTTTTGTGCTCCGCCACGGCTACAAGTTAGGGCGCAATCCGCACCCCTGGCCTTATGTGGCCGCAGGGCTGCTAATCATTGCCGCGCTGATTGTGGCGATGGCGCCGCCGCGCGCCGAGATTCAAGTTGCTACGCCGACCGACAGTGCAAGCAAGGCGGCAGCGGGCACAGGGGCCGATACCGCGCAGGCCAGCGCCGCCATCGGCTACGCGCAAATCCAGCCGGTCATCGCCCAGCGCTGCTACGGCTGCCACGGCCAGGCCATGCAAATGAAAAATATCCGCCTGGACTCGGCAGCGCTGCTGGCCCAAAACGCCCAGGCGGTTTATCAGCAAACGGTGGTCCTGCGCGCCATGCCTATGAATAACGCGACGCAAATTACCGAGGACGAACGCGCGCTGATAAAAAAGTGGTTTGAAAGCGGAGCGCGGGTTAATTAAGGTGTGTAACTCTCGCACCTTTCAAACCCCTATCAACAATTGGGGAATTAAGCCGCGTAAGTTATCCGTCAGCATATGAAAAAAATAATGGCGAATATCCGTTAAATTAATTCGTCAGTTCCTAGGGTAAACCCTATAAAACCCGTGTTGATTAATCGGATATTGCTTCATATACTTCGCCGTCTTTTTCTAGACTGCGCAGTCATGCACTGCATTTACAACCTCGGAGATTCTCATGTTGAATTCAACTCGCCGTAAGGCCCTTAAATCGATCACAGGTTTTGTCGCTGGCGTAGGAGCACCCGCCTTCTACATGAAAAATTCGACGGCAAGCACCTTTCGCAATGACCCGGGCAATAGCAAAACCGTCACGATTGGCCTGACCCTGCCCTTGACCGGCGCCTATGCAGACGAAGGTAAAGATGAATTGCGCGCATATGAGTTGGCCATCAAACATATCAACGGCGAAGGCGACGGCGGCATGCTCAAAACCATGAAGCCGCTGGTCCTCAAAGGCAACGGTATCCTGGGCAAAAAAGTCGAATATGTGCAGGGTGATACCCAAACTAAAACCGACGTGGCACGCGGCGTAGCCAAGCGGATGATGGAAAAAGACGGCGCCATCATGTGTACCGGCGGCTCTTCTTCTGGCGAAGCGATCGCCATGCAATCACTGGCCCAAGAAATGGGCGTGATTTTCATGAACTGCCTGACCCACTCCAACGACACCACCGGCAAAGACAAGCGCCGCTATGGTTTCCGCCACTTCTTCAACGCCTATATGTCTGGCAAAGCCCTTGGCCCCGTGTTGGGCAAAGAATATGGCAAAGAGCGTGTCGCCTACCACCTGACAGCCGACTACACCTGGGGCTGGACCCAGGAAGAGTCCATGAAAAACTCGACCGAAGCACTGGGCTGGAAAACAGCGAAAGCCGTCAAAACCCCGCTGGGCTCAGCTGACTTTTCGCAGTACATCACCCCCGTGCTCAACTCCGGTGCCGACGTCCTGATATTGAACCACTACGGCAAAGACATGATCAACTCCTTGACCCAGGCTGTGCAATTCGGCCTGCGCGACAAGATGGCCAACGGCAAGCGCTTTGAAGTGGTGGTGCCCCTGTTCTCCGAGCTGATGGCCCAAGGCGCCGGTACCGCCATCAAAGGTATTTTCGGTACCTCCAACTGGGATTGGGACTTGAAGGATGAAGGCTCCAAGAACTTCACCAAGTCTTTTGTCGCTGCGTACAAAGAGCCACCGTCACAAGCTGCTCACACCGCGTATGTGCAAACCCTGCTGTACGCCAACGCCTGCGAAATGGCCGGTACCTTCAACCCCGAAGAAGTGATCAAAAAGCTCGAAGGCTTTAAGTTCGACGGCATGGGCAACGGCCCGACCGAATACCGCGCTGAAGACCACCAGTGTTTCAAAGACGTGCTGGTGGTGCGTGGCAAGGAAAAGCCTGCTGGCAAGTGGGATCTGATGGATGTGCACCAGATCGTGCCGCGCGCTCAGGTGGAATACAAAGCCGATATCTTCGGCGGCGAGTTGGGACCGTACAAAGTCGCAGTCGTTTAATTCCCAGCTTGCGGGGACTTGGTATTCAAGTCCCTGCAAGGGCAGTGGTACCCTGCGGGTTCCAAGTAATTGCAAGATTACGGAACCCGATTCTTTTTTTGAGTGCAGCTTACGCAGTTGCCAATCACGGGCGAACCTATGGACGCTATTTTTCTTCAGTTACTCAATGGTCTGGACAAGGGCAGTGCCTATGCGCTGATTGCCTTGGGCCTGACGCTGATTTTCGGCACCTTGGGCGTGGTTAACTTTGCGCACGGCGCATTGTTCATGCTCGGTGGCTTTTGCGCCGTTGGCGTGCAAAAGTTACTCAACCTGTCCACCCAGGTCAAAGACGAGAGCATTCCCGGTCTGGAGATGATGGTGGACGTGCCCTACTTGCAAGTGTGGTTCGGCGACGCGGGCGTGCAACTGATCAGCTTTGCGGTGCCTATTTCCGTCATCGTAGCAATCCCCTTGATGTTGCTTGTGGGGGTGGTAATGGAACGCGGCCTGATTCGGCATTTTTACCATCGCACGCATGCGGACCAAATTTTGGTGACTTTTGGCTTGGCCATCGTGCTGCAAGAACTCATCAAAAGCTTTTTTGGTGCCACCCCTATTCCGGTGCCAGCGCCGCAGATGTTGACCGGCAGCGCCAATATTGGCGAATGGTTGGGCATGGGTGCGGGCGTGAGTTACCCCTGGTGGCGCTTGGTGTATTTCTGCTTTTCTATGGCTGTCATTGCCATGGTGTTTGCGTTCTTGCAGTTCACTACCTTCGGCATGGTGGTTCGCGCCGGTATGCGGGACCGCGAAACCGTAGGCCTTTTGGGTATCCATATCGAACGACGATTCACCATCGTCTTTGGCATTGCCGTAGTGGTAGCCGGTATCGCTGGGGCCATGTACACGCCTATCGTCTCGCCCAACTACCGCATCGGCATGGACTTTTTGGTCTTATCCTTTGTGGTGGTGGTGGTGGGCGGCATGGGCTCGCTGCCCGGTGCGGTGGCATCCGGATTTTTATTGGGCATCTTGCAATCGTTTGCCTCGATGAACGAAGTGAAACAGCTGATTCCCGGCATCGACCAGGTCATTGTGTACCTGGTGGCAGTGGTCATTTTGCTGACCCGTCCGCGTGGCTTATTGGGCCGCAAAGGCGTGATGGAGGACTAATGATGAACACACTCGCTAAACAAGACCGCTGGCTGCTGATCGGCTTTACCCTGGCCCTTCTGGCCGGCCCTATTTTGCTCAAACCCTTCGGGGCCGGTTACCCGGACTTGCTGCAAAAGTTTTGCATCTTCGGAATTTTCGCGGTGGGCTATAACATTTTGTTTGGTTTGACGGGCTACCTGTCCTTCGGCCATGCAGCGTTTTTGGGCATTGGCTCTTACACCGCGGTGTGGAGCTTTAAGCTGCTGACCATGAACGTGTTGCCCGCCATTGTTCTGAGCGTGTTGATGACCGGCCTATTTGGTCTGGTGATCGGCTACCTCTGCTTGCGCCGCTCGGGCATTTACTTCTCGATTTTGACGCTGGCCTTTGCCCAGATGGCCTACAACCTGGCGTATTCGGTGTTAACGCCTATTACCAACGGCGAGACTGGTTTGCAATTGGTCAAAGGTGACCCGCACCTTGTAGACCGCTGGTTTGGCGTGCCGGTTGTGGAAGGTATCCCTTCTACCAATTTCTTTGGTATTTCCATGGTGGGTTATAGCGGGTTTTATTTCTGCGCGGTCATGCTGATCATCAGCTTTTATGTCGCAATGCGTCTGACCCGCTCGCCCTTTGGTCTGATGCTTAAAGCCATCAAATCCAACCAAAACCGTCTGAAGTACACCGGTGTCAATACCCGCACCTACGCCTTGATCGCCTTTGTGATTAGCGGCTGCTACGCCGGTCTGGCCGGCGCTCTGCTGGCGGTCACTGACCCACTGGCAGGCGCAGACCGTATGCACTGGTCCGCCTCTGGCGAAGTGGTGCTGATGACGATTTTGGGCGGCGTCGGTACCTTGTTAGGCCCGGTGATTGGTGCAGGCTTGATCAAGTACTTGGAAAACATTTTTTCATCCTTCAACGAACAGATATTGAATAGCGTTTTCGGTTTTCTACCTGACGCTCTGCAACACCCTGTGGTCGTATTCGTCGGCTTATTTGTGGGTGAAGGCTGGGAACTGACGCTGGGCGTGCTGTTCTTGGTGTTGATTATTTTTGTACCAGGTGGCTTGATGCAGGGCCTGCAAAGTTTGCAACGCCGCGTCTTGCCCGCCAAGCCCAGCACCGCTGCTGATGCGACCCGAGGAGCACACTGATGGCTGCACTTGAAGTCTCTGGTTTGAAGAAGAGTTTTGGCGGCCTCAAGGCGCTGAACGACGTCAACCTAACTGTGCAATTTGGCACCGTACACGCCATCATCGGCCCTAATGGCGCGGGCAAATCCACGCTACTCAATGCCTTTGTGGGCCGGTTAATTCCGGACGAAGGCAGCGTGGTCTTTGACGGTATTTCGCTGATCGGCAAGCAGCCACACGAGATCAACCAAGCCGGTGTGGTGCGTGTGTTCCAAACGCCGGAAATCTTTGGTGAACTCAGCCTGTTAGACAACGTGCTAATTCCGGCTTTCTCGCATCGCGACGGCGAGTTCAAGCTCAACGGCTGGTCGCGCGCTGCTGAACAGGCCCATGTGCACGAGGTCGCTAAACATATGCTCGAAGACGTGGGGCTCTATGGCAAGCGCGACATGATCGCCAATAGCCTGTCGCGCGGCGACAAGCGCCGTCTGGAGCTGGCCATGTGCCTGTCCCAGGAACCTAAGCTGCTGCTGCTTGACGAGCCCACTGCCGGTATGTCGCGCGCGGATACCAACAGCACCATCGACCTGCTGCAACGCCTGGGCGACGGCAAAGTCACCAAAATCATCATCGAACACGATATGCACGTGGTCTTCTCGCTGGCTGAAAAAATCAGCGTGATGGCCCAAGGCGCCATCATTGCCGAAGGCGCGCCCGACGCCATCAAAAATGACCCGCGCGTGCAAGAAGCCTACCTCGGAGGAGCGCATCTGTGACCGCACCCAACGCTTATTTCTCGTGCAGCAATATGCACGCTTACTATGGCGAAAGCTATATCGTGCAGGGCGTGGGTTTTCAAATCCAAAAGGGTGAGATCGTCGCCTTGCTCGGGCGCAACGGCGCGGGCAAGACCTCCACCCTGCGCTCGATTGCCCGCCTGGACGCACCTAAGCTGCAACAAGGTGAAGTGTGGCTGGACGGCCAGCCGCTGCACACCATGAGCGCCTACCAGGCCTCGCGCCTGGGCGTTGGCTTGGTGCCCGAAGACCGGCGCATCATCCCCAGCCTGACGGTGGAAGAAAACCTGCAACTGGCGCAAATTGAAAAGCCCATCGGCTGGTCCTTAGAGCGCATTTACGACCACTTTCCGCGCCTGGCCGAGCGGCGAAAGCAAGAAGCGGTGACCATGTCCGGCGGCGAACAGCAAATGCTGGCCGTGGCCCGCGCGCTGGCGCGTGATGTCAAGCTCCTGCTGCTGGACGAGCCCTATGAAGGCCTGGCCCCGGTGATCGTGCGCGAGATCGAAAAAATCCTGCAAGAAATCAAATCGCAAGGCTTTACCACCATCATCGTGGAACAAAACGCCATCGCCGCGCTGAACTTATCCGACCGCGCGCTGATTCTGGACATGGGCGAAATCGTGTTTGACGGCACCGCCAAGGAAGTGATCGAAAACAGCGAATTGCGCCAGCAGTATTTGGCGATTTGAGGCGTTACATGTGCTACGCGGCTACGGGCGCGCTTGACTTCCTTTTAAGCCCGAACGCAATACACAGCATCACTAGCATGCTTAAGGCCATGGCAAGATAAGCGTGGCTAAAACCTGTCAGCCCGCCGCCTTCAAAGTCAGCAATGGCGCTGATACAGGTCACAGCCAATAGCGTCCCCACGGCATTGAAGATATTGATCAGCCCCTGGGCGGTGCCGCGCAGGGTTGGCGGCGCTTCATCAATTGCAATCGCGCGCAGCGCGCCGCTCACCACCACACCCAGGCCAATACCTACCAGTACAGACGCCACTACGAACGCGCTAAGGCCGGTCTGAGGCACTGCGCTTTGCAGGTAGCCCAGCGTCAACAGACCAAAACCAAAGATCACCATGTTGCGGGCGCCCAGACGGTTCAGCAGCCGCCCTGCCGCCATCGAGCCCACCATGGAGCACAGCACCAAAGGCAGCAGTGCCAGCCCCGCATGCTCCACACTGACGCCATAAGCCAGCGTGGCAATAGTGGTCAAAAACACAATGCCACCCATGGAGAACCCCACGCCCAGCGTCAACAAATAGACAAAAGCGAGTTGCCGGTTGGCAAACAGCGTCATAGGAATCAGCGCATGCGCCTGGCGCTTCTCAATCGCCACCAAAGCGGCCAGGAGTACGCCACTGGCAGCCAGAAACCAGGGCCACAGCAGCATTCCGGTAGCCGAGTCCGGCAGGCGCGAAATCCCCAGCACCAAACACAGCAGGAACGACAAGGTCAGGGTAATACCCGCTGCGTCGACGGGCCCTGGTACCGCGTCGCGGCGCTGGCCTGGCAAGCTGCGAGAACCCATCCACAACACGACCAGGGCGACGGGAATATTCACCAAGAACAGCCAGCGCCAGCCCACCGTGGAGGTGAGCACGGTAGCCAGAGGCGGCCCGAGCACAAAGGCCATGCCGTGGGTAGCACCAATCAGCCCCAGAACACGGCCCCGCCGCTCGGCGGTGAACACATCGCCAATCACCGCACTGGCCACGGGCGCAATGCCTCCTGCGCCGATGCCTTGGATGGCACGGCTCAGCAGCAGCAGGTCAAAGCTGGGGGCGGCAGCGATGCACAGTGAGCCGATGGCAAAAAGCGCCACACTGACCAGATACACCGGACGGCGGCCATGGCGGTCGCTGAAGTAAGCCATCAGCGCCGTGCTGCACATCGAACTCAGGGAAAAAACGGTAGATAGCAGTCCGGCTGTTCGGTTATCAATACCAAAGGCTGCACGCAAGGCAGGCAGAACTGGCCCCACGATGGCTGCATCGAGCGCCGCCATGAAGACACCGACAAACAGCACCTGCACCAGGCGGCGTTGTGCTGCATCCGCAGCAGGCAAAGTAGTTTGAGGCTGGGTTTGCTGGCTCATTAATGTGATTGAATTAGTCTGCTTATTTTGTCGCTGTTTGCGCGCAGACCTGTAGCGTACTCGAAGCCCACAGCCTCGTCGGGTGGACTTCCCACGCAAGGGCAGACAAACGCAAGCCTTACATTGCGGCGCGTTCAAACGCCTCGGGACTAAGGTAGCCCAGATAGGCTAAAGCCAAGAACGATGGCCCTTAAACCAAGACGCTAGCCCCTGTCAGCTTGGTCGCCTTGCGGTCAAAAGTCCAAAACGGCAGGGCTTGGCGGACTTGGGCCTGGGCCACATGCAAACATTCCCCAAAATCGGCGCTGCCTTCCTGGTAATCCGAGAGGGCTTGCTCCACGGCGTTTTCGGACTCAAAGCTGAGTTCCACCATGCTAAGCAAGGCATTCATTATTTGGACGAACTGCGCCTTAGCAAGACTGGCCCGGGTACGCAATACCCATTCGAGTTCAAGCACGACCGTCACAGGAACCCATAGCAATTGCCCTTCGTTGGCACAGCGCGCCATCAGGCGGTCCACCGCCCGCGCCTGGCGCGCATCATCTTGCGTGACAAGCCGCACCAAAATATTGGTATCGACGGAACCCGCCAAGTTCATGGCCGCATCTCTTCAATAGATAGACGCTTGGTTTTCGGCAGGCTTGCAATGCCCTTCACGTCTGCCGCCGTTTTGCTTTTGACGCGAATAAAAACGCGGCCATCGGCTAACACATGCCATAGCAAACGCGTGCCAGGCAGGCCGCCTATGCTTTGCCGGATATCCGCCGGCACCGTAGTTTGGCCCTTGGCGGTAATAGTCGATTCAGTCACGGTCTAACTCCTTACATTAATCAAATTGTAAGGCAATAGCGCAGTCTGCGCAAGTGGTGTTGAGACCAGGGTTTAGCTAAGCCACACCAGCCGCAGCGCCAGCCCCGCAAACACCAGGGCGGCGGCGCGGTTCAGCGCTTGCTGGGCCCGCGCAGATTCACGCAGCCGCTGGCCAAAGCGCCCCGCCAGGGCGGCGATGCCGCCAAAGACCAGCAAGGTCGCCAGGCCAAAGCAAGCGCCTAGTTGCACGATTTGCCATTGCACCGGGCCCAGGACCGGATCCACAAACTGGGGCAAAAAGGCCAAGAAGAAAATCGCTACTTTGGGGTTGGTGGCATTCATGACGATGCCGCGCACATAGGTTTGCCGGGCGCTCAGGCCCTCGGCCGCTTGGCTTTCGAGCAAACCGGTAGGTGCGCGCCATGACAACCAAGCCAGCCAGAGCAAATACAGCGCGCCCACGCCTTTGAGCACACCAAAAGCCAGCGGCGAGGCCGCCAGCAAAGCGGCTAAGCCTAGCGCGACAGCTGCGGTATGAAACAAAAGCCCGGTACACAAACCCAGAACGACCAAGACACCGGCGCGCACGCCGTGCTGGGCAGCATGCACCAGCACAAACACATTGTCTGGGCCGGGCGACAAGGCCAACAACACCGCCACGGAAAAAAACGCCAAGCCGGTTTGCAAACTCACCATACGCGTGTGCTGCCCGCCCTAAGCGCTCGCTACGCGCAGGGCCATGCGGTTGTGTTCTTCGACGAGCGGACCCAGTTCCATACTGGCCAGTTGGCCTTCGCGGACCAGCACGCGCCCACCAACGATGGTGTAGGCCGCGCCCTGGCTGGCGCATAAGAGCAAGCTACCCACCGGGTCGTGCACCGCACCACCGGCAAACGCCAGGCTGCGCAAATCAAACAAAGCCATATCGGCGCACAGGCCCACGGCGATTTGCCCGATGTCCTTGCGCCCCAGCACTTGCGCGCCGCCACGTGTGGCTAAGCGCAAGGCATCGCGCGCAGTCATTTCCAAAGGCGCGCTGTCGCAGCCGAAAACATGGCGGCCTTGGGCATCTTGGGTAGGCGCCTCTAAGGATTTGCGCAAACGTGCCAGCAGCAGCGCCTGGCGTGCCTCGCCCAGCATGTGCGCGCCGTCGTTGCTGGCGCTGCCGTCAACGCCCAGCCCAACGGCGACACCGCTATCGATCATGCGCCGCACCGGCGCAATGCCGCTGGCCAGGCGCATATTGCTGCACGGGCAATGCGCCACGCCGGTACGCGTGGCGGCAAACAGGCTGATGCCAGGATCATCCAACTTGACGCAGTGCGCATGCCAAACGTCATCGCCCAGCCAGCCTAGGTCTTGCGCGTATTGCGCGGGCGTGCAGCCAAATTTTTCCAGGCTATAGGCCACGTCGTGGTCGTTTTCGGCCAGGTGGGTGTGCAAGCGCACGCCGAACTGCCGCGCCAGCGTGGCCGAATCTTTCATCAATTCCGCGCTGACACTAAAGGGCGAGCACGGCGCTACTGCCACTTGCGTCATAGCGCCATAGCTTGAGTCGTGGTAGCGCTCGATCACGCGCTGCGTGTCTTTGAGGATATGCGACTCGCCCTCCACCACGCTATCGGGCGGCAAACCGCCTTGCGATTCGCCCAGGCTCATGCTGCCGCGCGTGGCCACAAAACGCATGCCGATGGCACGGGCCGCTTCGATGCTGTCGTCCAGCGTGACGCTATTGGGGTAGATGTACAAATGGTCGCTGCTGGTGGTGCAGCCACTCATCAGCAGCTCGGCCATGGCCAGTTGCGTACTGGTGTAAATCATGTCCGGCGTTAGGCGGGCCCAAATGGGGTAGAGGCCGCGCAGCCAGCTGAATAGCTCGGCGTTTTGTACACGCGGTATGGCGCGTGTGAGCGACTGAAACATATGGTGGTGGGTGTTGACCATGCCCGGCACCAGCAGGTAGTGGCGCGCATCGATCACTTCATCAGCCATGTGCGGCATATCAGTCACCGGGCCGATGGCGGCAATCAGGCCATCACGCACCAGCACCGAAGTCTCGCGCAGTTCATCCCCCTGGTCGTTTTGCGTGGCCACGGTGTGGGCGTTGTGGATCAGCAAGGTGGACATTGGCCCATTGTGCCGTAGCGCTGCGCACCGGCCCGTGTTTGCGCATCTGCAAGGGTGCCGATTGCGGGCGCAATGAATTGCGTGGGGCTTTTCCGAGCCACGCACCCTGTGCCCGGACGGCCCTCGCCATGCGCTCGCTTTATGATGCCAGGCATGCTCACCATCGCCGACCCCGCCGCCCTCTTGCGCAGCCTGTTTGACACCGCCGTGCAAGCCGCCCAGCCACTGCAAAAAACAGCCGCTTTTTTACCCGCGCCACCGCGTGGCCGCACCCTGGTGTTGGGCGCGGGCAAAGCCGCTGGCGCGATGGCGCAGGCGGTGGAAGCGCTGTGGCCCCCAGACGCGTCCTTGTCGGGCCTGGTGGTCACGCGCTACGGCCACACGCCGCCCCGCCCTGCCGGACTGGCGCAGCGCATCGAGGTGGTGGAGGCCTCGCACCCGGTGCCTGATGCCGCAGGCGAACAAGCGGCGCAGCGCATTCTGGCGCTGACCCAAGGCCTGACGGCCGATGACCTGGTGCTGTGCCTGATGTCCGGCGGCGCATCGGCGCTGCTAACGCTGCCTGCCGAAGGCCTGACGCTGGCAGACAAACAGCGCATCAACCAAGACTTGCTGCGCTGCGGCGCGCATATTGGCGAGATGAATTGCGTGCGCAAGCACCTCTCGCGTATCAAAGGCGGGCGCTTGGGCGCAGCCTGCGCACCGGCACGCGTGGTGACCTTAGCTATTAGCGATGTGCCCGGCGACGACCCCTCCACCATCGGCAGCGGGCCTACCGTGGGCGACGGCAGCACCTGCGCGCAGGCGCTGGCCATCGTGCAGCGCTACGGTATCGCACTGCCGCAAGCGGTGCTGGACGCCTGGGCCAGCGACACGCTGGAAAGCCCTAAGCCGCACGACGCGGCATTTGAAGGCCATGTGTTTCACCTGATCGCCACGCCGCAGCAGTCCTTGCAGGCAGCCGCAGAAGCGGCGCGCAGTGCAGGACTGGCGGCCTACATCTTGAGCGATGAAATCGAAGGCGAGTCGCGGGAAGTAGCCAAAGTGCATGGCGCACTGGCGCGCGCTGCGGCCAAAGGCTTGGGGCCGTTTCAAAAGCCCTGCGTGATATTGAGCGGTGGCGAGACCACCGTCACCATTGCACAGCAAGCACCGGGCCAGAGCCGCGGACGCGGCGGGCGCGCAGGTGAGTTTTGCATGGGCCTGGCGCAAACCTTACAAGGCCAGACCGGCGTATGGGCGCTGGCAGCGGACACCGACGGCATCGACGGCGTGGAAGATAACGCGGGCGCCCGCCTTAGCCCCGACACTTTGCAACGCGCCGCTGCGCTGGGCTTGTCGCTCAGCGCCTACCAACAACGCAACGATGCTTATGGATTTTTTGCGGCCTTAGACGACCTGGTCGTCACCGGCCCGACGCATACCAATGTGAACGACTTTCGGGCGATTTTGGTGTTGTAATTTAAGCCTTATTGCAAGGCCCTAAGCACATTTTCCGCCGTCGCCGGAGCGGTCAATTGCACCGGCTCTAGACCGCTGCGCGTTTGGGCGATGGCGTGGCGCAGGGCTTCGTAGACGCTGACGGCCAGCATGAAGGGCGGCTCGCCTACGGCTTTGGAGCCGAAGACATTGTCTTCGCGGTTGGGCTCGGGCCAGAGCGACACTTGGAAGTGCGCGGGCACATCGCCCGCGGTGGGGATTTTGTAGGTGCTGGGGGCATGGGTGGTGAGCAGGCCTTTGTCGTTCCAGACCAGTTGCTCGCTGGTCAACCAGCCCATGCCCTGCACAAAGCCGCCTTCGATTTGGCCGATGTCCAGCGCCGGGTTGATGCTGCGGCCCACGTCGTGCAATATGTCCACCTTGAGCACGCGGCTCTCGCCCGTCAGCGTGTCGATGACGACTTCGGTGCAGGCCGCGCCATAGGCAAAGTAGAAGAAAGGCCGGCCTGTGAGCGTGGTTTTGTCGTAGTGAATTTTGGGCGTGCGGTAAAAGCCATCGCTCCACAACTGGATGCGGTTGGCATAGGCCATTTGCACCACCTCGTCAAAGCCGCGCGTGGTGCTGGGCGAGCGCACTTGCCCGCCAAAAAACTCTACGGCGCCAGCGCCACAAGCATCGAGCCCCGCCACAAACGCGGCCAGGTTGTCGCGCACATGGCGCGCCGCAAATTGCGCGGCGCGGCCATTGAGGTCGGTGCCCGCCGAAGCGGCAGTGGCAGACGCATTGGGGATAGTGTGCGTATCGCTCGCGCTGCACAGCACGCGCTCTAGCGGCACGCCCAGTTCATCGGCCACGATTTGGGTGACCTTGGTGTGCAAGCCTTGGCCCATTTCGGTGCCGCCGTGGTGCACGCGCACACTGCCATCTAAATACACATGCACCAAAGCACCGGCCTGGTTGAACAGCGTGGCGGTAAAACTGATGCCGAATTTGACCGGCGTAATAGCAATACCACGGCGCAGCACCGGGCTCTTTGCGTTCCACAGGTCAATTTCTTGCACGCGCTGGCGGTACGCGCAATGCTTTTCTAAAGTGCTGAGCAGCGGCTCCAGGATGTTGTCTTCCACCTTCATTTGGTAATGCGTGGTGTCGCGCAGCGCGGGCCTAGTGCCTGCTACCACCGAGCTTGCCAGCGGCTCGTCGCTATAAATATTGCGCAAGCGCACATCCAGCGCGTCTTTACCCAGCGCGCGGGCGATGTCGCCCATGATTTTTTCGATGACGATCACACCCTGCGGCCCGCCAAAGCCACGGAAAGCGGTGTGGCTTTGGGTATTGGTTTTGCAGCGGTAGGAACTGATTTCCACATTCTCTAAAAAATAGGCGTTGTCGGTGTGAAAGATGGCGCGGTCGGCCACCGGGCCCGACAAGTCCGCACAAAAACCGCAGTTCACCGCCATTTGCAATTGCAGCGCGGTCAAGCGACCGCTGCTTTCAAAGCCTGCGGTGTACTCGTAAGCAAACGGATGGCGCTTACCCGTAATTAAAAAATCGTCGTCCCGGTCCAGCCGCAGCTTGACCGGTGCGCGCACCAGCTGCGCGGCCACGGCTGCCCAGACCGCCACATGGCCAGCCTGGGTTTCTTTGCCGCCAAAACCGCCACCCATGCGGCGGCACTCCACGCGCACCGCGTGGTTGTGCAAACCCAGCGCATGCGCCACCCAATGCTGCACCTCGCCGGGGTGCTGGGTGCTGCTGTGGATCAGCCACTGGCCTTGCGCTTGGGGTACAGCGTAGGCCACCTGGCCTTCGAGGTAAAAGTGTTCCTGCCCGCCCACTTCCAGGCTGCCGCGCAGCGTGTGCTTGGCCGCTTGCAAGCCCGCTTGCACATCGCCCCGGCGCACAAACACCGGCGGCAGTACATAGCTTTGCGCAGCCAGCGCTTGCTGCACCGACAGCACGGCGGGCAGGGCTTCGATATCCAGCACTACTTTGCGCGCAGCGCGGCGCGCTTGCATCACGCTGCGCGCCACCACCAAGCCCACGACCTGGCCGATATGTTGCACCGTGTCGCGCGCAAAAATCGGTTCGTCCCCGGCAAAGGACGCGAGCATGGCTTCGCCAGGAATGTCCTCTGCCAGCAGCACCGCCACCACGCCGGGCATGGCCCGCGCGGCGCGCGCATCCACGCCTTTGAGCTTGCCGTGGGCCACGGTGGACAAGATGGGCGCCGCATGCAGCGTCCCTTGCAGCTCGGGCATGTCGTCGATGTAGGTGGCGGCGCCGGCCACCTGGGCGCGGGCGCTTTCGTGCGGCGCGTCGCGGCCACTGACCGGCAAGCTGGCGGCTTTGGGTTTGCGGCGGGCTTGCGGGGTGCTCATGCTTGCAACTCCAAGTCCAGGCGGTGGATGTCGGTGGCAGTTTTACCCTGGCTTTCGAGCCAAAAGCGCCAGAGCAAATTGCCCAGCACCTGACGCCGGTAGTCGCCGCTGGCGCGCATGTCGGAGATGGGCGAAAACTCGGCCCGCAGCGTGTCCATAGCAGCGCGCACCGTGGCCTCGGTCCAGGGCTGGCCGCGCAAAGCGGCTTCAGTAGCCCGGGCGCGGGCCGGGGTCGCTGCGACGCCGCCTGCGCCTATGGAGGCCTGCGTCACCTTGCCTTTGTGAATCTGCAATTGCAGCGCCAAGCACACCGCAGAAATATCGTCTTCAGTGCGCTTGGAAATTTTGTACACGCGGGCCAGCTCGCCCCGCTGCGGGCGCGGCACTTTGATGGTAGCCAGCACTTCGTCCGCGGCCATGCAGGTTTGGCGGTAGCCGGTGTAAAGCGATTCCAGCGCCATTTCGCGGTAACCGCGTGTGCTGGCCAGCACGATGTTGCTGCCCAAGGCGATGAGTAGCGGCATGGAGTCGCCAATCGGCGAGCCATTGGCCACGTTGCCCCCCAATGTGCCAGAGTTGCGCACCGGCAGGCCGGCAAACCGATCGGCAAAACTTTGCAATTGCGGCCGGTCCTTGACCAGCGCGGCAAATGCATCTTGCAGGCTGACCGCCGCGCCGATGGCGATATGGTGCGGGTAGCGGTCCACCTGGCGCAGTTCCTCTACCCGCGTGGTGTCCAGCACGCGCGCAAACTGGCGGTGCTGCTTGGTCACCCACAGGCCGACATCGGTGCACCCGGCGACCAGTTGTGCATCTGAATGCGCTTGGCGCAGTGCCAGCAGTTCGGGCAAGGTGTTGGGGGCGAGGTAGGCGGAGTCTACGGACTGCGCGGACGCAGTAGCTGCCGCCTTATCCGCCGCTACCGATTTCGCCAGCGCCTTGAGTTGCTGTCGCAGCGCGGGGCTGTCCAAGGGCATGGGTGGCAAGGCTTGCATCTGGCAAGCGGCGTCCAAAATCGGGCGGTAGCCGGTGCAGCGGCATAGGTTGCCCGACAAAGCCTGCTGCGCACTTTCGCGGGTGATGGGCTTCTGGCCCGCCTGCTCGCAAAGCGCGGCCATGCTCATCACAAAGCCTGGCGTGCAAAAGCCGCATTGCGAACCGTGGCACTGCACCAAGGCCTCCTGCGCCGGGTGCATACGGCCACCGGGCGCAGCCAGGTCTTCCACCGTCCACAAGGCCATGCCATCAAGCGAATGCGCCAGTTTGATGCAGCTGTTGACGGCATGGGTCTGTAATTTGCCGCCTTGCAAATGGCCCACCACGACGGTGCAGGCACCGCAATCGCCCTCGCCGCAGCCCTCTTTGGTGCCGGTCTGGTGCAGGTCTTCGCGCAGTACCTCGAGCAAGGTGCGGTCGGGCGGCACATCGTGCAGCGTGTGCAGCACGCCGCCCTTGATAAAGCGGATGGGCTGAGGTAGTGCTTTGGATAGGGTCATGGAGCTTGGCGAAGCCTCAAACGGGTGCAAGGGTAAATCAGGACAGCTTGCGCTGGCCTTGACGTTAGCATACGCACTCTTTTGAAAACCCCAGCGCCCTACCCGCCCCACCGCCCGCCGCATGACTTTCCCGCGCCTTGAACTGACCGGCATCACCAAAGCCTACCCAGGGGTGGTGGCCAATAGCGAGGTGTCGCTCACGGTGCTGCCCGGGCAGACGCATGCGGTGCTGGGCGAAAACGGCGCGGGCAAATCGACGTTGATGAAAATCATCTACGGCGCGATCAAACCCGACGCCGGCCAAATGCGCTTTAACGGCCAGCCGGTGCATATCCGCAACCCCAAAGAGGCGCGCGCCCTGGGCATCAGCATGGTGTTCCAGCATTTCAATTTGTTTGACACGATTACGGTGGCCGAAAACGTTTGGCTGGGGCTGGACAAAAGCCTGAGCCTGGACCAGGTGAGCGAGCGCATCAGCAGCAAAGCGCGCCAATACGGCCTGGATATAGACCCCGCGCGCCCGGTGCACACCCTGGGCGTGGGCGAGATGCAGCGGGTGGAAATTATCCGCGCGCTGCTAACGCAGCCGCAGTTGCTGATCTTGGACGAACCCACCTCGGTACTGACGCCGCAGGCAGTAGAAAAACTGTTTGTGGTCTTGCAGCAATTGGCCTCCGAGGGCTGCAGCATTTTGTACATCAGCCACAAGCTGCACGAGATTCGCGCTCTGTGCAATGCCTGCACCGTGCTGCGCGGCGGCAAGGTAACGGGCGTGTGCAACCCGGCAGAAGAATCCAACGCATCGCTTTCCAAGCTGATGATTGGTGCGGAGCCCCCTCAGCTGAAACACGAAGTGCGCGAACCTGGCGCGGCGCGTCTGACGGTGCGCGATTTGCGCCTGGCGCGCGAGGACCAATTTGGCGTGGACTTAGCTGGCATCAACCTGCAAGTGCGCGCGGGCGAGGTGCTGGGTATTGCGGGCGTCTCGGGCAACGGGCAGCGCGAACTGCTATATGCCTTGTCCGGCGAAGACCGCCGCGCGCCCAAGGGCAGTATCTGCATGGGCGAGGTCGATGTATCGGCCCATGACCCGGCAGCACGGCGGGCCCTAGGCTTGCATTTTGTGCCGGAAGAACGCCTGGGGCGCGGGGCCGTGCCCACACTGAGCCTGGCGCACAACCTGCTGCTCACGCGCACCGAGGCGATCGCCTGGCCGGGCTTTGCCGGGGGCTGGCTGCAATTGGACCAGTTGCGCGCTCAGGCGCAGCGCATCATCGAACGCTTTGGCGTCAAAGCCAACGGACCGGACTCGGCAGCGCGCTCGCTATCGGGCGGCAATTTGCAAAAGTTCATCGTGGGGCGCGAGATCGACGCCAAGCCCGCGCTGTTTATCGTGTCGCAACCCACTTGGGGCGTGGATGTAGGCGCCTCGGCCCAAATACGCGGCGCGATATTGGCTTTGCGCGATGCCGGTTGCGCGGTGCTGGTAGTCAGCGAAGAGCTGGACGAGTTGTTTGAAATTTGCGACCGCTTGCAAGTGATTGCGCATGGCAAGCTCTCGCCCTCAATTGCCGCAGGCCAGGCCACGGTAGCGCAAATGGGGGAATGGATGAGCGGATTGTGGGAGGCGCAAGCATGATTAAGCTGCAAGTGCGCGCCCAGCCTTCGGGCTTTTGGACTTTTGCCTCACCGCTGCTGGCGCTACTCATTACCGTGCTGCTGGGCGTGCTGCTGTTTAGCTTGCTGGGCAAAGACCCGGTGCGCGGACTGCAAATGTTTTTCTGGGAGCCTATAAAAAACACTTACGCGCTGGGCGAATTGGTGGTCAAGGCCACGCCTTTGCTGCTGATAGCGCTGGGGCTGGCAGTGTGCTTTCGCTCCAATGTATGGAATATCGGCGCAGAGGGGCAGTACATCATGGGTGCGGTGTGCGCCAGCGGTGTGGCGCTGTTGGCCGAGAAAGACACCGGCAGCTGGATCGTGCTGGCCGTAATACTGGCCGGGGTGCTGGGCGGCATGGTCTGGGCTGGCATTACCGCGCTCTTGCGCGACCGCTTTAATGCCAATGAAATTTTGGTCAGCCTGATGATGGTGTATGTGGCGGTGCAGGTGCTCGGCCTTTTGGTCTATGGCCCCTGGAAAGACCCGCTGGGCTACAACTTCCCGCAAACCAAAAATTTTGATGCGGTCACCCGCATTCCGCGCCTGATGGACGGCTCGCGTATGACGATTGGCGTGCTGTTTGCGCTGCTGGGTGTGGGCGCGGTGTGGGTGTTTTTGTTCCGCACCCGCGCCGGTTTTGCCCAGCAAGTGGGCGGGCTGGCACCGGCGGCGGCGCGCTATGCGGGTTTTTCGGCGCGCCAGGCTTTGTGGACGGCGCTGCTGGTTTCTGGCGGTATGGCCGGGTTGGCCGGGGCGCTGGAGGTGGCCGGGCCCATCGGGCAACTCACGCCTTATGTGCCAGCGGGCTATGGATTTGCGGCCATCATCGTGGCCTATGTGGGGCGGCTGCACCCGGTGGGGCTGGTGTTCTCCAGCCTGCTGATGAGCATGTTTTATATCGGCGGCGAGCTGGCGCAATCGCGCCTGGGCCTGCCCAAGTCGCTGACCGGGGTGTTCCAAGGCCTTTTACTGTTTAGCCTGCTGGCCTGTGACACGCTGGTGAACTACCGCCTGGTACGCCAGGCGCAGGCCGCCACCGGAGGGAGCCGCTGATGGAATCCTACGCACTGCTGATTGCTGCCACGCTGAACGCGGGCACGGTGCTGGCCATCGCCTCGCTGGGCTTGTTGATCAACGAGAAGGCGGGCATCGTCAACTTGGGCGCCGAGGGCATGATGCTGTGCGCCGCGATTGCCGGTTTTGCCACGGTAGTGCATACCGGCAGCGACACCCTGGGTTTTGCAGCGGGCATGCTGGCCGGGGGGCTGATGGCGGCTATTTTTGGCGCGCTGGTCATCTGGCTCAATACCAACCAATACGCCACCGGCCTGGCGCTCAGCCTGTTTGGCGGCGGCTTTTCGGCTTTTGTGGGCGTAAGTTATGTACAGGCAAAAATCCCCGAGCGGCCTACGTTTGCTATCCCCGGCTTGTCGGATATTCCCTTGCTCGGTTCGGCGCTGTTCAAGCAGCACCCGCTGGTGTATTTGACGATTGCTTTTGCCGGTGCGATGGTTTGGTTTTTGTACCGCACCCGCAGCGGCCTGATTTTGCGCAGCGTGGGCGAAAGCCCGGAATCCGCCCATGCCCTGGGCTACCCGGTACGCTGGATACGGCTGGCCTGCGTGGTCGCCGGAGGCGCGCTGTGCGGGCTGGCCGGGGCCTATATTTCGATAATTTACACCCCGCTGTGGGTGGAGGGCATGGTCGCCGGAAAGGGTTGGATCGCTCTGGCGCTGACGACCTTCGCCACCTGGCGGCCGGGCCGCGTACTACTTGGGGCGTATTTGTTCGGCGGCGTCACCATGCTCCAATTCCACTTCCAGGGCATAGGGGTAGAAGTGCCCAGCCAGGTGCTGAGCATGCTGCCTTATGTCGCTACCATCGTGGTCTTGGCGCTGATTTCCCGCAATCCGGCCTGGATTCGGATTAATATGCCAGCTTCGATTGGAAAACCGTTTTACCCCGGTTCCTGAAGATTTTTTCTCCTCCCCTGACCTTACTTTCTAAAAAGGAAATGACATGACAGATGTGCAAAAACGTTCGCTGCTGAAAATCGCCGCGATAAGCGCCGTGGCGGCAGCCGTGCTGATTGGCTGCGGCAAAAAGCCTGACGCAGCAGCACCGGCAGCAGCGCCAGCGGCAGCCAAGGCCGAACCGCTGAAAATCGCCTTTGCCTATGTCGGCCCCGTGGGCGATGGCGGCTGGACCTTTGCACATGACAACGCCCGTAAAGCCTTGGAAAAAGAGTACGGTGACAAGATCGTCACTTCCTTTGTAGAAAACGTGCCCGAATCGGCTGACGCTGAGCGCGTGATCCGCGACATGGCCAGCCAGGGCAATAAAGTGATTTTCGGCACCACGTTTGGCTACATGGAAACCATGCTCAAGCTGGCCCCCGAATTCAAAGACGTCAAGTTTGAACATGCCACCGGCTACAAAACCGCCGACAACATGCGCACCTACGACAGCCGCACTTACGAAGGTGCGTACATGGCTGGCGTGATCGCGGGCAAGATGAGCAAGACCGGCACGCTAGGTGTGGTCGCTTCGGTGCCAATCCCTGAAGTGATCCGCAACATCAACAGCTTCACGCTGGGCGCGCAAACCAGCAACCCCAAGATCAAGACCAAAGTGGTCTGGGTCAATGAGTGGTTCAACCCGCCAAAAGAAACCGAAGCGGCTACCAGCCTGATCAATGGCGGCGCGGATGTGCTGTTCCAAAACACCGATTCACCTGCGGTGCTCAAAACCGCACAAGACAAAGGCAAGCGCGCTTTTGGTTGGGATTCGGACATGACCGCCTACGGCCCCAAAGCCCACTTGGCATCAAGCGTCATCAACTGGACTCCCTATTACATCAAAGCCACCAAAGACGCCTTGGAAGGCACCTGGACCACCGGCGGCGTATGGTGGGGCGTGAAAGAAGGCGCGATTGACATTGTCTCTATCGCCGAAGACGTGCCCGCAGAAACCAAGGCCAAAGTCGATGAAGTGAAAGCGGGCTTGAAAGCTGGCACCTTCAGCATCTGGAAAGGTCCCTTGGTAGACAACACCGGCAAGACCCTGCTCAAAGAAGGCGAAGTCGCTGATGACAAATTCCTGAGCGGCGTGATGTTCTACGTCAAAGGCGTGGAAGGCAAAGTTCCAGGTAAGTGATAGCGTTGTAGCCCTGTGAGAAAGGCCGCTGCGAAGCGGCCTTTTTTGTGGGCGAGAAAATGGTTTGATCGCAGCGCGCAAGCGCGGGTTTTAAGCAACTCCAGCACTGGCCCTAATCCCCAAGACCAAGGCCCGATAAGGGACCTTATGTTCGGGTTACTATCGCCCGATTCTTTAGGAAAGCACCATGAAGTCAAATATTCGTACCCTCGCCCCGCTGCTTACCATCGCGGCGACCCTTCTGCTGGTAACTGGCCAGTCTGCGCAAGCGCAAGCGTGGCCAAGCAAGCAAGTAATCAAGTTGGTGGCCGTGTTCCCGCCGGGCGGTTCGGTCGACCAAGTAGCGCGCCTGTTGGAACAGCCGCTGTCCCAGCAGCTTGGCCAAAGCGTCATTGTTGAAAACAAGGGTGGTGCCTCGGGTGCCATTGGCACCGCTGCGGTTGCGGCGGCTCCACCGGATGGATACACCTTTGCCGTGGTGTTTGACACGCACGGGGTCAACCCCAGCCTGATGCCCAATTTGACATACGACTCGCGCAAGGACTTGGCGCCGGTGGTGCTGATTGGCACAGCGCCCATGGTGCTGGCAACCAACAGCGCATCCGAATTTAAGACCTTCGCCGATGTGGTCGCTGCCGCAAAGGCCAAAAAAGGCGCGAGCTACGGCACCATCGGTTCTGGCAGCTTGGGTCATCTTGCGATGGAGCTGCTGGGCAAAAGCGCTGGCATGGAGTTCCAACACATCCCCTACAAGGGCGGCGGCCCCTTGATGAACGATGCCGTGGCCGGGCATGTGCCACTGGCCATTGGATCGGTCTTTTTGGTGAAACCGCATGTGGACAGCAAACGCATGCGTCCGCTGGTGGTGACCACTTCCAAGCGTTCGCCCGACTTACCCGATGTACCTACGCTTGCCGAAAGTGGCTTTGCCGGATTTGACGCGCCCGCCTGGTGGGCCGTGCTGGCGCCAGCGAAGACACCGCCCGAGATCATCAAGCGAATGAACGAAGAGATTAACAAAGTCATGCGAAACCCCGACATTGCGAAAAGGATGGACGCGCAGGGTATCGACGTCGTAGGTGGCACGCCGGAAGCGGCGCGCGTGTTTATCGATCGTCAGATGAACATTTGGGCGAAGGTCGTGAAAGACAACAATATTCAGGCCGATTAATTGCGATGGCCCGCCACGCGGGCCGCAGTTGCTGGGCTAGGCTTCGGGGCTTATCTGCAGCGCAACCAAAATGCGTGCGACCATGTTGTAGGTGGCAATAGCGGTGGTCAGCTCGACGATTTGCGTCGAATCGAAATGCGCACGCATGGCTGTGAACAGTGCATCGCTGACTTTTACGTCCAAGGTCATCTGGGTAGCATACTGGATGATGATTTTTTCGACCTCGCCCAAGTTAGCACCGCTAGGAACAGCGCGTGGATCAGCGTCCACAAACACGCGCAAAGCATCAAGTTCTGCTTGGCTGCCGCCCGCTGCTAAAAAGTCGGGGGCATGGTGGTGGTATTCATAATCCGCCCCTGTCAGCAGCGCCACCGTGCAAATACCCAGCTCGCGCAGTTTGCGGCTGGTGGGCAAGCCGGTACGCACCGCCTTGAGATAGACATTCCATCCCCTGGCAACAGGTTCGCTCCACAGCAAGGCCTTGTCCAGGTTGATCAATGCGCCGCCGCGACGCGCAAGAATCGCTTCGACCAGGTCGGTAGGCTGGGGTTTTTGTTCGGCTGTCCACTCGGGTATTCGCATAGGGTTTCTTGCTTAGTAAAAAGCCACATAGACTTTGACCAAAATTACGCGAGGCCAATTAGGTAAGCAATGGCAAACCTGTACTGCAAGCCCGCGGGGCTTTGGGTATCTTAAGTCAAGGGCAAATCCACATGGCGAATGATTTGCGCTTTTTGCCTTAGCTTAAAGACCTAGCTATTGAGCCTTTCCGCTGCCGATTTGAGATGGCCCTTGGCTTGTACCAATGCCCCCGCCCTGCCTAATCCAAAAGCCGGCATATTGGCATATACATTCTCGTAAGTGCCCGGGCCCGCCTTATAAGTTTCGTGCCAAATGCCCACGGTGCCGTCCGTGCCAATCGCTTTGTTAAAGGCTTGCCAGGCCGGTAAATGCGCAGCGTCTTTGTTTTTGGCGTAATCCATCAATTGCTCCATGGAGCGCCAATATTGAACCAAGATAATGGTCCGCGAAAACCACATTTCATGATGCATTAAGCCCAGCTCGGGCTGGGTGTACAACTCTTTAAGCATTTTTGGCATCGCGCCAAAGACCGGCAATAGCTTGTGCAGCAGCCAAGGTTTATTGAGCCGCATACCGATAAGAAACACCACAAAGTCGCCCTCCATCTTGGCGGTCATTCGGTCTCTGTAAATCATGGAAACCCCATTTAAAAACATATAAAAATGAAATGGCTACAACTTGCAAGGGAAGTCTGCTTGACAGCGTCTATTTATTCTAACTAATATTTAGACGCCGTCAAGCCGGGTAATTAGAATGGGCTAATGCGCACCAAAATCCTAGGAAGACCCAAGGCGGACCCCTCTCGGGACTTGCGGCGCGAACTGCTGCTAACCAGCCGACAGCTACTGGACGAAGGCGGCCCGGCGGCGCTCAGCATGCGGGAAGTGGCGCGGCGTGCTGCCTGTACCCACCAGGCGCCTTATCACTATTTTGAAAATCGAGAGGCCATCCTCGCCTCACTGGTGGCTGACGGATTCGAGGCGCTCGCTGCCTGTTTAAAAGAGGCCAACGACTTAAGCACCACCCAGGGTGTACGGGCGGTGTTGGTGGCTTCGGCCGCCGCCTATGTGAACTTCGCCTTGGACCAACCCGGTGTATTTCGCATCATGTTCCGGCCCGAAGTGTGCGACCCGGCACGGTTTTCTGCGGTGCAAGCGTCCGGCGCCCGCGCCCGAGATGAATTGGATAGGCTGAGCGGCATCGTGCATGGCAAAAAGGCGCACGCCACCATGGCTACCATTCTGTGGGCGCATGTGCATGGGCTGGCATGCCTGTTACTGGACGGCCCATTGGGTGGGCAATTTGAATCTGAGGCCGATCGCGCGAATTACCTGCGAACCGTCGGTGAAAAATTTGCCGATCTGGTGGTGCCGCAATCCTCACCCGAGCAAGTCGGTCGAGCCGGTATCCGCTAGGCGGCAAGGCCAAGACCGCGCCAGCGCATAGAGGCCGGGCCTTCGCGCTCTACCGGTAACTGCTGCTTGGCGCGCAAGTAATGGTGGGTGTAGACCTCCAAATAGGCGTCCAATGTTTCTGCGACCCGAACCTCACCCGCCAATTCCAGACAAAGCGCGGCGACTTCGCTGGTGCAAAAATGGTCGTCGCGATGCGATCGACGCAGTTGGTAACGCGAGAGCTGCGCGGGCGACAAGCTGAGCACGGGAAATCGGTCCAGATAAGGGCTTTTGCGAAACATCTTGCGCGCCTCTGCCCATGTGCCGTCTAACAAAATAAATAAGGGACGCTTAGCACTGGGCCCGGACGCCTCGTGCACGGCGTGCACCACGCGCTGCGGCGCCACGTATTCTCCGGGGAACACCACATAAGGCTGCCATTGTGGGTCGGCCAGCAAGGCGAGCAAAGTGGGGTCGGTTTCGGTGCGCGCCCAGCCAAAGGCGTAGGTATCTACAACGACATCGGCGGCCAGCCACCCGGTATTACTGGGCTTGAGCGCTTCGATATCGGCCATCAACAAACATATGCCGGACACTGTTTGCAGGTTTGGGCGCAAATGACACATACAGTGGCCGGGCACCAGGCGACAGCCGTCGCAACGCGCACCTTTGATGCCACCGCGCGCGAGAAAGGGCTTGGAACTGCGAGCTAGGCGCGCTGCGCGCACGCGGGCAACGGCATGGGGTGGGGCTGAAACCGGTGGCATGGGCCAGTAGGGTACACGCATGCGCGCGACGCCGCCCTTGTCAACTCCGGATTTGGGTCAGGCTGTTCAATCAGTGCTTGGTAGGAAACCGATTGACGAAGCCATGGCTGTGAAGAAAATATTCGATGTGGCCAGCGTCCATGCGTGGTTCTTTGTCCGGCGCATAAAAGTAAATTCCCCTATTCTTCACAAAGCGCAATTGCGACACATTATCCGCTTCGCCAAAAGCTTTGATCATGGTCTCCAGCGCCCACTTGTCGATATAAAAAAAGTAATTGTGGTCAACCACCGTGACTGCGGCGCTGCGAAGATTGTTTATGGTGAAGCCAAAGTTGCCAACGCAGCTGCTGAAACAGAAACCCACAAAGAAGCCTTGCTGGAGTTTCGCTATCGATTGAAAGAAAAGTTGTCCGCACTGGGCGCCCAATTGGGCCTGATGGCGTTGGATGGCACTTTGGAAACTTTTTACTAAGTCGAGCTTTGCTTGCGCAGCGAAAGCCTCCGAAGGGGGCTTTTTTATTTGCACCAAAATCCGATGAAATAGTGCGCGCAGTCATGGCGACATCCACTACCTTGCGGTTTAAAGTTGTAGCGTGAGAAAAAAGCTTTTTTTGTTCTGCTTACTTGCCTTGCTACTTGCAGCCATTTCGCTTCAGGCCCATTCATCCCTGTGGAGATTCAAGTCCTCGTAGGCATCAATTCCCGCTACGCGCAAGCCCGCTCAAATCTGAGCGCATGCGCTCCAAGACCGACGGCCATGCGCGTTCCTGCGTTTGCCGGTACAGCCTGACACTGGGATACCAGGGACTATCGTCCCGATGAAGCATCCAGCGCCAATCGGGGGTGTAAGGCAACAAAATCCAGGTCGGTTTGCCCAGCGCTCCGGCCAGATGCGCCACGCTGGTATCGACCGAGATCACCAAATCCACCAAATCGCACAAAGCGGCGGTATCGGAGAAATCCTCTATTTGCGCGCCGAAAAAGCGAATTTGGCTGGTTTGTATCAGATGCTGGTCGACGGGTCGCATCTCTTTTTGCAGGCAAATGAATTCGAAGTCAGAAGACAAATACGGCAATAAATCTTGCAAGCGCATACTGCGTTGCAAGTCGTTTTTATCCAGCGCATTGCCACTCCACACCAAGCCCACGCGCGGCTTGGTGCGCGGCCCTAAGCGGCGCTGCCAGCGGTTCCGCTGGGGCACGGTGCTGGCCAGGTAAGGAGTATGGCCGGGTAGCTGCTCCAGCCGTGTTTGAAACGCCAGTGGCAGGCTCAGCAAGGGGCAGTGGTAGTCAAACTGCGGTAAGGGCGCACCTTTTTCAATTATTTGGCTGACGCCCTCCAAGCTTGCAAACAGGGACATCAAAGGGCGAGGGACTTCCAGGAGCACATGGGCGCCCAGGGCTTGAACGTCGCGGGCGTAGCGGCAAAACTGGATGCTGTCACCCAAGCCCTGTTCGGCGTGCAAGAGCACGGTTTTACCGACCAGCGGCGCATCCCCCAGCCACAGCGGCTGCGCAAAGTCGCGTTTGCGCGAAGTAAACGCGTCCCGCTTCCAGCGCCACTCGTAGAGCTTCCAACCCTGCGCAAAATCGCCGCACAGCAGCAATTCAATCGCCTTGTTCCAGTACGCATCCGCATAATTGGCTTGGATCGCAATGGCGGCGTCGTAACTTGCTATGGCCTGCGCACTGCGTTGCAGCTCTTGCAAGGCTAAGCCACGGTTGTTAAAGGCGTGGGCTGCGTCGGCCTCTAGCCCAATGGCTGCGTCATAGCTTGCTATGGCCTCTTCAAAACGCCCCAAAGCCCGAAGTGCATTGCCCAGGTTGTAATGGGCTTGGCCGAGATCGGGCTGGGCTGCTATTGCTCGCACATAGCTGGTGGCCGCCTCGTCCCAACGCAATTGCTCCTGTAAAACCACGCCCCGGTTATTCCAAGCCTGGGCATAGTCCGGCTGAATTTCAATAGCTTTTTCAAAATCAGCCAATGCCGCATCCAAGCGTCCCGTGGCTTGCAACACAAGTGCACGATTAAAGAAAGCCTGCGCGTAATCAGCTTTTAATGTAATAGCCTGACTCAGGCTGACTAAAGCCTCGTCAAGGCGCTGGCAAGCATGCAGTGCCACCCCTCTATTGTTAAAAGCCTCTGCGTAACCAGGCCGCAGGTGTATCGCTTGCTGGTAACAGGAAAGTGCCTCGTCAAAACGCTGCAACTCCTTATAGGCCAGGCCCAAATTGAGCTGCGCCGTGGCGTTGGCCGGATTCGCTTGAACTGAAACGCTGATGCGCTCGACTGCCAAAGCGTAGTTTGTGGACTGCATGGCCATGACCCCCAGCATGTGCATAGCATCCGCATGCCCCGGATGCAGGGTCAGCATGTGCTCGTAGGCAACCCGCGCCTGTTCGAACTGGCTCTGCTGGTGCAGGGATAGTCCCTGCTGAAATAGGGCTGCCAGCGCCTGTGGGCCTTGCATAGGCCGCTTAATTGCCCATCGCCGCAAGCAGCAAATGGTTGGGGCGTAGCTCGTCATTCATAGGCGAATATTAACGGCCCGGCCTTGGGCTATTTCCTGTTTTTCGGTCTACCCCGTGCCACTGCTGGCTGCGGCGCAGGTTTTAAAGGCCATTAAACTGCCATTCGGTTTGAATATCCATGCGAAAAGGTGTTTATGGCAATTCTCGTGACCGGTGGCGCCGGCTTTATCGGCAGTAATTTTGTCCTCGACTGGCTAGCCCAGAGCGAGGAAACCGTGGTCAATCTGGACGAATTGACCTATGCCGGCAATTTGCGCAATCTGGACCCGGTTAAAGACAATCCTAAGCATGTTTTTGTACACGGCGACATCGGGGACAGTGCCTTGGTGGCGACGCTGCTGGCGCGTTATCAGCCTCGCGCCATCCTTAATTTTGCGGCTGAAAGCCATGTGGACCGGTCTATCAGCGGCCCGGCGGAATTTATCGAAACCAATATCGTGGGTACCTTCCGCTTACTGGAAGCGGTGCGGGCGTACCGGGGCGGTCTGACAGAGCCTGACGCTTCCAATTTCAGGTTTTTACATGTTTCCACTGACGAGGTCTATGGCTCCTTGGTGCCGAATGAAGCCGCCTTTAGCGAATCGCGGCGCTACGAGCCCAATAGCCCGTATTCCGCCTCCAAGGCCGCCAGCGACCATTTGGTGCGCGCCTACCACCACACCTACGGTCTGCCTGTGCTGACCACCAACTGCAGCAATAACTATGGGCCATTGCACTTTCCCGAAAAGTTGATCCCCCTGATGATCGTGAACGCCTTGGCCGGCAAGCCCTTGCCTGTCTATGGCGACGGTCAGCAAATCCGCGATTGGCTGTATGTGAAGGACCATTGCTCGGCGATCCGCGTGGTGCTGGCGCATGGCCGTGTTGGCGAAACCTATAACGTAGGTGGCTGGAACGAAAAAGCCAACTTGGACATCGTGCATTCGGTCTGTGCGCTGCTGGACGAAATGCAGCCGCGTAGCGACGCCCAGCCCTACGCCAGCCAAATCAGCTTTGTCACCGATCGGCCTGGACATGACCGCCGTTACGCGATTGACGCGCGCAAAATTAGCGAAGAACTGGGCTGGAAACCGGCAGAAACCTTTGAAACGGGTTTGCGCAAAACCGTACGCTGGTATTTAGACAACCCGCAGTGGGTGCAGGAAGTCCAATCGGGCGCCTACCGCGACTGGGTCGCCCAGCAGTACCAAGGCGTGGACCAGGCCCCATGAAAATTCTGCTGCTTGGCCGCAACGGGCAACTGGGCTGGGAATTACAGCGCAGCCTGGCGCCTTTGGGGGAGGTGATCGCGCTGGCAAGCCGGGCCCAGGACAATCCGAACCAGTGGTGCGGCGATTTGACGGACTTAGAAGGTTTACGCCAGACCGTTCGTGCGGTGGCGCCCGACTTGGTAGTCAACGCGGCTGCCTACACGGCAGTCGATAAGGCGCAAACCGAGTCCGACAAAGCCTTTAGTGTCAACACGCTGGCCCCAGCCCTGCTGGCCGAAGAAACGCAGCGCCTTGGTGCCTGGCTGGCGCATTATTCGACCGACTATGTTTTTGACGGCAGTGGCGAGAGCCCCTGGCGCGAGTCCGCTACCTGTGCGCCGCTAAGCGTTTATGGGGCCAGCAAGCGCCAGGGCGAACTGGAAATCATGCGCAACCCCAAGCACTTGATCTTGCGCACCAGCTGGGTTTATGCCGCCCGTGGCGGTAATTTCGCCAAAACCATGCTGCGCCTTGGGGCCGAGCGCGAGGAACTTCGGGTTATTGATGACCAGATCGGCGCACCCACCGGCGCGGAACTGCTGGCAGATGCCAGCGCCCAGGCCTTGCGCCAGGCCATGGCGCAGCCGGACTTGGCCGGTCTTTACCACTGCGCTGCGGCGGGCCAGACCAGCTGGCACGGCTATGCCCAATTTGTGTTGCAGGAGGCGCGCCGCCTGGGGATGCCCCTCAAAGTAGCGCCAGAGCGGGTTTTGCCCATCCAAAGCGCGCAATATCCAGTCGCAGCCCCCCGCCCTTTGAACTCCAGGCTCGATTGCAGCCGTTTTGGGGATACATTTTCGATACACTTGCCATTTTGGCAACTTGGGGTACGCCGGATATTGCAAGAAATCGGTGAAATGCGTCAATTATGAAAAATATAAATAAATTAAATCGAAAAGGCATTATCTTGGCGGGGGGCGCGGGCACCCGCCTTTACCCCGCCAGCCAAGTGGTGAGTAAGCAATTGCTGCCCATTTACGATAAACCCATGATTTATTACCCGCTCAGCACCCTGATGCTGGCAGGTATTCGTGACATTCTGGTCATTTCCACACCGCAAGATACACCGCGCTTTTCCCAATTGCTGGGCGACGGACAGCAATGGGGTTTGAGTCTTCAATATGCAGTGCAAGACCACCCTGACGGGCTCGCCCAAGCCTTCTTGATCGGCGAATCGTTCTTGCAGAATAGTCCCAGCGCATTGGTACTAGGCGACAATATTTTCTACGGACATGATTTTGCTTCGCTACTGCAATCGGCAAACCAAAAAGCCGCGGGCGCCACGGTTTTTGCCTATGCGGTACAAGACCCGGAGCGCTATGGCGTGGTCGAGTTTGACGCCACCGGACAGGCCATCAGCTTAGAGGAAAAACCAAATTCGCCCAAATCGCGCTATGCCGTCACCGGCCTGTATTTTTATGATCAGCAAGTGGTGGAGCTTGCCAAGCAAATCAAACCATCACCGCGAGGTGAATTGGAAATCACCGATCTGAACCGCCTATATTTGGAAAGAGGACTGCTAGATGTACAAACCATGGGACGTGGTTATGCCTGGTTGGATACCGGCACCCACGAATCCATGCTGGAAGCAGGTCAATTTATTTTTACCGTTGAAAAACGCCAGGGGTTAAAAGTTGCTTCGCCGGAGGAAATTAGTTGGCGAAATAAGTGGATCAACGACACCCAATTGGAGAAATTAGCGGGCGCTTTAGGCAAATCAGACTATGGGCAGTATTTGCTCCGTCTGCTTAAGGACAAGGTGTTTTGATGCGGGTCACACACACTGCCATTGCAGACCTGTTGCTTCTGGAACCTAAGGTGTTTGGCGACGCACGTGGGTTTTTTCTAGAAAGCTACAACGAGCAGGTATTCACCAATGCAACGGGCCTGAAAGTGCATTTCGTACAGGACAACCACTCCCGCTCTCAACGCAACGTATTGCGAGGTATGCACTTTCAGTCGGAATATCCGCAGGGTAAATTGGTGCGCGTGGTAGCGGGGTCAATATTTGACGTAGTTGTCGATATCCGGAGAGATTCATCGACCTATGGCCGGTGGCTCGGATTTGAACTTTCGGCGGCCAACCAGCACCAACTGTGGATTCCGCCCGGATTGGCACACGGTTTTTTAGTGTTGTCTGAAAGCGCTGATTTTCTCTATAAAACTACCGAGTATTACCACCCCACCTCCGAGCGCTGCCTCGCTTGGAATGATCCGACCGTGGCTATTGACTGGCCGCTCAATAACCACCCACCTTTGGTTTCAGACAAAGACGCCAAGGGCCTACGCTTTGACATGCTATGAGTGAAGTCCAAGTTCCTCCCACAAGCTCTCCGCAAAATGCTTCCATGGCAGTTTTGAGCAGGGTTTTGGTAGCCTCCGGTAAAGTAGATAACGCAACTGCACAAAAAGCTATTAAGAGCGCCGTAGCCAATCGAAAATCATTGATTGCCGAGTTGGTCGGCTCTGGCGCCATGAGTCCCCTCAAGGTGGCCCAGGCACTCGCCCAAGCATTCTCGGCGCCCTTGCTCGATCTGGCGGCTATCAACCTATCCTCATTACCCGACACGCTCCTTGACCAGCGCATTTGCAAAGAATACGAACTTTTAGTGCTGGGGAAACGTAACCATGCGCTAGTTATAGCCACGGCTGATCCATCCAATCAAGAGGCAGTAGAAAAAATTAAGTTCGCGACCCAACGCCATGTCGAGTGGGTAGTGGTCGAGTATGACAAACTAATTCTCGCCTTAAGAGTCGAGGAAACGGAAAGCGCTAACACTGTCATCGCTAATTTTGCCGACAGCGATTTCGGCGAACAGGAATTTATCAATGACGACGACACTTCCAATCCTGCAGAAAATGAAATCGATGATTCACCGGTAGTGCGTTTTCTGCAAAAAATGTTGTTTGATGCGGTGACTATGGGCGCATCGGACTTACATTTTGAGCCCTATGAATTTACCTATCGGGTGCGGTTCCGGATCGACGGTGAATTACGTGAAATTGCCAGTCCGCCGCCGGCCATCAAGGAAAAGCTCGCGTCGCGCATTAAAGTTATTTCGCGCATGGACATTTCAGAAAAGCGTATTCCACAAGATGGACGCATGAAACTCAAAATGTCGCGCGAGAAAACCATCGATTTTCGCGTTAGCACACTGCCCACGCTATTCGGCGAAAAAATTGTCATCCGTATATTGGATCCGAGCAGTGCCAAATTAGGTATTGATGCCTTGGGCTATGAGGAAACCGAAAAGCAGCGCCTCCTGCATGCGATTGCCCGGCCTTACGGGATGATTTTGGTGACCGGACCCACTGGCTCGGGCAAAACCGTGTCGCTCTACACCTGCTTAAACCTGCTGAACCAACCTGGCGTCAACATTGCCACAGCCGAAGATCCTTCCGAGATCAATATGCCGGGCGTCAACCAAGTGAATGTGAACGACAAGGCCGGGCTGACTTTTGCCGCAGCACTCAAATCGTTTTTGCGCCAAGACCCGGACATCATCATGGTCGGAGAGATCCGCGATCTGGAAACTGCCGACATCGCAATGAAAGCGGCGCAGACCGGGCATCTGGTTCTGTCCACGCTCCATACCAATGACGCTCCCACCACGCTCACGCGCATGCGCAATATGGGCGTACAACCCTTCAATATCGCAGCTAGCGTGATTTTGATTACTGCGCAACGCTTGGCACGTCGTCTATGCGTTAAATGCAAAGAGCCTTTTGAGTTGCCGAAGGAAATTTTGCTCGAGTCGGGCTTCAAAGAAGCGGACGTCGATGGCAGTTGGAAGCCCTACCGCCCCATGGGCTGCAGTGCCTGTAACAATGGCTACAAAGGGCGTGTCGGCATATACCAAGTTATGCCCATTTCCGACGCGATTCAAACCATTATTTTGCGAGACGGTTCTGCTATGGAAATCGCTGCGCAGTCCGAGCGCGAAGGTGTCAAATCTTTACGCATGTCGGGTTTGAGCAAAGTGAAATTGGGTTTAACCTCACTGGAGGAAGTGCTAGCAGTTACCAACGAGTGATAGAAGGGGGAAATAAAAATGGCAACACAAACCGCGCCAAGTCGCGCAAAAGCATCTGCTGCAGATGCGGTATTTAAATGGAAAGGGGTGGACCGCAAAGGTCAGCCGATGAAAGGGGAGTTACGTGCGGCCAGTGAAGTGGCTGCGCGCGAGGCCTTGCGCAGGCAAGGCATACGGCCCAGCGCGGTATCGAAAGAGCTTTTTTCCATGGCACAAGGCATCAAGCCCAAGGAGATAGCACTTTTTACGCGCCAGCTGTCCACGATGATGAAATCGGGCATTCCGCTGCTGCAGTCATTTGAAATCGTGGGACAAGGCAGCAGTAACCCATCCTTGGGCCGTATGGTCAACACCATACGCACTGACGTCGAGACAGGCTCCTCCCTGACTACTGCGTTTCGCAGGCATCCACAACAATTTGATAACTTGTATTGCAATTTGGTAGCGGCCGGTGAATCGGCCGGTATTTTGGACACCTTGCTCGATCGCCTAGCGCTGTACATGGAAAAAACCGAAGCCATCAAGGCCAAGATCAAGTCCGCGCTGACCTACCCGATCGCGGTGTTGGCCGTGGCCGGTATCGTGGTGGCAGTGATCATGCTCTTTGTCGTACCAGCTTTCAAACAAGTATTCGCATCCTTTGGCAGCACCTTACCTGGCCCTACCCTGTTGGTCATTGCGATCAGTGAATTTTTCGTGAATTACTGGTACCTTATTTTCGGCGGATTGATAGGTGGCTTTATTTTTATATCCCGCGCCATCCGAGCAAGTGCGAAATTACAGGCCCAGCGCGACCGCTTGGTACTGAGGTTACCTGTGTTTGGTAACCTGATACGCAAATCCTGTATTGCGCGATGGACGCGAACACTGGCCACCATGTTCGCAGCCGGCGTGCCCTTGGTGGAGGCGCTGGATTCCGTAGGCGGCGCCTCTGGGAATATTGTGTACCTGGAGGCTACGGCGCGCATCCGCCAGCAAGTGTCTTCAGGCGTGTCGCTGACCGCGGCCATGATTCAATCTAATTTATTTCCGCCCATGGTCTTACAAATGTGCGCTATCGGCGAGGAGTCCGGTTCACTTGACTTCATGCTGGGCAAATCGGCCGATTTTTTTGAGTCTGAAGTGGATGAGGCCGTGGCGGGTATTTCCAGCTTGATGGAGCCCTTCATCATCGTGTTCCTCGGAACCATTATTGGCGGGCTGGTCGTCGCTTTGTACTTGCCGATTTTCAAAATGGGACAGGTGGTGTGATGCCGATCGCACTTGCAGACCAGGCGGTAGCCTTGCTTGGCCTACTGGGCTTGCTAGTAGGCAGTTTCCTCAATGTAGTCATCTTCAGACTCCCCAAAATGATGGAGCGCCAGTGGGAGGCGGAGTGCGCACAAGCTGCCGGTCATGCGCCGCCGCCTGCTGAACCCTTCAACCTCATGGTGCCGCGCTCTAGCTGCCCGCATTGCGCGGCAGGCATTGCCTGGTACGACAACGTCCCGGTTTTCAGCTATGCCTTGCTGGGCGGTCGCTGCCGACAATGCCAAGCGCCCATTGCCCTTCGCTACCCCGCAGTGGAGCTATGCAGCGCGCTGCTATTCGCGTTTTGCGGCTGGCGCTGGGGCCTGGGTGCAGCCGCTTTTGCCTGGTGCGCATGGATGGCCGGCATGCTCAGCCTGGCGCTGATTGACTGGGATAGCACCTTATTGCCCGACGCCATCGTGCTACCCTTGCTTTGGCTAGGCCTGATAGGCGCGAACCTGCAATGGACCGGCCTTAGTTTAGAAAACGCCCTATGGGGTGCGGTCGCCGGTTACCTCAGCCTATGGTCGGTGTATTGGGTTTTCAAACTGGTCACAGGAAAGGAAGGCATGGGCTATGGTGATTTCAAACTCCTCGCCTGCCTGGGCGCCTGGTTGGGCTGGCAAGCCCTGGTTCCCATCATCTTGATGTCCTCTGTCATTGGCGCGCTTGTAGGTATTGTGCTGAAGTTCAATCAAAGTCTGCGCGAAGGCGGTGTCATGCCCTTTGGCCCCTTTTTAGTAGGCGCGGGTCTGGCATGTGTGTTTGCCAATGCGGCGGGTTTCAAGCTCATGATGCCATGACCCAAGCCGCCATGCGTTTGGGCATCACCGGCGGCATAGGCAGCGGCAAGAGCACGGTCTGCGCGCTGTTGGCAGATAAAGGTATCCCCGTTATCGACGCAGACGCAATCTCCCGCGCCTGCACCGCACCTGGCGGAGCCGCCCTACCCGCCATTGCCCAGGCCTTCGGCGATGCAGTATTTGAAGCCCCAGGTATTTTGAACCGCGACGCCATGCGCGCCCTGGTGTTTGACCAGCCGCAAGCGCGTGCCCAGCTCCAAGCCCTGCTCCATCCCATGATTGCGGTGGAAATTGAGCGCCAGGCCAGCCAGGCCGCCTTAGCGTCGCCACCCTGCATCGCTTTTGATATCCCACTTTTGGTGGAGTCCAAGCGTTGGCGTACCGTGCTCGACCGGGTGCTGGTCGTGGATTGCCAAGCGCAAACGCAAATTGACCGGGTGATGCAACGCAGCGGCTTGACGGCAGAAAGCGTGCAAAAAATCATGGCAGCACAAAGCACTCGGGCTGCACGGCTGCAATGCGCCGACTATGTTTTATTCAATGAATCCGTGACAATCGACGAGATTGGCCAGCAATTGGCCGCAATATTCCCCTTCTTGGAGATATCATCCCGCCACTGGAAAAATAGCGCGTGATCCTGTACGAATATCCGTTTAACGAAAAAATTCGCACCTATTTGCGTTTGGAGCACCTCTTCGCGAGGCTCTTCACGCTGCAGGAGCGCTTTGACGCCCTGGACCACCATTTCGCGCTAATCACCTTGTTTGAGATTCTGAACGTCGGCGCGCGCGCTGACCTCAAAACCGACGTCCTCAAAGACCTGGACCGCCAGCGCCAGACCATGTTGGCTTACCGGGGCAACCCCGCGATTGCCACCGAAGTACTGGAGCGTCTGCTCGCCCAATTGGAAGAATGCTTTGTCTCCCTGACCAATGCCTCGGGCAAATTAGGCCATGAACTGGGAGAAAACGACTGGCTGAAAAGCCTGCGCAGCCGCACCAGCATTCCGGGCGGCACCTGCGAATTTGACCTGCCCGCCTACTATGCTTGGCAAAAACTGGACGACCAGCGCCGCCAAAACGACTTGCGTGAATGGGTTTCCAGCCTCATACCCTTGTTCAACGGCATCCACTTGCTCCTGGGTCTGCTGCGTGACTCGGGCGCGCCGCAAAAAATGGTGGCGCTGGGCGGGCAGTTCCAGCAAAACCTGCCGCAAGGCCGCACCTTCCAGTTGCTGCGCCTGTCCCTGGACCCCAACTTGGGCGCCATCCCCGAAATCAGCGCCAACCGCTTGGTGGCCTCCATCCGTTTTGTACGCCACGAAGCCGATGGCAAGCTCTACAGCAATAGCGCCGACACCCCGTTTGACCTGACCCTGTGCGCTTAAGCGCATCTTTGCGCCTATGCCAGATAGCCCTTCGGTGCCGGAAAAAATCGTTAGCTGCCCCCAGTGCAAAGGCGACAGCGTCTATGCGCCGAGCAATCCCTACCGGCCTTTTTGCGGTGAGCGCTGCAAAAATCTAGACTTGGGCGCTTGGGCCAGCGAGTCCTTCCGGGTACCAGCCCCGGAGCAGTTTGCGGACGACTCGGGTTCGCACAATCTGCAATAAACCACCCGTTTCAAAGCGCCTGCGCCGCCCCCTGCTCACCGGCCAGCCAAGCCAACACCGGCAAAGCGCCCGGTAAAACGGGTTCGACCTGGACGGGCAGCTCCTGCCATTGCGCGTGCTGCCCCTCGCGCATCACCAATTCGCCTGACCAGCCGAGCACCTTGAAAAAATGCAGGCGTACCAGCGCGTGCGGGTAGTCCACCACCTGCACCTGCCAAGGCTGGCATTGCAGCACCTGGATGCCTAATTCCTCATACAGCTCGCGTGTCAAGGCTTGCTCCAGCGATTCTTGCGGCTCCACCTTGCCGCCGGGAAATTCCCAGTAACCGGCGTAGGCCTTGCCCGCCGGGCGCGAAGTCATCAAAAAATGGCCATTAGGCCGCAGCAACACGCCCACCGCCACTTCGGTCAGAGGCCGCTCGGTGCCGCCGGTGCGGGCCACATGGCTGTCGGCCACCCGGTCCACCGGCACCTGGCTCATGCCGCCGCGCCCGCGTCCTGCCGTCCGGCAAAGTCTTTGGCAAATTGCCAGGCCACACGGCCGCTGCGCGAGGCGCGCTCCAAGGCCCAGATCAAGGCCTCTTCACGCCAGTGGCTGCGCTTTGTCACATCGACGCGCAAGGCATCTAACCATTGGGCCACGATGGTGAGGTATTCATCTTGCGTGAAGGGGTAAAAACTGACCCACAAACCAAAGCGCTCGGACAGGGATATTTTTTCTTCTACCACCTCGCCTGGATGCACTTCACCGCTTTCGGTGTGCTGGTAGGTCAGGTTATCAGCCATGTACTCGGGTAGCAGATGGCGCCGGTTGCTGGTGGCGTAAATCAGAACATTGGCCGAGGTTTCCGACACCGACCCGTCCAGCACCGACTTGAGCGCTTTGTAACCGGCCTCGCCTTGGTCAAAGCTCAGGTCGTCACAAAACACAATGAATTTTTCAGGGCGCCGCGCCAGGATGTCCACCATATCCGGCAAGTCGATCAAATCCGATTTATCCACCTCGATCAAGCGCAAACCCTGGTCGCTGTAGGTATTGAGGCAGGCACGCACCAGCGAGGACTTGCCGGTACCGCGCGCGCCGGTCAGCAGCACGTTATTCGCAGTTTTGCCTTGTACAAATTGCTCGGTGTTGCGGCGGATTTTTTCTTTCTGGATGTCAATCTCTTTGAGGTCATCCAAACGCATGGCCCCAACCTGGCGCACCGCACCGATATAGCCTTGACCCGATACGCGCTTGCGGTAGCGAAAGGCTATTGCGCTGTCCCAATCAGGCTGCTCTATGTCCAGTCGCAGCGCCGCTTCTACGCGGTCCATAAAGCGCTCAGCACGCGCTATAAATGGGCCCCAAAGTTGCTGGTCTTGCATATGCCTGGCTTTCGCGCTTAAGACCGGTAATCGGCGTTGATGCTGACGTATTCGTGGCTCAGGTCGCATGTCCACACGGTGTGGCTGGCCTGGCCACGGCCTAGGCTGACGCGCACCAAAATTTCGCTTTGCTTCATGACGCGCTGGCCATCGGCTTCCTGGTAGCCCGGGTTGCGCCCACCACGGGTAGCAACATGCACATCGTCCAAATACAGTTCGATGCCATCGGTGTCTAGGTCGGCGATACCGGCGTAACCGACTGCCGCCAAGATGCGACCCAGATTGGGATCGCTAGCAAAAAACGCGGTTTTCACCAAAGGCGAATGCGCGATCGCATAGGCCACGCGGCTGCATTCTTCGGTAGTGGCGCCCCCGTCCACCTGCACTGTGATGAATTTGGTCGCGCCTTCGCCATCGCGCACGATGGCCTGCGCCAGATGCAATGCCACTTTGAGCAAGCCTTGGTACAAGGCATGGCCCTCCACGCTGTCCAAGGCGCTAATCGGCGCATGCCCGGCTTTGTTCGTGGCTACCAACACCAGCGAGTCGTTGGTAGAGGTATCGCCATCGACGGTAATGCGGTTAAAGCTGGCATCGGCCAGGGCTTTGGCCAGCGGCTGTAGCAAGGCAGGCGCTACGCAGGCGTCGGTGGCGATATAGCCCAGCATGGTGGCCATATTGGGGCGGATCATGCCCGCACCCTTGCTGATGCCGGTGATATTGATGGTCTTGCCCTGCACTTGCACTTGGGTGCCAAAAGCCTTAGGCAGGGTGTCGGTGGTCATGATGCCCTGGGCGGCCGCCAGCCAGTTGTCTTCTTTAGCGGCAGCAATTGCGGCGTCCAAGCCCGCGATGATGCGATCAGCGGGCAACGGCTCCATGATCACACCCGTGGAAAAAGGCAGCACTTGTGCCGCGTCCACACCCAGGCGTTGGGCCAGTGCATCGCAGGTGCTGCGCGCACGCGCCATGCCATCGGCGCCGGTACCGGCATTGGCGTTGCCGGTGTTGATCAGCAAAGCGCGAATCGCCGCGCCCGAAGCCAAATGGCTTTGGCAAATTTGCACCGGTGCGGCGCAAAAACGGTTGGAGGTAAATACCGCCCCCACACTGGCACCAGCGTCAAGCAAAAACACCGACAGGTCTTTGCGGCCTACTTTACGAATCCCGGCTTCCACCACGCCAATGCGCAGGCCGGGGATGGGAAACAATTGCGCCGGGTTGGGCGGGGCTAAATCAACAGGCATGGTGCGGCTTCAGGCTAATTTGCCATGGCATTGTTTGAACTTTTTGCCGCTGCCGCAAGGGCAGGGCTCGTTGCGGCCCACACGCGGGATGGGGGCGCTGGCTTGCGGCAAACCCAGGTCCGCCAGGGACACGGTTTCAGGCTCGCCGGTATCGGTGGGCGCGGTGTAGGTCACGTTGCTCAATGTCTCGCCCTTGGCCTCCAAAGCCTGTGCGGCTTCGTCCAACTGCTGGGCGGACTGGATACGCACCGTCATCAAAATTTTGGTGACTTCGTTTTTTACCGAGTCGAGCATCTGGCCGAATAATTCGAAGGCTTCACGTTTGTATTCCTGCTTGGGTTGCTTTTGCGCATAGCCGCGCAGATGGATGCCTTGGCGCAAATAGTCCAGAGAACTTAGGTGGTCGCGCCACTGGCTGTCGATGGTTTGCAGCAAGACCATGCGCTCAAACTGCGTAAAGCCGCTTGGGCCCACATGCTCGACCTTGGCAGCAAAAGCCGCATCGGCCGCCTCCAGCACCATGGTGACAATATCCTCGTCGCTAATGGCGCTGGCCGCGCTGACATGGCCGACCAGGTCTAAGGCAATGCCCCAGTCGTCGGCCAATTGGCGCTGCAGACCGGCAATATCCCACTGCTCTTCCACCGACTCCACCGGCACAAAGGAGCGCACCAGATCTTCAAAACTTCCGCGCCGCAAATTGGCAATCTGGGCGCTCAAATCCTGCGCGTCCAAAATCGCATTGCGCTGCTGGTAAATCACTTTGCGCTGGTCGTTGGAAACGTCGTCGTATTCCAGCAATTGCTTGCGCATATCGAAGTTGCGCGCCTCGACCTTGCGCTGGGCGCTCTCGATGCTGCGCGTGACCATGCCCGCCTCGATGGCTTCTCCCTCCGGCATATTGAGCCGGTCCATGATGGCTTTGACACGTTCACCGGCAAAGATGCGCATCAAAGCGTCATCCAAACTCAGGTAAAAACGCGATGAGCCAGGGTCGCCCTGGCGCCCTGAACGGCCGCGCAACTGGTTGTCGATGCGGCGCGACTCATGGCGCTCAGTGGCGATGATGCGCAAGCCGCCCAGACTAGTAATGTGCTTGTGGTCGATGTCCCATTGCGCGCGCAGCTCTGCTTCGCGCGTGGCACGGGCTGCGTCGTCCAGCGACTCGTCGGCGCGCATGGCCTCGATGGCTTTTTCTACATTGCCGCCCAGCACAATGTCGGTACCGCGTCCGGCCATATTGGTGGCAATCGTGATCATTTGAGCACGACCAGCCTGGGCCACGATGTCGGCCTCGCGGGCGTGTTGCTTGGCGTTCAGTACCTGGTGCGGCAGCTTTTCTGCGGTCAGTAAGTTCGAAATAATTTCCGAGTTCTCGATCGACGTGGTTCCCACCAGCACCGGCTGTCCGCGTCCATAGCATTCGCGGATATCGTCAATCGCTGCCTTGTATTTTTCGGCAGTGGTTTTGTACACCCGGTCCAACTGGTCGTCACGGCGGCTGGGGCGATTCGGGGGAATCACCGTCGTCTCTAGGCCATATATTTCCTGGAACTCATAGGCCTCGGTATCGGCCGTACCAGTCATCCCGGAGAGCTTGCTGTATAGGCGGAAATAATTCTGGAAAGTGATAGAGGCCAGCGTCTGGTTTTCGGCCTGGATCGCCACACCTTCTTTGGCCTCCACCGCTTGGTGCAGGCCATCGCTCCAGCGTCGTCCGGTCATCAGGCGGCCCGTGAATTCGTCCACGATGACAATCTCGCCCTCTTGCACCACGTAGTGCTGGTCGCGGTGGTACAAATGGTTGGCGCGCAATGCGGCATACACATGGTGCATCAGGCTGATATTGGCCGGGTCGTACAAAGACGATCCTGCTGGAATCAGGTTCAGACCTGCCAACAGCCGCTCGGCGCTTTCATGGCCTTGCTCGGTCAGGAATACTTGCTGCGATTTTTCGTCCAGCGTGAAGTCGCCAGGGGTAATCACACCCTCGCCAGTGCGCAAGTCCAGCTCGCCTTCCTGGCGCTTGAGCGCGGGAATCACGGTGTTGATGGCCACGTACATGGCAGTGTGGTCTTCGGCCTGGCCGCTGATGATCAGCGGCGTGCGCGCCTCGTCGATCAAAATCGAATCAACCTCATCGACGATGGCGAAGTTCAGCCCGCGCTGAACCCGGTCGGTGACCTCATAGACCATGTTGTCGCGCAGGTAGTCAAAGCCGTATTCATTGTTGGTGCCGTAGGTGATGTCCGATCCATAGGCGGCTTGCTTATCCGCACGCGGTGCTTGTGAGGTATTGATACCCACGCTCAAGCCTAAAAAGCCGTAGAGCTGGCCCATCCAGCGCGCATCGCGTCCGGCCAAGTAGTCATTTACCGTGACGACATGCACGCCTTTACCCGTGAGGGCATTGAGGTACACCGGCAGGGTTGCCGTCAGGGTCTTGCCCTCGCCGGTACCCATTTCTGCAATCTTGCCCTGGTGCAGCGCCATGCCACCCATGAGCTGCACGTCAAAGTGGCGCATTTTCATGACGCGCTTGGCGCCTTCGCGTACGACAGCAAAGGCCTCGGGCAAGACCGCGTCCAAGCTTTCGCCACCGGCTACGCGGGCCTTGAACTCGGCCGTTTTGCCCCGCAAGGCCTCGTCACTCAAGCCCTCGTACTGCGGCTCCAGCGCGTTGATACGCGCAACGACAGACCGGTATTGCTTGAGCAAGCGGTCATTGCGGCTTCCAAATAACTTGGTGAGAAAGGAGAGTGGCATCGGTAGAGAGTCCGCCCTGTGGCACCAAAGTGCTCACAGAACAGCGCTGTGGTAGTCCGTTGTGGATGATTTGAAAGAGTTAAGGCGGCGCAAAATACGCCGCACACCCGCCCTGGCTGAATCAGGGATTTTAACGTTTCGCCGTCTTGTCCGCGTCATTTCGGCCCATGGCGAGGAATTTCTGCGGATCCTGCGCCACGCCGCGCACCAAGACCTCAAAATGCAAATGCGGCCCGGTGGAGCGACCGGTATTGCCCACCTCCGCCATTTTTTGGCCGCGCTTGATCAAATCGCCTTTTTTCACGAAGGTGCGGGACAGATGGGCATAGCGCGTCAACACCTCGTTGCCGTGGTCTACCTCAATCACCAGGCCGTAATGAGGCTGCACCTCCTGGGTCACCACCACGCCGCCCGCTGCGGACAGCACGGTGGTACCCACCGGCGCGGGGAAATCCAGGCCCTGGTGTAAGGCACTCATGCCGGTGAACGGATCGATCCGCCAGCCAAAACCCGAGCCGGTGCTGACCTCGGGCACCGGGATTTGCGTGGGAATCATGAGTTTCTTGATTTTTTGCTCAAACAAGCGCGACTCGATGGCGGTCATCAAATCGTTGCGGGCACTGGTATCGACCTCGATGTGGTCCATGATGCTTTGCAGCTCTTGCAAATTCATCGCGCGCCCGGCCACCAGCGTGCCGCCGCGGCCGGGGGTGCTGCGCACTTGCGCGGGGTCTAGCCCCGCCAGCCCGGAGACGCGCTCGGCCAGCGACTCCATTTGCATTAATTTGGCCTGCATCTCGCCCATGCGCTTGGCCAGCACCTCGATGTTTTCGCGCAAATACCGGTCGCGCTGGTCAAACTCGTCCTTCACCACCAAGCGCATCACCTGGCTAATGACCGGCCAGCCTTCACGTGCACCCTTGAGCAAAATCCAGTGGTAAATACCGGCTGAGACCAAGGTCACGGCGATAAAAAAGCCCACCATTGCCAGGGCCACGCCGCCCGGACTGGTCTGCAGCACATAGCTGCGCGAGAGCCTGGGATCCGTGATAATCAATTGCATACGCTATCCCCCTATTTGTTTCGATGCGCCGCTCCAACACCTCGTTCTCGGTGCTTCAAGCCAGCCTGGATTCACCCACGCTGGCCCGCTTGGTGGACTTAAGTGCCCAAACCAGCGCCTGCTTGCGCTGCATCACGAGTTTGCTACCCCCCGGTTTGCGCCCTGGTGTACAGGCCGGACCCCTCGAAGGCCAAGTATGGTGCCTGCTGGTGGACTCCACGGCCATCGCCGCCAAATTACGCCAGTTACAGCCCCTGCTGCTGGAGCGCCTTGCGCGCGAGGGCCACGATATTACCGCGATTCGCCTCAAAGTCCGCGCTGCCAGCGCCAGCGGCTAACTACAGGCTGCCTGCGCGCAGGCCGATGACGATCTCACGCAAGTCGCTGGCCAATGCGCGCCGGTCCCGGCCTTGGGCGTTTTGGGCTGGAGCACAGCGCAGTACCGCGCGCAGCGGCGGCGCACACACCGTGCGCCAGGCCGAATCGAGCAAACTCTCATCGCCCACATAGCAAGGTGCAAAACTGGGCGCAGCATTGGCCGCGTCTTCAAAACGAAGACCCAGCGCCTGTACCGGCGCCGCCGCGGTAATCGCGGCCTGCAATAAATTGGCATGAAACGGTAAGACGGTGCTGCCGTCGCCGGTGGTGCCTTCGGGGAAAAAAGCCAGCACATCGCCCTGCTGCAAGGCCTGGGCCATTTGGTGCACCACGCGCAAAGCGTCGCGGCGCGAGGCACGGCTGATGTACAGCGTGCCGCCGCCGCTGGCCAGCGTTCCCAGCACCGGCCAGTCGCGTATGTCGTCTTTGGAAATAAAGCGGCAATGGACCGCGGCATGTAAAACGGCAATATCCAGCCAGGAAATATGGTTGCACACCAACATCAAGGGCCCTTGCCGGAGCAACTGGCCTTCGATGCGCAATTGCAAACCCAGAATATCGAGCATGGCTTGCGACCAGTGCTGCACCGCCTGATTACGCCGCGCTTGCGACCAAGCGGGGAAACGCAAACGAATCGTCAACCAGCCGCGCAGCACATGCACCAACAGACGCAAAAGGCGCAAGGCACCGCGCAGCTTGGAAGGCTTAGGCACAGCGCGGAGCCGTAGGGTTTAGTGCGGGCCGGTGCCCGGGGCCTGAAATGCCAGCCGACCGGCTACCAATGTGGCCCGCACTTGGCCGGGTAATTCGTAGCCGCCAAAAGGCGTGTGCTTGCTCTGGCTGCGCAGCGCCGATGCCTGCACCGTCCACGCCGCTTGCGGGTCGAAAACACAGATGTCGGCCTTGGCGCCCACTGCCAAGCGGCCCATGCCGCCCTGCGCGGCGCCCTGGCTGGCCGCCAGTACGTCGGCGCTGCGATGCGTCACGCAGGCCAAGGCTTGCACCAGCGGCAACTTGCTGTCCTGTGCCCACTTCAGCGCCAAGCTCAGCAGCAATTCCAGCCCCGTGGCGCCAGGCTCGGCCTCGGCAAACGGCAGTTCTTTTTCATCGGCACCCACGGGCATATGGTCAGACACCAGCGCGTCGATGGTGCCGTCTTGGAGCGCCTGGCGCAGGGCCTCGCGGTCACGTTGTTGGCGCAGCGGCGGGCTCAGGCGGGTGCGGCTGTCGAAGTAGCCCACATCCATATCCGTCAGGTGCAAAGAATTGACGCTGACATCGCCCGTCACCGGCAATCCTTCGGCCTTGGCCTGGCGCAGCAACTGGGCCCCGGCGGCGCTGCTCAAGCGGCAAATATGCACCCGCGCGCCGGTGGCGCGTACCAGTTCAAAAATCGTGTGCAAGGCAATGGTCTCGGCAGCTACCGGCACGCCGCTCAGGCCCATGCGCGTAGCCAACGGGCCACTGGCGGCGACGCCTTTACCCAAATGCAAATCCTGCGGGCGCAGCCAAACGGTGTAGCCAAAAGAGCGGGCGTATTGCATGGCGCGCATCAGCACCTGGGTGTTGGCGATGCCGACTTCGGCCTGGCTAAAGCCTACGCATCCGGCCTCAAACAGTTGCAGCATTTCGGTGAGCACTTCGCCCTTGAGGCCGCGCGTCAGCGCGCCCAGCGGCAGCACGCGTGTCTGGTGTAGGCTTTGCGCTCGAAAGCGCAGCATTTCCACCAGGCCGGGCTCATCGAGCACCGGGTCAGTATCGGGCGGGCAAACCAAGGTGGTTACTCCTCCGGCAACGGCTGCGGCCAATTCAGAAGCCAGCATGCCTTCATGCTCATGGCCGGGCTCGCGCAAGCGGGCGGCCAGGTCCACCAGGCCGGGCATGACAATGCAGCCCTGGGCGTCCAAGGTTTGGCCAGCCACAAAATCGGCGGGTATCTGGCCCAGAGCCAGCACGCGTCCGTCGGCAATCGCTACATCGCCTTGCGCATCCAAGCCGCTGGCGGGATCGAGCAAGTGGCCGTTACGGATCAGTAAATTCATGGCGCGGCCCTCATGCTTCATTGCCCGCGACGATGCCCATCACCGCCATGCGCACCGCGATACCGAAAGTCACTTGCGGCAAGATCACGCTTTGCGCGCCATCGGCCACCGTCGAGTCGATTTCCACGCCCCGGTTGATCGGCCCCGGATGCATCACGATGGCGTCAGGCTTGGCCAAGGCCAATTTGTCTGCCGTCAGGCCAAAGCTCTTGAAATACTCGTGGCTCGAAGGCAGCAAAGCACCGTTCATACGCTCGTTTTGCAAGCGCAACATGATGATGACATCGCAACCCTTGATACCTTCTTCCAAGGTGTTGAACACGCGCACACCCATGTTCGCCATATCGCTGGGCACCAAGGTGCGCGGGCCCACCACGCGCACCTCGGCGCAGCCCAAAGTGGTTAATGCATGGATGTCCGAACGCGCTACCCGCGAATGCAAGACATCACCGACAATGGCAACCGTCAAATTCGTGAAGTCTTTTTTGTAGTGCCGGATGGTGTACATGTCCAGCAAGCCTTGCGTCGGATGCGCATGGCGGCCATCACCGGCATTGACCACATGCACATGCGGCGCCACATGCTGCGCGATCAAATACGGCGCGCCCGATTCGCTGTGTCGCACCACAAAAATATCCGCCGCCATAGCGCTGAGGTTGGCAATCGTGTCCAGCAGCGATTCGCCTTTGGAAGCGGAGGAGCGAGCAATGTCCAGATTAATCACATCGGCCGACAAACGCGTGGCCGCAATCTCAAAGGTGGTGCGGGTGCGCGTGCTGTTTTCAAAAAACAAATTGAATACACTTTTGCCACGCAGCAGCGGCACTTTTTTAACTTCGCGGTCGCTTACCGACACAAACTGCGCCGCTGTGTCCAGGATATGCGTCAGTATCTCGCGCGACAGCCCCTCGGTCGATAACAAATGGATCAGCTCGCCGTGCCGGTTGAGTTGCGGATTACGCCGGTGCAGCATGGCTTATTTTTCTTTCACATCAAAGCTAAAGGCGCCCGCCGCATCGCGCGCCAGGGCCAGCGACTGGCCGGCATCGAGCGAGACCCGCGCGGCGGCAAAATCGGCCTGGATTGGCAGCTCGCGTCCACCCCTATCGACCAGCACCGCCAAGCGCACGCTGGCCGGGCGGCCATAGTCAAACAATTCATTGGTAATCGCGCGGATAGTGCGCCCGGTGTAAAGCACATCGTCCAGCACCACCAAATGCGCGTCTTTGATTTCAAAGGGCAAATGTGTCTTGCCGCTGGCGGCTAAGCCGCGCTTGGCAAAGTCGTCGCGGTGCATGGCCGAAGAAATCGTGCCGAAGGCGCCGGGAAGACCCAAGTCGTGGTGCAGGCGCTCAGCCAGCCAGGCGCCGCCCGAAGTGATGCCGACCAAACGGCTGTCGGCCTGGCACAGCAATCGCACGCCACGCAGCAGCTCCAGGTACAGGGCTTCGGCATTGAGTACCAGGGTCATGACGACAAGCTCCGCAAAAACTGCTCCAGGATGATGCAGGCCGAAGCCGCATCGGCATCTTTGGCGCCACCTGCGAGTGCTTCGGTGGTGCTGTAGCGCTCGTCCACTTCAAACACCGGCAGGCCGAAGCGGCCTTGCAACTGGCGTCCAAACTTTTGCGCGCGCAGCGTATTGTCGTGGGGCGCGCCGTCTGGATGGTAAGGCACGCCGACCACCAAGGCTTGGGGCTCCCATTCCTTGAGGCGCAGCGCAATCTGGGCAAAACGCGCGTCGCCAGCCGCTTGAATAGTGGCCTGCGGCTGCGCCCCGCCTAACAGGCGGCTGCCCACAGCAACGCCGGTGCGCCGGGTGCCGAAATCAAACGCCATAAAACGCTGTAAATCGGCGGGCACCGCCTTGGCTCGCTTCGGTAGCACTGCCTTGGCTTGCTTGGGCGGCAGCGCTGCGGTGGGCGCGGACATGGCCAGCGCGTTCATGCGTGGCCCGCCTGCGGGGCGATGGTCCAGGCCTTCAAACCCAGCAGGTCTAGCGCGCGCTCGTAGCGCTGGTTGACCGGGGTATCAAAAATAATGCTTTTTTCGGCGTCCACCGTGAGCCAGCTATTGCGCATCAGCTCGCTCTCTAACTGCCCTTCGCCCCAGGACGCATAGCCCAGCGAAACCAGCACTTTGCTCGGCCCCTGCCCGCCGGCCAGGGCTTCGAGCACGTCGCGGGAGGTAGTCATCGCCAAACCGCCGGGGATGACCATGCTGGACGCGTAGGGGGCGGGGGGCGCGCTGTCGGTGGTGCCGGACAACGCCTCGTGCAGCACAAAACCGCGCTCTTCGTGCAGCGGGCCGCCATGCAGCACCGACTGTCCGGCCAGATCGGCGCGCTGCAAAGACAAATCGACCTTGTCAAACAAGTCGGACAAACTGATTTCGGAAGGCTTGTTGATGATGAGCCCCAGCGCGCCGCGCGGGCTGTGGTCGCATAAATAGACCACGCTTTTGGAGAAAAGCCCGTCTTCCAAACCCGGCATCGCGATCAAAAAATGGTGCGTGAGGTTGGTGGATGCAAAATCGCCGGACATAAAACCATTTTAGCGACAGGCATGCAAAGCACTTATTCCTCCGGCCTGGTATGGCTGCGCCGTGATTTACGCCTGACCGACAACGCGGCTTTGGCCGCCGCCCTGCAATCGTGCGCGCAAGTGCATTGCGTGTTTGTGCTGGACCGCGCCATATTAGACCCGCTGCCGCGCACCGACCGCCGGGTGGAGTTCATCCGCGAATCGCTGGCCGCTATGGATGCGCAATTGCGCGCGCTGGGCCAAGCGGCGCACACCGGCCTGATCGTGCGCCATGGCTGGGCCGAGGAGGAAATCCCGGCGCTGGCGCAGGCGCTGGGAGTGGACGCGGTGTTTTGCGCCCGCGACTACGAGCCCCCGGCGATTGCGCGGGATGCGCAAGTGCAAAGCGCGCTGGCGCGCATGCGCAAGGCCTGGGTCAGCGTCAAAGACCATGTGGTGTTTGAGCAGCGCGAGATCCTGACCCAAACCGGCAAGCCCTACGGCGTGTTCACCCCTTATTTGCGCGCTTGGCTGGCGCGCTTGGGTGGCCGGCCGGTACCCACCCATGATTGCAGCGTCTTGGGCCAGAAGCTGGCCAGCCGCCCAGCAGGCTACCGCCAGGGCGTGCCCACGCTGGCCGACATTGGGTTTACGCCGACCAACCTATCCGCCCTGGCAATCGCCGCAGGAGAGGTCGGTGCCCAAGCGCTGCTGGCCGACTTTGCGCCGCGCATGGGCGCGTATGAAGACACGCGCAACTTCCCCGCCGTCAAAGGCCCGAGCTACCTGAGCGTGCATTTGCGCTTTGGCACGGTGTCGATCCGACAATTGGTCAATCTGGCGTTGGGGCCGCAGCTGTCCGGTGACGAAGGCGCGCGGGTCTGGCTGGCGGAGTTGGTCTGGCGCGATTTTTATTTTCAGGTGCTGTCCAACTTTCCGCATGTGGCGGCTAACAGCTTCAAGCCTGATTACGACGCCATTGTGTGGGAGCAAGGCGCGCTGGCCCAAGACCGCTTTGCCGCCTGGTGCGAAGCGCGCACCGGCTACCCGCTGGTGGACGCGGCCATGGCCCAGCTCAACCAGAGCGGCTATATGCACAACCGTCTGCGCATGGTGGCCGGCAGCTTTTTGGTCAAGCATCTGGGCATTGATTGGCGCTGGGGCGAGCGCTATTTTGCAGAGCAACTCAACGACTTTGACCTCTCGGCCAACAACGGTGGCTGGCAGTGGGTCAGCTCCAGCGGCTGTGACGCCCAGCCCTATTTCCGCATCTTCAACCCGGTCAGCCAGAGCGAGAAATTCGACGCGGCGGGTAAATTTATACGCCGCTATGTCCCGGCGCTGGCCGGTTTGGACGCCAAATACATCCACGCCCCCTGGCAGGCGCCACCCCTGGTGCTGGAAGCAGCGGGGGTGCAACTGGGCGTTCACTACCCGCATCCGGTGGTGGACCACGCCGCCGCCCGCGCTGCCACACTGGCGCGCTATGCGGTGGTTAAAAGCCGGGAGAAACCAGCCTAAGGGGAATGGTATGGGGGCTATGCTAGCTTCACAGGCGCTCTAGCGCGGCGAAGCGCGCCCATGCGCAGCTCGACGGAGCAGACTTAAATTTGCACCATCTCAAAGTCTTCTTTACGCGCGCCGCACTCGGGGCAGGTCCAGTTCATGGGCACATCGGCCCACAGGGTGCCTGCCGCAATGCCGTCATCCGGGGCGCCCAGAACTTCGTCATAAATCCAGCCGCAAATCAGGCACATCCAGGTTTTGGTATCGGTCACAGCGTGTTTACCTTGAGAATAGAATGAAGCGATTGTAAATAGTGCCTTGCGGCGGGCCGCCTGGCGCTGGTTTGACTCCTTGATTGCGGCACCTCATCTACTTGTTGCGACCATGAAGCACCCCAAAAAAGACACGGCAGGCCCCGCCCCCATTACGGTGCTGGACGACGACGGGCCGGCCGACGGCCCCGTGGCCAGCGTGATGGTCTTTAATGCCAATGACCCCAGCGGCGCTGGTGGCCTGACGGCTGATTGCCTGGCCATGGCCTCGGTGGGCGTGCACCCCATGCCGGTGATGACCGGTGCCTACGCCCGCGACACCAGCGAGATCGTCGACCACTTCCCCTTTGACGACGACGCCGTGCTGGCCCAGGCCCGCACTATTTTGGAAGATGTGGCGCCCGATGTGTTCAAAGTCGGCTTTGTCGGCAGCCCGGAAAACCTGAGCGCGGTTGCCGCACTGGTGTCGGACTATGCCGATGTGCCTGTGGTGACCTATATGCCCGACCTGTCCTGGTGGCAGGAAGACCAGATTGACCAATACCTGGACGCCTGCGCCGACATGCTGCTGCCGCAAACTACGGTGTTGGTCGGTAGCTACGGCACGCTGGCGCGCTGGCTGCTGCCCGACTGGGACGCGCCGCGCGCGCCCGATGCGCGCGACATTGCCAAAGCTGCGCAAGAGCTGGGCGTGCCCTACACCCTGGTCACCGGCATCCCTTTGCCCGAGCAATTTATCGACAACGCCTTGTGCAGCGCCAGCGCGCTCATGTGCAGCGAAAAATTTGAGCGCTTAGAAGCCACCTTTGTAGGCACCGGCGACACCTTGTCAGCCGCCCTGGCCGCGCTGATTGCCGTGGGCACCGAACTGGCCGAGGCGGTGACCGAGGCGCTCAGCTACCTGGACCGCAGCCTGGAAGCCGGGCTGCGCCCGGGCATGGGCCATGTGCAGCCCGACCGCCTTTTTTGGGCGCATGATGATCCCGAAGCCGGGCTCTTGCTCGATGCCGAAGATTCCGACCAACCTTTTCTTTTTGACTTTCCACCCAATGAAACCCGCCACTGACCGCAACATCGAACTCTTCCAACGCGCCGCCGCCGTCATCCCCGGAGGCGTCAACTCACCGGTGCGCGCTTTCAAAGCCGTGGGCGGCACGCCCCGCTTTGTGACCCGCGCCCAGGGCGCGTATTTTTGGGACGCCAATGGCCAGCGCTATATCGACTACATCGGCTCTTGGGGGCCGATGATTTTGGGCCACGGGCATCCTGCCGTGGTCGAGGCGGTGCAAAAAGCACTGCTCGAGGGCTTTTCCTTTGGCGCGCCCACCGAGCGCGAGGTGGAACTGGCCGAAGAAATATTGCGCCATGTGCCCAGCATGGACATGGTGCGCCTGGTCAGCTCGGGCACCGAAGCGGCCATGACGGCCATCCGCCTGGCGCGCGGCGCTACCGGGCGCAGCAAATTTATCAAGTTTGAGGGCTGCTACCACGGCCACGCCGATCCTTTGCTGGTCAAAGCCGGCTCGGGCTTGGCCACGCTGGGCAACCCGACCAGCGCCGGTGTGCCGCCCGAAGTGGTGCAGCACACGCTGGTTCTGGAATACAACAATTTGCAGCAACTCGAAGAGGCCTTTGTACTGCACGGCAAAGACCTGGCCTGCCTGATGATCGAACCGATTGCCGGCAATATGAATTTCGTACGCGCTTCGGTGCCCTTCATTAAGCGCGCGCGAGAGCTGTGCACCCAATATGGCGCGCTGCTGGTGTTTGACGAGGTGATGAGCGGGCTGCGCGTGGCCCTGGGCAGCGCGCAAAGCGTGTATGCCAAAGCCCTACCCGGTTTTGCGCCGGATATCACTGTGCTTGGCAAGGTGATTGGCGGCGGCATGCCGCTGGCGGCTTTTGGCGGCAAGCGCGCAGTGATGGAGCAAATGGCGCCCTTAGGGGCGGTGTACCAGGCCGGCACCTTGTCGGGCAACCCGATCGCTACCGCCTGCGGCCTGGCCACGCTGCGCGAAATCAGCAAGCCTGGTTTCTTTGACGCCTTAGCAGCCAAAGCCCAATCGCTGACGCGCGGCCTGCAAGGCGCTGCCGATGCGGCGGGCGTGCCTTTTAGCACCGACAGCGAAGGCGGCATGTTTGGGTTTTTCCTCTTTCCCGAACTGCCGCAAAACTACGCCAAAGTCATTAGTACCGACAACAAGCGCTTTAACACCTTGTTCCACGGCATGCTGGACCGGGGCGTGTATTTCGCACCGGCGCTCTACGAGGCTGGCTTCATCAGTGCGGCACACACCGAGGCCGATATTGCGGAGACGGTGGCGGCCGCTAAAGAGGTATTTGCCAGCTTCTAAGGCTTGCAACTGCTGCGGCAGGCCTGCATGCGCGCAAACCGATCAGCATAAAAAAACGGCCCTCACAGGCCGTTTTTACTTGCGCAAAGCTGGTTTGCTTAATGCCTAAAGTGCCGTACCCCGGTATAAACCATGGCCACCCCGCGCTCATCGGCGGCGCGCACCACTTCATCGTCGCGCATGCTGCCACCGGGCTGGATGATGCAGGTGGCGCCCGCATCGACCACGACGTCTAGGCCATCACGAAACGGGAAAAAAGCGTCGCTGGCGACTACCGTGCCAGTCAATGTCAAGTTGGCATGCCCCGCTTTGATGGAGGCGATGCGGGCCGAGTCCAGGCGGCTCATTTGGCCCGCGCCCACGCCCACGGTCCTGCCGTCTTTGCAAAACACAATCGCGTTGGACTTGACGTATTTGGCCACTTTCCAGGCGAACAACATATCCTGCATTTGCGCTTCGCTGGGCTGCGCTTTACTGACCACGCGCATGTCGGCCAGGGTCAACTCGTGGTTGTCTGCGGTTTGCATCAGCATGCCTGAGCCCACGCGTTTGACATCGACTGCATTGCGCCCCAGCGTCCAAGCACTGGCTTTTTTTGGCCGCTGGCCCAGCGGATAAGGCAATGCGATTTGCAGCACTCGCACATTCGCTTTGGCGGACAAAACGCTTAGGGCCTCGGCGCTAAAGGTTGGGGCGATCAGCACTTCAACAAACTGGGCGCTAACATGCCGCGCGGTATCTCCATCGACTTCGCAATTGAAGGCGATGATGCCGCCAAACGCCGAGGTGGGGTCGGTGCTAAAGGCTTTGGCATAGGCGGTGGACGCAACAGCCGCAATTGCTACACCGCAGGGGTTGGCGTGTTTGACGATGACGCAAGCCGGGGTTTCAAAACTTTTCACGCATTCCCAAGCGGCATCGGCATCGGCGATATTGTTGTAACTTAGTTCCTTACCTTGCAATTGCTGGGCGGTCACCAGCGAACCGGGGGCCGGGTACAAGTCGCGGAAAAACGCGGCGTATTGGTGCGGGTTTTCGCCGTAGCGTAAGTCTTGCAATTTCACGAAGCGGCCATTGGCCTGCCCCGCAAATACTGCCATCGTGCCATCAGGCTGCACAGACGACAAATAGTCACTGATCGCGCCGTCGTACTGGCTGATGCGGTTGAAAGCTGCTACCGACAGCGCAAACTTGGTGCTGCTACTCACCGCGCCATGGGCTTGCAATTCGGCGATGACGGTGTCGTACTGGCTGGCATCGGTAAGCACGGCCACGTCTTTCCAGTTTTTGGCGGCGCTGCGCACCATGGCGGGCCCGCCGATATCGATGTTTTCAATGGCCTCTTCCAGCGTGCAGCCGGCGCGCGCCACCGTGGCCTCGAAAGGATATAAATTTACTACCAGCAAATCGATGGTGTCTATGCCGTGGGCTGCCAGCGCCTGCATGTGCGCTGGCACATCGCGGCGCGCCAGCAGGCCGCCGTGCACCTTGGGATGCAGGGTTTTAACCCGGCCATCGAGCATTTCAGGAAAGCCTGTCATCTCGGCCACTTCGGTCACCGGCAATCCATGCTCAGCAAGCAGCTTGGCGGTACCGCCAGTCGAAAGCAGGCGTATGTCCAGAGCGTGCAGCGCACGCGCCAGATCCAGCACACCGGTTTTGTCCGAGACGGAAAGTAAAGCGTTCATACGAGGTGGTGTTCAAGAAGTTTTTTGCGCAGGGTATTGCGGTTCAGGCCCAGCCATTGCGCGGCTTTGGACTGGTTGTTGGCAGCGGCGACCATCACCACTTCGAGCAAAGGTTTTTCTACCGCGCGCACCAGCATCTCGTGCATGCCGTGCGGCTCTAGGCCATCTAAATCGCGCAAATAGGCTTCCAGGCTGGCGCGCACGCATTCGTCCAGTTTGTTATTGCTCATGGTGCAGGCTCATGGTGGGGTGGCGCATAGGGTCGCTTTCATTGCCATGGGATGCTGCTTCGGGCAAGAGCCGTCCGCTGGCGTCATAGACCGCAGGAATGCGGTCCATGCTTTGGTTTAACTGATTTAGAAAATCATCGACAGCCTGCACTTGCGCGGCGCTGTCGCTCAATAGGTTGAGGCGGCGACGGAAGTCTTCGCCGCCGGGCAGGCTGCGCAGATACCAGGCAATGTGTTTGCGGGCACTGCGCACGCCGGTGTACTCGCCGTACAGGCTGTAATGGTCTTGCAAATGCGCTACCAGCCAACGGCGCACTTCCTGCACCAAGGGTGACGCCAGCACATTGCCGGTCTCCAGAAAATGTGTGATTTCCCGAAATATCCAGGGGCGCCCTTGGGCTGCGCGGCCAATCATCACCGCGTCCGCGCCGGTAAGGCTGAGCACCTGACGCGCTTGGTGCGGGCTAGTGATGTCGCCATTGGCCACCACCGGAATGTGCAGCGCGGCTTTCACTGCGGCCATGGTCTCGTATTCGGCCTGGCCGCGGTAGCCTTGCTCGCGGGTGCGGCCATGGACGGTGACCATGGCGATGCCCGCGCTTTGTGCGGCCAGCGCGATGGACAAAGCATTTTTATGGCTCTGGCACCAGCCGGTGCGCATCTTGAGCGTAACGGGCACACCGTGCACCGCGCTGGCCTGCACAATTGCGTCAATGATTTCCAGCGCCAATGTCTCGTCCTGCATCAGCGCGGAGCCCGCCCATTTGTTGCACACTTTTTTAGCTGGGCAGCCCATATTGATATCAATGATTTGCGCGCCACGGTCGATGTTGTAGCGCGCCGCATCGGCCATCATGGCGGCATCGGTACCTGCGATTTGCACGGCGATGGGGCCCGGCTCGCCCTCGTGGTTGGCACGGCGCGAGGTCTTGAGCGAATCCCACAAATCGCGCCGCGAGGTGACCATTTCACTGACCGCGTAGCCCGCACCCAAGCGCTTGCATAACTGCCGAAACGGGCGGTCAGTCACGCCGGCCATAGGCGCGACGAAGACCGGATTTGCCAATGCGTAAGGGCCGATTTGCATGCGGGAAATAAATGGTGGGGAAAGGCTTCAAGGCCGCTTGCACCAGGGGTTTGGCGCTGGGCGGGCGGCCATTCTATATGCCTAAAATTTCAGCACACTGTCAGGCCGCATGGGCACCTTACCTATACTGACCGCGCAATGGAAATATGGATGCAATCGCTCTTAGACATGCTGGCCCTGCCGACCTACGGCCTGTCCACGGTCTTTGTGGTGTCCTTTATTTCAGCGACGCTGCTTCCCATGGGTTCGGAGCCGGTGGTGCTGGGCGTAATTCACCTCAACCCTGCGCAGTACTGGCCGGTGATTGCCGTCGCCACTGCGGGTAACACCTTGGGTGGTGCCCTGGACTACGCCATGGGACGCGCAGCTAGCCATGTGGCGCCGCAGGCTAGCAATGCCTTGGTGCGGGCGCGTGCCCTTGGCTGGCTGCATCGGCTGGGGCCAAAGGCATGTCTGCTTGGCTGGCTGCCGCTGGTGGGCGACCCGCTATGCACCCTGGCCGGTTGGCTGAAGTTGCCTTTCTGGCCTTGCGTAGCCTATATGCTGATCGGTAAATTCCTGCGCTATGTGCTGATGACGGCCGCGTTTTTTGAAGGCATCAAATTGATAGTTTGATGCGATCACTCAAGCTCGGCACATCTTGCCCTTAGCGCCTGGCACGCTGGATATTGCAAAAAACCTGCCCCAGAAGTCCGGAAAAAACTGCGGGGGCGGCCGCATTTTTGCCACGCCAACCTAAGCCAGCGGGCAAGCATCCGGCCTCAAGGATGCATGTTCAGGCTCAAGTCGCCGCTTTGACTTGTTTGAAGTTGCGGCACCAGCCGTTCACGGGAACCACGCGCTTGAAGAACGAGCAGTTCCCCGTCTGTTCACCCGCATTACCTTTGAAAAGTTGGCATTGGCTGCAGTGCTGCTCGAGCGTATGGCGCGGATACTTGGTTTGGTCCACATCGGCCGTATTCAAACGAAAGCCCATCGATTTCGGGTAGGCATCGGTCTCCTTCACGGCTTCAGTTTCGGTCCCTGCGTGTGCCTGGTGCGCAGTAGCGAGGGCGGACGCGCCGACAAGAGTGTGCAGCATGAATACACGTCGGTTGTCGCTGGGCATATCGAATTTCATTGAAGACTCCGTGGTTATAAAAAATTGAAAGGGTTTAGGTAATCAAAGCTTCATCGACGCGTGTTTCGCCCTGGTTATCCGTCCAGGCTACGCGAAGACGCTCTCCGGCGAGGGCGCCGGAGAATCGAAAATTCAGTAATGGATCTTGTGCCACCGCAAAGCTCATACGGGCAGAGAACACGGTGCGCTCCGCGACCGTCACCTCCATGCGGGTGATGAAGTGCGCGGGCTTGGTGTTGCCCGATTCGTCCTGCAGCAAGCCCGTATCCATCGGATGCGGCATGAGGATCATCACGTCAGCGATGCCGTTACGGACACGCGCGCGGATACGAATGGGCTTGGGCATGGCAAGAAGGTGCAATGGGTGCGCTAACCGCAACCGCCGACGGTGACCTGGATCTCACGCGAGGTGGCAAACAGGCCTTGCTCCGTGCGCACAGCGACGTACACGGTGCCGCTATGCGCCAACCGGATACGGGTTGCTGCGAAGGCTTCGGTGCCATCGGGGAAGCTGAAGCAAGCCGCTACGGGTTGAGGATTGACGTCAACCAATATCAGGATGTCGCGGGTGGCCGGCAGCTGACTGCTAACGGTAATCGGTACCAACGCACCGTTTTCTGCAATTTGAGGCAACTCTAAGGAAATCTGTGTGCTGAGCGGAGGCATGCCACCGAGCGCAGCGATTGCTTCGGAAAAAGTGCGCGCGGCAAACGCCAGTTCCATATCCACCATGGGTACCACGCTGGCGACATGCGCGGCATTTGCTCCGCTTGCCGCCGTCCATGCGCCTGCTGCCAGAAGCAATTGTCGACGCTGTAAACCGATTTCAGAACGCACTTGAAACTGTCCTTACATTGCATTGCGAACGAATCGCACGTAAAAGCGCTCTTCCTTGCGGGCTGCCAAAACACCTTCGGCGCCAAAACTCAATGCCAAAGCCATATCCTCGGGCTTCCCACCGGGACGGGACGTGGATGTCCAAAATGCAGTCGGTGGTGTTCCGGGGAACAGCACCAGGTTGGTACGTGGGTTCTTGCAGCCCCGGTCCGTGATCGTTGCCAGATCGCGCAGCGCTGGTACGCGCCAATCGTTAAAGAATGCCTCGCCATTGCTGCTGATCTGATCTGCCTGACGCGCTGCGGCGACCCAGTTATAGGTCGCCGCTTTGCCGGTACACCGTGCATTCACCCATCGCTGTCCACTTGGACACCGCATCCACATCAACTTTGATTCGGTGTCCGTCACGGTGCCATCGCCGTTGTCTTGAAAACGCGTCAGCGGCAGGGTTGACTCGGCAGCGACACATGTTTGCTCTGCCGCAGTACCCTGCGCCGCTACCGCACCTACCAGCGTTAGCTGGGCGATCAGACCAAGAGTCCAATGCACCCAGCTCGCCGGCTTAGCACACTCACTTGTCAAAGCCAATCCCGGTGCCCTTGACATTGATGCCGCGGGCGTTTGTCGGTGTGGGGCCCGCAGTCTGGCGAGTTTGCAGACCTGTTTGGATGGCTACGCCGCGGTGCAGGTAGTAGGAGTAGGATTCCAACGCAACCATATCGGAGCTGTTGGCATCCATTTCCTTGCCGGCCTGGGGGTTCTGGATGCACCAATTCACCATCTCGCGATAGGCCATGACTCTGTCAGTTTGGGGCATGTACTTCGGGAAGGTCTGCGGATTGGTGGCAGCCGCATCAGGGTGGCAGTTGGCGCAGGCCAGACCGTTGCTCGACATGTCGGCACGGGCGCCGTACCACATGTCGTATCCCCGCTTGGCTGACAACGTCAACTTTTCCTCCGCAGCCTTGAGCTCTTCTTTTGTGAATGGCTCACGCGCAGTCACCAACGTGGCGGTGGCCACCACGGCTAGGGCGACTAGGGGGGCTACAAAGCGCCGAAGTGATTTTGTTTGGATTTTCATGTTCGCGTCTCCCTTCAGGCCTTGAAGCCGTTCTTGGTCTTCGCCGGCAGCGAGTCGGCAAAGGGCTGGTAATTGACAAAGGCGCCACCGCTTTTATCCAGGTCAATAGCCGCGCTTCCCATACCGTCAGAGGTGTTGGAAGGATCGGCGCGGTTTTGCTGGAATTCGGGATATGGCAGCTTAACCGGCGGGTAAGGCCAGGGCCACGAGGTACTCATGGTGCCGATGGAGGTCATGTTGCCGATTTTGTTGTAGACGGTGTGGTGCACATGTCCATGGAAGGCGGTTACGGCATTGAACTTACCCAAGATCTGACGGATATCCTTGGAATCGGAGACCTGGAAGTTCCATCGTGGGTAATAGTCCCACAAAGGTGAATGGGTGAAGATAACCACGGGCGTTGCCGGATCGACATTGGCCACATCTTTTTTCAGCCACTCGCGCTGCTGCTCGCCGCAACCCCAAACGCCGGGTACCGGGCTGTTTAAGGGCATGAACCAGTCGCGTCGCTGCTCGGCGCTCAGCTTCGCAGAGGTCCAGAAATCGGGCACCAAAATAGAGTTAAGTCCGATGAAGTGCACGCCCTTGTGGTCGAATGACCAAGTCTCTTTACCGAAGTTCTCACGCCAAGAAGCACCCATGTCCAGGTACCAGTCGTGTTCGCCAGGAATGGAGCGCAATGGCGCCTTGAGCGCACCCAGGATACGCTTGCCCTTCTCCATTTGATCCCGCTCGCCATGGTGCGCTACGTCACCCGTCACGAGAACAAAGTCAGGCTGCTTTTTCAGTCCGTTAACTTGCGAAACGGCGTCTTCTAATTGACGGTCAAAGACGTGGTCCGTGCCGCTGTAAAGATGGGGGTCGCTAATGATCGCGAAGCGGAAAGGTTCGACCTTGCCCTGCGCAGCCCCGGCGACGCCGACCAGACCCAAATTGACGCCAATCGCTTGCGCCGTCAAAGTGGTAAAGCCAGCCTTGCCAGTAAGGGCCAACATGGACCTTCTACTCATATTTTTTCGTTCAGTCATCTAACGATCTCCTTGGGTGTGGTTAGGGGGGAATCAATGTGGCCCATCCGCTAGGGCGAGGAACAGTGCAGCCGCAGCTTGCTTGAAAGCACCAACGGTTCGCACACGACGGATCTTGAATATGAACGAGGGCACCATCGGGCAGGGGCGTAAAACGCGATGCGCATGCAGGGAAGCAACTGTCAAAAGTGAATCAACCATGGGACACACACTGGCACCGATAAAGGCGCTGCTTGCCGAGTCTTTGCTGGAGGCATATTTGGCCGTCCGCATCAGGTTCTTGCCCATTCGTCTGACTGCTCCTGCACCTTGGTGGATGGATGAGGGAAGGACTTGTTTTCACCTTCCTCGCGCGCTAACTTCGGCCGAAGTATATGGAGGCAAGTTGATAATGAGTAGTTAAATATTTTGACAATGGCATTTGTTAAAGCTAATATCATTTCATGCTTTCCAGAATCGCAACGCTCAAACAACTCTACGCCTTTCACACCGTTGCAAGGTTGGGCAGTATTTCGCAGGCAGCCCAAGTGTTGCACCTGACACAGTCGGCTATATCGATCCAGATCGGTTCCATAGAAGAAACGCTGGGTACCCCGCTGGTAACGCGCACCGGCCGTGGCGTGCGCCTTACTGAAGCAGGCGTAATGCTGCAGGATTACGCGGAGCGCGTCATTGCGCTGTGGAACGAAATGGGCGAGAACATGGATACGTATGCGGGCGCTTTTTCGGGCACTCTGCGCGTGGGTGCAGTTGCCACCACCGAATACTGGTTGCCCAGCCTGCTGGTGGCCTACGCCAACGAAAATCCCAAGGCCAAGGTCAAGCTGCATGTGGGCAATCGCGATGAAATTGTGCGCAGCCTGGAGTCGCAGGAAATCGACGTCGCTGTGATGGGTGATCCGCCGGACAGTCTTAAGCCAACGTCCATGCGATTTGCAAAGAATTTGATGGGTTTTCTCGCTGCACCTGGACATCCGCTGATTGCAGAAAGTAAGTTGACTATGGCCAGGCTTGCGGAAGAGCCCATGCTGGTGCGCGAACGCGGCTCTGGCTCGCGCGCCACATTGACCCGCCTGTTCCGGGAAGCTGGCCATACCCCGCGCATCGGCTCTGAGTTCGCCAGCAACGAAGCGATCAAGCAGATGTGCATGGCCGGGTTTGGCCCAGCCTATCTGCCACTGCACACCTGCGTTCTGGAAATGAAAGCAGGCTTGCTCACCTTGCTGCCGATGGAGGGCAATGTCATCGTGCGGGATTGGTTCGTCGTGCACTCGCCGGCGATTAAACCCTTGCCCCAGATGGCGGTCTCGTTTGAGCGTTTTCTCAAACTGAACGGGCAGAACAAGATCGATCAGTTGCTTGCGCTGCGCGAGGCATTGCCGGGCCTGGCGCTGAAGCGAAAGAAGTGAGGCCTGGCCGGACTGTCCATGCCAGAGGTCCATCGTGCGAGGTGTGTATTTAGCCAAGGGTGTCAGCCCAGATGTTCTCTGCCCAAGCGAGTGCATACCGGGCCTCCATCGGGTTGGCATCAGCCGACACGCCGCCAGAGCCCGGAACCGTTTTGTAAGTCCGCTCGGATGCATCGTATTGATGGACGGATGCCACATGGATAGCGTTCTGCGGCGTGATAAAGCTATAGCAAGTGTTCATCACTACGGGGCTTGCATTCACCGGCTCGCCCTTTAGTAGTTGGATGACGGCGGCCGCTGCAAGCTTCGCATGCTGGTTGGCCATATGGGCGGACTTGGGCATTAGCGGCGCGGAGAAGGTGGCGTCACCGAGCACATGGATTCCAGGTGCTACGGTCGACTCCATCGTCAACCAATTCACTCCTACCCATCGCTGGTTGACGTTCACCAGACCGGCATTGCGGGCAAGGTCCCCGGCGCGCTGTGGTGGCACGACGTTCAGCACATCCGCCTTGACATCCTCAAACTCCAGCCTCGCTAGTTGTCCATCAACTTCCTTGAGCTCGGCATTGGGCCGGTACTCCAAGATTCCCGCGTGGTACTGCGCAAATGCGCGCTCAAAGAGCGCCTTCTTGGACTGAATTTCCGGATTGGCATCGAGCACCAGCACTTTGCTTTTGGGCTTTAGCTGTCGGAAATAGCTGGCGACCAGACATGCGCGCTCATAGGGCCCGGGCGGGCAGCGGTAAGGCACTTTGGGAATCGTGATGGCGAAAACACCTCCATCGGGCATGGCCTCTACCTGGCGGCGCAGCGCCACGGTCTGCGCCCCGGCATGCCATGCGTGGACGACCTGACCGCTTACTAGGGCTGGCGATAGGCCTGGTACCTGCTCGGCCATGAAGTCGATCCCCGGAGAAATGATGAGACGGTCGTAGGGCAGCGTACTGCCGTCGGCTAAGCGCACGCTGCGCCCCGCTGCGTCAATGGCGATGACTTCGCCCTGTACGAACCTGATGCCCAGCGCCTGCAAGCTGTCGTAGCTGCGTGTGATATCACGCATCTGCCGGTAAGTACCCAGCACCAGGTTGGACATCGGGCAGGAGGTGAAACTGGGATTGCGCTCAATCAGCGTGACATGGATATTGCCACCCCAAAGCCGAAGGTAGCGCGCCGCGGTTGCGCCGCCAAATCCGCCGCCTACCACTACGACGCGTCCGAGCGATTTTTCTGAAGACCTGCTGGTACCGCTTGCCACCACGCTGCCCGCGAATGCCGCGCCGGTGAGCAGTAGCTTGCGACGACCTCGGTTCATGGTTACAACTTCAGGCTTCACGGCGAAACAAGCTCACTGCTTAGGCGGTTGCGCGGCGAAATAGCCAGCAATGAGACTGATTTGCTCTTCGGTAAAGCCCTTGGCGATTTGGTGCATGACGGTTGCGGGCCGGGCACCACGCTTGAAATCGGCAAAGGCTTCAAGGAGTTGCTGTGCCCTCATGCCTGCAAGTGGCACCATGTCACCGCGCGCGTAGCCATTGGTGCCATGGCAGGTAGCGCAGGTGGCCGCAAGGTTGCGCGCAATATCGGTATCCTCGGCTAGCGCTGTGAAAGACGAGAAAGCAGCCGTGAGCAAGATGGCCGGTAGACAGACTCGCATGGCTTCTTTTCTTCAAGGCGAAAATTACAGGAAGGTGCCGTCAGAGCGGTTTCAAGCACCGCGTGGTCGGCCACTTAGGCATCGGATGAGCGGTCTCAATAGCGGCCATTGACCAGGCTCGCCGGGGGTACCACCGGGTTTTTCACGTCGACCAGGGGCGGGGAAACATAGCCGGTATCGATTTGCGGCCCACCGGGTCGCCAAAGTTCTTCGTAGTCCTGCTTCATGCTTTTCCCTAAGAGCGGCTTGAAGGTTCCTTTGTGGCAGGTAGCACAACCGACCTTGGGCCCATCGCCATGCTCTCCGAGTCGGTAATCAGGCAACAGTTTTGCAACGGGCTGCAGGTAGGATGTATTTAGATCACGCACCATCCGCACCCCGTACCATGCGGTGGCCCTCTCTGGCCTGCTATCAGGCCAGCTGCCAAAAGCGCGCGTCGAATGACAGTAGGTGCAATTTACCCCGAGCGATTTGGAAAAGTACATCATCATGGCGTAGGTCGTTTCAGCCTTTTTGATCCCATTGTGCGGATACGGGTTCGCGCCAGCCATCGCTACGATGCCCTGCACACGAATGTCGTTATCGTCAATAAGATATCGGGTCAGTGGATCGTAGGGCAGCGATGAGTTCGCGATATTGGCCACTCCAGGCTTACCTTGGTAGTCTTTATTGCCAAGGATCGGAGGTGGTAGATCCGATTTGGCGGTGGTGTACCAATCTCCCGAGGGCACGGGCTGACCGCGATGGCAGGTCCAGCAAGTGACCCCGGTTTCACCGACATGGGGCTTCCATTCGGTGTTGATGCGACGGGTCATTTTGAGCATCATCCGAGCAACTCGCTTGGTGTACTTCTCATCGGAGGCCATGTTTTCTGTGTTGTGGCAATAAACACATCCCACTTCGGGGGCCACCCAGGTGGATAGTGCCCCCATCAGCCTTGAAAATTCGAGCACGGTCAGGTCGTTCAGGACCTGCACGTTCTCATACTCCTCACTGACCTTTGGCAGATCAGGATCAGGCGGGTCAATGGGTTCGGCCTCGGGTATGGAGTTCAATTGCAGGCTGGCCGGAAGTGCTTTGGGTTGGTAGAGCACAAACTGGCCCGTTCCCCGGTAGCCGGTTTGCACACTGATGGTGTGATTTTGGTAGGCAAAGAACAATATCAGGACCGTTGCCATGGCAACTAAAAATGTAACGACCATTCGAACCATGACATTACCTCCTGATACGCTCAATATTTAAGAGAACTTACCCCAACAGACCTACAACAAAATGCGGGAACCAGCGCATCACCCATACTGAGGAAGACGGGTATGGCGCCTTCCCACAACAGGCACTCGGTGCCGGTGCTGACGCTGCTGTATTCCATCTTGCGGAGCCGGTCCCCGGTCCCCATTTCGGGGCGCTGTAGAGCACTCAGCGCCAGGGTTCGCTGTTGGAATACGGTAACGTTATCCTGCATAGATGTATCGTTACATTGACATAAATGAATGTCAATTAATATTTACAACAAAGCTAAATTTTAAGGGTAAACCCTGATAAATATCAGCGATTGAGATTTGCGTTGGTAGGGGCGCGGACTTGAGGGCGGTCCGTGGACAAGGCGATGGGGGCAGCTGTTTGGCACCGCAACTGCGGCTGGCATAGGTGCCCGTGCGTGCCCTGCGCAGGCTGCACCGTCTGGGCCCAAAGCCTGCCTAATGGGTTGGCTGCCCACCAATGACACCGGAAAAAACTGACTGACCCGCCATCCGGACAGTCGGTTTTTAAATAGGCTTAAGGTTTCACGACTTCACGGATATCGATACGCAAGTCTTTGGCGCCTAAGGCTACCGGGGCCGACTGGCCTTGTAAATCGCCAGGCTGGGCGATGGCATTACCGCTTTTACTGACGCGCGCGCTGATGACCACTTGCGTGGCGCTGGACAAACGCGCTTGCGGCGACATGGATTTGCTGTCATCGAGGGTGAACTGGTAAGGCAGGTCTTTGACCTGTTTGCGCTCGGCGGCCAGGGGCATGCGACCATTGGGCGCGGCTTTGGCAAAAATAAACACCGTGTCTTCGGGATTGGCCTGGGCGCGCAGTTCAGGCGACAAGCTGACGGTACCGCTCACCGAAGGCCCGCCAAGAGCGGCGGGGCCCGCATCGGCTTGGGCCGGCGGTTTGGTTTGCGCAACTGCGGGCGCTGCCTGTGCGGGCAGACCTGCCAGTTTGCGCGCTTCTTGCAAGCTGGAGGCCACACGCTGCACCAGCGCATTATCGGGCGCGCCGACCGCTTGGATACGGCTCCAGTATTTCACCGCCAGCTCAAAATCTTTGCGCTCAAACGCGTCGGCGCCCGCCAGCGCCAGGCCTTTGATGTGGTCCGGATCGAGCTTGAGCGCACGGGTGATCAAGGCCATGGGTTCGCCTTGCAAACTGTGCTGGTTTTTCACCGCCAATGTGTCAGCGTAATCCACCAGCAAACCAGCGTCGTTTTTGCCAAGAGCAATCGCTTTCTGGTAGGCCGCCAGCGCGTCCTCGTTGCGCTGCATCACGCTGTAAGAGCGCGCCAGCATGGCCCAACCATCGGCATCGTTCGGGTTTTGCTTCATGCGCTCGGCCAGTTGCTCCACCATGGCCACGACCTGCGCCTGGCTAGGACCGCCGTCGGCGCCCTCTTCCTCGCCTTGGGGCGGATTGGCCGAACGGTTGTAGGCATAGCCACCGATGGCAAGCACCAGCACCAAGACCAGCAAGCCCAATAGCAAAGGCCAAGACGGCTTGGCAGCGGCAGGCGCGTCCACGGCGCTGTCGTACAAGAGCATGTCGAGCAATCGCCGCTCCAGGCCGGCGCGCTCGGTATCGCGCTGGGCCTGGCTGAGCGTGCCCGCCGCATGCGCTTGCTCTAGATCGGCCAATTGGCGCTTGAAAGGGGCCACTAGGGTGTGCAGCGCGTCGGTCATGGTGTCTCTCAGGAAAGATGGGGGTCGTGCGACACGTCCTTGTCGTCGGCTTCGAAGGCCTCGTCAGCCAAGCGGCTGCGCCGGCGCAAGACTACAAACAGCGTGCCCAGGCCCACTACGACCATGACCGCCGGCCCGATCCAGAGCAACGCAGTCAGCGCTTTGAAGGGCGGGCGGTAGAGCACAAAGTCGCCATAGCGAGCGGTCATGTAGTCGACCACCTGCTGCTCATTCTGGCCGTTTTGCAGCATTTCGCGCACCTGGCGACGCAAGTCCACGGCCAGGTCGGCATGCGAGGCGGCAATTGTTTCGTTTTGGCAGACCAGGCAGCGCAGTTCGCTGGAAATTTTCATGACCCGCGCTTCCAGGGCCGGGTTGTCGCTGGCGGGTAAGGCCTCGGCAGCCAAGGTGCAGCCGCAAGCCAGCGCCAATGCGATGTGGATGCCAAAGCGGCTAAGCAGTGTGCGCATATCAGCTATTGAGTTGTTTGAGCAAGGGTTCAATCGTGTCGCGCAGCACCTCGGGCGTGAGCGGGCCGATTTGCTTGTAACGGATGATGCCTTCGCGGTCGATGACAAAGGTTTCTGGCACGCCATAGACACCAAAATCGATGCCCACGCGCCCGTCGCGGTCAGAAATTGACGCGGTGTAGGGGTTGCCGAAATCGGCCAGCCATTTCATGCCCGCCGCGCGCTCGTCTTTGTAATTGAGGCCATAGATGGGCACTTTGGATTGTTTGGCATATTGCACCAGCAGCGGATGCTCCTGGCGGCAAGCCACGCACCACGAAGCCCAGACATTGAGCACCCACACCTGGCCGACCATATCGGCGCGGCTGATGCGCTGCTCGGGCTGGTCCAGGCGGGGCAAAGAAAACTCGGGCGCTGGTTTGCCAATCAAAGGCGAAGGCACTTCTTTGGGATTGAGGCTCAGACCGGCACGCAGAAAATACAACAAAACCAACAAGATGCCCATGGGCACCAGATAACGTACGTGCTTCATCACTCGGCCACCACCGCACGGCGGTAACGCCTGTCGCTGACAGCCAGCAAACCACCCAGCGCCATGAACAGGCAACCAAACCAAATCCAGTCGATAAAGGGCTTGACATAGACCCGCACAATCCATGCGCCGCCTTGGACCTGCTCGCCCAGCGACACATACAAATCGCGAGTCAGGCCGGAATCAATCGCCGCCTCGGTCATGGGGTTTTGCTGCACCCGGTAGATGCGCTTTTCCGGGCGCAAGTTCGCGACCAGACGGCCATCGCGCGTGACGCGCATCTGGCCTTGCGCCGCCACATAGTTGGGGCCTTGCAATTCTTTGATGCCGTCCAATGTGAAGGTGTAGCCGCGCACCGTGGTGCTATCGCCAATAAGCATCTTGACATCGCTCTCGACCTCGTAGGTTTTAACCATAACCACGCCGATACAAAACACCGCGATACCCAAGTGCGCCACCATCATGCCCGCCAACGCAAGCGGAATTTGGCGCAAACGGGCAGGCGCATTCGCCCAATCCATTCCTTGAGGATGGACGCGTCCCCACAAGTCAGTAGCTACCGAGCCCACTATCCAATAGGCCATGACCAGACCCAGCGTGGATACCAAGCGGACTTCACCGGCCAGCGCGCCGGTGATAAGGGCACCGGCAATGGCCACGGCCGCAGCCCAGCGCAAGCGCATAGCCAGGGCCGGTAACTCGGCGTTTTTCCAGCGCGCCAGCGGCCCAATTCCCATGAGAAAAACGGCTGGCGCCATCAGCGGCATAAACACCGCATCGAAATAGGGCGGGCCCACCGAAATCTTGCCCATGCCCAAGGCGTCGATCACCAGCGGATACAAGGTGCCCAGCATCACCGCCAGGGCCGCTACCACCAATAAGACGTTGTTACCCAGCAAGGCCGATTCTTTAGACCACAAGCCAAAGCGCTTACCGATGCCGACCTGCGGTGCGCGCCAGGCATACAGCGAAAAAGAACCCCCCAATACCACCGCCAAAAAGGCCAAAATGAACTGGCCGCGGGCCGGATCGGTAGCAAAAGCATGTACCGAGGACAGCACTCCCGAGCGCACCAAGAAAGTTCCGAGCAGCGAAAACGCAAACGCCAAAATGGCCAACAACACCGTCCAGGACTTAAAGCTGTTGCGCTTTTCCGTGACCGCCAGCGAGTGGATTAAAGCCGTGCCCAAAAGCCATGGCATGAGCGAGGCGTTTTCCACCGGGTCCCAAAACCACCAACCGCCCCAGCCCAGCTCGTAATAGGCCCAGGCGCTGCCCAGCGCAATGCCGATGGTCAAAAACATCCAGGCCACCGTGGTCCAAGGCCGGGTCCAGCGCGCCCAGGTAGCGTCCAAGGTACCGCCAATCAAGGCCGCTATAGCAAAAGCAAAGGCCACCGAAAACCCAACGTAGCCCATATACAGCATGGGCGGGTAGATCACCATGCCTGGGTCTTGCAACAAGGGATTGAGGTCCATACCCTCAGACGGCACCGGGAACAAGCGCACAAAGGGGTTGGAGGTGAGCAGCATAAAGAGCAAAAAGCCCACGGCCACCATACCCATGACCGCCAAAATACGCGCCGCCACCGCAGCCGGCAAATGACGGCTGAAGGCGGCCACGGCCACCGTCCAAAGGGCCAGCATCTGCACCCACAAGAGCAATGAGCCCTCGTGCCCACCCCAGACACCAGCAATGCGGTACTGCAAGGGCAAAGCGGTATTGGAGTGCGTAGCCACATAGCGCACCGAAAAGTCATGGCCCACAAAGGAGGCCACCAGGCAGCCAAAGGCAAGCGCTACAAAGAAAAATAGCAAATAAGACAGCGGGCGCGCCAGCGCCATAAAGTCCGCGCGCCCGGTCTGCGCGCCGACCAAGGGCACACTACCCAGCACGAGCGCCAGGCCCAGTGCGAGCCAAAGTGAAAAGTGTCCGATTTCAGGGGTCATAGTCAGGGGCTCGTGACCACCGAGGTGGCGGTTTTTGCGTTGCTCTTGGCTGCATTTTTCAAAGCCTCGGCGGCTTCGGGCGGCATATAGTTTTCGTCGTGCTTGGCCAGCACTTCTTTGGCTTGGAATACGCCGTTTTCCAGCTTGCCCTGAGCCACCACGCCTTTTCCTTCTTTGAACAAATCGGGCAGGATGCCCGAGAACTGCACCGGCACCGTGGTGGCGGTATCGGTCACTTCAAAGCGCACTGCCACGCCTTCGCGCTGCACGCTGCCCGCAACGACTAAGCCACCGAGGCGAAAGGTGCGACCCACCGGCGCTTCTTTGGCCACGATTTGCGAAGGCGAAAAGAAAAACACCAGATTGCTCTGAAACGCATTAAGCACCAATGCGGTGGCGCCACCCACTACGGCAAGAATGCCCAAGGCGATGGCAAAGCGTTTACGGCGTGGCGTCATGCGCGGTTTCCTGTTCCGATAATTCACGTACGGTTTGCATGCTTGCGCTATGCCCGGCACGCGCGAGCACGATTTCTAGAAACAAGCATATCAGCACCACCGCATACGAGCCCCAAACATACAGGCCATAGCCGCCCATTGCCCAAAACGCATCCCAACTTTCCCAGATCATGCGACCACCTCCCGCACCCAGCGCGTGTGGCGCTCGCGTTGCAAAATAATTCCGCGCACCCGGTACAAAGCCATGGCAATGCTATAGGCCCAAAAGGCCAAGGCCATGAGCAACATGGCCCACAACATGGTCTGTGCCATGGTCGAACCCTTGGTCACCGAAATCGAAGCGCCCTGGTGCAAAGTGTTCCACCACTTCACCGAGAAATAAATAATCGGCACGTTCACCGCGCCTACCAAAGCCAGCAGGCCACCCGCACGGTCGGCGCGGCGCGGGTCATCGATGGCACTGGTCAGGGCGATGTAGCCCATATACAAAAAGAACAAAATTAATTCGGAGGTCAGCCGCGCATCCCACACCCACCAGGTGCCCCACATTGGTTTACCCCAGAGCGCGCCGGTCCACAAGGACAAAAAGGTGAACATGGCGCCGGTTGGTGCCAGGGCCTGGGTCATCATGCCCGATATACGTGTATTAAAAGTAAAGCCCAGAAAAGCCCAAAACGCCATGGCCAGGTAAATCACCATGGACATCCAGGACGCGGGCACGTGGACAAAAATAATGCGGTAGCCCTCGCCCTGCTGAAAGTCCGTGGGCGCGACAAAAAAGCCCAGGTACAGGCCCGCAAGCGCCAAGGCAGCCGCCAAGGCCGCAAACCAAGGCCAGAGCCTGCCGGCAAGCGGATAAAAAGACTGCGGTGCAGCCCATTGAAACCAGCGAATTCTTAAATGTTCCATTTACTCAAGCGCTATGCGCAAAGCCAGGGCACAGGCCCAAGGCCCGAAAAAACCGGCCAGCAACAGCATGGCCATCAATATCGACATCTGCGCACCATACTCCAGCCCGCTGAGCTGGGCCTCTACCGCGCCTGAACCAAACACCAGTGCCGGAATATACAGAGGCAGCACCAGCAGCGACAACAAGACCTCACCACCGCGGACCCCCAGCGTGAGGGCGGCACCCACGGCCCCGATAAACGAGAGCAAAGGCGTGCCCACCAGCAGGGACAAGAGCAAGACGCCCATGGTCGGCGCATCCAAGCCAAATTGCAGCGCCAACAGCGGCGAGAGCAGCGTCAGCGGCAGGCCCGAGAGCAGCCAGTGCGCCGTCACCTTGGCCGCCACCAGCACCGGCAGCGGCGCTTGCGACAAAGCCATTTGCTCTAGCGAACCGTCTTGGTAATCAGGCGCAAACAATCTACCGAGCGACAATAAACTGGCCAGCATTGCCCCTACCCACAATATGCCCGGCGCGATCTTGCGCAGGGTGTCCGGCTCAGGCCCAATGGCCAGCGGAAACAAGGTGGCTACCACTACAAAAAAGAACACCGCCGTCAGCACCTCGCTTTTGCGCCGCAGCGCCAGCCGCAGGTCGCGCTGCAAGACAGCCATAAACGCGCTCATGCGCCCAGGCGGTAGCTGCGGCTCCGCCCTCCGATATCCACCGGCTGGTGGCTGGTAAATAAGACCATGCCGCCGCGCGCCAGATGGGCTTCAATGAAACTTACGACCCATTGCTGTGCCGGACCATCCAGCGCCACAAAGGGTTCGTCCAGCAACCACAGTGGCTGCGTCTGTATCACCAGCCGGGCCAGTGCCACGCGCCGCTTTTGCCCCTGTGACAGCACCCGCACCGGCAGCGTTGCACGACTGCCCAGGCCCAAACGCTGCAAGGCGCCTAAGGCCGCTTCGCGGCTGACCGGCGTGCCGGCAATGGCGGCACCAGCTTGCAGGTTTTCTACGGCATTGAGCTCTTCTTTAAGGGCCAGTTGGTGGCCCAGGTAGAGCAAATCTTGGCTCAGGCGGCACGCGCTGCTGCCCAGTAATTTGCCCTGCCAGCGCACCTGGCCCTGCGCTGCCGGTGAGAAACCGGCCAGGATGCGCAACAAGCTTGTCTTGCCCACGCCGTTGCCGCCTTCGAGGTGCAGACACTCGCCGGGCGCCAAGTCAAAACCCACCCCGCTAAACAGGGTGTGGTCTGCGCGAACACAAGAAAGCTCAGCGACAGACAGCATGCACGCGCAATTTATTCATCAGGATCCACGTATTCCTTGGGCAGGTGGTGGGCGATTCCCTTGTGGCAGTCGATGCAGGTTTTACCCTCTTCTTTGGCCTTCATATGCTTTTTGTAGGGGGTTTGTTTTTGTAAATCGGGGCTCATGGACTCAAAACTGTGGCAATTGCGGCATTCGCGGGAGCCATTGCCTTTCATGCGGTCCCATTCATGGGTCGCCAGCTCCATGCGTTTGGCCTCGAATTTTTCCTTGGTGTCGATGGTACCGGTAAGCTTACCCCATACCTCGCCACTGGCCTGGGCCTTGCGGATGATTTTATGGGTCCAGTCCTTGGGTACATGGCAGTCCGAGCACACCGCCCGCACCCCGGTGCGGTTGGAAAAGTGAATGGTTTCCTTGTATTCCTGGTACACGTTATCCCGCATTTCGTGGCAGGTGGTGCAAAACTCCAAGGTATTGGTGGCCTCCATGGCGGTATTGAAGCCGCCCCAGAAGATGATGCCGGCGATGAAGCCGACAAAAGAAATGGCCAAAAGCGAATAGCGGGTGCTGGGCCGGCTCAGCACCTTCCACCACCGCGCAAAGATGCCGCTTGTCTGTTCCATAGACTGTCTCCTGAAGTTGGATTGCGCACGCCGCCGACCCGATCACGGTTCAGCGGCGCGCCCTCTAGGGTGAAATTTGGTTTAAAAGGTGTAAACGTAGCTAACACCAACCGTCTGCACCGTGTAGTCAGGCGCGAGTTCGTTACTGGGCAGAAAGCCCGAACCGGTAGCACCGGTCTGCATGCTGTCAAAAGACCAGTCCACTACTTTGGTTTGTGCATAGGTGTAGGCCAAGCGCAGTGCCGAGGCTTTATCGATGGTGTATTTACCCTGCAGTTTGAGCTCAACCGTATTGGAAGTCACTGTGGGGAATGGTGTTGCTGCGATATAAAAGGCTGCAACGGTGCCAATAGGACTACCGGCGACAGAGGCAGGGTTGTTGACATAAGAACCGCCCGCTACCGCGATGTCTGAGCGTGCTTTGGAATAAACCACTTCAGCAGTGACATCCAACTTGCCTGAGAACAAACCTTTTTGCTTGTAATTCAGACCCACGGTATCTACATGATCGCGCGTATCGGCCGACCATTCGTTGCATGGGTCCACCCGGTTGTATTGGTTACGCAAAGCAATGGTGTTCAGCGCGGTGCCGTTGACCATACCGCATGCCCCGTTGCCGACAATGGCGACATTGCCGGCCTGGCCGACGTAGGCGTTAAGTCCGATGCCTGCATTGTTGGTGGCCAGCGAGTTCCCGGAATTTTTGGAGCGCTGATCCTCGCTGCTGACGAAAAAGCCAAAGCTGGTGTTTTCGCTGGCAGCATACATACCATCCAAATTGACTGCCGCAGATTTGGCATTGTTCAGGCCATATTGCGAATTGGCAAAATTGTCGTCGTTGTAATCGATCCCGCCTTGTAGCGAGAAGCGCTCACTGGCCTGCCAATTGAGCGATGAACGCAACTTGTTGCGGTCGCGATCGGCCATATTAAAGCGGCGCATACCAGCCAGTTCGCTGATGCGGTTTACGTTACCGTAAAAGGCTTGCGCCAATGCACTGGTGCCACCCGCTGCATTCGTAAGGCTAGTGGCCGAGTTGCCGCTGAAATAATAACGCTGTGCCGGCGTCATCGCGGCCAACTGTGCCGTGCTGGGATAGCCCATCCAAGCACCATTGCCCGTCAACCCGAGCGCCACCATGGCTTGATAGGCGCTTAGGGTCACGTTGCTGGGAGCGTTGGAAGGTATCTGATTAGCCATTGGCACCAGGGCTAGAAAAGCATTGGGGTTGTAGCTGTCCACGGTACGTGCGGAGAAGGCATAACCCAATTTGGCGTTCAGGTCCTCGTTCAAATTGCTGCGGATTTCTGTGCGCAAGGTCTTTTCCAGCGTACTGGCGGCATCCGCGCAATCGATCCAGGTGCCATTGCAATAGCGGTCGGTTTTTTGCAAATCAAACCCGAGTTTGATGGCATTGGCCGCGTTCAACTTGTAGTCCGCATCGAAGTTGGCTTGGTTGTTGCGCTTGCTGTAAGGCCGGTTGGCATTGAAATTGGCCGCCGCGCCCACGGCGCCCCCGGTCGGCGTCCAACTCAGATGGGCGCTGGAGTTAAAGAGCGATGTTCCGGCTTTGGTTTCTCCCGGATCATAAAAAATATAGGTGTTGACGGCGGTTTGGTTATCCCGGTCATCGAATTTATAGGCAGCGGTGAGAGTAAGGTCTTTGCTGGTCTTGTCGTTGATCTTGGCGCTAAAGGAGCGACTCACCACCAAGCCACCCAAGGAGGCCTGCGGCAAGCCCGAGCCCAACTCAAACGCCTTGCCCACATCCGTGAATACGTAAGCCTCATCCTGCGTGCTGCGCCCATAGGCTGCGCTGAGTACCAATTTGGTTTTAGGTGTCAGGTCGTAACCACCGGTCAGGCTAAGTTGCGAAAACTGGTTGCCTGGTGCGCTACCCATCTGATTGACGGTGTGGTCGGTAGCCCAGTTATCCCAGGACATAGTCTTGACGTTGTTGCTGAAGTTGGAGCTGTAGTAAGTTGCACTGAAGAAGCTATTGGCATCACGGTAGTTAACCGTCACATCAAACTGGTCGGTGCGGGTGTCAATGAGGTCGGGGATCACCATGGCAATATCACCGCCGTAATTGCGCGAAATGGTGCTCATGGGTTTGAGGCCTTTTTTGAACTCCTGCCGGGCGTTCGCCACTATGCCCCAATGGTCGTCGATTTCCACGCCCAAGCCAGCGTCCGCGCGGGTTCGCTTGGTCGCTAGGTTGACGTGTGCAAAAGCGGCGTTGTCTATAGCCGCCGCAGCCTGCATGGCAGTGATCTGCCCTGGGGTTGGCGCATACACCGCCGAAGGGCTACCCACTGCATAGACGTTGGATGCATTGTTGAATCGGTAAACACTGTCGTTAGCAATGAATGCAGGATCGAGTGTCAAAACATTGATGCCTGGAATGGGCGCTGTAGTGGCATTCGGGTTGATATTTCGCTGTACTGGCACGACCCAGTTCGACGGCAGCGTCAAGGTGTTGGTACCCGCGCCCTGTAAGGGCGTTTGGTAGCTGTCCGAACGATTGCGCAGCAATTCGTCGTAGCCAAAGTTGAACCGAAAGCGTCCCTGCTCGCTAGTTTCCACGTTCAGGCTGCGTGTCTCCAAGCCTAGATCCTGACCGTAGATGCGATAGCGCTGCACTCCTCCGCTGTCATAGGCCGAGCCGCCGCGCAGATCAAGACCCAAGGTGGCACTGCTCCCGGATTTTTGCAATCCGTTGTATTCGCCAAATTTATAGGAAGGCGTGTCCACGGCGCGTATGCCGATTTCTAGCGTACTGACCGGCTGGGTTAATTCGGCAACCGTCAGGTCCTGGGCCAGCGCGCGGTCGGCGGCGCACAGCAGGGCCAGGGTCGCTAGGGCGCAATGGGCGGCCACTGCGGTTGAACGCATGGTGAAAAGCTTGTGGTGGGTGTTCATGGTATGTGTTCCCGGGTGTAGTTCTTCAACGTTGGAATTTCGCTCCGGCGGGATGGTTGGATCCATGCACCACCATGTGGCAATTGAGGCAGGCACGACCGGCGGTTTGGGCATTCGCCGCCTGGTTACCCGGCGCCTGCGCGCCGTTGACCGTGGTTAGATTCCCCTTGGCCAGGCCAAAGCTGCTGCGCACCGAGGAGCCGTGATCGCCGCTATGGCATTGCTGACACAAGTAAGGCGCACGTGCTTTGAGCAATGGCGCATTGACCGAGCCATGGGGCGTGTGGCAATTGGTGCAGTCATCGGCGACGGGTGCATGCTCCCAAAGGAAGGGGCCGCGCTTTTCTGCATGGCAGGTGTAGCAGTTGTCATTGACATTATTTTTTGACAGCAATTTGGGGCCGGTGGTGCCATGCGGGTTGTGGCAGTCCGAGCAGGCCATCTTGCCTGCATCGAGCGGATGGGTGGAGTTGCGATGGCTTTGGGCACGCTCAGATTTGTGGCAGCTAAAGCACACTTCGGCTTGCGTGCGTTTGGCCAGCACCGGATCCGCTTTCACGTGTACTGCATGACAAGATGAGCAAGCCACATCGCGACTCTGGTGCTGGCTGCCCTCCCAGTGCGAGCGCTTGCCTGCTTTGTGGCATCCGATGCAAGCTTCGCCCTGGGTTTGGGCACTAGAGGCGGCGAATGCGCCTTTCTTAAACACTATGTCGGGAGCAGCTCGACCCTTGACGGCCGGGTCGCCCAGCACATGTTTATCGCTGGCGCCATGGCAGGACTGGCAAGTGGGCGTACGCGGATCGCCGCGTACCCCGTGCTTGGTTTGGTACAGGCTGAGCACCGGCGCGGTTTCGCTTTCGTCATGGCATTTGGTGCAGACCGCGTCTTTTTTCAACGCTTCCTGGGCCAGTGCCGACTTGGACGCGCCTGCGGCTAGGTCCGGCAGTTGGTTGTCCTGTGCCCAGGCGGGTGCAGCGAACACGCTGGCCAGCAAAGCGCCAGCCACCAGTAGTTTGGAAATGGTTTTCATGGAGGTTCCCAGCGAAGAGTCGGGTAAGAAGGGCTTGCGCTTACTGCGCCAGAATCCACTGCACCAGGTTTTTAATCTGGGCCATGTCTTTGGGCGGCGAGGTTTTCACTATCTTGTGTTCCTCTTCGTGGCCGTCTGGGAACTTGGCTTTTTCGCCGGACATGATGTGCTCTATCAGGCGCGTCTCGGCGTTGGCTTTGCCTTTGTATTTCTCGGCCACTTTGTTGTAGGCCGGGCCGTCCTTGTCCTTGTCGATGGCATGGCATTTCAGGCAATTGTTTTGCCGGGCCAGGGCTTTGGCGGCTTCGGCATCGACCTCGGCGTGGGCACCTGCCAAAAGGCCACTGAGGGCGACAGCGGCCAAGGAAGTCAGGGTGCGGGATAAAAACGTCTGGTGCATTGCAGGTACCTCATCGATAAAACCAATTGGCTTGTTTAAGGGCTACAGCCCTCAAACGCTTGCGTGCCAGTGTGAGCGCAAGCGCAAGCGATGGCTATCGGAGAGTGATGAATGCAGGCCTAGGAATAGTCCTAGTTTTTGCGGGCAGTGCGAAAAAAAATCCGCGCCCTGCGTATGACCTTGCGGGTCAAGGCGGTGTGCAGACTGGCGTCTGCGGGCTAGGCGGCGCAGTTCAAGCCTTCGTGGGCTGGCCTAGTCGTGCGGCTGGTTGTCCAGCAACTGGTGTTCCAAGGCATAGCGCACCAAATCGACCTGGCTGGCCATTTGCATTTTGTGCAGGATGTTCGATTTATGCGTGCTGACCGTCTTGATACTCAGCGACAGTTCCTGCGCAATCGCGGTCAAGCTGGTGCCGCGCACGATCCGGCTAAACACTTCGAACTCCCGGTTGCTTAAAGCGGTATGGGGTAAATCTTCGCTGTGCGGCGCCATTTCCATCGCCAATAGCTCGGCCACTTTGGGGCTGATATATCGGCCGCCTGCCACCAGTTTGCGGATGGCTGGCAGCAGCAAATCCATATCGCTCTCTTTAGACAAATAGCCCGACGCCCCGGCGCGTATAGCGCGCACCGCATATTGCGCTTCATGGTGCATGCTAAATATCAGCACCGGCAGCCGCGGCCGCTCCTGGCGGATCAGCTTGATCAACTCCAGGCCGTTGCGGCCCGGCATGGAGATGTCCAAGATCACCAGCGCCCAGTCGCGCTCGCGCACGGCTTGCAGGGCGGCATTGCCATTGGCGGCTTCGCCCGCAACCACCAGGTCGTCGGTGTCCGCCAAAATTTTGCGTAAGCCATCGCGAATGATGGCGTGGTCGTCGGCGACTAACACTTGCCAAGGGCTCATACGGTGGCCTCCTCGCGCAATGCGGGTATAGGCATGCAAGGCAGCGCCGATAAAGCCAAGCGCAGCGTGACACTACAACCCTCGCCCGGCGCGCTGTCGATTTCCAAACGGCCACCCACACCACGCGCCCGCTCGCGCATGCTGCTCAGGCCCATGCCGCTGTAGCCCGAAGTGATCGCCATCCCTTTGCCATCATCGCGCACGCGCAAGATCACATCGGTTTCATTACTTTGCAAATCGACCCAGACATTGGCCGCCTGCGCGTGGCGCACCACGTTGTTCAAAGCCTCTTGCACAATACGAAACAAAGCAGTGGCCAGTGCCGGGTCGCAAATTAGGTCTTGCGCCGGTAGGTGTAGGTGCAATTGCAAACCGCTGTGCTGCGCAAATTCGCGGATTTGCCAGGTAACGGCCTCGCCAAAGCCCAGCTCATCCAATATTTGCGGGCGAAGTTCGGACGAAATGCGGCGTACCGACCCGATAGCGGTATCGAGCATGCGGCGCATATCGTCCACGCTCTGCGGCTCGGGGCTGCGCCCTTCTTTGATGCGGTTGCCCAGCCAGGCCAGGCTGAGTTTGAGACCGGTGAGCTGTTGCCCCAAATCGTCATGCAGCTCGCGCGAGATGCGGGCGCGCTCTTCTTCGCGCACGGTTTGCTGCCCGGCGTATAGGGCGCGCAGTTCCTGGTTCATGGCCGTGAGTTCATTGCGGGCGCGCCGCTGCGCTGTCACATCGCGCAGTACCGCCGTCATTTGGATCTGGCCCCCAATGTCGGTCTTGGAGATGGAGGACTCGATCGGGAACTCTGTGCCGTCGCGGCGCAGGCCAAAAATTTCCAGTTGCGCCGCCATGGTGCGCGGCCCCTCCACGGTGTGTGCAAAAGCGCCCATTTGTGCATCGTGGCGTGCGCGGGAGCGCTCGGGCAGCAAGTGTGTCAGCGGCTGGCCGATTACCTCAGCGGCGCTGTAGCCAAACATGGCCTCCGCCGCTGGGTTGAACAGCTGGATCCGCATGGCGCTATCGACCGCCACGATAGCGTCTTTCACCGATTCCACCGTGTGTTGGTAGCGCAGATGGGCGTCGCTCAAAGCGGCTTCTAATAGCTCTTTGCGGCGCAGTTTTTGCATCAGAAAAGACGCCACAAATACGGTAAACAAACACAACACAGCCACCGCCAATGCAATCGGAATCGCCACCTCGCGCCAGGCGGCCAGGCTTTGGCTCTCGTCGTCGGCCACGCCCAGCAGCAAAGGAAAATCAGGCAGACGGCCCAAAGCAAAGGTCACACGCGTACCGTCGCCGCTTTCGTGCACCAGGGTGCGTACGCCCTCTTGCGCGGCGGGCAAGCGCGCACCCGTCAGTTCCAGCGCTAGAGCGCCCAGGTCGTTTTCGCGGTGCGGGTAGCTGGCCATCAAGGTCCCGTCGGCCTGGTAAATCGCCATAGGCCGTGCATAGTCCAAGCGCACCTGCATGAACACGGCCTCAAAACGCGCCAAGTCCAGGTCGGCCACCACCACGCCTCTAAAACTGCCGTCGGCATTTTCCAGCCGCCGGGCCATGCGCACCAGCCACAAACCACTGGGCGGATCGCGGCGCGGCTTGTCCATGAAAAAACCTTTGTGGCCGCCCTTGGAAAAAGCAATGAAAAAATCTTGAGCCGATAGGTCGCGCGTAAGGTTTCGCACATCATTGGATGCATTGACCACGCGGCCATCGGTATCGACCAGGGTCAGCGCGTTCAACTGGCGCATACCCGACACCCGCGTGGCCATCAAGAGATGGGTCATGTCGCTGTCCAGCGCAATCGTGCTGCCAAACCCCGAGCCCAAACGCTCCTGCACGCCTTGCAGCACTTTGTCCGCGCCTTGCAATGACTGGCGCGTCTCTTCGATAAACATGGCCGCCAAGCTGGCAGTTTCGCCACTGGCGTGGGCCAGTTCGCGCTCGCGCAAGGACCAGAGCAACAATGCACTGGTCAGCAGCGCACCGGCAATCGTGGCTGCCGCGAGCAAGCCTACGGCCTGCGAGGTACGAATGGGCAAACGCATTGCAGTTCCAAGGAAATGTCATGGCGTGGCACCAGGCAGGGCCACTCCCGGCATGCCATGCGGCACCAGGTTCCGATTCAATGTAGCAGGGGAAAGGGGCCGATTGGCTGTTGGTTTCAAGCCTATTGCGTAATAGCTTGACCTAGCGCAAAAGTAGGCCCTGGCAATTCATTGCGGCGTGCCGAACTGCGGCAGACCTTGCCTAGGGCCGCCCCACCGCCCGCGCAGTCACTACGGCTTGCATCAAGCCCCGGTCGTCCACTGCATTGGGGTAATAGCTTTTGTGCTCGGACACTTCCACCTCGGGCTGCGCTGCGCCCATGGCCTTGACTGCTGCCAGCGCCGCCTGCTGGGCCGCGCTATGGGCCGCTTGCAAAGCCGCTTGCGCATTGCCAAAACTTTGCGTGTCGGCGACCCCGGTGAGGCGGAACACGCCGCTGCCGTCGCCATGCACTTCCACCACGGCGGTATAGGCCACCACACCCGTGGCCGCGCCCACGGCGTTGGCTACATCGCAGTTGGGCGGAAACACCACTTCGCAGCCCAGGCGGCGTGCCAACTCACCGTAAAACACTTTTACCGGTCCACCTACCGCTACCACCGGCACCGAAGGCTTGACGCTGACCTGCGCCAGCCCCACCAGCGAATCACCATTGCAAATGGCCTGACTGATGCGGTCATCGGGCAGGCTAAAGCCCAGCGCGGTGTCCAAAATCACGCGCGCGCTCAGGCGCACGGTTTCGCTCCACACCGCATGTGCATAAGCGCGGGTGCGCTCTTCGGTGGGCATCTTCATCTCGCGCAAGCGGCAGCCCAGTTGCGCTGCCAGGTAGGCGCCCTCGCGCGACCAGTTGGCTTGCATGTCCAGCACATGGGCAGCGTCCGAAGGGGTAAATCCGGCCACTTGAATCAGGCCTTTGCGCTGCAACGCAGTGATCGCACGCTGCGCGTTCATGGACGTGGCCAAGGTGCGCATGGGCGTGGGGCCGGGGCGCACTTGCGCTAGCAATTCGCTCTCGCGCGCCGAGAGTTCGTCCGACAGGCGCGGCCCTTTGGCGCCAAAGGGCAGCAGCACAAAACGCCCTTGCAGCGAATTGCCGCCGTCCACATCGGCCAGATCCGCTTGCAACATGGCGATGGTTTGCGGGTAGCGCGCCGCCAACAGCGACACCGGCACGATGCGCTGGGGCCGCACTTCCAGGCGCCCGTTGGCGGCCAGCGCTACTTCGCTGTCGCCGCCCAAACCAATCGTGCGCACATCAATCGCCCGCACCATGGTGCGCCAGCCGCCCACTTCAGCACCGTCCAGGTTGACGCGCGGCAGTCCGTCAATCAGCGCACCCACGTCGGTGGTGGTGCCACCCATGTCCGACAAAATGAAATTGTCCAGGCCACTGAGCCAGCGCGCCCCGACCAGACTGGCTGCCGGGCCGGAGAGCACGGTTTCAATCGGCCGCTTGGCTACGCTATGCGCCAACGCCAAGGTGCCGTCGCCTTTGACGATCATCAGCGGGCAGGCAATCTTGAGTTGTGCCATGGCGGTTTGCACTGCGTCGATCAAATGCGTCACGCGGGAAATCAGGCGGGCATTGAGCGTGGCGGTGAGCGCGCGGCGTGGCGCGTCCAGGCTGGAGGACAACTCGGTAGACAAGGTCACCGGCTTGCCGGTTTTCTCCACGATGCGGGAGCGTACCAATTGCTCATGCGCGGGGTTGCGTACCGCAAACGCGGCGGCTACCGCAAACGCATCGACTTGCGGCGCCATGCGCTCGATGGCTTCGTCCAGGGCGTCCAGGTCCAGTGCTGTGGCCTGCTCGCCGTTGTGGTCATGGCCACCGCTGATGCGCTCTATGGCCATGCCGGGAAAGGCCTTGGTAATGCCCGTGCGCTCGGCCATGTTGGCGTCAAAACCCACCAATAACACACCGACCGCGCTGCCGTGGCCCTCGACCACGGCATTGGTGGCCAAGGTAGTGGACACCGAGACCAGCGCAATGTCTTGCGCCCGCAGGCCCTGAGGCAAGGCGGCAATCGCCTGGGTAATCGCATCGGCCACGCCCAGGGATAAATCGCCTTTGGTGGTGATGGACTTGGCCGTTGCAATGACGCCCTGGCTGGCGGCTTCAATGATTGCGGCATCGGTATAAGTGCCGCCGGTGTCAACGCCAATCAGGTACTGGGGGGAAACTGGATTCATGAACGCTTCATGCAAATAAGGGAAGATGTGGCACAGAGCGGCGTAGTCCGCCCAGCCAAACCCCGTATTGTGACCACGCCACCCCCGATAAACGTATGGCCAGCCAATTACCTCAAATGCCCGCAGGGGCAAATCCGGCTTTGCAAGACTACATCGTGCGCAGCGACCTGGGCGGCCACAGCCCCCAAGGAAATGGGCAGACCCTGCTTAGCCTGGTACACATCACTGACGCGCATGTGATGGACAGCGCTTCGCCAGCGCGCTGTGAATGGGTAGAACTGCTCGCGCACAATCCGCTGTGGCAGCCGCTTTTACACATGCACAGACCCTATGAAGCGCTGACGCACTTTGCGCTGGCAGCGCACATCGACGCGCTGGGCGCCAACCCACTGGCGCCGGCCAGCGGCCAGCCCTATGACTTGGCGCTGTTTACCGGCGACAACATCGACAACGCCCAGGCCAATGAGTTGCAGGTCTTTCTGGCGCTGGTGGGCGGCGGGCAAGCGCAACTCTCGGCCTATGGCGGCGTGCACGATGTCGAGGGTGCGCAAGCCTGGCTCGCTACACAGCCCGGTGGCCTTTGGCCCTATTGGTGCCCGCAAGCCGCCGTGCCCTGCGCCGGTAAGGCCATGGGTTTACCGGTGATAGACGACTTTGTGGAACGCGCCAGCGCCGCGGTCAACAGCCGGGGCCTGGGCATTGCCTGGACCTGCGTGGCGGGTAACCACGATGTGCTGCGCCAGGGCACTGCCCTGAGCAATGCTGCGCTAGAAGCCATTGCCACCGGCGCGCGTAAAAGCTTGGCGCGTCCACCCGGCTTTGCGCCTGTAGACCCGCTAGGCACTTTTTTGGATGCGCCCGACGCTTTTTCGCAAACTAGCGCAGACGCGGGCACGCGCGCTTTGGCGCCCGATGCCGGGCGGCGCATCATCAGCCCGCAAGAATTTGTAGATGCCCATGCCCAGGCGGGCGCCTTGGGCTATGCGCAGCTGCCGCCCGGCCAGTGCGACACCTTTGTGGACACCGAGCATGTGCGCATCATCCTGCTCGATACCAACCACCCCTGGGGCGATTACCAGGGCAGCGTGGGCAAGCGGCAACTGGCTTGGCTAGACGATTGTTTGCGCGAGGTGGGCCGCACGCCGGGACGCTGGGCCATCATCGCCAGCCACCATGGCTGCGCCTCCTTGGTGAACCAACGCGGCCATGACCCGGAGCGCGTACACGCCCAAGCGCTCACCGATGTATTGCAGCGCCATGCCTGCGTGCTCGCCTGGCTAGTGGGCCACCGCCATATCCACCGCATCGACGCGCATCCGCCCAGCCCACAGGCGCGCGCGGGCGGCGGACGCGGCTTTTGGGAAATCGCTACCGCATCGATCATCGATTGGCCCAGCCAAGCGCGCGCGATCGAATTGCTGCGCCACGACGACGGCAGCCTAGAACTGGTCTGCACCCCGCTAGACCACCGCAGCCCCGCCGGTACGCTGGCGGCTTTGCACCATGGTCTGGCGCAGCGCTTTGCAGGTGCACAAGCGCAAGCCATGCAAGGCCGCGCCCAGGACGGGCAGGTACGCCTGGTTTTCCCGATTTGACAGGGCGCATGGCCGACGCTAAGGTCGCCGCCATGAAAACCTTACGCACATTCCCCCGCACGGTGCGCGAAATCGCGCACCAAATCATCCCCATGCCCGACGGTACCGAGTTGTCCGCACGCATTTGGCTCCCCAAAGACGCCGCCAAGAACCCGGTGCCTGCCATCCTGGAGCATTTGCCCTACCGCAAGCGCGACGGCACCATCGTGCGTGATGCCCTTACCCACCCGTATTTCGCGGGCCATGGCTACGCCTGCATTCGCGTGGATATGCGCGGCAACGGCGATTCGCAAGGCCTGATGTACGACGAATACTCCGAGCAGGAATTGCAAGACGCCGAGTCGGTGATCGCCTGGCTGCGCCAGCAACCCTGGTGCACCGGGCGGGTGGGCATGATGGGCATCTCTTGGGGCGGCTTTAACAGCCTGCAAGTGGCAGCGCGCCAGCCCGAAGGCCTGGAAGCCATCATCACCTTGTGCTCCACCGATGACCGCTATACCGATGACATCCACTACAAAGGCGGCTGCCTTTTGTCCGAAAACATGGGCTGGTCAGCCACCATGTTTGGCTACTCCTCGCGCCCGCCAGACCCAGCGCTGGTCGGCGACGCCTGGCGCGCCATGTGGATGGAGCGCCTGAACACCGAGCCGCTGCTGGCCATCGACGGGCTGCAACACCCGCACCGCGATGTTTATTGGAAGCGCGGTTCGGTGAACGAAGACATTGGTGCCATCAAAGCGGCGGTATTGGCTTTTGGCGGTTGGAACGACGCTTATACCAATGCGGTGCCGCGTTTGGTGGGCACGGTGCAAAGCCCGGTGAAGGGCATCATCGGCCCTTGGGCGCATAAATACCCGCACTTTGCCGTGCCCGAACCGCGCATCGGCTTTTTGCAGGAGGCGCTGCGCTGGTGGGACCGCTGGCTCAAAGACGCGCAAACCGGCGTAGAGCAAGACCCGGCGTTTCGCACCTACATCATGGAAGTGCAGCGGCCCGGCGCCAGCATCAGCCGCATTGACGGGCGCTGGGTGAGCGACGCAGTTTGGCCCAATGCAAAGCACAACGGGCCGCGCCTGCACCTCAATGCCGACGGCCTGGGCGCAGAACGCAGCCCGTCGCGCAAGCAGGCCATCAGCTCGCCGCAGCACACCGGCGCGGACAGCGGCGAGTACTGCATTATTTGGCTGGGCCCGGAGTTTCCCGGCGACCAGCGCCAGGACGATTCGGGCTCGCTGTGCTTTGACGGCGCGCCCTTGGCCCAGGACATCGACCTCGTGGGCGCACCGGTACTGACCCTGAAATTCAGCGTGGACCAGGCGGTGGCGCATGTGGCGGTGCGGCTCAACAGTATCTGGCCCGACGGCGCGGTGTCACGATTGACTTATGCGGTGGCCAACCTCACGCATTTGCATGGGCAAGCCAGCCACGAGCACCCGCAGGCGCTGGAGCCGGGCAAGGTCTATACCGTGAAGATTCAATTGGACGATGTGGCTTACCGCATCCCCAAAGGGCACACGCTGCGGGTGTCGCTATCTACCAGCTACTGGCCGCTGATCTGGCCGGCGCCGACGCCCGTTGTGCTGACGGTGCATACCGGCGCCAGCCACCTGGACTTGCCAGTACGGACCAAAGTGCGTGGCGAAAAAGCGCCGCGTTTTGAGCCTGCCCAGGCGGCTCCCGCCGTGCGTCTGAAAACACTGGACGCGCCCTGGAACAAACGGGAAGTGACGATTGACCAGGCCACCGGCGAGCGGCGCATGGTGATTGAAGACGACTTTGGCCGCGTGACCAACCTGGAACATGGCCTGACGACTTGGGGACGCGGACGCGAGCGCTACAGCATCTTGCCCCACGACCCTTTATCGGCCCGCCAGGAATGCCACTGGAGCATGGAAACCGCGCGCGGCGATTGGGTCACGGCCACCGAAACCTATAGCACCATGACCGCCAGCGCCACGCATTTCCGCATCACCGGCAGGCTAGAAGCTTTTGAGGGTGACAAGCAGATTCTGGTGCGTCACTGGGATAAGAAAGTCAAGCGGCGCTTGCTTTGAAGTGCCGGCGGGCGTAAATACCATTTAATGCACCCCCGCCTCTTGTGCGCACCACACGCGCGCCTTGGCTTCGAAATCGCTGCGGGTTTGCCCCGTAGCCTCGGAAATACGCCAGGGCGTTTTCTCGGAGTGCGCGTCCCAGACCTTGAGCCGGGACTTGACGCAGCGGTCGACAGGAGATTCCTCGCAGGCGGCCAAACCCAGGCAGGACAATGCACAGACCGTCCAATAGGCATTGCGCAACGCCCGTGTAAACCTATTGGGCTGCTTGGTCGTATCCGTGGTCAAGACCTACCCCCGTAATCGTCCGTAATTTAGGAAATCCACCATAAGGGGCTAATATAGTGATTCTCCACCCGATAAGCTTGAATTTACCAATTGCGACGTTAGCGGAGAAATTTCATGATCAAAACGGTAGTCACAGTTCTCGCCGTCTGGCTTACGGCCATGTGTCTGTTGTTCTTTTTTCTAGTGGTTTTGGGTGATATGTAAGGGGAATTGGAAGCTCCAGGCATTTCGACACACAAAAAAATCACCCACCGAAATGCGATGCGTGCTTCCAAAATGATGGCGATTATCGGCATCACACTCCGTAATCAAACTATCGAAAGATGAGATTTTATTGGGAGCGGCATCTGTTGTCCATCACAATACAAGGCTCTGACCAAGCAAACGTAAACCTTCTTCTGCTAGTTATGGATCATTGAAGCCGATACCCTCGGTTAAGTAGGTCAAGGTGCGCGGTGAATTGGGACAACTCCAGATTAACTTTTTGAAAGCAGTCGTCCTATGCGCACCGTTTTGAGAATTTGTTTGCGCTTTTTCGCTCTGGCCTTTGGCTTGGGTGCTTTGGCCGTTGGCGCCCAAGAGCGGTTTGCGTTTGACAGCACGCCCGGCCTGCTCAGCAAAGAGGTGCGCCCCTCGCATTACACGCTGCGCCTAAGCGTCGATCCAGCCGCCCCCCAATTTAGCGGCGAAGTGCACATTCGGCTTACCGTGCGCAAAGCCACCGACAGCCTGCGCCTGCACGCCCAGAACCTGCAAAGCGACGGGGCTCAGCTACAGGCTGTCGGCGCAAAGGCCACGCGCGCCCTGCGCATTGCGCCAGACGCCGCGACCCAGACCTGGGCGCTGTTGCCCCAGGACGGCAAGCCCATTGCGCCGGGTGTATACAGGTTGCGCATCGCTTACAGCGGGACAGTGAACGAGAGCGATTCCGGCCTGTACCGCGCACCCTACACCGCGGATGGCCAGCCCGAGGTCATGCTGGCCACACAACTGGAGGCGGTGTTCGCCCGCATGCTTTTCCCCAGCTTTGACGAGCCGGCTTATCGCAGCGTTTTTGACATCACCGTGCAAGCGCCGGCCAGCTACACGGTCTTTTCCAATATGCCAGTGCGCAGCATCGCCACCAATGGCGCTGTGCGGGTGCACCGCTTTAGCGCCACGCCTTCCATGCCCAGCTACCTGGTCGCCATAACGGTGGGGCAATTTGATGTGCTCAGCGGATTGGCCGCGCGCGTGCCTTTGCGCATCATCACCTCGCCGGGCAAGCGCGCCCAAGCCAGCTACGCGCTGGAGGTGACGCAAAAAATATTACCTTATTACAACGATTATTTCGGTGTGCCCTATGCCCTACCTAAGCTGGACCAGCTGGCCGTACCCAGCACACGCGGCGGCGCTATGGAGGACTGGGGCCTGATCTCCTATGGTGAAACCAGTTTGCTATTTGACCCAGCGCGCAGCAACGAACACCGGCGCATGCGCGTTTTTGAAACTATCGCTCACGAAGTTGCGCACCAGTGGTTTGGCAATTTGGTTACCGCCGCCTCGTGGGAAGAAATCTGGCTCAACGAGGCCTTTGCCACCTGGCTGGCCGAAAAAGCTACAGACAAATTCAATCCGGACTGGCAAATCCAACTGCGTCGGCGCCAGCCCATTGACGAAGCGATGGGCGATGATGCCAGCGCGGCCACCCGCGCTATCCGCTCGGGTGCTGTGCAGGAAGACCGCGTGTTTGACGTGTTTGACAACATCACCTACGTCAAAGGCGGCGCCGTGCTTAGCATGCTCGAAGGCTGGATGGGGCCCGAAGTTTTCCGCCAAGGTCTTTCCAGCTACATGAAGCAACGGCGCCTATCCAATGCCACAGCGGGCGATTTGTGGTTTCACATCGGTCAGGCCTCGGGTCGCGACGTGGCCCGCGTGGCGCGCAGCTGGACGGACCAAAAAGGCTTCCCGCTGGTCAGCGTGCATAGCCGCTGCGAGGCAGGCCAGACCGTGCTGAACCTTCGACAAAGCCGTTTTTCAAGTGATGCCGCCAGCATCGCCTCCCCAACTGGCTCTGGCCTATGGTCGATCCCATTAGTCGTGCTGCACAGCGGGCGCGAGCACGCCCTGCTCATGGACCAAGCCAGCCAGACCTTCACGTTGCCCCAGTGCAGTGACACTCCCGCCTTGGTGAACCCTGGCGGGCAGGGCTTCTATCGCGTGCAGTACGCACCAGCCCAGCACGCCGCGCTGATGCGCAGCTTTGGCACTTTGCCTGCTACTGCGCGCATTGCACTACTGAGCGACACCTTTGCCCTGGTGCAATCGGCCCAGCTGCCACTAACAGCCTATTTGGAGCTGCTCCAGGCCGTGCCCGCCATCCAGGGGCCTGGCCGGGCTGCGCTGATCGACATGGCGCGCGATGGCCTGGGCTTTTTGCACGAAGCCTTTATAAATACGCCCGCGCAAGCAAGCTTTCGCAGCCGCGCACTGGCTCTGCTCGCGCCAGAGATTCAGGCCCTGGGCTGGCAACCGCGCGCTAGCGACGACAGAGACACCCGAATGCTACGCAATGGCCTGATTTCCAGCTTGGCGCATTTCGGCGATGCCTCAGTGCGCGCTCAGGCAACCCAGCTGTTTGATCAAGAGGAGGCCGGTGGCCCCAGTATCGCCCCCGAAATACGCGACGCCGTGATCCGCGCCGCCGGTATGGGAGACCATACGGAGCGCTTTGCCCGCCTCAAACAGCGCCTGCTTACGGCCACCAACGAGGAAGACCGCTGGCGCTACGCCAGCGCCCTGGCCAACACCACTGACCCGGTGTTGGCGCGGCAGGTGCTTGACCTGTCACTGGCGGGCCTATTGCCCAACAACGTGGCGGCGCGCCTACCCTCTATGGTGTCCAACAACCATATCCATAACGTGATGGCCTACCAGTTTGTGCTGGACAACTTCCCACGCTTGGCCTTGGTGGCCGGCGAAATGTTTGGTTCCTCAGCCTGGTTGGTGCCCGGAGCGGGCGGTGCCTTTAACACCCCCGAGCGCGCAGAACAGGTGGTGCAAGACCAGCAGCGCCTAGCCGGCGACAAAGGCACGCGAACCGCTGCGCGCATGGCCGCGCACATCCGCCTGAAAGCGGCACTAGTGGCGCGCGAGGCGCTCTAACTGCGTTGTGCAAATGGTGCGGCGCTGTTTGACCTAGGTATTCTGGATTTCTATGTCGTAAGACCATCGGCGTGGAGCACTTTTCACTACGCACGCCATCAATCTCATCTTGATTTGATGTCGAAAGACGCGCTCCAAGAATTTTCCCAATGAAAAAAGAGGCATAAAAAAAACCAGCCATCGCTACGCGACGCTGGTTTTCAAAATGGTGCCGATTATCGGATTCGAACTGATGACCTACCGCTTACAAGGCGGTTGCTCTACCAACTGAGCTAAATCGGCACGGACGCGATTCTAACGTAGGGTCGATGGCCGAATGGCACTTCAAAGCCTTGCGCTAAAGGCACACGGGGTGCGGCTTTATTTGATGCGTGTAAGTGCCGGGCGCGGGCTGCTGCCAGCGGGCTTGGCGTCTGCAGGCGTACCCTCAGCCGCTTGCGACTGCGTGGGTTTCTTTGCAGCAGTGCTTGATTGCACACCGCTCAAGACTGGCGCTGGTACCACAGGCTGGGCTGGCGCTAAAGCTTCGGGCTTGGTAGCGCTAGCTTCTAAGGGGAAGGTCATACCCTGTCCGTTTTCGCGCGCGTAAATGGCCGACACGCGGCCCATGGGTACGCTGATGTCACGCGCCACGCCACCGAAGCGCGCTTTGAAATCAATATAGTCATTGCCCAGCACGAGGCTGCTGGTGGCGCCCATGCTGATGTTGAGCACGATTTCGTTATCGCGCACAAATTCGGTAGGGACGCGCACGCTGGCATCCACGGCTACCACGATAAAAGGGGTGAGTTGATTGTCCACACACCAGTCGTACATGGCGCGAACCATGTACGGGCGTGTGGAACTAACCACGGGGCTTTGGGACACCACTAGCGCTCCTCTTGCTGCGTCACCAGGCCTTATTTGCGCATGACCTTTTCGGAAGGCGTCAGCGCCTCGATATACGCGGGGCGCGAAAAAATGCGCTCGGCATACTTCAGCAAGGGCGCTGCGTTTTTGCTCAAGTCGATGCCGTAATACTCCAGGCGCCACAAGAGCGGTGCGATGGCCACGTCGAGCATGGAGAAGCTCTCGCCCATCATGAATTTGTTTTTCAGGAACACCGGGGCCAGCTGGGTCAAGCGGTCGCGGATGTGTGCGCGGGCTTTGTCCAGGGCTTTGTCGTTGTTTTTGCTGCTGCGCGATTCGAGCGTCGTGACATGCACAAACAATTCTTTCTCGAAATTGAGCAGGAACAAACGCACACGGGCGCGGTCCACCGGGTCGCCGGGCATCAATTGGGGATGCGGGAAGCGCTCGTCGATGTACTCGTTGATGATGTTGGACTCGTACAAAATCAGGTCGCGCTCGACCAAAATCGGCACCTGGCCGTACGGATTCATAACGTTGATGTCTTCGGGCTTGTTGTACAAGTCCACGTCACGGATTTCGAAGTCCATGCCTTTTTCAAAAAGCACAAAGCGGCAGCGGTGAGAAAAAGGGCAGGTTGTTCCTGAATACAGCACCATCATGGCGGGGGACTCCTAAAAATTAAAAAGAGTGGGTGCGCTTTGCAGACCCACTCTGACAGGCACCGGTCTGACTTGCAAACCGGCACGCATTGCTTATTCGAATTACTTCACGTCTTTCCAGAACGCTGCATTTAGGCGCCAGGTAAACACGGTCATCACGGTCAGAAAGATCAAAACCCAAACACCAACCTGCACACGCTTGCTCTGCGATGGCTCAGACATCCACTGCAGATAACCCACCAAATCGCCCACCATGTGGTCGTATTCCAGTGGAGTCATCTTGCCGGGGCTGACTTGTTCCCAGCCTTTGAAGACTTCCGTCTCGTGGCCATGCACTTCTTCCTTGGTGTACAGCGGCACGCGCTTTCCCTGCAATTCCCACAACACATGGGGCATGCCCACGTTGGGGAATGCCAGGTTGTTCCAGCCGGTAGCCTTGGTTTCATCCGGGTAGTAGCTGCGCAAATAGGTGTACAGGTAATCCGCACCGCTGCCCTGGCCTGAGGAGCGCGAACGGGCGATTACGGTCAAGTCCGGTGGGTTGCCGCCAAACCATTCTTTGGCCTGGCGCGGGTCGATCGCAACCTTCATGGTCTCGCCCACCTTGTCGGTGGTGAACAAAAGGTTGTCTTTGATTTGCTGCTCGGTCAGGCCAATGTCTTTCAGGCGGTTAAAGCGCATGAAGGCTGCTGCATGGCAATTGAGGCAGTAGTTGACAAACACTTTGGCGCCGTTTTGCAAGGAGCCCATGTCGTTCAAGTTGTTGGGCGCCTTGTCCCAGGCGATGCCACCGGTATTGGCCTGCACGCCCGAGACCAGGGCCAAGCCAGTCAAAAAGCTGAGTACAAATTTTTTCATTTTCAATAACTCCAGCTTAATGGGCGGCGAAAACAACACGGCTCGGAACCGGCTTGGATTGGCCGATCTGGCTCCACCAGGGCATCAGCAGGAAGAATCCGAAATAGAACAGGGTTCCGACCTGGGATACCCGCTCACCGATCTGTGAGGGTGGCTGCACGCCCAGGTAGGCCAGGATGACAAAGTTGATGACAAAAACGCCATACATGTACTTGTGCCAGTCGGGACGGTAGCGGATGGACTTGACGTCGCAATTGTCCAACCAGGGCAGGAAGAACAAAATCACCACCGCGCCACCCATGATCACCACGCCCCAAAATTTGGCGTCGGTGTTGAGCATCATGACGGTGACCGCAGCCGCCGCGCCCAGGGCAACCAGTTTGAACAAAGCAGCCAATTTGCCACGGGTCACCGCTAAAAACACAGCCAGCCAGATACAAGCGATCAGCACATAGACCATTTCACCGGTGATAGCGCGCAGCATCGAGTAATACGGCGTGAAGTACCAGACCGGGGCGATATGCAAAGGCGTCTTGAGCGGGTCGGCTGGGATGAAGTTGTTGTACTCCAGGAAGTAGCCGCCAAATTCAGGCGCGAAGAAGATGATTGCGGTAAACACCATCAGGAACATGCTGACGGCAAAAATGTCGTGCACGGTGTAGTAGGGGTGGAACGGAATGCCGTCCAGCGGGTGGCCCTTGGCATCCTTGGGTGCGTTGGGGCCTTTGATCTCCACGCCATCGGGGTTGTTGGAACCCACATCGTGTAAGGCCAGCAAATGCGCCACCACCAAGCCCAGCAGGACCAGGGGCACGGCAATAACGTGGAAGCTAAAGAAGCGGTTGAGCGTGGCATCACCGACCACATAGTCACCACGAATCAGCAGCGCGAGGTCAGGGCCGACAAAGGGCACTGCGGCGAACAAGTTCACGATCACTTGCGCACCCCAGTAGCTCATCTGGCCCCAAGGCAGCAGGTAGCCCATAAAGGCTTCGGCCATCAGGCACAAGAAGATGGCACAGCCAAACAGCCAAACCAACTCGCGCGGTTTGCGGTAGCTACCGTACATCAGGCCACGGAACATGTGCAGGTACACCACAATAAAGAAGGCCGAAGCGCCAGTGGAGTGCATGTAACGAATCAACCAGCCCCATGGCACATCACGCATGATGTATTCCACCGAGCCAAAGGCCAGCGCAGCGTCAGGCTTGTAGTGCATGACCAAAAAGATGCCGGTGACGATCTGGATCACCAACACTAGCAGGGACAGCGAACCAAAGATGTACCAGATGTTGAAGTTCTTGGGCGCGTAGTACTCCGCCATGTGGACGCGGTAGGCGTCAAAAGCGGTGGGGAAGCGGTTTTCAAGCCAGTTGCCTAGCTTGGCGCTGGCAGGCGCGTTGGGGGAAATTTCTTTGAATTCAGCCATGGTGTGCTCCGAAGGCGTGGGGTCAAGCTTGTTTGTCTTCGCCGATCAGCAACTTGCTGTCGGAGAGGAACATATGCGGCGGCACCTCGAGGTTGTCCGGCGCAGGCTTGTTTTTGAAAACGCGGCCGGCCATGTCAAAGGTCGAGCCGTGGCAGGGGCACAAAAAGCCGCCTTTCCAGTCATCGGGCAGCGAAGGCTGGGCGCCGATTTGGAATTTGTCAGAGGGCGAGCAGCCCAGGTGGCTGCAAATGCCAACGACCACTAAAAACTCGGGCTTGATGGACCGGCCCGGGTTACGGGCGTACTTGGGGGTGAGTTCGTCAGGCTTGCGCTGGGATTGCGGATCGGCCAATGCACCATTGAGCGTTTCAAGGGCCGCCAATTGTTCAGGGGTGCGACGCACCACCCAAACCGGCTTACCGCGCCACTCGACGGTGAGCTTTTCGCCGGGCTTGATGGCCGAAATATCCACCTCGACAGCAGCGCCGGCGGCTTTGGCACGCTCGGAAGGTTGGAAAGAACTGACAAAGGGCACTACGGCAGTCAAAGCACCCGCTGCGCCTACGCAGGAGGAGGTGATGATCCAGGTCCGTTTGCTCGAGTCGTGGGAAGGGGTACCGGCGAGGGTGTCGCTCATGAGAATCCTCAGCAAAAAATCACTACAAGGTAACCGCGCATTGTAGCTGAGCGTCAGCCGCCGGATTTAGTATGCGGCAGCGCAGCAAACCCCCTACGGGCGTCGCAAATGGGCCTAAGACCGCCCAACGCCCACCCACTGGCGCGCCATTCCCACGGCAGCGAGCAAGCTAGCGGCGTCGGCTAGGCCTTTGCCAGCGATGTCAAACGCCGTTCCATGGTCTGGGCTGGTACGCACAAAAGGCATGCCTAGCGTGAGGTTAACGCCCTGCTCCACGCCCAAGTATTTCACGGGAATCAGGCCTTGGTCGTGGTACATCGCGATAACCACGTCAAAGCGCGCCTGTGGGCCGGTGGCCCGCGCCTGCATAAAAACCGTGTCTGGGGGCCAGGGGCCGCTAGCGTGGCATCCGGCCTGGCGCGCTGCGGCAATCGCGGGACCGATGATGCGTTGCTCCTCATCGCCAAACAAGCCGCCCTCCCCCGCATGCGGATTGAGTCCAGCCACGGCGATGCGCGGCGCGCGGCCCAGCACCGGGCGCAAGGCGGCGTCGGTAATGCGTATAGTCTCTAGTACCGCCGCCTCGGTCACGGCTTCAATCGCATGGCGCAAAGACATATGGATGCTGACCAAAACGGTGCGCAGTTCCTCGTTGGCAAGCATCATGCGCACCGGTAGGCGCTCCAACGGCAGGCCCGCATGCCGGGCGGCCAGCGCCTGCAATATTTCAGTGTGGCCGGGAAAGCTATCCCAGGGCGGGCCCGCAGCAGACAGGCTTTGTTTGTTCAGCGGCGCCGTCACCAACGCGGCAACAGCGCCATCCAGCGCCTTTTGGGCGGCCCATTGCACGCAGCGCCCTGCAAATTCACCCGCGACCGCACTGACCCGGCCATAGGGCACCGAAAGCATGGGCGCGCCCACTTGCAACACCGGGATACAGCGCGGCGGTACCCGAAGCGCCTCTTGCGGATCGCTGATTTGCAGCACCGGACAGGCCAGACCTTGGGCTACCAAGGCGCTGGCGCGGCGCATGGCCTGGACGTCACCGGCGACAAAACTGCCCTGCATCGACGCGGCCTGCGAAGCATAGGCTTTGGCAATAATTTCCGGGCCGATACCGGCCGCATCGCCCATGGTGATGGCCAGCGGCTTAGCCAGAGAAGTCGATTGCGGCATCGTCAAGGCCTTTAGGCCGGGTTGTCCACGTCGATAAAGGCGTGCGCAATGCCTAATTGCTGCGCCACCTGCCCCGCCACGGCGGGCGCGCCATAGCGTTCGCTCGCGTGGTGGCCACAGGCGATAAAGGTGACGCCGCATTCACGGGCGTAGTGCGCCTGGGGTTCCGATATTTCACCGGTGATAAAGGCGTCGGCCCCGGCTGCAATTGCCGCCTCGAAATAGCCCTGCGCCCCGCCAGTGCACCAGGCAATGCGTTGCACAGGCCCTGACTTGCCCGCCACCATCACCACCGGGCGGCCCAGCACGGATTGCAGCTGGTCGGCCAGGGCTTGCGAATCGGCAAATTCACCCGCCTGAGGCGCACCGATCCAGCCCAGGTCTTGTTCGCCAAACCGGGCCTGCGCCTGCAAACCCAAACGCTGGCCCAGTTGCGCGTTATTGCCCCATTGCGGATGGGCGTCCAAAGGCAGGTGATAGGCGAATAAATGGATGTCATGGGCCAGCAACAAGGCCAGGCGCTGGCGCAGCCAACCGGTCACCCGCCCATCGTGGCCGCGCCAAAACAAGCCATGGTGGACAAATATTGCATCCGCGTCCTGCGCAATGGCGGCCTCGATCAGCGCCAGGCTGGCGGTGACGCCTGACACCAGTTTGCGCACCGGGCGCCGCCCCTCCACCTGCAAGCCGTTAGGCCCATAGTCTTTGAAGCGCTGGGGCTCCAGCATGGCGTCAAAGGCCGCAAGCAGCGTAAGGTGGTCGGTCATGGGCTGGCTCATGGGGTGCGTAGTCGCGCCGGACAGGCGCAATAGGCGCGATTATCCGCGCCAGAGTCTGAGGGGAATTGCCTGGGCTAAAGCGTCGCCAATAGCAATGCCGACGCACTTGCGGCACTTTTGCCCCATGTCCAACATTAGGTAAGCCGTGGCTGCTCGGGCCCACGCCCTTGATAACCATGAGTGAAGCCTACAATTTGCGCTTCTCGTGCTACCTTTTGGCGCGGCCCTGCGGACGGATACATGAAGCGTTACTGGATACTTTTTTCCCAAACCATCACCGTTCTGCTGGCGGCTTATTTTGTGGTGCTAACCCTCAAGCCAGCGTGGCTTGCGCCGCGTGGCGAGGGGGTGATGGGATTGGTACAGGCGCCTGCGCTTGCGAAGGGTGAAGTGCCGCCAGGCAGCTTTCGCACCGCAGCGCACAACGCAGCGCAGGCTGTGGTGAGCATCAGCGTTAGCAAAGGGCATACCGGCGCCAAAAACTCTGTACCACCGTGGGAACGTTTTTTCAATGACCCCGACGCTGACCCAGAGGAGCCGTCCTCAGGCATAGGCAGCGGCGTCATCGTGAGCGCCACCGGTTACCTGTTAACTAACAACCATGTGGTCGAAGGCGCGGAGCAAATCGAAGTCGTACTCAACGACCGGCGTCGCGCCCGCGCCAAAGTAATTGGGACCGACCCGGACAGCGATTTGGCGGTACTCAAAATCGAGCTGGACAAGCTGCCTGTCATGGTTTTGGGCGACTCAGAAAACGCACAAGTGGGTGACCTGGTGTTGGCTATTGGCAACCCTTTTGGCGTAGGCCAAACCGTGACCAGCGGCATCATCAGCGCCTTGGGGCGCAACCAGCGCATCAACACGTTTGAAAACTTTATCCAAACCGACGCCGCGATCAACCCCGGCAATTCGGGCGGCGCCTTGGTCGATAGCCAAGGCCGCTTGCTGGGTATCAACACCGCGATTTACTCGCGCTCGGGTGGCAGCTTGGGCATTGGCTTTGCTATCCCGATTTCCACCGCCAAGCAAGTGCTGGAGAGCATTGTGCGCGACGGCCAGGTTACGCGCGGCTGGATTGGTATCGAGCCCAATGACCTGGCGCCTGAAATCGCCGAAGCATTTGGCATCGTGGCCGAGCGTGGTGTGGCGGTGACCGGCGTCATGCAAGGTGGCCCAGCGGGTAAAGCGGGCATGGCCCCAGGCGATGTGGTGCTGTCGATTGCCGGTACACCGGTAGACGATGTGGCGCATTTGTTATCCGCCGTGGCGGTGCTCAAACCTGGTGTGCCAGCCAGCGTCGAGATTCAGCGTAAGAAAACCGTGCTGGCCTTGAGCATCACCCCCGGCGTGCGACCCAAACCGGGCAAACTGCCGCGTTAATTGCCAGGGTTGGAGGCGCCTTCCGGTGCCGGTGGGTCTTCGGGGGCTTGGGTGTGGCGGATGAAGACCTGGGCCGCAATAATGCCCACCTCATAGAGCAGGCACATAGGGACCAGCAACGCGATCATGGATACCGGATCCGGTGGCGTTACCAAGCCCGCCATCGCTGCCGCTGCGACGATGAAATAGGTGCGGAAATTGCGCAACTGCACGATCGTAACCACGCCCATGCGCGCCAAAATCACCACCACAATCGGCACCTCAAAGGCCACGCCGAAAGCGATGAACATGGTCACCACAAAGTCCAGGTAAGCCTCGATATCCGGGCTCACCGCCACGGACATAGGCGCCATTTTTTGGATCGCCGGGAAGGCCTGGCCAAACACAAAAAAGTAGCAAAACGCCGCACCGGCGTAAAACAGCAAAGTGCTGGCCGTTACCAAGGGCATAACGAGCTTTTTCTCGTGCTTGTACAGACCCGGGGCCACAAAAGCCCAGACCTGGTAAAGAATCCACGGTAGCGACAGCGCAATCGCCGCCAGCACGGTTACTTTGATGGGCACCAAAAACGGCGAGACCACACCCACGGCGATCATTTTGGAGCCTTCGGGCAAGGCCTTGACCAGCGGCAGCGCCAGGTAGTCGTACAACTTGGAGGGGCCGGGGAAAAAGGCCAGTACGGTAAATATCGCCGCAATGCCGTACACCGCGCGCAGCAAGCGGTCACGCAGTTCGAACAAATGCTGCACAAAGGGCTGCTCGGTGCCGGCCAGTTCGTCGTCAGGAGGCTTGTTATCGCTCATTAAAGGGCTTTAGGTGGCCGAAAGCGCGCCACACGGGCTGCGCCGGAAAGTGCCCGCGTACGCACGCCATTGCGGGCTTTGTACCACTTGGGGGTCGCGCCGATCTTGGTGCGCCAGCGTTTTTTTACGGGGCGGTAAAACGAGTAATAGGGTACGGGTTCGCTGTTGGCGTCCTGGGCGTTCGCCTCGGCGAGGCTATTTTCTATGGCTTCTACGGCGGCGGTGCTCTGGTCTATGGAGCTTTGCACCGCATTGGCTGCGTCCTGCAAAGTGGCCTGGGCCTTGCGCAGCTCTTCAAGGTCCATGGAGCGGTTGACCTCTTCTTTGACATCGGCCACGTAGCGCCGCGCGCGGCCCAGCATGGTTCCAACGGTGCGCGCCAGGCCGGGGAGTTTTTCCGGGCCGATAACGATCAAAGCGATGCCGCCGACGATGGCGAGCTTGGTAACGCCAATATCAAACACTTAAGGAAATCTCATGCACAGGCGGCAGACCCACAGACGGGGGCTTAGTGCTTGGCCTTGGCTTCGACGTCGATCGCGTCTTTGTTGGCAGTGGGCGCATTGGTGGCCACTTGCTGCGCCGGGGCAGCGGGAGCGGCTTCAGCAGGCTTGTCGCCGCCGTCACGCATGCCGTCTTTAAAACCTTTAACCGCACCGCCCAGATCCGAGCCGATATTGCGCAGTTTTTTGGTACCGAAGATCACCACAATGATGACCAGAAAAATGATCAGATGTGTTGTTGACAAACCCATACGGTTCTCCTAAGTGAGGGGGAATTCTAGTCGCGCAGGATGCACCTGCGCTATTTGCGTGTTTTCAGCCGCGCAGCCAGGGCCTGGGACCGCCCATAACGTGGAAATGCAGGTGCCGCACCTCCTGCCCGCCCTCTGCGCCGGTATTGGTCACCAGGCGAAAGCCCCCGTCCGGATAAGGGTTGCAACCCTCCTGCAAAGCCAGCTTGGGCACCAGGGCCATCAAGCGGCCCAGCAGGGGCGCATCATCCGGCCGGACGTGTGCCATAGACGGAATATGCAGCTTGGGGATGATCAGAAAGTGCACCGGCGCCCAGGGGGCGATGTCGTGGAAGGCGTAAAAGTCATCATCCTCATAAACCGTGCGCGAAGGAATTTGCTTGGCGACGATTTTGCAAAACAGGCAGTTGGGCTCGTGGGCGGTGTGCGAATGGGTGGCCATGGTCGGAAATTGGGATGGAGGTAATGTCTATCAGGAGCAATTTGCTTTATTTGTCGCGGGCTTGGACGGGGCTAGGGCCGCCATCTGGCCAAACCGCCTCGCTTCACCACGGACTAAACACGATATTAAATCAGGGCTCTTGGGCTTCGCGCTGTACGGCTTTGCGCAGCGCTTTTTCTTCGATGCCGCTCGTGCCTTCGCGCCGGCGCAGCTCGGCGATCACGTCCGACGGGTGCAAACCGTAATGCGCCAAGGCCACCAGGCAGTGAAACCACAGGTCGGCCACTTCGCCCACCAGCTTGCTGGGGTCGCCACCATGGTCCAGGTCTTTGGCGGCCATCACCACTTCGGTGGCTTCCTCGCCGATTTTCTTGAGGAAGGCGTCCGGCCCTTTGTGCAAAAGGCGCGCGACATAGCTGGTCTGCGGGTCTCCGCCCTGCGCGACTTTGCGGCTTTCGATGATGGCGGCCAATTGCGCCAGCGCGTCTTGTGAAATTTCTTTGCCCGAACTGTCCATTTAATTGCCTTTGGGGTAAATCGTTGCAGGGTCTTTGAGCACCGGCTCCACCGGATGCCACTGCCCCTTGTGCAGCATGCTGAAAAAACAACTGTGGCGCCCGGTATGGCAGGCAATGCCGGGCTCGTGGCCTTGCTGGGTGACGGTGAGCAGCACCACGTCGGCATCGCAGTCGATACGGATTTCGTGCACCAACTGCACATGGCCGGACTCTTCGCCCTTGGGCCAGAGCTTGTTGCGCGAGCGGCTGAAATACACCGCACGGCCCAGCTCCACCGTCATTTGCAGCGCCTCGCGGTTCATCCAGGCGAACATCAGCACGTCCTTGCTGCCCTGCTCCTGGGCAATAACTGGCACCAGGCCCTGGGCGTCCCATGTGATGGCGTCTAAGTAGGTCATAGGGAGGCGATGTTAAGGGTTTGCCTTGATCGGGTCGGCAGCCAGGCGATGGGTCGGCGCTCAAAATCGGTCGTAAATTACGCCTAACAGTTGCATAATGCAACCAAATTGAAAGGGAATGCCATGCCTGTAGCCATGAAGTTATCCGACGAGTTGGTGGAAGACGCCAAGCTCTACGCCGCCGCCGAGCACCGGTCCGTGCCACGGCAAATCGAATACTGGGCGCGCATCGGCAAAGCCGTGATCGACAACCCGGACATGCCTTTGCGGCTGATTCAAGACGTGATGTTGTCGCGCGAAGAAGTCAACGCCGGGCAGACCGTGCCCTACGAGATGGGCTGATGCTCAGCGTCAGCGCCACGCCATCTTTTGTCCGGGTGGCGAAAAAACTCCACCCCAAAGACAAAAAGGTACTCGATGAAGCCGTGCAAACCGTGCTGGCCGACCCCTTCGTCGGCACCGAGAAAAAAGGCGACTTGGTGGGAGTGTTTGTGTACAAGTTCAAACTGAACAAACAGGAAACCTTGCTGGCCTATGCCTTGCGGCCCGACAAAACCAAGCCTGGCGAAGCGGTGCTGCTGGGCCTGGGGCCGCATGAGAATTTTTATTTGGGATTGAAGCGGTAAATATGCCTGTCACAGCGGGTTTGCCCTTAAATTCTCTTTTTCATCGGCCAAAGGCTGTGCCGAATCCATGGTTTATAGCATCACTTGCGCGCAAAGATCTCAAAAATAATTATCAACATTACTGCGCCGTGTGCACCCAGTTTTCCACTTCCAGTGCAGGCACCCGCGCGAACTCGCCCACGTTGTTCGTCACCAGTACCAGGCCTTCGCTGCGGGCGTGCGCTGCAATGTGTATGTCGTTCACGCCGATAGGCTGGCCGAGTTTTTCCAAGGCTGCGCGAATGGCTCCGTAATGCTGCGCAGCCTTGGGGCCATAGGGCAGAACTTCCAGGCGGCTGCAAAAGTCCTCGATGGCGGATAGGTTTTCGCTCACGCGGCTGCTTTTTTCTGCGCCGTGTAAGAGTTCGGCGAGGGTGATGGAGGACATGGCCATGCGGCTGGCGTTGGCGTTGAAGGTGGAGAGCACCTCGACGGGGCGCCGCTTCAATACATAGATGACGATGTTGGTGTCTAACAGGTAACGCAGCATCAAAGCGCCTCTCGCTCCGGCTGGTGCTGCGTGGCGCGCTCGGGTAAAAAGTCGTCGCTCACTGTGGGGCCATCCAAAAAGAAGCTGTCCCAGGTTTGGCCGATGGGGGCGATGATGCGCTCCTTGCCTTTGACGCG
>CAIPZV010000005.1 GCA_903869595.1 uncultured beta proteobacterium | reverse complement strand
GGCGACTATTGCGCCGGACCCAACCATGTGCTGCCCACCTCCGGCACCGCGCGTTTTTCTTCGCCGCTGGGGGTTTACGATTTTCAAAAGCGCAGCAGCTTGATTGAAGTGTCCGAAGCTGGTGCGCAAACACTGGGTCAAACCGCATCGGTGCTGGCGCACGGTGAAGGTTTGCAAGCCCATGCGCGGGCTGCCGAGATGCGTATGCACGGCAACAAAGCATGAGTACGCCAAGCCCCAACTTGCGCTTCATTCGCGACGACGTGCAAGCCATGCACGCCTATGCAGTACAAGATGCCGCAGGCATGCTTAAGCTCGACGCCATGGAAAATCCGTATGCCCTGTCGCCAGACTTGCAGGCCCAATTGGGCGAGCGCTTGGGCCGCGTCGCCATCAATCGCTACCCCGGCGCGCGCGTCAAAGATTTGCATGCCGCGCTAGCCAGTTATGTGGACTTGCCCGCTGGCTACGCGCTGACGCTGGGCAATGGCTCAGACGAACTCATCTCCATGCTGGCCATGGCCTGCGCCCGGCCTGGCGCTTGCATTCTGGCGCCTGAACCCGGTTTTGTGATGTACGCCATGTCCGCCCAATTGCAAGGCCTGGGCTTTGTGGGCGTGCCTTTGCTGGCAGATTTTTCGCTGGACGAAGCGGCCATGTCCGCCGCTATCGCGCAGCACCAACCGGCTATCGTCTACCTGGCTTACCCCAACAACCCTACGGCTAATTTGTGGGACGCAGCCGTGCTGCGCCGCCTTATTGCCCAGGCTAGCGCCTATGGCGCGCTGGTGGTGCTGGACGAGGCCTACCAGCCTTTTGCCGCCAACACCTGGCTGGACGAAATCCGCCGCGACCCGGCTGCCAATACCCAGGTCGTGCTGATGCGCACCTTGTCTAAATTTGGCTTGGCCGGGGTGCGCCTGGGCTATGCGCTGGCTCCTTCGGCCTTGCTGGCGCAGATCGACAAAGTGCGCCCGCCCTATAACGTCAGCGTGCTTAATGTGGAGTGCGCGCTATTCGCCTTAGAGCATGCGCCGGTGTTTGCCGCGCAAGCGCAATTAATCTGTAGCGAACGCGAACGCCTGCTGTCCGCCTTGGCCGCGCTTCCCGGCCTGCAGCCCTTCCCCAGCCAGGCGAATATGATTCTGCTGCGCGTGCAGGGCCAGGCCGGCGCTGCGGCCCGCCTGTACGATGCTTTAAAGAAGCGTCAGATTTTGGTAAAGAACGTTTCTACAATGCACCCGCTGCTGGCCAACTGTCTGCGACTGACGGTGGGCACAGCCCCTGAAAACACGCTGCTACTTGCAGCGCTTGAGGCTTCTTTATGACCGACACAGCTTCCAGCCTGGTAAGCGTGCTGCCCCAGCCCACCGACGACGGCAGCCCTCGCAGCGCCGAAGTCACCCGCAACACCGCCGAAACCCGCATCCGCGTGGCCCTTAATCTGGACGGCAGCGGCCAGGCCCAGTTGTCCACCGGCATCGGCTTTTTTGATCACATGCTGGACCAAATCGCCCGCCACGGCCTGATCGACCTGGACATCCAAGCCCAGGGCGATTTGCATATCGACGGCCATCACACCGTGGAAGACGTGGGCATTACCCTAGGCCAGGCCTTTGCCAAAGCCCTGGGCGACAAAAAAGGCATTCGCCGCTACGGCCATGCTTATGTGCCCCTGGACGAAGCCCTCTCGCGCGTGGTGATCGACCTCTCAGGCCGCCCCGGTTTGGAAATGGACGTGCCCTTTAAAAGCGGCATGATCGGAGGCTTTGACAGTCAGTTGGCGCATGAATTTTTTCAGGGCTTTGTCAACCATGCCGGTGCCACGCTGCATATTGATAACCTGAAGGGCGAGAACGCCCACCACCAGTGCGAAACCGTGTTCAAAGCCTTTGCCCGCGCCTTGCGTGTGGCGGTAGAGCGCGACCCGCGCGCCGCTGGCACTATTCCCTCGACCAAAGGCTCGCTCTGACGTGACACCCCGCCCGGAGGCTTGCGCCACCCCGCCATGAAATCCGTTGCAATCGTCGATTACGGCATGGGCAATTTGCGCTCTGTCACCCAGGCGGTTATGCACGCCGCCGCGCAGGAAGGCGTGCAAGCGGTGTGGGCGCGCAGCCCGCAAGAAGTGATGGACGCCGAGCGCGTAGTGCTGCCCGGCCAAGGCGGCATGCGCGATTGCATGGCCGAGCTGCGCGCCAGCGGCATGCTGGCTGCCGTGCTGCATGCTGCGGCGCACAAACCGCTGATGGGCGTGTGCGTGGGCATGCAAATGCTGCTAGACCATAGCGAGGAACTGGACACGCCCGGCCTGGGCTTAATGGCCGGCACGGTGCGCAAATTTTCTTTGGACGGGCGCTTGCAGGATGACGGCAGCCGCTATAAAGTACCGCAAATGGGCTGGAACCAAGTCTGGCAGGCCGATCACGGCAAGGGCGCTCACCCGGTGTGGGCAGGTGTGCCCGACGGCAGTTATTTCTATTTTGTACACAGCTATTACGCTAATCCGCAAGACGCGGCGCACTGCGCTGGCCAGACCGATTACGGTGGGCGCTTTTGCTCCGCGCTGGCCCGCGATAATATTTTTGCCACGCAATTTCACCCCGAAAAAAGCGCTGCCCAGGGCTTGGCCCTGTACCGCAATTTTTTGCGTTGGGCGCCTTAATATGACTATTGCAGCCCGCTTGCGTGTATGGTTCGCCTAATTTTTCGTATCCCTTCCCTTCACTTTTACTACCTACCGCCACTGCACCATGCTGCTTATCCCCGCTATTGACCTCAAAGACGGCCACTGCGTTCGCCTGCAACAAGGCGATATGGATCAATCCACCACCTTCGGGGAAGACCCGGTCGCCATGGCGCGGCTTTGGGTGGACAAAGGCGCCAGGCGTTTGCATCTGGTGGACCTGAACGGCGCCTTTGCCGGGCACCCAAAAAACGAAGCGGCCATACGCCGCATCCTCAAAGAAGTGGGTAGCGAAGTCGATGTGCAACTAGGCGGCGGCATCCGCGACCTGGACACGATTGAGCGCTATTTAGACGCCGGTTTGCGCTACGTCATCATCGGCACCGCTGCGGTGAAAAACCCCGGCTTTTTGCAAGACGCCTGCACCGCGTTTGGCGGCCACATCATCGTCGGCCTGGACGCCAAAGAAGGCAAAGTCGCCACCGACGGCTGGAGCAAGCTCACCCGCCACGACGTGATCGACCTGGGCAAGAAGTTTGAAGACTACGGCGTCGAGGCCATCATCTACACCGACATTGGCCGCGACGGCATGCTCACCGGCATCAACATCCCCGCCACCGTGGCGCTGGCGCAAGCCTTGAAGATTCCGGTCATCGCATCGGGTGGCCTCTCCAACATGGCCGACATCGAAGCCTTGTGCGAGGTAGAAGATGAAGGCGTGGAAGGCGTGATTTGCGGACGCGCAATTTACACCGGCGACCTGGACTTCGCCGCCGGCCAAGCCCGCGCTGACGAACTCAATGGCTAATTCGGGACGTGAATCTGGCGCTGTCGGCACACTACCGGATGCGGCCAAGCAAGTAGCCGCACATGGTCTGCCAAGGGCACCGGACGACGCCGAAATGCAAGGCTCACTAGCCACGCGTAGCGAAGAACTTTTCCACGGCCAGCCCTGCTATCGCCTGACGCTAGCTAATGGCGACAGCGTGCTGGTGGCGCAGCACGGCGCGCACGTGGTCTCGTGGGTGAGCGGTGGGCGCGAGCGCTTGTTCCTCAGCCCCAACACCGTGTGGGACGGACGCGCTGCGATTCGCGGCGGCATTCCGGTGTGCTTTCCCCAATTTAACCAGCGCGGCGATTTGCCCAAACACGGTTTTGTGCGCAACCGGCCCTGGGCTTTGCTGGCCGCAGAGCCTAGCGATTCGCCAAACACTTTGTGCTTTGGGTTTAGCGCGAACGACAGCACCCGCGCGATTTGGCCCGCTGAGTTTGAAGCTCGCCTGCACGTAGATTTGCAACCGGGGCAACTGTGCGTAACGCTGGAAGTGCGCAACCTGGGCACGCAAGCCTTTAGCTTTACCGGCGCGCTGCATTCCTACTTGGCCGTGAGCGATATTGGGCAAGTGCGCCTATCCGGTTTGGGCGGACAAAAAGAATGGGATGCGCTGGCCGATACGCACCAAACTGCGCTTGAGAGTTTGCAATGCACGGGCCCATTTGACCGCGTCTATAGCGCGCCGCACGCGCCTATGCATTTGCATGATCCGCAAGGCGGTTTGGAAATCAGCAACAGCGAAGGCTGGGCGGACTGCGTGGTGTGGAACCCTGGCGCAGCGGGCTGCGCGGGTATGGCTGATATGACGCCCGATGCGTTTACCCACATGCTCTGCGTAGAGGCCGCGCAAGTTTTCCAGCCCATCACCGTCGCACCTGGCGCGCAGTGGAGCGGCAGCCAGGTTTTGCGCGCCGTGGGTGCCTAAAGCATGCTGGCTAAACGCATCATCCCCTGCCTGGACGTGACCGGTGGCCGCGTGGTCAAGGGCATTAATTTTGTGGAGCTGCGCGACGCGGGCGACCCGGTCGAAATCGCCGCCCGCTACAACGAGCAAGGCGCAGACGAACTCACCTTTTTAGACATCACCGCCACCAGCGACCAGCGCGATTTGATACTGCCCATCATCGAAGCCGTGGCCAGCCAAGTGTTTATTCCGCTCACGGTGGGCGGCGGTGTGCGCACCGTGGCCGATGTGCGCCGCCTGCTCAATGCGGGCGCGGACAAAGTCAGCTTCAACTCGGCGGCTATTGCCAACCCGCAGGTGATTCAAGAAGCCTCGGCCAAATACGGCGCGCAATGCATTGTGGTGGCTATCGACGCCAAACGCCGATCACCGGAAGAAGAGCAGCGGATGGGTAAAGAAGGCTTGCCCGTAGGCCCCGGCTGGGATGTGTTCAGCCACGGCGGCCGCAAAAACGTGGGTCTGTGCGCCGTGGCCTGGGCCGTGCAAATGGCGCAGTTAGGCGCAGGCGAAATATTGCTCACCAGCATGGACCGCGACGGCACCAAAGCCGGCTTTGACCTGGCGCTCACTCGCGCCGTGAGCGACGCGGTGCCCGTGCCCGTCATCGCATCGGGCGGCGTGGGCAACCTGGACCACCTGGCCGACGGCATCCAACAAGGCGGTGCCGACGCAGTGCTGGCCGCCAGCATCTTCCATTACGGCGAATACACCGTAGGGCAAGCGAAGGCGCGGATGCGGGAGCGGGGGATCGCGGTTAGGTTGTAAGGCGCTGACAAATCGCTCAAGATTGAAGTAAGGCATCCAAAGGGCGCGCAGTATCCCCTGCCGCTGCCTTCAGCACATGGGTGTAGATCATGGTCGCGGACACATCGCTGTGGCCAAGCAATTCCTGTACGGTGCGAATGTCGGAGCCCGCTTGCAGCAGGTGGGTCCCAAAGCTGTGACGCAGCGTATGAACCGAGACGGGCTTCACAATCCCAGCGCTTGCCACCGCTTTTTTCAAAGCACGTTGCAGCCGCTCTTCAAACAAATGATGTCGACGCTCTACGCCACTGCGCGGGTCTATGGACAGCGTTGGCGAAGGAAACAACCAAAACCAGCCCCACGTGCAGCCTACTTTCGGGTATTTGCTTTCCAAGGCATGTGGCACATCCACACCACTCCCTTGCACTTGTCTATCGGCCTCCCACTGTGCCCGCGCTGCCAACATCTGTAAGCGCAATGCCGGTGTCAGCGTGCGCGGTAGCATCACCACCCGGTCTTTGGCCCCCTTGGCTTCGCGCACGATGATGATCAGACGTTCAAAATCTACGTCTTTGATGCGCAAGCGCATGCCCTCCATTAAACGCATGCCCGTGCCATACAAAAGCCGCGCCAGTAGCGCGGTCACGCCATCCATCTGCGCCAAAAGACCAGCCACTTCATCTTTGGTCAACACTGCTGGAATGCGCTTGGTCTGCTGGGGCCTACCGATGTTGTTGAGCCACGGCAAATCTATGCCCAACACCTCTCGGTACAAAAACAGCAGGGCGCTGAGCGCTTGGTTGTGTGTGGAGGCGGACACCTTGCGCTCATTGGCCAGCATGGACAAAAATGTCTCGACGTCGGCCACCCCCATCTCACGCGGGTGTCGCATACCGCCGAGCTGGGTGGCGCTCCAGAGAATGAAAAAACGAATCCAATAATGGTAAGCTTTCTCGGTTTTGAGACTATAGTGCGCATACCGGATCCGCTCGCGCACTTGGTCGAGCAAGCGGCTGGACTGCAAGGAAGGGGCACCGGGTTTCATGGAAAATTTATACCTGTATAAAACTACAGAATATTTAACTGCAAGCCAGAGTGCAAGGGACTTGCAGGCATTTCAACAACAAGATGTATCGACTTGGCCCGGATGTATCAACCGGGTTTTGCGGTCTACATTACGTTAAAGTACTCCAAGGGGAACCCTGTGAACGAAAGTGATTTGAACAGCCAAGTGGAAAACGAACTGACAAAGCTTCGACCGATCATCACAAACTCCGTGGTGAATCAGGCAGTTATTCGAGCGCTGATTTCGACCCATCCAGACCCGAGTCGGGTGAAGCAAGTGGCGGAATCGTTGCTGATGCAAGCGCAAGCAACTCTAGCCCTATCCGATTTGCAACGGCCTCAGCTACTTTCCGCTGATATTCAGGCGATTCTTGATTCATTGTTTCAACCACCGAAGCATCTTGAATAATCGTTGCCATAACTGATCCGTTCTTTAACATGTTGATCGACTCGGACACACAACTCAAAGTTGCCGCTTCGCGGCGCATGTTGCGTTCCGGTCATTGCCAACGTTAAAAGGCTGAATAGAAATGAACAATGATCAAACGCTGTTGTTTCGGGTTGCAGTTGGAATTGTGATCGCTACATGGATTTCGGCGAGGATTTAATTCCAACAAAAAGTGGGGAGCGGTGAGAAAGTATCGGCATTGCATAGTCGTCGGGAAAAAATTTCCTACATGCTGGTGAGCTTTTCGTTCCTGCCGATTTTTCTTTACGTGTTTGCTGGCCTGTTCAGCTTTGCACACTTCCCACTTCCGGATTGGGCAAGACTGATTGGGGTATTGGTTGGATTGTCGGGGAGTGCTCTGTTTGCCTGGACCCATCTGGCATTGGGGAAAAACTGGTCAGGCGTTTTGGAAATTGCAAAAGGCCATGAATTGGTGACTAACGGGCCATACCAGTTTGTTCGCCATCCAATGTACTCTGCTTTTTTCTTGATGGGGGCAGGTGTCCTTCTTCTATCTGCAAACTGGCTAGTGGGCGGGCTCAATCTTGTCGCTGTTACCTATATGTACCTCATGCGCGTGGGTGACGAAGAATCAATGATGATTGATCAGTTTGGGCAAAGCTACCAGCGGTACATGGCCGAAACAAATCGGCTGCTCCCCACGCTATGGAAATAATCATGGACCGAGCGCAGCTTTTTTACTGGTCGGCCAACACGGACCCGCAACTGCAGGAGGCGGCTTCGCCGCAAGTGTTGCGGTCCGGTTGCCTCGGACGTTAAAGCTCAAAAGGAGACGCTATGACAGTCAACACGTGGCCGAGAAACCAATACACGGGCGTCGGTGGCGGCCGATACACAGGAGTCGGCGGAGGCCTTTACACCGGTGCCAGCGATCCCTACATGAGCAACATCCCTCCTTGGGACTTCTTCGTAGAGTATCTGTTCACGCACGGGTATAAGTCACAAGCCGCGCTTATCCTGCGTCACATGCCGAGGCAGTACGGTCAGCCACTGACGAAGCATCTGCAGGAAAAGTTTGGCGATGAGCCCTAACTTGTCGGTCGAGATGGGCGCCCACGTGCGTCCGCGCGCTTCGCGCACACCTGGTCTTGGTTGCCACTCACCTTTACGTTATTCTGTATTTTGGAGTTGCCAGTGCATTTAAATGAACCCAATCACCGCGCCATCATTGCCACTTCATGGGGCGGCATGCTGGCGCTTTTGCTAGCTATGCTCATGCTGAGCCCTTTGCAGTACGCCATGAATGGTCAATATGAAGCCCTGACTAAGGTGCTTCGCGAAGACCCTAGCCCTCTTGGCCTGCAAGTTCTCATCGGGATGCTTTGCCTTAATGCGCTTATTCAGGTCACGGTGCATGCTCGTTCATGTCGCACAGCTAAGGTCAGTGTATTTATTCTCAGTGTCCTTTATGGACTGTTCTTTTTGGCGCACAACATCGTCCACATGGTTGGCGGTGAGCCCTTGGGTCTTCAATCGGTTTTGGACTTCACTCACCACGCACTGGCTGGGTTTGCCATCTGGGGCGCGTGGCGTTGGCAAAAAGCGGCCTAGTCATGCCAAACCAGCCACCCCCCGTCGCCCTTGTCGCCATCGACGCCCCCAAGCGAATCAAACCTTCCAACTATCCGTCACCCTTTGCATCCCAAATGGAAGGTCGCGAGAAACGCCCGCTTGGCGATCTTTTCGGGCTGGCCAATTTCGGGGTTAATCTGACCAAGCTGGCACCCGGCGCCGTTTCTTCATTGCGTCATGCCCATACGAAGCAAGACGAATTTATTTTTATTCTGGAAGGGCATCCAACTTTGCAGACCGATGAAGGCAATACCCGCTTGTCGCCCGGTATGTGTTCGGGCTTCAAGGCGGGTAGTGGCAACGGTCATCGTTTGGTCAACGAAACATTGGAAGCTGTCGTCTATTTGGAAGTGGGTGATCGGAGTCCTGAAGACAAGGCTTATTACCCTGACGATGACATCAAGGCCGTCATGATGGATGGCAAGTGGTGCTTTCAGCACAAGGACGGCAGGCCGTATTGATAATCATGCCTTGATATAGGTACCGAAAAATAGTACCATTTCGGCATGAAGCGAAAACACCAACGCACCCTCGCTCTGATTTTTGCAAGGCCAACAAGCGCTAATGTTCAGTGGCGCGACATTGAAGCCATGTTTCACGAATTGGGTGCAGAGGTCAGCGAGCGAGAAGGCAGTCGCGTGGCGGTGGTGATGTATGGCGAAGTCAGGGTTTTTCACAGACCTCATCCGTCCCCCAACACCGACAAAGGGGCAGTCGCCAGCATTCGCAAATGGCTAGAACAACACGGAGTAGAACCATGAACACAATGACTGTTGACGGCTTTAACGCCAAGATTGAATATGACGAAGACCTTGATCTCTTTCGCGGGGAAATCCTAGGTCTCAGCGGTGGCGCAGACTTTTACGGAAAGAACCCCAAGGAGTTACGCTCAGAGTTCAAAAAATCTTTGCAAGTTTTCTTGGATGTATGTAAAGAAAAAGGCATCGACCCCAAAAGAAATTTTTCGGGCAAATTCAATCTCCGAATTTCACCAGAGCTGCATGAGCAACTGGCATTGGCGGCTCAAGCGGAAGGTAAAAGCATCAACATGGTGGCGCAAGAAGCTTTGCAATTGCGTGTTGCTTCTTGATACGCGGCTCGCCATGTTTTTAGCATGAGGAAAGCCAATGACCGTGAAAAAGCCCGTATCGCGCCGCTCCTTGCGGTCTAACTTCCAGCAAGTGGATGCGCATGCCATTGCGCCGGACGAATATGCAGACTTGCCCGAACTCACTGAAGAAATGCTGTCACGCGCCAGCTTGAAAAAAGGCGGTCGGCCTGTGTCAGCCAATCCCCGCATACCCATCTCTTTGCGCCTGCCCGCCGAGGTGATCGAGCGTTGGCGCGCCACCGGCCCGGGCTGGCAGACCCGCATGGCGGAGCGATTGAGCAAGGTCTAAGAATGGAGTAGCCTCCGGCTTGACAAGTCGTACCAATAGACGTACGCTCTTATGTACAGGAGCTAATCATGCAAACTCTCACAGCAAGCGAAGCACGCGCAAATCTCTACCGGCTGATGGATCAAACCGCAGAGTCCCATCAACCAATAACCATTGCAGGCAAGCGTCACGATGCAGTGCTGCTTGCGGCTGAGGATTGGCAAGCCATCCAAGAAACGCTGCACCTGCTCTCCGTTCAAGGCATGCGTGAGTCGATCAAAGAAGGCATGGCACAGACACCTGAAACTTGTGCCAAGGAGCTTGACTGGTGAGTTGGGAAATGGTCTATGCCAAGCATGCACAAAAAGATGCCCAAAAACTAGCTGCAAGTGGCTTGAAAAGCAAGGCGCAAGAGTTACTTGCCATCATCAAGTCAAATCCATTTCAAAATCCGCCACCGTGCGAGAAACTTGTTGGGGATTTATCCGGGGCGTACTCTCGAAGAATCAATATTCAGCACCGCCTTGTTTATGAAATTCTCCAAGAAGAAAAAATCGTGAAGGTTTTGCGTATGTGGTCGCATTATGAATAAGCAATGCAAACCATGCCAATGCGACAAATTACATGGGCCCTATCTCTGACTGGAGTTACCCGCTGAGGCCTAAGTCCTCGCTAAGTTCAGGCGTTTTTTTGCTGTTCACTTCGACGCTTCCATGGCCTGGGTTGCGGCGCGGGCCAAAAACCCAGAGCGGGTCATGTGGTGCGCTTGGGCCCAAGCGTCAATCTGCTGCACCAAGTTAGAGGGCAGGCTCACATTCAAACGCACAGGCCGGGTATCAATACGGCTTAGGTCTAGGTCCACCAACATCCACACGCCACCGGCATATTCAGGCTCGCTGACCAAGTTTTCCAGCGGTGTGGGTGGTGGCACCGCATCGGGCTCGCCGCTGAAATGCGCCTCTACCGCCTCTTGCACGGCAGCGGGTAAGTCGCCCCATGCGTCCACCGCCGAAAAGCATCCCGAAAAGTCTGGAAACGTCACACCGTGCGCGTGGTCTGCGTCACCAACATGAACATAAACGGGGTACAGCATGGGCGATCTCCTTGGATGAAAAGGCCTCACAGGCCAGCTTGCTTCAACACGCTGCGCACGGTTGGCAGCGGCAGATCCTATTTTTTGGGTTGGGCACAGTTACCTTGCGCGCATTGGCCAGCATGGACAAAAATGCCTCGACGTCGGCCACCCCTGTCTCACCCGGGTGGCGGATACCGCCGGGCTGGGTGGCGCGCCAGAGGATGAAAAAACGAATCCAATAATGGTAAGCTTTCTCGATTTTGAGACTATAGTGCGCATACCGTATCCGCTCGCGCACTTGGTCGAGCAAGCGGCTGGACTGCAAGGAAGGGGCACCGGGTTTTATGGAAAATTTATACCCGTATAAAACTACAGCATATTTAACTGCAAGCCAGAGTGTAAGGGACTTGCAGGCATTTCAACAACAAGATATATCGACCCGGCCCGGATGTATCAACCGGGTTTTGCGGTCTACATTGCGTTAGGCAGGAGGCGTCCGTGTCGCTAACACCAGAAACTCGCTTGTCAACTGATGAACTTACGAAGCAATTCCTCGTTCCATTTTCGCTTGAGGATGAAACTAGGGCCATTCGAAATCGCCTACCTCTATTGCCCCTTGAATTCCGGGTCATTGCGGAAACGTTCATTGATCGGCTCCGCTCCACGATACAAACAACCGCGGCACCTTTTCTTCTGGCAAATCAAGCGGCGCATGACAAACAATATCAACTTTTCTCCATGGCTGAACGAATTCGAGCACGGTCAATAAATGGGGAACCAAATGAAACAGAAGATGAGCTTGAAGCTCGCCGAAACCAAGCTGCAGGGGTAATCGCCAACACGAAAATGGTTTCGTTCTCCAAATCCGAGGATGGCATTGATTTTCTGGTTTTAGAAACAGCAAGATTTTTACTTCATTTGCATGACACGCCGGTAATCCAATCCGTTGCACGCGAAATATTGCTACAAGGCACGGTGGCCGCTTGGTCAGCTTTGGAAATGCTTGTCGGTGATGAACTTATATTGCTCTTAGATTGTCGTCCTGATCTTGTGACCAAGTTGCTGTCAGACCAAAGTGCCAAGCGCAAATTCGAGTTACCGAAACTGAATGTCGACGATCTGGCTTCGCGAGGCTTCGATCTATCTACGCAAATGGGACACTTATTGTTCGAGGAGCGCGACCTGAGCAGCCTCCCAACACTCAAGTGCGCTTGCGAAGCACTTATTGACTCTTCTTGCCTTCGTGAGAAATTGTCGGCCCCAACGGCATGGCTTCTTAATCAGAATCGGCACCTGATTGTTCATCGCCGAGGAATTGTGGATGAGGAATACCTTCGTAAGACAGGAGCCAAACTAAACGTCGGAGATCAGCTCGTTGTCTCACCAGCCGAATTTGAAGAGCTTTTGCTGCATGCTCTATCTATCGGAAGTGAATTCTTAGCTGGGCTGGCTTTACTTTTAGTGCCTAACCAATCCATCAACGCGGGCGCTGCGCGATGAAGCCGCGTAGCGCAGGTTATGTCAGACGTTAGGCCATCACTAAGCGCCAGAGAGGAACACGACATGCTTCAATTGCGACCCAGCTGCGAGTGCTGCGACAAGGACCTTCCTCCCGATTCCACTGAAGCGTGTATTTGCTCATTTGAATGCACCTTTTGCGCGTCATGCACCGAAAACACACTCGCGGGTAGCTGTCCAAACTGTGGGGGTGAACTTGTCGCTCGCCCTCGTCGACCTGCACTCAAATTGGCGAAGTTCCCGGCATCAACGGAACGAGTCGTGAAGCAGCACGGCTGTAGTGAGGCTGTTTGAACTCATTCGCCTGCGCATCTGTCACCAGCCTAACCGGGCGGTCAAGCGGACGCCAACAAGGGCCATTGGCTTCGCCATTTTCATGGCCCTTGTTGGTGCCCTCCGTACCGTTGGTGCTCCGGCGCCGCTTACCTCGGCGTTAGCCCGCATGAAATTGCGTGTCTTTATCGCAGATCGCATCCTTGGCGCCTTAGGCATTGCAGGCTTGTTCGCGCTGCAATCAGCCTATGAACTCGTCTTCTGTGGTGGTGGAGTCTTCGGGTTCTGGGAAGTCACTCTCATCCTCGTTGTGCCGCCCGTGCTTTTGCTGCTTATCTCCGATACCCGCCCCGCGCTTGTCTCTTGCGCCGTGCTGATTCCGTTCATACTTTTGGCCAATGGCGCTGAATGTGCTCCGTATCGCGGTGGTGGCGCGGCGATGGGTTATGTGCCTGCATTACTCTTTGGCATGCCGCTGTCCTTCATTGCGGGTGTGGCCACCGCCATCCGCATGTTCTTGAAGCGTAGGAGACTCGCGAATGCAAGCTAACAGGTCAGTCAAGAGCGGATCGCCTTCGTCACCCGCTTACTTTCGACGTTAGGCCGCATATGGAGACCCTGTGCCCACTAGATACTGGGAAGAGCCGAAATGGGGCTTACTTCAAGCAGTTCTGGCGGGAGTATCTTGAGCTTGCGCGAACCAATGCGGTTTGGCATCCGCTTGCATCATCGAATGCCAGAGACGCCCGTGCCTCGGTCGGTCGCGAGACGGCCGAATACATCTACCGCTGCACGCGGAACCGATGGATCACAGAAGACGACTTTGTCTTTGTCTCTGACTTCCTGGTACAGGGCGACCAGTTTCAGTACGAGGGATACATGAGCGAGTTGCTTCGCTACCAGCTTCCAGTCGACGTGGCGTCACGAGCGCGAAACGTGTAGCGAATGCGGCCTAACCCTTCGCTCGAGCGGACCTCCACCGGCTTGGCACTTGGGCCGCGAGCCAGTCATGCTTATCATCCGTCTTGCGGCCCAAGCACCAATCCGGTGGCGTCCGCTCAGCTCAAACGTTAGGCGGCAGAATGCCACCAGATCTCCTCATCGCAGTGCTATCCAGTTCAGCCGTCAGTGCGGTGACGGCTGCGCTTATCTCAGGCTGGTTCAATCTTCGATCGAAACGAAGCGAATACGAGAACGCATACTTCAAGATGGTGTTGGAGCGCCGTATCAAGGCCTACGAGCAAGTTGAAGCGCTGATCGTGCAGATCAAGACAGCAGTCCTCGATGGCGATGGAAAACCGTATCACCTGCTCTTTTCCGACGAGACGTCGAAGGCCACAACCTACAAGGCACTCTTTGCCGTCATGTCCTCGGCCCTAGGGCTCAGCGACGAACTCTTT
>CAIPZV010000004.1 GCA_903869595.1 uncultured beta proteobacterium | reverse complement strand
CCAGTTTTACTTCCGTACGACGGACGTGACTGGTGCGATCGAGTTGCCTGAAGGCAAAGAGATGGTGATGCCAGGCGACAACGTCTCGATCACGGTCAAGCTGATCAACCCCATTGCGATGGAAGAGGGCTTGCGCTTTGCCATTCGCGAAGGTGGCCGTACTGTCGGCGCCGGTGTGGTTGCCAAAATCATTGCGTAATTCGCATCCAACCGAGGAATTACCATGGCCACTAAGCAAAAAATTCGCATCCGCCTCAAGGCGTTTGACTACAAACTGATCGACCAGTCGGCAGCCGAAATCGTTGACACTGCCAAGCGCACCGGCGCCATTGTCAAGGGCCCGGTGCCCCTGCCGACGCGCATGAAGCGTTTTGACATCCTGCGCTCGCCGCACGTCAACAAATCCAGCCGCGACCAGTTCGAGATTCGCACCCATCAGCGCCTGATGGACATCGTTGATCCGACTGACAAGACGGTGGACGCCCTGATGAAGTTGGACTTGCCCGCAGGCGTAGACGTCGAGATCAAGCTGCAATAAAGCTTCTGTGGCGAGGCGCAATGCGCGCCTAGCCACAGATTCTGGCGTTTTTGTGGCCGCGAAACGCCTATAGCCCCACTCTTCGGGTTATACTGATCGGCTGTCCCTGAATTGGACCTGCGCAAAGCTGGCCAATTTAGGACGGATTTATCAACAGTCTTTCACATCACAACGTTGCCGCCAATTGAAGTGGCAGCGGTGGAAGTTACGGAGAAAACAATGAGTCTTAGCAATCATTTAGGGTTGCTGGGTCGCAAGGTGGGCATGATGCGCCTATTCACCGACGAGGGGGATGCAATCCCTGTCACGGTGGTGGACGTTTCTAACAACCGTGTGACGCAGGTGAAAACCCAAGCCCATGATGGCTACGTTGCCTTGCAGGTAACGTTCGGTTCGCGCAAAGCGTCGCGCGTGACCAAGCCGGTTGCAGGTCACCTCGCCAAGGCGGGTGTAGAGGCCGGCGAAATTATCCAAGAATTCCGCACCACAGCAGACGTCGCTGCCCAGTATCAAGCTGGCTCGGTCATTGCTGTAAATGGTCTTTTCACCGTTGGCCAAAAGGTCGATGTGCAAGGCACCAGCATCGGCAAGGGGTTTGCAGGCACCATCAAGCGCCACAACATGAAGTCGCAGCGTGCTTCACACGGCAATAGCCGTTCGCACAATGTTCCCGGCTCTATCGGTATGGCGCAAGACCCGGGACGCGTGTTCCCCGGTAAACGCATGACGGGCCACATGGGCGACGAAACCGTCACCACCCAGAATCTGGATGTGATCCGTGTGGATGAAGCCCGTCAATTGCTCATGATCAAAGGTGCTATCCCCGGTTCTGCTGGTGGATTTGTCACTGTGCGCCCGGCTGTCAAGGCCAAAGGCGCAGCGAAGAAAGGGGCGAACTGATGCAGCTCGAACTCCTCAACGAACAAGGTCAGCCGACCGCTAAGTACGACGCGCCCGAAACCGTTTTCGGTCGCGCCTATAACGAAGACTTGGTGCACCAGGTCGTCGTCGCCTTCCAGGCGAATGCGCGTCAAGGTACCCGTGCCCAAAAAGACCGTGAACAGGTCAAGCACTCGACCAAAAAGCCATTCAAGCAAAAGGGAACCGGCCGCGCACGCGCCGGTATGACGTCTTCGCCGCTGTGGCGTGGAGGCGGTCGCATATTCCCGAATATGCCTGACGAAAACTTCAGCCACAAAATCAACAAAAAGATGTACCGCGCTGGCATGGCCGCGATTCTTTCGCAGCTGGCACGTGAAGGCCGCCTGGCGGTCGTTGATTCGCTGACCGTGGATTCGCCCAAAACCAAACCGCTGGCAGCGCGCTTCAAAGCGATGAACCTGCAGTCGGTGCTGGTGATCGCCGACCAGGTCGACGAAAACTTGTACCTGGCTTCGCGCAATCTGGTCAACATCCTGGTAGTGGAGCCCCGTTACGCCGATCCGGTGTCGCTGGTGCACTACCGCAAGGTATTGGTGACCAAGGCTGCCATGGACCAACTCAAGGAGATGTTCGCATGAGCCACGGTTCACATCCCACCAAATTTGATGAAGGCCGCTTGATGCAGGTTCTTGTCGCGCCCATCGTGTCTGAAAAAGCCACCATGGTTGCCGAGAAGAACAACGTCGCCACCTTCAAAGTGCTGCAAGACTCGACCAAATATGAAATCAAGGCCGCTGTGGAATTGATGTTTAAAGTCGAAGTCCAAGGCGTTACCGTAGTGAACACCAAGGGCAAATCCAAGCGTTTTGGCAAATCCATGGGCCGCCGTGACAACGTGCGCAAGGCCTATGTCATGCTTAAACCCGGACAAGAGCTCAACCTGGGCGGGGAGGCTGCGTAATCATGGCTGTCATTAAGATGAAACCTACCTCACCGGGCCGTCGTGGCGTGGTGAAGATCTCGCGCGATCACCTGTACAAGGGCGCGCCTCATGCGCCGCTGCTGGAGCCGCAATTCCAGCACGCTGGTCGCAATAACAACGGCCATATCACCGTGCGCCACAAAGGCGGCGGTCATAAGCACCACTACCGTGTGGTGGACTTTCGCCGCATCAAAGATGGCATTCCCGGTAAGGTCGAGCGCATTGAGTACGACCCCAACCGCTCTGCCCATCTGGCGCTGATTTGCTACGCCGATGGCGAGCGCACTTACATCATCGCCCCGCGCGGTTTGGAAGTGGGCAGCACCATTCTGAGTGGCGCGGAAGCGCCGATTCGTGTCGGTAACACTTTGCCAGTGCGCAATATCCCGGTGGGTTCCATCATCCATTGCGTGGAGTTGCAAGTGGGTGGCGGTGCGCAAATCATCCGCTCAGCGGGCACATCAGCCACCTTGCTGGCGCGCGAAGGCACTTACGCCCAAGTGCGACTGCGCTCGGGTGAAGTGCGCAAGATCCACATTGACTGCCGCGCCACTATCGGCCAGGTTGCCAATGAAGAACACAGCCTGCGCCAACTCGGCAAAGCCGGTGTCAAGCGCTGGATGGGCATCCGCCCAACCGTGCGCGGCACCGTCATGAACCCGATCGACCACCCGCACGGCGGCGGCGAGGGCAAGACTGGCGAAGGCCGTCACCCTGTCGATCCATGGGGCAATCTGACCAAGGGTTACCGTACCCGCGCTAACAAGCGTACGCAGGTCATGATCGTCTCGCGTCGCAAGAAATAAGGGGTAGGTAAATGACTCGTTCTCTCAAAAAAGGTCCCTTTGTGGACCACCACCTGGTCGCCAAGACGGAAAAAGCCGTGGCCACCAAGGATAAAAAGCCTATCAAGACCTGGTCGCGCCGCTCCATGATCCTGCCCGATTTCATCGGACTGACCATCGCCGTGCACAACGGCAAGCAGCACGTGCCTGTGTATATCACTGACCAAATGGTCGGCCACAAGTTGGGCGAGTTCGCACTCACCCGTACTTTCAAGGGCCACCCTGCGGACAAAAAAGTCCAGAAGAAATAGGAGGCGACCATGGAAACTCGTGCAACCCTTCGCGGCGTGCGTTTGTCAGTGGACAAAGGCCGTCTGGTCGCGGATCTGATCCGTGGCAAAAAAGTGGACCAGGCGCTCAACATCCTGACCTTTACGCAGAAAAAAGCGGCTGGCATCATTAAAAAAGTGCTGGAGTCCGCCATTGCCAACGCAGAACACAACGACGGTGCAGATATCGACGAACTGAAGGTGAAAACCATTTACGTCGAGCAAGGTGCATCGCTGCGTCGCTTTACCGCCCGCGCCAAAGGTCGCGGCAACCAAATCCGCAAGCCCACGTGCCATGTGTACGTGACGGTCGGTAACTGATAAAGGCCTGGAAAATATGGGACAAAAAATCCACCCCACCGGTTTTCGCCTGTCGGTGAGCCGTAACTGGTCCTCGCGCTGGTACGCCAGCGATCGGGACTTTGCCGGCATGTTGGCCGAAGACATCAAGGTACGTGAATACCTCAAGGTCAAGCTGAAAAATGCGTCGGTTTCGCGCGTGCTCATCGAGCGTCCTGCCAAGAACGCCCGCATCACGATTTACTCTTCGCGCCCCGGTGTTGTCATCGGTAAAAAGGGCGAGGACATCGAAAACCTCAAGCGCGATCTGGGCAAGCAGCTTGGCGTGCCGGTGGCTGTCAACATCGAAGAAGTGCGCAAGCCCGAAATCGATGCCAAGTTGATCGCTGACAGCATCACGCAGCAGCTCGAAAAGCGTATCATGTTCCGCCGTGCTATGAAGCGCGCCATGCAAAACGCAATGCGTCTGGGTGCCCTGGGCATCAAGATCATGTCGGCTGGCCGCTTGAACGGTATCGAAATTGCTCGCACCGAGTGGTACCGCGAAGGCCGCGTGCCATTGCACACCCTGCGTGCGGACATCGACTACGGTGTTTCCGAAGCCAAGACCACTTACGGCATTATTGGCGTGAAGGTTTGGGTCTATAAAGGCGACACCTTAGGCCGTAATGATCTGCCTGCTGCTACTGAGCAGCGTACAGAAGAAGAGCGCCGCCCACGTGCCCCGCGTCGTGATGACCGTGGCGCCCCTGGACGTCCCGGTGCTGACCGTCCCGCACCCCGTGGTGCCCGCCGTACTTTGGGCAGCAATGCCGCGCCGTCTGACGGCAGCGACAAGCCCGCTGAAGCCGGTGGCGTAGAAGCCCCTAAACCCGCCGTTAAGCGCGTACGCACCGTCGCCGCGCCAGCTGCAACAGCTGACGGCAAAGGAGAATAATCATGTTGCAACCCGCTCGTCGCAAATACCGCAAAGAGCAAAAAGGCCGTAACACCGGCATCGCTACCCGGGGCAGCTCGGTCGCATTCGGTGATTTTGGTCTGAAGTGCACCGATCGGGGTCGTCTGACGGCCCGCCAGATCGAGGCCGCTCGCCGTGCCATTTCGCGCCACGTTAAACGTGGTGGCCGTATCTGGATCCGTGTTTTCCCGGACAAGCCGATTTCCCAAAAGCCCGCTGAGGTGCGTATGGGTAACGGCAAAGGTAATCCCGAGTACTACGTGGCTGAAATCCAGCCCGGCAAAATCGTATTCGAGATCCTGGGTGTGTCCGAGACCCTGGCGCGCGAGGCTTTCCGCCTGGCTGGTGCCAAACTGCCTCTGCGTACGACTTTTGTCAGCCGCATGATCGGCCAGTAATCAGGAGCAAGACTATGAAATCGACTGAACTGCGCAAAAAAGACATTGCCGGCCTGCAAACGGAGATCAAAGAGCTGCAACGCGCTCACTTTGGTCTGCGCATGCAAAAGGCAACGCAACAAATCACCAATACCGCAACGCTGCCCACAGCACGTCGCGCCATCGCCCGTGCTAAGACCATTCTGGTCGAGAAGCAGCGCGCTGAATCATCTGCCACATAAGGAGCACGCCATGACGGAAGCTAAACAATCCCTCAAGCGCACCTTGATTGGCAAGGTAGTAAGCGACAAGCGGACCAAGACCGTGACGGTGCTGATCGAGCGTCGCGTGAAGCACGCGCTTTACGGCAAGATCGTCGGTAAATCCAGCAAGTACCACGCCCATGACGAAAAGGGCGAGTTCAAAATGGGTGACATGATCGAAATCACCGAAAGCCGTCCGATTTCCAAAACCAAGAACTGGGTAGCTACCCGCTTGGTGGAAAAAGCCGCAGCGGTATAAGTTTTTGCAGCCTCGCGCTGCACGAAACCGGCAAACGGCCCACAATACGCGGGCCGTTTTCTTTTTTGTAACTTAAGGAGCACCCATGATTCAAGTTGGAGACACCCTTCCCGCGACCACCCTAATGGAATACCACGAAGTCGAGGCGGAAGGTTGCAGCATTGGCCCCAATGCCGTCGATGTGGCCAAAGCCAGCGCCGGTAAAACTATCGCCTTGTTCGCACTGCCCGGCGCATTCACGCCGACTTGCTCGGCCAAGCACGTGCCCGGATTCGTAGAGCATTACGAGCACTTCAAAGCCGCTGGCGTGGATGAAATTTGGTGCCTCAGCGTAAACGACGCTTTCGTTATGGGCGCCTGGGCGCGCGAGCAAAAGACCGGCACCAAGGTGCGCATGTTGGGCGACGGCAGCGGTGACTTCGCCAAAGCCACCGGACTGATCTTGGACCTGACCACCCGTGGTATGGGTGTTCGCAGCAACCGTTACTCCATGCTGGTGAAAGACGGCAAGGTCGCGACACTCAACGTCGAAGGCCCTGGCAAATTCGAAGTCAGCGACGCAGGCACTTTGCTGGCGCAGGCCAAGGCCTAATTACCCGCTCTGACTGGCTACTCTAGGCAGCTGCGCTGCCTAGAGTTCTACTTTCAGATAGTGGGCTCCCGCTATCGGGTTGAAGTAGTAGGGCGGAATTTCTTCAAATCCCAGGTCTTCGTACAGCGCGCGCGCAGCCTCCATGTCGCTCAGCGTATCAAGCAGCATGCAGCTATAGCCCTGCATACGTGCAAAATCCATTTGCGCTTCGGTGAGCCGTCGGCCCAGCCCTAAACCGCGCTGCGAAGGGCGCACGTACAGGCGCCGTATCTCGCAGGCATTGCTGTAATCCACATTGTCCAAAGGCCGCAGGGCGCAGCAGGCCAACACCTCGTCGCCCACCATAGCGACCAGCAGTTGCCCCCGTGGCGCTGCGTAGTCCCCTGGTAGCGTATTCAATTCCTCTTCAAAATCGGTGAAGCACTCGGCTACCGTCAACGAGCCGGCATATTCTTGGAAGATCAGCCGCGTTGCGTCCAGCATCCGCGGCGAATCAGGCACGCAAAGCTGCACAGGTGGTGGATTGGGCCCTGATGGAAAAGTGATCAAGGCGCGCTGCTTGTAACTATCAAGCCCACCGCCAAGGCGCAGAGCAAAAAGAGCATGGCAGCCAGCAAGCGCGAAGCCGTGCTGTCCTTGCTGTCCTGCGCCGCTTTTTCGAGTACCTGGTCCCCGGTCAGCATAGGCTTGAGCAATTCAATCTTGCGTATTCGTTGGTACCAATAAATACTGCCCAGATGCAATACAACCAAAGCAATCAGCGCCCATTTGCCCGGCCCGGTATGCCATTGCGTAGCCCGCTCGACCCAGGCCTCGCTGACCAGGGCGGTAAGTGGGCCGCTGGTGGAAATCTGGTCATCGCTGAATAAGCCGGCCACCGCTTGCAGGCCCAGGCAGCACAACATCGCTAGAACCGACCAAGCGCCCAAAGGGTTATGCCCCGCAAGGCGCGCAGTCTGCGCCAAGGACCGCCGCGCGAATTGCCAGGCTTGCCGCGGCGTAGACATAAAGCTGGAAAAGCGTGACCAATAGCCGCCGATAAAGCCCCAGAGGATGCGCCAGATCACCAAGCTCAGCATGGCGTACCCGCAGCGCATATGCCAGACCATGAGATCGCCCCCTATTTGTCCGCTGAGCACCAGCGCGAAAAAAAGCAGGGCCAGTGCCCCATGGCACAGACGCGTTGGCAAATCCCAGACCCGAACCGAAAACAAATTTTCCGCTCCTACGAAGCTGACCAAGGGTTAAAGCCCGAGTCTAGCCATAAACGGCGGGCCGGCGACTTGCTGGGCCAGGCCAAGGGTAAAGCCCCTAACTGCACGCGCCGAATTTTCGACGGCAAAATACCTTGGGTGTCACTCTATGTGCCACCCAGTGTGCCATTTGTACAGGCGCAAGAACTCAAGCATTGGAACCATTCATGAAGCACAAACCATCATCACCCGCCTGCTATGCCGCCGCCCTTCTGCTGGGCATGAGCACACTGTCCATGTCCGCGCACGCCCAATTTGCCAAACCCGAGGATGCCATCAAATACCGCAAAGGCGCGCTCACCGTGATGGGCGCCCATTTCAGCCGCGTCGCTGCGATGGCTGGCGGACGCGTCCCCTACGATGCCAAAGCCGCCGCTGAAAACGCGGCGATCGCCGAATCCATGGCAAAACTGCCCTGGGCTGCGTTTCCGGAAGGCAGCGATAAGGGCGAAACCAAGGCCAAACCCGAGATTTGGTCGGACAAGGCCCGTTTTGCCGAAGCGGCAGAGAAGATGCAGGCCGAAATGACTAAGCTCAACGTAGCAGCGCGTGTGGGCACGCTCGATGCCCTCAAGCCTGCAGTGTCCAGCGTGGCGGGCACTTGCAAAAACTGCCATGACAATTTCAGGCAATAAGCGAGTACCTAATACTTTGTCGATAGCAAGGTTGCCAATCAAAAGCAGCCTATCGGAAATCCCGGCTCGTGGGCGCGCAAGTGCCATCCGAGTGCTGGCGTTGTGCCTGTTGCTGTGCGCTTGCAGCCCGGCGCTCAATTGGCGCAGTGTGACGCTGCAAGGCGTGCAGGCCACTTTGCCTTGCAAACCCGACCAGGCGCAGCGCCCAGTGCAGTTAGCCAGCCTGGACTTGACCCTTTCGATGGCTGGTTGCGAAGCGGATGGCGGCCTGTATGCCATTAGCCACCTTCGACTTGCGCAGGGTGCTCAAGCCCAGCCGCTTATCGATGCCTGGCGTGACCAAGCTTTGCAGACCATGCGCGCCACCGCAGCGCCGGTGGCAAGCCCATTAGCAGCGCTTGGTGCGCGACCGGCGCTGACGGTGTACCAGGCCAGCGGGACCAACCCGCGTGGACAAGCAGTGCAAGCGCGCTGGGTCTGGGTGCAGCGCGACCGCGATATTTACCATTGGGCCTTGTATGCGCCCGCAATCCGCGCCGAGATGGAGGAGCCGTTTTTCAGTGCCATGCAATGGCAATAGTCGCAGACGCACTTGCCGCAGGTGCGGCTTAAATGCCCTTTGCGAGGCGCATGCTCCCCATGCGGTTGCATCGGGAACACGCATAATCGGGTGACAATTCCGACACGATTTCATGCCCATCGATATTTTGATCATCGCCCATGCGCCGCTTGCCAGCGCCTTGCGCAGTTGCGTCTTGCATGTGTTTCCGGAAGTGGCCGATAGTCTGCGCGCCGTGGACGTGCTGCCCGATGAGGCGCCGGAAGCGACGCAGCAGCGGGTGCAGGCCAGCTTGCAGGCTAGCGCCGAACACTCGGTGTTGGTATTGACGGACGTCCTAGGTGCCACGCCTTGCAATATTGCGCAAAAAGCAGTCGATGGGCAGCAATGCAAATTAGTCGCCGGGGTAAATTTACCCATGCTGCTGCGCACTGTGAATTACCGCCATGAGTCCATGGACGCATTGCTGGCGCGTGCGCTTGCCGGCGGGACGCAATGCATCGTAGAAGTCGCCCCTTCGCCCCCACTCACCCAACCGGCCTGAGCCATGATTCAAGTTACCGCCACTATTAGCAACAAACTGGGCTTGCATGCCCGTGCGTCAGCCAAGCTGACCAAACTGGCCGGCAGCTTTCCCTGTGAAATCTGGATCAGCAAAGGCGAGCGCCGCGTGAACGCCAAAAGCATCATGGGCGTAATGATGCTCGCCGCCGGGCTGGGCTCCGAGATCAGCATAGAAACCGAAGGCGAGCAGGCGCAAGAGGCCATGGACGCACTGCTGGCCTTGCTGGCCGATCGTTTTGGCGAAGGCCAATAAGCGGCCCAGGCCTTGCGAACATGACTTTCTCCATCCACGGATTGGCCGTATCACGCGGTGTGGCCATTGGCAGGGCGGTGCTGGTGGCTTCCAGCCGCATGGACGTTGCGCATTACTTCATACGCCAAACCGACGTGGAGGCGGAAATCAAGCGGGTACGCGCGGCACGCAACCAGGTGGTGGAGGAGTTGCAGCGCCTGCAATTGAGTATTTCGCAGATGAGCCCCAAAGACGCGCCCCAAGAATTGGGCGCTTTGCTCGATGTGCATTTAATGCTCTTGCAAGACACCGAGTTGGAAGCGGGAATTAAGCGTTGGATTGTGGAGCGCTTGTACAACGCCGAATGGGCGCTGACCGCGCAGTTGGACGTTGTTTCGCGTAATTTCGACGAGATGGAAGACCCGTATTTGCGTGAACGCAAGGGGGACTTGGAGCAAATCGTAGAGCGCATATTGCGCGCTATGCGCGGCGTGGCCAACCCCGTCGCGGTGTCGCCGCGCAGCACCCCGAAAAACCCGGCACACGACTTGTTGCTCGATGACACGGTGGATGTGCCCTTGGTTTTGGTGGCACATGATTTGTCGCCTGCCGACATGCTGCAATTCAAGCAAAGCGTGTTCGCCGGTTTCATCACCGATGTCGGCGGCAAGACCTCGCACACGGCCATTGTGGCGCGCAGTATGGACATTCCGGCAGTGGTCGGTGCGCGCACTTGCAGCCAGTTGGTGCGCCAGGATGACTGGATCATTATTGACGGCGATGCTGGCGTGGTTATTGTCGATCCCTCGCCCATCATCCTGGCCGAATACAGCTTCAAAAAACGCCAGTTGGAACTGGAGCGTGGCCGCCTCTCGCGCCTGCTCAATACCCCCGCTGTGACGCTTGATGGTGAAAAAATCCAGTTACTAGCCAATATCGAAAGGCCCGAAGACGCGCAAGTGGCGCTTAAGGCCGGGGCGCTGGGTGTAGGCCTTTTTCGCAGCGAATTTTTGTTCATGGGGCGGCGCGGTAATTTGCCAGACGAGGAAGAGCAATTTGTCGCTTACCAACGCGCGGTGCAGGATATGCACGGGCTGCCCGTCACCATACGCACGGTCGATGTGGGCGCCGACAAACCGCTCGATGCCAGCACCCATGACGCAGCACACCTCAACCCCGCGCTGGGCTTGCGCGCCATCCGCTGGAGCCTGGCCGACCCGGCGATGTTTCTAACCCAGTTGCGCGCCATCTTGCGCGCCGCTGCGTTTGGGCAGGTGCATTTGCTGATACCCATGCTGGCGCACGCCTCGGAGATCAAGCAAACCTTTGCGCATATCGAAACTGCGCGCAAGCAGTTGGACAAGCGCGGTCTGGCCTATGGTCCGATAAAAGTGGGTGCCATGATTGAAATACCGGCCGCAGCTTTGACCCTGCCACTGTTTTTGAAATATTTTGACTTTTTGTCCATCGGTACCAACGACCTGATTCAGTACACCCTGGCGATTGACCGTGCAGATGAATCGGTTGCCCATTTGTACGACCCGCTGCACCCCGCCATCTTGCAATTGGTCGCGGCCACCATTGCTGAAGGCCACAAGCAAGGTAAAGAGGTAAGCGTGTGCGGCGAAATGGCGGGCGATGTCAGCCTCACCCGCCTGCTGCTGGGCATGGGACTGCGCAGCTTTTCTATGCACCCGGCGCAGATACTGGCGGTCAAGCAAGAAATACTGCGTGCAGACGCCAAGCGCCTGGCGCCTTGGGCGCAGCGTGTGATGGCCTCGGACAATCCGGCGCTGCTTTTATCGGGCGGTGGTATTTAGTTTTACTACGCGCGCGAACCCAGCAGCGCCGCGCCTACGATGAGTGCTGCAGCCAGCACAATCGAGGGGCTGGCTGCTTCGCCCCGCATCCAGAGCAAGCCCAGCGTGGAAAGCAAAGGGGTAAGAAAAGACAAGAGGCCAATTTGGCGTGCGTCGCCGCGCTTGAGGGCCGCGTCCCATAAATAAAACGCACCGCCTAGCGGCCCTAGGCCTAGCCCGGCGATCAGCAACAGGGAGTGGGAATCTAAGCTTGTGGCGTTCTCTAAAAAAACGTGGCACAGCAGAGACAAGAGCCCCGAGAGTAAACCAAAAACGCCTATTGACGCGGTGGCAAAAGGCGCCACGCGTTGCGTCAGCAAAGAATAGCTAGCCCAGACAAAGGCAGACGCCAGCGCGGGTATATAGCCCCAGGCAAAACCGCCCAAAACATCACTTTGTTGCGCCGCAGGTCCACCCAAAATGGCCAAGGCCGCTCCGCCAAATCCCATCAGCGCGGCCAGCACATGGACTGCGCGCAAAGCTACACCCGGTAAAAAAAACGGCGCCAATAAAACCATGCCTAGGGGCCACAAATAGTTGACTAGATTGGCCTGCACCGGCGGCGCATAGCGCAAAGCTAGGAACAATAAAAAATGAAAACCGAACAAGCCGTAAACGCCCAGTAGCAGCGTTGTCAGCGGCAAGCGCAAAGCCGCCAGTGCCTGCGCGCGCGCAGCGCCCCCACGCAGCACTTGTACGCCGCAAAGGCCCAATCCCAGCACGCTACCTGCCAGCAAGCCCAGGCCAGTGAGCAAAAACGGCGGCACGCTTTGCAGAGCCACACCTAGCGGCGCCAAGCTGCCCCACAGCGCGATGGCGCCCAATGCCAAAAGCGTGGCCTGGTGCCGGGATGCTGCCGGCACATCTTTATCTTGCATGCGGCTGCGTTATGGGGGGCGTTAAGCGGGGCGTTGGTCGGTGCTGGGGCGTTGCCACAAATTAATGCCGCCTTCCACTGCATGGTGGTCTATCGCGGCCAGCTCCTGGGGGGTGAAATCCAGGTGCTTCACGGTCTCTGCCAGCTCGATGATTTGCGACGGTTTGCTCGCGCCAATCAAGGCTGAAGTGATCCGTTTATCGCGCAGTACCCAGGCCACTGCCATTTGCGCCAGGCTTTGACCCCGGCTTTGCGCGATGGTGTTGAGTGCGCGCACATGCTCCAGATTTTGCTCGCTCAGATGGTCGGCGGTGAATGAGCCGCCGCCGGGGCGGTTGATGCGCGCATCCGCAGGCACACCGCTTAAGTATTTGTTGGTGAGCAGGCCTTGGGCCAAGGGGCTGAAAGCGATGCAGCCCATGCCGCAATCTTCGAGCGTGTCGAGCAAGTCCTCTTCTACCCAGCGGTTGAGCAAGCTGTAAGACGGCTGGTGAATCAGCGCTTTCACGCCCATGGCGCTCAGCAGCTTGGACGCTTCGCGGGTTTTGCGCGCCGAGTAGCTGCTCACCCCCACATACAAAGCTTTGCCCTGTTGCACCGCAGTGGCCAGGGCGCCGCAGGTTTCTTCCAGCGGTGTGTCCGGGTCAAAGCGGTGGCTGTAAAAAATATCTACATAGTCCAGGCCCATGCGCTTGAGGCTTTGGTCCAAACTAGCAAGCACGTATTTACGCGAACCACCACCTTGGCCATACGGGCCGGGCCACATGTCCCAGCCGGCTTTGCTCGAAATCAGCAACTCGTCGCGGTAGGGTTTGAAGTCGCGGCGCATGTGCTCGCCGAAATTGGTTTCCGCGCTGCCGTAGGGCGGCCCGTAGTTGTTGGCCAGATCGAAGTGGTTGATGCCCAAATCGAAGGCGGTGCGCAGCATGACGCGCTGGGTTTGAAACGGCGTGGTATCGCCAAAGTTATGCCACAAGCCCAATGAAATGGCGGGCAATTTCAGGCCGCTCTGGCCGCAAGTGCGGTAGGGCATGCGGTCTTCATAGCGCTGTGGGTCGGCTTGGTAGGTCATGGCAGGCACGAAAATGAAAGTTGATTGAGCGCGGATGCTAACCTGCAACGCGCTCCTGCCCGTGCCAAGGCGCTATATGCCTGGCCCGCGCGTTTATGCGCGAAGAGCCCTGGGGAAGTTCTGCATAAGTCCTTCATCGCGAGGAGCGTAGCGACGCGGCGATCCATAAATGTTTGATTGGCAAGCCAAAATGGATTGCTTCGCTGCGCTCGCAATGACGGGTTTGGACTTACGCAGAGCCCCCCTAGGCCTTCCTAGTTGGAAAACGCTGCGATACCCGTCATGGCCCGGCCCAATATCAAGGCATGGATGTCGTGCGTGCCTTCGTAGGTATTGACCACTTCCAAGTTCACCAGGTGGCGGGCTACGCCAAATTCATCGCTAATGCCGTTACCGCCCATCATGTCGCGCGCCAAGCGGGCGATGTCCAGGGCCTTGCCGCAAGAATTACGCTTGAGTATGGAGGTCACTTCCACGCTGGCGGTACCCTCGTCCTTCATGCGGCCCAGGCGCAAACAGCCTTGCAGGCCCAGCGCGATTTCGGTTTGCATGTCCGCAAGTTTTTTCTGAATCAGTTGATTAGCGGCCAGTGGGCGGCCAAACTGCTGGCGGTCTAAGGTGTATTGACGGGCGCGGTGCCAGCAGTCCTCGGCAGCGCCTAGCGCGCCCCAGGCGATGCCATAGCGTGCGCTATTGAGGCAAGTAAACGGGCCTTTGAGGCCGCGCACTTCGGGGAAGGCGTTTTCTTCCGGGCAGAACACGCCGTCCATCACGATCTCGCCGGTAATGCTGGCGCGCAAGCCTACTTTGCCGTGGATAGCGGGAGCGGAAAGGCCAGCCATGCCTTTTTCCAGAACAAAGCCGCGAATCGGGCCCACGGCGCCGCTCTCGCTCACTTCTTTGGCCCAGACCACAAACACGTCAGCGATGGGGCTGTTGCTGATCCACATCTTGGCGCCGCTGAGTTTGTAGCCGCCTGCCACTTTTTGCGCCCGCGTCACCATGCTTTGCGGGTCCGAGCCATGGTCGGGCTCGGTCAGGCCAAAGCAGCCAATCAAAGCGCCGGTGGCCAGCTTGGGCAGGTATTTTTGGCGTTGTGCCTCGGTGCCGAATTCAAAAATCGGCAGCATCACCAGCGAGCTTTGCACGCTCATCATGGAGCGGTAGCCGCTGTCCACGCGTTCCACTTCGCGGGCGATCAGGCCGTAGGCCACGTAATTGAGCGCTGGGCCGCCATAGGCTTCAGGAATCGTCGGCCCTAATAGGCCCAGCTCGCCCATTTCGCGGAAGATGGCCGGGTCGGTGGTTTCATGGCGAAAGGCCTGGGTCACGCGGGTTTGCAGCTTGTCCTGGCAATAGGCGGCGGCGGCATCGCGCACCATGCGCTCCTCGTCGCTGAGCTGCGCATCTAGTAAAAACGGGTCGTTCCAGAGAAAAGTGGCATGTGCCATGGGGGCTCCAAGATGTGAATAGGCCCGATAGTAGTGGGCCGGTGCAGCGGGGAATTATCCCTTGGCGACTTATTGCAAGCTAATCTTGCCGTACCAGGCTTGGGTCTGGCTATGGGTGTTATCGCTGTCGGTCATGATGCCGATGCCCACCAGCTTGCCCGGCGCTTCGCCAAAGGCAGATTCGAAGTCGGCGCGGATGTCGCGTTCGTAATTGCGCCATTGCTTGAGGCCTTGCGGGCCAGACTCGATCACGATTTTGCGTATCCGCTCGGTGCGCGCGTTGTGGATGATGCTGCCGACCGGTCGCTTGTTGCACCAGACATACATCAAGGTGGCGTAAGGCATTTCCTTGCCGGTAACGAGGCGCGTCAACTCGTTAAGCGCTGCGTCTTTGGCCGAAAAATTGCCTCGGTCCCCTTCAAACGCCAGCACCAAGCGCACCGGCGAGTCATCGCCTTGCCGTGTGGCCAAGTCCGCATCTTGAATCAAGGTGGGCACCAACCAGGAAAAATGGACGCGCTTAAGGTCTTCAGGGCTGATGTTCAAAGAGGTGCGCAACATACTCGCCGAGGAATTGGCCTGCGCCCGCAAGGCGCTGCGCAGGCCTTGGGCATCAAGCGGTGCTTGGCGGTCTAAGGTATAGCGCGTTGGCTCTTTATTGGGAAATTGCATGCCTTCCCAATGGCTTATCGCGGCGCTGTCCCAGCTGTTGTGCTCTGGTGTGTCTGTACTTAGATTCGCGACCTTTTGGGGCGCAGCACATCCAAGCAGCAGCCCGACCATGGCGGCGCTCGCCAAAGCGCGCACCACGCTTAGGGTGGTGCGAGGGTGTACGAATCGGAAGGGCGCGAACGTTGCCATACTGAAGTAGGCGGCACCCAAAGCGCCGCGAAGTCTGCGATCCGCCATTGTGGCGCATCGTTATGACTTTCCCGTGATCAGCGCACGGGAATGCTCAGGCTCACGCCCAAGACCCAGTTCAGCGGCATGGCAGGTTCAAAAAACTGTAAGTCTTTTTGGTTGACAATCACTGAACCCACATAACGTTCGTCACTGAGATTGTTGACACGCCCATAAAGGGTTACAAGCCCTTGATTCCAAGCCCAGCGTTGGCTGAGGGCTAGATTTAACACGTTATGCCCTTCAACTGTGCTTTTGTTGTCATTGGCATCATTAACAAATATGCGCCCCGCTTGCTGCCATTCCAAAGCCACACGCGTACCCAACTGCGTTTTGCTCTTGGGGGCAAACGCTTCGCTTGACCAGGCGATCTCTGCGAAAGTGGAACTCTCTGGGATGCCCGGTATTTTGTTACCTGAAGGCACAGGTACTCCAGCAGTTTTGAATGCTTGCGAAAATTTTGCATCGATCGCAGATGCGGAAAGGTTGGCTGAGATATGGTCACTTAATTGCGCCGAGGCGGCAAGCTCCCACCCGGTGCGCGATGTGCTGGGCGCATTTTGGTAGGACGTTTTACCCGTATTAGAAAGTACGACTATCTCGTCGGTGGTGTCAATTTGGTAGAGGGCGAAGTCTACGCGGGCATTGCGCGTGGGCATCCATTTGGCGCCGATCTCGTAGTGCTGGCTATTCGCGGCTCTCATGGAGGTGTTAAACGCATTAACAGTCTTAGTCGTTACGCCCTCCGTTATATCCGCATACGCCATTTCTGCCAGCGTGGGGCTTTCAAAACCTTGCCCATAATTGGCATAAATATTCAAATCATCGTTGGCATGCCAAGTGATGCCAACTACGGGGCTGGTGGCGCTGAAGTTGGCGGTGCCTGAACCGTCTTTGTCGGAATTAGCACCGCTTGGAACAACGAAATAGTCATTGCTGTTAAAGGCGACATTGCTCCGACGTAAGCCTCCGATCAGCGAAATATGTTCTGAGACATGGGCGGTTGCTTGTACAAAAAAGTCACTGTTTTCAGCTTGGTTATCTTCGTCGCGGACGCATTTGCAAAATGTATTTAAGTTGGAATTTTCGCGTGTTTGGCTCTCTATGCCATTATCCGCAGCGCCACCTTTTCTGCGCTCTGATGATTTGTCGTACTCATAGCCCGCCACCCACTCTATAGGGGTTTCCTTCCAAAGCGCGCGCCCGTTGTATTGCAATCCTGTGCCGTAATAGGTTCGGTTCAAGCCGACCCAACTTCCGCTGTTCGCGGCTTGGAATTGTTTGTTGTCCCGGGTGCCGTAGTAGGCGCGTGCTGACAGTGATTGATCGTTCCCTAGATCGTATTTCAGTGAGCTGCCTAATTGATTTTGCATAACCATTTTACGAACCGAATACTTCACGGAGTCTTTCCCCGCCTCCGAGGGATCAACAATAAGTCGAGCTTGCGTCAAACCCAGCGGGTCCTGCGCCAGCGGCATGTCAAAGCGATTGAAAACCACATTGACTTTGGTTTGCTCGTTGGGTTCGAAACTCAGCTTGCCGTTGAACTGATTGCGCTCTGCGGCGCTGTTGGCGCGGTAGCCGCTGGTAGAAAAGGTGCCGTAGTCAGCGACCAGACCGTAGCCATCAATCGTGTCCGAAAACTGGTAGTCAGCCCGGTGCATGCCATACGAGCCCAGGTAGTACTGGTATCCCACCGTTGGTTCTTTGGATGCGTCTTTGGTGAAGGCCTGGATCACGCCACCGGACGAATTTCCATACAGTTGTGCCAAGGGCCCGCGCAACACCTCAATGTGGTCGGTGGAGGTCAGGCTGATCGAAGATGACTGTCCCTGACCATCTGGTGTCGTGGCCGGAATGCCATCAATCAATAGGCGGATGCCACGCACGCCAAAGGCCGAGCGCGCGCCAAAGCCGCGGATAGAGATTTGCAAATCCTGGGCATAATTTTGCCGCTCCAGGATGGTCAGGCCGGGTGCGCGCACCAGCGATTCGGACAAATTAATCTGCGGCCCAGCGCCCTCGATCGCCTGGCGGTCGATGCGCTGGACGGCGGCGGGTGCATCAAAGCTGCGCATTTCCGCGCGTGATGCGCTGATAACCACTTCCTCTAATTGCTGCGAATAGGCAGGCGCAAGTCCAAGGCTTGTGAAAGCTGCCAGGCATAAGCCAGCGCGCAAAAGTTGAGGCATAAAGCTCTGCTCCAAATGGGGTGGGTGGCGGATGCAGACCGTCCGATAGGCCTGCCCGATGTATTCAGTTGCGCTTAATTCTAGGGTTGCACGCCCAGAAACCGTGTTGAAATTTTTTTCAAATAAGGGCTGAATTAATAGATGGCCAGAGTATCTTCAAACCTAGGGTTTTCACTATGGAACAAATTCCCCTAAAAAGTAAAGTTCCACCTAAGCGCTGCCTGTTTGAGTTTTTCATGCGGGGTTAGGCGCTTCCGGGGTGGCTGTTTGTGACGGATCCGCCCGGATGATTAGACCATTGGAGAAAATATGAATCACATCCTGCGCAAGTTAGTGCGTCGCACAGCAACCTCTCTGGCAGTTGGTATGGCTTTCACCATGGGGGTGGGCAGTGCCTTTGCCCAGGTTGGCTCCGATGCAGCCAACTTGCAAAAACTCGGTTCTTTTAAACGCACTGATACGGCTCCTCCCAAGCGTATTGCACAGGGTGGCGTGTATGCCGACAACCTCAAAAAGATGCTGACCAACATCAAGTTGCCAGATGGCTTCAAGATTGAGCTGTTTGCCATCGTGCCGGATGCCCGCGCTATAGCGGTCAGCCGCAACACAGCGGCGGTCTGGGTCAGCACCCGCAAGAACAATGTGTATTTCGCGAATGACCGCGATATGGACGGCGTGGCCGATACCGTCGAAGATTTCAGCCCCAGCGTGAAGTTTGATATTCCCCACGGCCTGTGCTACACCGACGACGGCTTCCTGTACGTGGTGGAACGCAACCGCGTGATGATGTTCCCCGCGGTGGAATACTTCACCGAAGGCTCTGACACTGTGGCCTTTGCTGTGGTGAAGCAGGGTGACCTGATTCCAGCGGACGAAGAGTCTTACAACCACACCGCACGTGCTTGCACTATCGGGCCGGATAACCGCCTATACATCACCTTGGGCCAGCCCTTTAACGTGTCCCCACCCGAGAAGCAAGCCTTGTACAACAAGGTCGGCATCGGCGGTATCGTTAGCTTTAACCGTGATGGCGGCGATCGCAAAGTGGTCTTGACCGGTCTGCGTAACTCCTCCGGCTTGGCCTTCAACCCCAAGGACAAGTCCCTCTGGTGGACGGACAACCAAGTGGACGGCATGGGCGACGAAACCCCTCCCGGCGAGCTAAACAAAGTGCCTGTGGGCGCTGACGGCAAGTTGGTAACGGGTCTGTGGTACGGCCACCCCTACTACGGCGGTGGCGATGTGCGCACTGACGACTACAAAGCGCAGCAAATCCCCAAAGAGTTGGCAGACAAATACGTCAAACCGCAAGTGGAGACGATTGCTCACGCCGCTGACCTGGGCATGATGTTCTACACCGGAAGCATGTTCCCAGCCAAGTACAAGAACGCCATCTTCAGCGCCCAGCACGGCAGCTGGAATGCGGTCAAGCCACGTGGCGCGCGCGTCATGGTGACCTACTTGGACGACAAGGGAAATGCTGCCAAGCACGAGCCTTTTGCCGAAGGCTGGATGACCTCTTCGGGCTTCTACCTGGGACGCCCCATGGACGTGCAGCAGTACGTCGATGGCTCTATCCTGGTGTCTGACGACAAAGCGGGTGCGGTCTATCGCATCACTTATCAGAAGTAAACTTCTGTGATCCCTGGCGGGCTGGGCACTTTGCCCGGCCCGCTTTTTTATGCAAATTTGATGAGATGCTGAAACTATGAAATTCCTAATTCCCCTGGCGCTTGTGGCTGCAACAATGGGCCAAACCGTTTGGGCGGGAGATGCCGACGCAGGCAAGGCCAAATCTATGCCTTGTGCTACTTGCCACGGCCTCAATGGGATGTCCACATTGAATGAAGCGCCTAATTTGGCAGGTCAGCCCTTGATTTACCTGATTGAGCAATTGCGCGCCTACCGCAGCGGCAAGCGCCAAAACGAGATCATGAGCATCATGGCCAAACCCCTTAGCAACGGGGATATCGAAGACCTGGCCGCTTGGTACAGCTCGATCAAAGTGGAAGTGAAATAGGACTGCGCCTCGGCCTCCTTTGCCCTTAAGCCGTCGGATTACACGCCCAAGCTTGCCGCGCCGGGCTCATACGACCCCGCTGCGGGGATCAATATTCAGGTGGGGCATGAATTTTCTTGATGCACAACCAAGGGTAATCACCCCTTAATTTGTAAGGGCACGTACTAGAGTGGGCCCACGTGCTGCCTGCGTGGATCTTCATGCTGGGTTTGGTGCTGTCGGGTCATTGCGCAATCGCAATCATCAAGCCCGGCTTCTTTGTATCGGACCCCCCATGACTCCAACCATCGGCGCCCTCATGCGGCGCAGCGCGACTTGCTTGGCCATCGGCCTGGCTTTTTCCCTGACTTCTGGCGCGGGCTTTGCTGCTGGCGACGAGGCCAACCTGGACAAACTAGGCGCTTTCAAGAAAACCAACACCCCACCGCCCAAGCGCATTGCGCAAGACCCGACGTACATGGCCAATCTGAAGAAGATGCTGACCAACGTCAAGCTGCCTGACGGTTTCAAGATTGAGGTCTTTGCCATCGTGCCAGACGCCCGCACGATTGCGGTGAGCCGCAATACCGCCGCCGTTTGGGTCGGTACCCGCAAGAACAATGTCTATTTCGCCAACGACCGCGATATGGACAATGTGGCGGACACCGTGGAAGACTTCAGCCCCAGCGTCAAGTTCGACATCCCCGCTGGCGTCTGCTACACGACAGACGGCTTTATGTATGTGGTGGAACGCAACCGCGTCATGATGTTCCCTGCGGTGGAGTATTTCACTGAAGGCTCGGACACCGTGGCCTTTGCCGTGGTCAAACAGGGCGACCTGATTCCTGCCGAAGAAGAGTCTTACAACCACACCGCGCGCGCCTGCGCCATTGGCCCAGATAACCGCCTGTACATCACCATGGGCCAGCCCTTCAATGTGACGCCGGCCGAAAAAGTGGACATGTACCGTAAATTGGGCATTGGCTCTATCCTGAGCTTTAACCGCGATGGCGGTGACCGCCAAGTGATCGCTACTGGTGTGCGCAATTCTTCGGGCCTTGCATTCAACCCCAAAGACGGCAGCCTGTGGTTTACCGACAACCAGGTGGACGGCATGGGTGATGAAACACCTCCCGGCGAGCTCAACAAAATCGCTTCGGTCAATGGCAAGCTGGTGCAAGGCGGCTGGTATGGCCACCCCTACTATGGCGGTGGTGATGTACGTACCGACGACTACAAAGGCAAGCCCATCCCCAAGGACATGACGGACCATTACGTCAAACCCCAAGTTGAAATGGTCGCCCACGCAGCCGATCTGGGCATGATGTTCTATACCGGCGACCAGTTCCCCGCCAAGTACAAGAACGCCATCTTCAGCGCGCAGCACGGTTCCTGGAATGCCATTAAGCCGCGTGGCGCACGCGTCATGGTTACTTACCTGGATGACAAAGGCAATGCGGCCAAAACCGAACCCTTTGCTGAAGGCTGGATGACGGCAGCAGGCTACTACCTAGGCCGTCCGGTGGACGTGCAGCAGTATGTGGACGGCTCCATTTTGGTGTCCGATGACAAAGCCGGTGCGGTGTACCGCATCTCTTACCAGAAGTAAGTTTTTAAGTGGTAAAGGAAAGGGCCGACCGGCAACGGTCTGGCCCTTTTTTATGGGGTACGCCAACCATGTTGCGCGCACTGGATGGCTTGAGACATGGTGGGCTCGGGCGCCTGCACTCTTGGTTCAGGCCCGTTTAGGCCGCCAACTGCCTCGCTATAAAGGTTGGCGTGCTGCCTGGCTTAGGCCCGTGTCGGCAACCAGCTGCCCAAGGCAAATACCGAGTTGGGTGCGTTGGGCCGGGATAGCGTGGGTGCCGCTTGCTTGAGCAGGGTTTTTTTGCCCGGCTTGCGCGCTTGCACCTGAAAGCCTTTGGCTTTTTGCTCTAAGGCCAGGCCGCGCAGGCTGATAGTTTTCATGTGTTCCAACATCGCGTGGTGCAATTGCTCACACAGGGCGTGGGTCATATCGCCGTGAGACTCTTGCGTCGCCGGGGTGGCCTCTTCAATCGCCGTCACGATGTCGGCCACGGATACGGCGTCGCCACGGAAGCCCAGTGTGTAGCCGCCACCCGGGCCGCGGGTGCTTTCCACCAGACCGTGTTGGCGTAACTTCGCAAAAACCTGCTCCAGGTAGGAAAGCGAGATGCCGTGGCGCGCGGCCAGTTCGCTCAGCGCCACCGGGCAATCGGGCTGGCGCAGGGCCAGGTCAATCATGGCGTTGATCGCAAAACGGCCACGGGTACTTAATCGCATACATAGTCCTTTCGTCTAGCGCACGGGACGTGCAAAACCGGCACGCGCGCGCGCCCGGGGAAAGCGGACTATAAAAATCCTTATGCTTCGTGTAAATTCGTATTTTTAACTAATTTACTTCGATAATTACGAAGAGAATGAAACATCTCCCCCTTGAGGGCCAGCGGGTGTAAAGGCTACCAATGAACTTTAAACATCTTTATTACTTCTGGGTCACCGCCAAATCTGGCGGCGTGATGCGGGCTGGCGAGCAGTTGCACACCACCCCACAAACGCTTTCGGGGCAGATTCATCTGCTGGAAGATTGGCTGGGTCGCAAGCTCTTCAAGAAAAGCGGACGCAACCTGGAGCTAACCGAACATGGACGCCTGGCGCTGGGCTATGCCGATCAGATATTCACCCTGGGCAATGAACTGGAGTCGGCGGTGCGCGAGGCGCATGGCGGCGCGCCAGTGCTGGAATTTCGGGTTGGCGTAGCAGATTCGGTGAATAAATCGGTGGCCTACCGACTGCTGGAGCCAGCGCTGGCGGTGCCTGCGCCGGTGCGCATGGCTTGCAGCGAGGGTAAGTTCCCTGACCTGTTGTCGCAACTGGCGCTCAACCGACTGGATCTGGTGATTGCCGACGAACCCATGTCACGGCGTATCAATGTGCGCGCCTTTAACCACCCCTTGGGGCGTAGCAGCATGTCTTTTATGTGCACTCCGGCCGTAGCGGCCAGCTTACAAGGCCCGTTTCCCGAATGTCTGAATGCGGCGCCTCTGCTTATCCAGGGTGCGCAGGCATCGGTGCGCCAGCAACTTGAAGCCTGGTTTACCCGCCACAACATCGCTCCTCGCGTGATCGGCGAATTTGACGATGGCGCATTGATGACCGCCTTCGGGCGCGAGGGCCGTGGTGTGTTCATGGTGCCCAGCGTGATGGAGCAGGAAACGGCTACCCAATTCGGGGTGCAATGTGTTGGGCGCAGCGACGAACTGGTAGAAGAATTCTTTGCCGTATCGGTGGAGCGGCGCATCACCCACCCCTGTGTGCTGGCGATTACCGATGCCGCGCGCGGTCAACTCTTTAGCTAGTCCTAGGTGACCGCTGGTAATTTATCGACGCCTATACTGGGTCGCTCCATGACATCACTTCGCAGACCGTGCGCGTAGGCACCGCCCCCTCCCTGACACGCCGCGCGCTGGCCCGAATAGCCTTGGCACGAAGACACGCCCGCATGCGGATGTTTTTGCTGCCTCCCGTCTGGCGCGGCATGCTATGGGTGGCGGCCAGCGGTATCGTGTTTACCTTTCTTAATACGATTGTGCGCAACATCACCTTGTCGCTCGATCCCTTTCAAGCTCAGTTTTTGCGCTACCTAGCCGGTACCCTGGTGATCCTGCCCCTGGTGCTACGCCAAGGCTATGCGGCTTACCGTCCAGTAAACATGCAGGGGCAGTGGTGGCGTGGTGCGGTACACACCTTGGGACTGGTGTTCTGGTTTACTGCATTGCCGCGTATCGGTTTGGCCGATATGACGGCCATCGGCTTTACCGGACCCATCTTCATCATGATCGGCGCAGCCTGGTTTTTGGGCGAAAAAATGTATGCCGATCGCTGGATCGCCGCCTTGTTCGGTTTTGCTGGCGTATTGGTCGTGGTCGGTCCGCATTTGTCGGCGTCGGGCGGTGTTTATTTTTTGGTCATGCTGGCGTCCTCGCCCTTGTTTGCCGCTTCGTTTTTATTGACTAAGTCGCTTACGCGTACCGAAAGCGCGGGCGCGATTGTGTTGTGGCAGGCGATCTCGGTCACGGTGCTCAGCCTGCCCTTAGGGCTCTTGCATTGGACTGACCCGACACCGATGCAATGGCTGGGTTTTTTAGCTGCGGGCGTTCTGGGATCGGGCGCCCACTATTTATTAACGCGCGGCTTTCGGGTGGCTGATATTTCGGCCACGCAGACTTTGCGCTTTCTGGATTTGCTCTGGGCCTCGCTCATGGGCTGGTTGGTGTTTAGCGACATCCCGAGCCACTCGACCATCCTGGGCGCGATGGTGATTCTGGCTTCTACGGTATGGATTGCGCAGCGCGAACGTGGGCGTTAAAACCCTGCACGCCAAAGACTGAGAACGCAGTCGCGCGTTCAATTGCGCTGATAACTCAGCATGCGGCCTTTGTAAGCCGCTATGGCGGGCGTTGCGGCTAAGGTCAAGGCATATTCTTTGAGGACAAAACCCTGGGCCGCCATATGCCGGTGAAAGTGGGCGCGGTTGCCCCGGTTGGGGTCTACCACCCATACTTCACACGCCTGGGCGGCATGCTCTTCAATGAATGCGGGAAGGGTGCCGGCCTCGTCGCGTTCGTACAAGATGTCGCTGCCCATGATCAGATCGAAACGCCCTTGCACCGGCGCTGCGACGCCAATGCGTGCATAAGGAATCAACTTGGGTGGCCCAGGGGCGATGGGCGCCGAGAGCCCCTCGTACGCGGGCAGCGTGCCCCAGCGGCCATGGCGGTATTGCAAAGGAAGCAGCCCATTGATGCGCAGGTTTTCCAGCATAAAGCCGGCAGCCATTGGGTGGCAGTCGCTGGCGGTGACATCTGCGCCGCGCCTATGGCCTACCAGGCTGGCCAGCGCCAGCCCGCAGCCCACTTCCAAAATACGTTCACCGGCCTGCACCGGTCTTTGCGCCAGGCGCTCAGCCAGGTGCAGGCCCGAGGGCCAAAGCAAGCCGAACAACGGCCAGGCTGCCGATGAAATGCCTTGTTGCAAAGCCTCCTCATACGGGTCGTGAAATTGCTGCTTGTCCAATAGGGAGCGGATCAGGATGTTGTCCACGCCGTGGACTGCAATACTTTCCTGCTTGGTCTGGTATCCGGTAGGTGCGGCGGCGTTTGGCGTGGCGTTCATGCCCTATTAAGCGCTTTCAAACTGACAGGACGCTTGTGCCAGCTATTGCGCATGGCACTATGCACCTTTTCATTGGCATGCGCCGCCGGTGCGCAATCGGCAAGATGCCCGCGCTTAACCGGCCCGCTTACTGGCTCGCAGCTTGGTTCGCTCGGCAGCCATGACTTCAAGCCTCTACCGGCGTGGCGGCTTGCGTAGCGTGCATAAAGCGGATGATGTGCTGGGCCACTTCCTCGCCTTTGTCTTCTTGCAAAAAGTGTCCGGCGCCGCGAATTTTGAAGTGGTCTTGGCCTTGTGCGCCGGGCACGCGTTTTTGCCACATGAACTCGCCATGTTTGGTCACCGGGTCGCGCGTGCTAAACAGCGTGAGAAAAGGCTTTTCCCACTGCTTAAATACCTCCCAGGCGGCCAGGTTGCGGTCGCGTTCGGGGTCGTCCGGCGTGGAGGGCACAAAGCCAGGGAACACGCGCGCAGCCACGGTGTATTTGCGGCTCGGAAAGGGCGCGTCATACGCGGCTTCTTCGGCGGGCGTCAGCCCTTTATGGCAACCGGTTTTGACAATCCGGCCAATCGGAAACCAAGGGCTGTAACGCGCAAAAGCGCGCCATATTTTGAAGGCCCTTGGCAATGCATCCATGCCCGTGGGCAAGCCGCCGTTGGCCAGCACCACACGATCAAACCGGTCCGGCATTTCCGCCACGACGCGCAGGCCGACCAAAGAACCCCAGTCTTGGCCGAAAAAAGTGATGTGCTGCAAATCATTGGCTTGCACCCAGGCCTTCATCCATTGCACATGGTTGAAATAGGAATAGTCCGCCGCGTCTTCCAGTTTGTCAGACCGGCCAAAACCCACCAGGTCTGGTGCCACGACACGCATGCCCGCCGCCACGAAAACCGGAATCATCTTGCGGTACAGAAATGACCAGGCCGGTTCGCCATGCATCAGCAGCACCAGCGGCCCATCGCGCGGGCCCTCATCGATATGCGCGATGCGCAAAATCCCGACCTCGGTGTAATGGGGCTGGTAGGGGAAGTCCGGCAAGTTGGCAAACCGGGCTTCGGGTGTGCGCAGCACGTCGCCGTGGATGGGCAGGGGGGTGGCTTGTTCCATAGAGATTGGGCGCAGGCCCCGCAGTTGGAGGCCGCGACTTTACACCATACACAGGTGATTGGAGCGGCCCCGAGCCGCGCGTGGGACAGGCCTGCTGCGCACTGCGCAAAGCCCTCGTGCCGAGGCTGAATTATTGGCTGCTGGTGTCGCTGGCAGCGGGTTTTTTAGCCCGCTCGTACAAAGGCATGACCTTGGGCAAATTGGCCTCGATCTCTGCAATGCGCGTATTGCCAGAGGGGTGGGTGGACAGCCATTCGGGCGGCGCGCCTTTGTTGTTAGCCGACATTTTTTGCCACAAGCTCACACCGGCGCGCGGGTCGTACCCGGCGCGCGCGGCCAGTTCCATGCCCACCAGGTCAGCTTCGGACTCGTCTTCACGGCCGAACTTGAGCGACGCCAAATTGGCGCCGGTTTGCGCTACCGCATCGCCCACGCGCGGGTCAATGCCTAAGAGGCCCGACAGCAGCGAGCCACCAAGGCGCGCCGCAAACTCGGTGACCTGGCCTTTGCCCATGCGCTCGCGCGCATGTTCGCGCAATGCATGGGCGATTTCATGGCCCATCACCATGGCCACTTCGTCATCGGTGAGTTGCAGCTTGTTCAGGATGCCGGTGTAAAACGCAATCTTGCCGCCAGGCATGCAATAGGCATTGATCTGGTTGGAGCCAATCAGGTTGACTTCCCATTTCCATTGCTGGGCGCGCGGGTTCCATTCAGCGGCGTAAGGAATAAGCCGATCCATGATGGTGCGCAAGCGCTGCACCTGCGGGTGGTCTGCTGGACCCAAAGCGTGTTGTTTGGACGCCTGCGCCAAGGTCTGCTGGTATTGCAGGGCGGCGCTGCGCTCGACCTGGTCGGCAGGGACGATCTTGGCAAACGCCGAGGTCTCGCCCACCTGCACGCCTTCGCGCGTTTGCGCCTGTACGGTCTGCGCTCCAGGCAGCGCCGCGAGCAGGCACAAACCCATCCGCGCCACGATGCCGCGCACACCCATCCCTGTTATTGACCACCCTTGCATTTGCCCGATCTCCTTGACGACAGTGGGTATTATTCCCTGATGACCGATACGACCCTAGCGCCGGCTCCCAATGCGCCTAAAGCCACTTGGCTTCAGACCTTAAAAATCTACGCCGAACCCGCCTCTTTGCGCATGTTGTCGCTGGGTTTTTCGGCGGGCTTGCCCTTGCTGCTGGTATTTGGCACCCTGAGCTTTTGGCTGCGCGAGGCCGGTATTGACCGCACCACCATAGGCTTTCTCAGCTGGGTCGGCCTGGCCTATGGCTTTAAATGGGTCTGGTCGCCCTTGGTCGATCGCATGCCTATCCCCTGGCTCACGCGCGCTCTGGGGCGCAGGCGCAGCTGGCTCTTGCTGTCGCAAGCCGTCATCATGGTGGCGCTGGTGTGCATGGCCATGACCGATCCGCAAGTGGCCCTGGCCCCGGTGGTGTGGTGTGCGGTGGCGGTGGCTTTTGCATCGGCCACACAAGACATCGCGCTGGACGCTTTCCGTATCGAATCGGCCGATGTAGAGCACCAGGCGGCCTTAGCCGCCACTTATCAAACCGGCTACCGCTTGGCCATGATCTGGTCTGGTGCCGGTGCTTTGTGGATCGCCGCACGGGCCGAAGTGCCCGCTGCGGTCGCGGGGGCGGCAGCGCCCTACCAACACGGGCCATGGCAAATAGCCTATGTGGTCATGGCGCTGAGCATGTTGCCCGGCGTGCTGACGGTACTTTTTTCCCGCGAGCCGGTGGCAGCGCCTATCGCACCGAGCAAAGGCATCCGGCAATGGCTGCAAGGCGCGCTGGTCGCGCCTTTTGCAGATTTTTTAAAGCGCTACCGATGGCAGGCCGCGCTGATACTGGCCCTGATTGCCAGCTATCGTATTAGCGATGTGGTGATGGGCATCATGGCCAACCCGTTTTATGTGGACATGGGCTTTAGCAAAGACGAAGTGGCTGCGGTGACCAAAGTCTATGGCGTCATCATGACCTTGGTCGGCGCTTTTGTGGGCGGCGCATTGGCGCTACGCATAGGCGTGATGCGGGTGCTGATGCTGGGCGCAGCGCTCAGCGCCGCCACCAATTTGTTATTTGCCTGGCTCAGCACGCGGGGCCATGATGTGACTGCGCTCATCTGGGTGGTGTCGGCGGACAACTTGGCCAGCGGCATTGCATCGTCGGCCTTTATTGCCTACTTATCGTCATTAACTAATGTGCAGTATTCGGCCACGCAATATGCTTTGTTCAGTTCCATGATGCTCTTGCTGCCCAAGTTTGTCGCGGGGTTTTCAGGCAAGTATGTGGATGCTTTCGGTTACGCCGATTTTTTTAACGCCACCGCCTTGCTGGGCTTGCCGGTGCTGCTGCTGGTGTGGTTGGCCTCGCGGCTGCAGACGCCAGCGCCAAGGTCAATACAAAACCTTTCCAACTCCGAATGAGCGGGGCTAGGGCTTTCGCAAGCGTCTTAAGGTTTACCCAACTTTACGATGCCTACTGCGGGCAGGCATTAATCTGTGTCTGCACAGGACTAGACTTCCCGCATGACCCAACACCTGTTAATGATTGAAGATGATTCCCGCCTGGCCGGCATGGTGGCTGAATACCTAGAGCAAAACACATTCAAAGTCGGGCATGCGCCCACCGGGCAAGTGGGCCTGGAAATGTTGAGGAACAAACTATCAGCAAGCCCAGCTTATGACCTGGTCATTTTGGACTTGATGCTGCCGGATATCGACGGCTTGGAAGTGTGTCGGCGCATCCGTGCGTTGGACGGCCCCCAGGCCAGCACACCAGTGCTGATGTTGACGGCCAAGGGCGACCCCATGGACCGCGTTATCGGTCTGGAAATCGGCGCTGACGATTACCTGCCCAAACCTTTTGAGCCGCGTGAATTACTGGCGCGTATACGCGCCATCTTGCGTCGTGGCAGCGCTGAAGCGGCCAAACCCGGCGCACAGAAAAACCTGAGTTTTGGTTCCCTGGAAATCGACCGCAACGCCCGTACCGTGTCGGTGGCCGGTAGTTTGTGTGAATTGACCTCCTACCAATTTGATTTGCTGGTAGCCATGGCCGAGCGCGCTGGGCGCGTATTGACGCGTGACCAGATCATGGAGGCGGTGCGAGGGCGCGAGCTGGAGGCGTTTGACCGCTCGATCGATGTGCATATGGGCCGCATCCGCGCCGCCATCGAGGCCGATGTCAAAACCCCCCGGCGCATCCTGACGGTGCGCGGCGTGGGCTACGTCTTTGCCCGCCAGCAAGACTGAGCGCTCAACAGGCGCCATGTTTTTTCAGAAACTCTACGTCCGCATCTGGGCCGCCGTGGTGTTGGCGGTGGCCGTACTCACTTTTTTGGTGGGTATGGCCTGGCGCATGAACGCCGAGCCGCCGTTGCGCGAAGTGGTGGTGCGCAACCCCCAAGGCGAAGTGATTGGGCATGGCAATGCGCGGCGCATGCACCCGCCGCCCGGGCCGGGCGAGGACTATAAGCATCCACCAAGACGCTTTGACGAGCGCAATGCCGGTGAAGCGGACGAGGGCCATGAACGGCCTGGTCATCCGCCGCCTGGCCCACCGGTCCATATGCATGATGAGCCGGACGATGAAGCCCGCGGCAGCTTTGGCCATGGCCCCGAATTCATTGTGCAATTGCAGGACGGCCAAACCGTGCATTTGCATTTGCCGCGCCCGCCGCGCAATAGTTGGTTTGCACCCTTAGGTTTTTTTGGCACCTTGGCGCTGGTTGCGCTGGCTGTGGCTTTAGCTACCTACCCGATAGTGCGCCGACTGACGCGGCGCCTAGAAGATTTGCAATCAGGCGTAGAGCGCTGGGGCCAGGGCGACCTTAGCGTACGCGTGGCGGCGCAGGGTGAAGATGAGGTGGCCTACTTAGCGCAGCGCTTTAACCATGCGGCCGCGCGGATTGAGGCTTTGGTGCAGTCGCGTGATGCGCTCTTGGCTTCGCAAAAATCTTTGCTGGCCAATGCCTCGCATGAATTGCGCTCGCCCTTGGCGCGTATCCGCATGGGCCTGGAGCTGATGGGCGATGGCTCGCGTGATGCGGTCGCGCAGCGCAGACCGGCCATAGAGCGCAATTTGCAAGAGCTCGATATCTTGATCGATGAAATTCTGTTGGCCAGTCGGCTCGATTCCAAAGAGGCAGACGTTGGCACTTTCGAGCCGGTCGATCTGGTGGGTCTGGCTGCCGAAGAGTGCGCGCGGGTGCAAGCGCTGTTACAAGATCCGCCTTCGCATTTGTCGGTGCCTGGCGTGAGCAAACTTTTGCGGCGCGCTATGCGCAACTTGCTGGAAAACGCCAATCGCCATGGCGGCGGTGAGGTGCAACTGCAATTGCGCCAGGAAGCGGGCTTTGCAGTGCTGGATGTGCTGGACACCGGCCCTGGCGTACCACTGGCCTTGCGCGAACGCATATTCGAGCCTTTTTACCGTCTGCCTGGCGCCTCAGAAAAAGACGGTGGCGTGGGGCTGGGTCTGGCCTTGGTCAAGTCGATTGCCCAGCGCCATGGCGGCTCGGTGCAATGCAGCAACCGCCCCGAAGGCGGGGCCTGTTTTAGCTTGCGCCTGCCTCTGTAAAACGCCCTGCGTGGGCGAAACCGGCGTATCGCGCTTGGGCGAATGTCAGCTTCGTATCAGGCCCTGATTAGCGGCCACCACAGCTGATTAGCCTTTCGCGCAGGCCTTTTCAGGTCTAAAACCGGCCAGGAACCCCGCAAATCGTGGGTTTTTGCGCAAAAGCTGAAGAAAAACCTGATTTTTCACCCGCATGGGGGATACCGGCATTGCTCAGACACGCTCAGAATTCACCCCATCGCTGTCACGACATCAAGAGGGCCTAAGCCCCGAAAGAGCAAAGAATTTAACGGTTCCAACGAAGTCTCCCCGGAGACATTTATAAGTCACCCCTCGGGGTGACTTTTTTTTGCCTGGGTTTGCCCGGCGCAGCTCCCCAGGGCCTCCTCCTTCAAACGCCTAAACGCCTAAACGCGCCAACACCATATCGGCGGTGATGTCCCGCAAACAGCGCGTATGGCCCAGCGGGCATTCACGAGCAAAGCAAGGCGCGCAATCGAGGGGTAGCTGGTAGCCGGCATCGTTTTTCAGCCAGACCACTTGCGCCAGCGGGCTGAGCGGCGGCGTGTGCAAGGGGCTGGAAGAGCCAAAAACAGCCACTTGCGGCACCGCCAGCGCAGCGGCCACATGCATCAGCCCCGAATCATTGCTCACCATAGCGCGTGCCTTGGCGACCAGGGCAATGGCGTCTTGCAGGGACGTGCGCCCGGCCAAATCATGGCAAGTGCCCGCATGGGCGGCGTTGACCGAAGATGCGATTTGCGCGCACACATCCGCATCCTTGCCCGAGCCCAGCAGCAGCACCGGCATTTGGTGCTGCGCGACTAACTGTTGTGCCAGCGCGGCAAAGTGCGCCGCTGGCCAGCGCTTGGCGGGGCCGTATTCCGCGCCGGGTACCAGCACAAAGTAGCGCTGGGCTTGCAGGCCTTGTGCGCGCATGGCGTCTTCACAGGCCAGCTCAGCGACTTCCATCCGTGGCTGCGCGTCAGCAGGCACGCCACCGCCTGCCAGAGCGCCATACCAAGCCACCATGGGCGGGCGGGCGTGTTTGTCCGGGTTGGGTAGGCGCTGTGTCAGCAGGCCGTAGCGCGCTTCGCCGTGGTAGCCCAAGCGTTCGGGGATGCCGGCCCAAAAAGGCAGCAAAGCGCTTTTCAAGGAGTTGGGGCAGACGATGGCACGCTGGAAGCGACCGCGCAGTTGACGCGCCATGGCGCGCCTGGCTGACCATTGCAAGCCGCCGTGGGCGAATGGAAATTCAATCACCTCGGCCACCGCTGCCATAGCGCGATAGACCGGCGCCACCCAAGGCAGTGCGCCGACCGTGATACGTTCACCGCGGGCATGCAACACGCGCAACAGGGGTTCGGTCATGACCGCGTCCCCAATCCATTGGGGCGCGATGACCAGGGTGTCAGTGGTGGGCGTCGAAATGTTCGCCGTCCTTGAGCTTATAGACGGTGCCGCAATACGGGCATTTGGCTTCGCCTTTGCGGGCGATATCCAGATAGACCTTGGGGTGGGTGTTCCAAGTCTTCATATCGGCGAGCGGGCTGGGGCAAAACACCCCGCCTTGGGGATTGAGGTCTTTGGCGAGCAGGGTGACAAGCGATTTGGACATAGGTGCTGCGTGCGTGGGGGCAGACATCAAACCCGCGCCAGCCAGTGGCTGTACTTGGGGTTGCGGCCATTGACGATGTCAAAAAACGCGCTCTGGATTTTTTCGGTGATCGGGCCGCGTGTGCCCACATAGTCGCCTTTGCCCAGCGCAATGCGGTCGAGTTCGCGGATGGGCGTGACTTCGGCGGCGGTGCCGGTGAAAAAGGCTTCGTCGCTGATATACACCTCGTCGCGGGTGATGCGCTTTTGCACCAGCTCCAGGCCCAGGTCTTTGCAGATGTGCATCACGGTATTGCGGGTGATGCCGTTGAGTGCACCAGCAGACAAGTCGGGCGTATAGACCACGCCGTCTTTGATGACAAACAGGTTCTCGCCAGCGCCTTCGCTGACAAAGCCATTGGCGTCGAGCAGCATGGCCTCGTCGTAGCCGTCGTCTGTCGCTTCCATATTGGCCAGGATGGAGTTGGTGTAATTGCTCACCGCCTTAGCCTGCGTCATGGTGATGTTGACGTGGTGGCGGGTATAGCTAGAAATTTTGACGCGAATGCCGCGCTTCATGCCTTCTTCGCCCAGGTAAGCGCCCCAGGGCCAGGCGGCCACCATCAGGTGGATGGTGTTGCCCTTGGGCGAGACGCCCAGTTTTTTGTCGCCGATCCAGGTCAGGGGGCGCAGGTAGCAGCTCTCGAGCTTGTTTTCACGCACCACGTCTTTTTGCGCCTGCATCACTTCTTCTTTGGAAAAAGGAATGTTCATGCGCAAAATCTTGGCGCTGTTAAACAAACGTTCGGTGTGCTCTTCCAGGCGGAAAATTGCGGTGCCGTTCGCGGTGTTGTAAGCGCGTACGCCTTCGAAGGCGCCGCAGCCGTAATGCAGGGTGTGGCTCAGGACGTGGATCTTGGCCTCGCGCCAATCGACCATCTGACCGTCCATCCAGATTTTGCCGTCGCGGTCGGACATGGAGGGGGGCATTGCGGTCATGGCGGGCTATCCTTTGATCGGGGAAGTAAGAGGGGTGAGCGGAGGATTTTACGGGGCAGTGTCCGGCAGGGCTTGGGCGGGCCGGTCCAGGCGCCAACTTGTGAGCTTGCCGCCCAGAAATTCGCACTCCACAAACGACAACCCTGCGTCGGTCCAGCGAAAGACTTCGGGCTGCTCGTTGGCAGGGCTGCGCAGTTCGCCCAAAGAACGGGTCAGCGCTACCACCTGCATCAAAGACACGCCCGGGTGCAGGCGGGCGTTGAGCATGACGCAGCTGTCCACATGGCCTTTGGGCCGGTTGGAGGCGCGGCGCAAGACTTGCAACATGCGTGTGAAGTGCAAAAGCATCCACATCACCAAAGCACCCGCCGCCCCGGCTACACCGGGCCAGCCGTACCAGTGGTAGCCCATGACCAACAAGGCCACAGCGCCTACGCGCACCGCAATCGTTTGCACCCTCAAGTAATTCATGGCGGGGATTCTCGCAGCAGTCGCTATTGACATCGCCCGCGTCGTTGGCGCAGCGGGCGGCGCTATCGGCGGTGCTGGCGCCGCGCTACAGTGCACACATTGCCGCCCACCTGTGAAACAAGCTATGTCCAGCCACCTGCATCAACGCGTATTGATTACCGCCGCCGCATCGGGCATCGGCCTGGTCATGGCCGATGCCTTTATGGCCGCTGGCGCCAAGGTCTATATCTGCGACCGCGACGCAGTCGCTCTGGACGCGGCCCTTGCCAGCCGCCCGGCCTTGGCGGGCCAGGTTTGCGATGTCAGCGACGAGGTGCAAGTGGCCGCCTTGTTTGCTGCGGCCACTGCGCACTTGCAAGGTCTGGATATTTTGGTGAGCAATGCCGGCATTGCCGGGCCCACCGCCAATTTGGAAGACATTAGCCTGGCCGATTGGCGCAACTGTCTGGCGGTGAACTTGGACTCGGCGTTTTTATGCGCCCGCGCCGCCGCGCCGATCTTGCGCGCCCAGGGCAGCGGCTCGATGATTTTGATGTCGTCCACCGCCGGTTTATTTGGCTTCCCAAGGCGCAGTCCTTATGCCTCCGCCAAATGGGCGATCCGCGGCCTGACGCGCACCTTGGCGCAGGAGTTGGGGCCTGTGGGCGTACGGGTTAATTGCATTTGCCCAGGTTCGGTCAGTGGCGAGCGCATTGACCGCGTGATCAGCGCTGAAGCCCAGAAAACAGGTCGCAGCGAAGACGCGGTGCGCACCGAGATGACGCAGATCGCCTCGCTCAAATCTTTTATCTCACCGCAAGATATTGCCAGCATGGCCTTGTTCATCACCTCTAGCGCAGGCGCCCGTATTTCCGGCCAAGACTTGACGGTGGACGGCCATACCGAAACCTTGTAAACCTGTACTTCTATGGGTCCCCATCGTTCGCCAGACCAGGCAAGCATCTGCGTATCGAAGCTTTACGCGTCAGGGCTCGTATCGATGGGCATCGTTCACTTCACCCCGCAACCATCGCCATGAAAATCCAGCAGCTTGAAACCTTTACCGATGAATTTGTTTGCTTTGTCAAACTGACGACCGACAGCGGCCAAGTGGGCTGGGGCCAAACATCCACCTACAACGCCGACATCAGCGCCACGATTTTTCACCGCCAGGTGGCGCCCTGGGCGCTGGGAGCGGACGCGCTGGACATTGACGGCATCTTGCAAACCATCTGGGAAAAAGAACACAAATACCCCGGCAGCTACCGCTGCCGCGCCATGGCCGGTTTGGACACCGCGATGTGGGACTTGCGCGGCAAGGTCGAGGGCAAACCGGTGGTGGAGTTGCTGGGCGGCACACCCAAGGCCTTGCGCGCCTATGCATCCTCCATGAAGCGCGACATCACACCGCAGGACGAAGCAGCGCGTTTTGTGAAGCTGCGCGATGAACTCGGCTTTGACGCCTTCAAGTGGCGCGTGGCCGCCGAATGCGGGCGCAATGTGGACGAATGGCCAGGCCGCACCGAGGAAGTGGTGCCGGTGGTGGCGCGTGCTTTGGGCGATGGCGTGGCCAAGCTGGTGGATGCCAATAGCGGGTTTTCACCCGCTCGCGCTATTGCCGTGGGCCGCATGCTGGAGGCCGAAGGCATCAGCCATTTTGAGGAGCCCTGCCCGTATTGGGAGTTTGACCAAACGCGCGAGGTGACGCAGACCTTGTCTTTGGATGTGACCGGCGGCGAGCAGGACTGGGACCTACCCACCTGGCAGCGCATGATGGACCAAAAAGTGGTGGACATTGTGCAACCCGATGTGATGTACATGGGTGGCCTGACCCGCACCTTGGCCGTCGCCCGTATGGCCGCCGAACGCGGCATCGCGTGCACGCCGCACAGCGCCAATTTGTCCCTGGTCACGATGTGCACCATGCATTTGTTAGGCGCGATTCCCAATGCCGGCAAATACCTGGAGTTGTCCATCGAAGGGCCGGACTATTACCCCTGGCAGCAGGAACTGTTTTTGGGCGATCCTTATGTGGTGCGTGACGGCAAGGTGCAAATACCTGCGGAGCCTGGTTGGGGAGTGGAAATCAATCCTGCTTGGTTGGCGCGGGCTACTTACCAATCTAGTGGGTTGAAGGGCTGATGGCGCATTTTGTTTGCCGGTAAATATGGCTTTTGTGGGTAAACCCAGGCTTTTGATTGCCCGCTTTTCTGCTGAGCCCGCGTCCTCGCAGGCCGGGGCCGGGCTCCTCACAACGCGAGGCTAATCGTTCGTCGCCCGGCCCCGGCCTGCGAGGACGCTGCGAAGTGGTGGGTTGGCTTGTCCGCAGATACGCTTCGACATAGCATATTTTTCAACGACGATTGTTGCGCCATGCACGCCCTGAAGTGGGTTGATGATTTAGCTTGGGTCTGCGCTCCAATAACGCAGTTCGCAGCGCGGTGGTAGTGGTAGGCGGGGTGACGAACGATTAGCTTCGCGTTGTGAGGAACCCCGCCTGCCGCTGCCGCCGCGTGGGCTCAGCACCGCATCCGTAAAGCAATCCACTGGCTGACACCTGCGACAACGCAAGCGTCGCCGCGCAGGCTTAGCAAAAGAGCAGCTTAAAACGCCTTAGTGCCCGCCACCGAGATAGGCCGCTTTCACCGCCGGGTCGTCCTGCAACTGCGCGGCCGGGCCGTGTACGGAAATGCGGCCATTCTCGAGCACATAGCCGTAATCGGCCACCTTCAATGCGGCGGCGGCAAACTGCTCTACCAGCAACATCGTCACGCCGCGCGACTTGAGGTCGGCGATGATGCGAAACACCTCTTCCACCAAAATTGGCGCCAAGCCCATGGAGGGCTCGTCTAACAGCACGATCTCGGGGTTGAGCATCACGGCGCGGGCCATCGCAAGCATTTGTTGCTCGCCGCCCGATAAGGTGCCGGCCAATTGCGTGCGGCGCTCTTTGAGGCGCGGGAACAAATCCATGGCGCGTTCTAGGTCGCCTTGCACATCGCCCTTGGGGCGGCTGCCCGTTAGGCGTGGGAAGGCGCCCAGGATCAGGTTGTCAGTGACCGACATGGTGGCAAACACGCGGCGGCCTTCGGGCGAGTGGGCCAAGCCCAGCTTGGCGATGGTGAAAGACTCCATGCCATCGGTGCGCGTGCCGTTCAGGCTGATCTCGCCCGCGCTGGGGCTGATCATGCCGGAGATGGCACGCATGGTGGTGGTCTTACCGGCGCCGTTGGAGCCAATCAGCGTCACCACTTTGCCTTTAGGCACTTCCATCGAAATGCCATGCAGAACTTGCACTTTGCCGTAACCGGCTTCCAAATTTTTGATGCTCAACATAAACAATAGTCCTGTGCGTTCAAGCGGCGGGAGCGCCCAGATAGGCTTCAATCACTTTTTCATTGGCCTGTACTTCGGCGGGCTTGCCTTCGGCAATCTTCTGGCCGAAATCGAGTACCGACACCGCATCGCAAACCGTCATCACCACATCCATATGGTGTTCGATCAGGATGACGGTGATGCCGTGGTCGCGGATTTTGCGGATGATGGCGATCAGCTCCTTGATGTCGGGCGCAGTCAAACCGGCGGCTGGTTCGTCCAACAACAAGAGCTGTGGGTCTAGCGCCAGCGCGCGGGCGATTTCGAGCAGGCGCTGTTTGCCATAGGGCAGATTGCGCGCCTCTTCGGTGGCCAGGTCGGACAGGCCGACAAAGTGCAAGAGTCCCATGCCGCGTTCGATGGCCTCGCTGTCCTCACGCTGGTAGCGCGGGGTATTTAAAGCCACATCCAACAAATTGCTGTCAAAGGCATGGTGCAAGCCGACCTGCACGTTTTGCAGTGCGGTCATTTCGCCGAACAATTGCACATTTTGGAAGGTGCGCGCAATGCCGGACAAAGCGATGTCCGACGAGGTGCGGTCCACAAGCGTCGCGCCGGAAAACTCGATCTTGCCGGCGGTGGGCACATAAATACCCGTCAGCACATTCATCATGGTGCTCTTGCCCGAACCATTGGGGCCAATCAGTCCATGGATGGTGCCGCGCTTGACCGCCAAGTCCACATCGTTCAAAGCTTTGAGGCCACCGAACTGCATCAGCACGCCCTTGGCGATCAGCAGATCGCTGCCATCGGCGCTGTGCTGCACATTCGATGCGATGTGGATGGCGTCTTTGGCGTCGGAAGGTGCCAGGTAGGCCACAGCACGTGCGCTTTTGCCACTAAACAGCTTGCGGAAAAAGCCGACGATGCCGTCTTGCAAGTAATACACCACAAACAAAATCATCAGGCCGAAAATGCTTAGGCGCCAGTCGGTGATCGACTGCAACCAAAACGAGAACGCCGACAGCGCCATGGTGCCAAGCACCGGAATCGCCATGGTGCGCACGGTAGTGATTTTTCGGGCCACGCCGATGATGGCACCCACCAACATCAGCACGGCCAGTGCGGAAGACACCTGGCGGAACATTTCCAGATCGTCCAGCAGTTTGGGCAAAATCACGATGATGGCCGCACCCAACAGCGCGCCCGAACGGGTTTTGCGACCGCCCATGATGACGGCCAGCAAAAACAAAACCGTCAATTCAAAGTTATAGGTATTGGGCGAAATGTATTGCTCGGAATAGGCATACAGGCAGCCGGCCAGACCGGCAAAACCGGCGCTGATCACAAAGGCATACACCTTGTAGCGATACACCGACACACCCATACAGTCCGAGGCCACCGGGCTGCCGCGCAAAGCTTCAAACGCACGGCCCAGTTGCGAACGCAATATACGGTCCACCACCACCAGCGACAAGCCCATCAAAACCAGTACCAGCCAGTAAAAACCATGCTCGGTGAGCTTGGCGCCGAACAAGTCGGGTTTGGGCACTTTGATGCCTAGCGGGCCTTCGGTGAGGAAGGTCATCTCGTTGATCAGAATCTGGATGATGGTGCCAAAGGCCAGCGTCACCATGGCCAGGTACGGACCGGTCACGCGCAAGGCCGGTAACGCCAGCAAAGCGCCAAAGGCCGCCGTAATGCCGATGCTGGCGGGGATGATCATCCACAAGGGCGCGCCCAGCTTCATGAACATCACCCCGGCGGTGTAGGAACCCACGCCAAACAAACCCGCGTGGCCCAGCGACACCTGGCCGGTGTAGCCCACCACGATGTCCAGGCCGAACAGCAAGATGGCGTAAATCATGATCGTGCCGATCATGTGGATGTAATACGGATTGGCGGTGTACAGCGGCGCTAGGGCCAGCAGCGCAAATCCGACGATCAAGGAGAGTATGAAATTACGGCTCATGGTCAGACTTTCTTGATCGCTGTTTTGCCGAACAGACCCGCCGGTTTAAAGGCCAGTACCAGCAACAAGAGCACTAGGCCGGGCACGTCTTTGTAGCCGGTGGATATATAAAAACCAGTGGTGGTTTCGGCGATACCCAAAATAATGCCGCCCACAATAATGCCCAGGCCACTGGTTAGACCGCCGATGATGGCTACGGCAAAGGCTTTGAGGCCCAGCACCGCGCCCATGGTGGCGCCGGTTAAGGTCAAAGGTGCAATCAAAGCCCCGGCAAAACCGGCGGTAGCCGATGACAAAGCGTAAGAAAAGGTTATGACCAGGCCAGTGTTAATGCCCATCAGCTTGGCCGCGTCGCGGTCATTGAAGGTGGCGACCACGGCTTTGCCGTAAATGGTTTTGCGGTTGAAAAACTCCACACCCACCATCATGGCAATGGCGCCGAACACCACCAGCACTTCCATGGGCAACACATTGGCACCCAGCCAATTCATAGGCGCTTCGGGCAGCGGTGAGGGAAATTTCAGGTCATCGCGGCCCCACAGGTTTTCCGCTACGTTTTTAAAAATAATGCCCAGCGCGATGGTGGACATGATCCAGCCAAATTCGCTTTTGATCTTGATCGCCGGTTGCACACCAATGCGTTCGACCAAAGCGCCTTGCAGCATGCCAAAGACAATCACCAAGGGCAGCATCAGCCAGTAATTCACCCCATGGTTCACCAAGGTCAGGCCGACCATGGCGCCCAGCATCAAGGCATCGCCCTGGCCAAAGTTCAGCGTATCCGAAGTTTGGAAGGTGAGCTGGTAACCAAACGCGATGACCGCGTAAATCATGCCCAGCGCGATGCCGCTGTAGACGAGTTGTAACAATATTTCCATAATTTCTGGGGCCGCAAAAAACGGCAGTCTTCAAGTCAAACCATTGCTTGCCATGGCTGCGCAGTAGGCCTACGCTATAAAAGAAACTCGCCAGCCCTTGTCAGGCTGGCGAGTTGCGGCTCTGGTGCGCGTAAAGCGCAGCTATTTACTTAGCCTTTACTTCCAGTGCGCCTTTGGCGTTCACGTCTTTGACGCGAACTTCAGAGGCCTTCTTCTGGTCGGCTGCATAGGCATACACCACTTTTTCACCTTTGACTTCGCCGAACACCGGGATATTGGCGGTAATGGCTTCGTGGTCTTTCGCGGTGAAAGGCTTGTTGTAAGTCGTCACAACGCCATCTACCGGGCTCTTCAGGTCTTCCAGTGCCGCTTTGATGGCGGGGCCGTTCGTGGACTTGGCTTGCTTGATAGCGGCTGCCAGCAAATACACCGAGTCATAGCCTTGGGCTGCGGACACGGGTGAATCAATACGTGCATTCTTCGGGTTGAAAGTACGCAGGTAGTTGATGATGAAAGCCTGGCGCTTGGGCGTGGTGGGCTCTTGGATAAAGGTTTGCGGCATACGCGCGCCTTCACCACCGGGACCCGCATTGTCAATAAAGTTGGCCATGGACAGGGTCCAGCTGCCGATCATCGGCACTTTCCAACCCAGTTTGGTCATGCCGTTGGCGATCTGGGCCAGTTCTGGGCCAATAGCGTAGGTCAACACCACTTCAGCGCCAGCGGACTTGGCTTTGAGCAACTGGGCGGTCATGTCCACGTCCTTGACGTTGAACTTTTCCACTGCAACCGCCTTGATGTTTTTCAAGCCAAGTGCGCGCTCCAGATCTTCGCGGCCTAACTGGCCATAGTTGGTGGAGTCGGCAAGAATGGCAACCTTTTTGTATCCGCGGCGGGTAATCGCTTCTTCCACAATCATGGGCGCCTGGATGCTGTCGTGCGCTGCGTTGCGAAAGATGTAGTTTTCGGGTTGGTCGTCAAACTGGTGCGTCACGATGGAGCCGGTTGCCACGTTATTCATCACTGGAATCTTGGCTTCCTGGTAGAAACGCTGCGAAGCCAGTGCTACGCCGGTGTTGATAAAGCCCACGGTGGCCGTGACTTTTTCTTTGTTGATCAGTTCCTGGGCGATTTGTACGCCACGCTCATTTTTGGCTTCGTCGTCGCGTTCCACCATTTGCAACTGACGACCCAATACGCCGCCTGCTTTGTTGATTTCGTCTACGGCCAGTTTGACGCCGTCGCGCATGCTCACGCCCATCGAGGATGAGCCGCCAGTAAAGGGCCCGGAAACACCGATCTTGATCGGCTCTTCAGCACTTGCCATACCGGCAAAACTGCTTACGGCAGCGGCGATGACCAGCTGCGAAGCCAGTTTTACGAAACGAATTGTCATGATTTCTCCAAGTTGAAAATACCGCAGTAGCGGTAGGCGATGCGTGCCGCGCATGCGCTAGGGCACTTGCTGCAGGCGGCCTTGCGGGCACTGTGGTGGATGTCCGCGCAAGAAAAGCCAGCCTAGTCAGGGCCGCTTACAGAGACTTACAAAGCACCACGCCGCACGTCCATTTGCTTGTAAAGATGGGTATGGTTTTTCAGGGCGCCAAGCAATTCTTTTCAAAATTGCTGCGCCACGCAGCAGCGGGTAGGCGGCGCTTAGCCCCAACTGCGCACAATCTGCAAGGCTTCTTCCACCCGCTCCACCGCATGCACCGCCATGCCGTCCATGGGTTTTTTAGGCGCGTTGGCCTTGGGCACAATGGCCTGCGTAAAGCCCAGCTTGGCCGCTTCGCGCAGCCGCTCCTGGCCGCGCGGTGCCGGGCGCACCTCCCCGGCCAACCCGACTTCACCAAACGCGATAAAGCCTTTGGGCAGGGGCTTGCCCCGCAAAGAGGAGCTAATGGCCAGCATCACGGCCAGGTCGGCTGCCGGTTCGCCGATGCGCACGCCGCCCACGGCATTGATAAACACGTCCTGGTCCATGCAAGCCACACCCGCATGGCGGTGCAGCACGGCCAGCAGCATGGCCAGCCGGTCCCGGTCCAGCCCGACCGAGAGCCGCCGGGGGCTGGGCCCGCCGCTGTCCACCAAGGCCTGAATCTCCACCAGCAAGGGGCGGGTGCCCTCCAAGGTCACCATCACGCAGCTACCGGGCACCGGCTCGGCATGCTGGCTTAGAAAAATAGCGCTCGGATTGCTCACGCCCTTGAGCCCTTTTTCGGTCATGGCAAACACGCCGATCTCATTGACCGCGCCAAACCGGTTTTTAATTGCCCGTACCAGTCGGAACTGGCTGTGTGTATCGCCCTCGAAATACAACACGGTATCGACCATATGCTCCAGCACCCGCGGCCCGGCTAGCGCGCCTTCTTTGGTGACGTGGCCCACCAGCACAATACAGACGCCGGCCGATTTAGCTGCGCGCGTCAGGTGCGCCGCACACTCGCGCACCTGGGCTACCGAGCCCGGCGCGGAGGTCAATTGGTCTGAATACACGGTTTGGATCGAGTCGATCACGGCCACATCGGGTTGTTGTGCGCCCAGGGCGCCGAGGATTTTTTCCAGCTGGATCTCGGCCAGTACGCTCACTTGGGAGCGATCCAAGCCGAGGCGGCGCGAGCGCAAGGCCACTTGCGCGCCGCTTTCTTCGCCGGTGACGTATAAAGTTTTTTTGCCGGCCCGTTGCAACGAATCCAGAGCTTGCAGCAGCAGCGTGGACTTTCCTATCCCCGGATCGCCACCGATCAGCACCACGCCGCCTTGCACAATCCCGCCGCCCAGTACCCGGTCCAACTCGCTGTGTCCGGTGGGCGTGCGGTCCACGTCGCTGGCTTCAATATCTGCCAGCACCGCCACTTCTGCGGTGCCCGCCAGCGAGGCAAAGCGGTTGCGCACGCCGCTTTCGGCCACCGCGCTGGACTCGACCAAGGTGTTCCAGGCTGCACACGAGGGACATTTGCCCAGCCACTTGGGGCTGGTGCCGCCGCATTCGTTACAGGTAAAAATGGATTTTTCTTTGGCCATGGGCGGATATTACTGTATAAAAATACAGATGTTATTTGCGCTACTTGCTTGTCCCCCGCTGTTTTGCCCCCCGCTTCCCCCCCGCCCCTTCACCCCCGCCGGGGTGAAGGGGAGCTTGAACAGCCAATTTTGTTTTTTTGATTTGGAGAGGTGTTTTTTGAATCGGGGCGCGGCGATACGGGTCTGTTTGCCGAGATTGGGGAACGTGGCGGTCGTAGTCAATGGATTGGGACTTGGCGTGGCTGCGGTTTTGGTTGCTGTGGTGGGAGCTGCCGCGATTGCGCGCGTAGCGCGCCATCAAGCGTGTGCAAGGTGAGCGCAGCGAACGAGCACATGCGGACTCCCCAGGCCATAGGCCGTGCTGAGCAACGCAGCGGTGACCGGATCAGGGCGGGCACTTGTTTGAGCGTAGCGAGTTTGCGCCCGACCCCGGGCGGCGCGAGTAGCGCAAGGTACCCCGAAGGGGCACGGCCTTTGGCT
>CAIPZV010000003.1 GCA_903869595.1 uncultured beta proteobacterium | reverse complement strand
TGTGAGTGCAACCGGAATCGCCACAGCGGAAGAGGCGATGGCGATCTTTGAGGCTAATGACGCAGCAACGTTTGAGCAAATTAGCGACACCGCTTCCTCCCTGGTGGACATCGTTGACGCCTTGGTTAATGCCGATGCTGTGAGTGCAACCGGAATCGCCACAGCAGAAGAGGCGATGGCGATCTTCGAGGCTAATGACGCAGCAACGTTTGAGGAAATCAGCGACACCGCGACGGCCTTGGCGGATATCGCTGACGCCCTGGTTAATGCTGATGCTGTGAGTGCAACCGGAATCGCCACAGCAGAAGAGGCGATCGCGATCTTCGCGGCTAATGAGGCTGCAACGTTTGAGGAAATCAGCGATAGCGCTGTGGCCTTGGCTGACGTGGATGCCACCGCACTGGGCAATGCGGATATGGTGCTGGCAACTGGACCGACCAGCGCTGAGGAAGCCGCTACTTTGGTCGACCTCGTTAGCGGTGCGACCTTCGAGGAAATTACCGATACCGCAGCGGCCTTGGCGGAAGTTGACGCCGGTGCGCTGGGCGCCGCTGGGATAGTGTTTGCAACTGCAACCGCTACCGCAGAAGAAGCAAGCACGATTTATGGGGCTAACAACGCAGCGACGTTTGAGGAAATCAGTGATAGTGCGACGGCCTTGGCGGAAATCGTTGATGCCCTGGTTAATGCTGATGCGGTGAGTGCAACCGGAATCGCCACAGCAGAAGAGGCGATGGCGATCTTCGAGGCTAACGACGCTGCCACTTTTGAGGAAATTAGCGACACCGCTTCGGCCCTGGTAGACATTGCTGATGCGCTGGCTAATGCGGATGCTGTGATGGTGACTGGAGTCGCTTCGGCTGAAGAAGTAGCTACGATCTGCGCCGCTAACGACGCTGCAACGTTTGAGCAAATTAGCGATAACGCAACCGCCTTGGTAGACATTGTTGATGCGCTTGGTAACGCGGATGCTGTTGTGGCAACCGGAATCGCCACAGCAGAAGAGGCGATCGCGATCTTCGCGGCTAATGAGGCTGCAACGTTTGAGGAAATCAGCGATAGCGCTGTGGCCTTGGCTGACGTGGATGCCACCGCGCTGGGCAATGCGGATATGGTGCTGGCAACTGGACCGACTAGCGCTGAGGAAGCCGCTACTTTGGTCGACCTCGTTAGCGGTGCGACCTTCGAGGAAATTACCGATACCTCGGCGGCCTTGGTGGCCATTGCGAATGTGCTGGCTAATGCGGATGCTGTGATGGTGACTGGAGTGACTTCGGCTGAAGAAGTAGCTACGATTTACGCCGCTAACGAGGCTGCAACGTTTGAGGAAATTAGCGATGAAGCAATGGCCTTAGTGGATATCTTGGATGCGCTGGCTAATGCCGATGCAGTGAACGTGATTGGAGCCGCTTCGGCTGGTGAAGCGATCATCATTCATACGGCATACACCGATGCGAGCTTTGACTCCATTGTTGGCACGGCGTCTGCATTGTTGCAAGTGCCCTCCGATGTACTGGACAGCGCAGGCTCCATCGTGGTCAGCGGAGCCGGTGTAGCCAACATAGCGGATGCAGCCAGCTTGCACGCCCTGGATAGCTTGTGCGCATCTGACGTGGACGCCAGCGGCATCTCGGTGCTCTCGGGCACCGCCGCAGAGGTGACTAGCGTGCTTGGAAGCAGTGGCGTGATGCTGGCTGATGATGTGCAGGTAGCCATCTCGGGCGGCGTGTCGATCACGGCCCTGAGCAGCGGTACCTTGGCCACGCTGGACAGCGCTGACCAGGTCAGCTATGACTATGTGTACGGAACGATTGCTAACTTGCTGTCTACGGCTGGCAAGGCGCATATCCAAAACGGTGTTGATATCGTGGTCCAGGACGAGACGATCAGCCTTGCCCAATTGGAAGCGCTCAAGGCATTGAATACCACGGGTCAAATTACGGCGACGCTTGACTCGGTGCCTGATCTGTCAGCTCCCAATACCTTCCACGTGCTATCGACAACTACGCCGACCCAGACCATCGAAAACGGTGAAGTTGCGCAAGTGATTGATGCTTCTGGTAGTCAGACCTTCAGCTTGGAACATGGCGCAAAACTGGTATTGTTGGGCCTGAGCGGTGATAACAATATCGTGTTTGAGTCCTATACCAAGGATCAGTTGACCGTTTCTCACTCCGGTACGACTGTGATATTTACGGATGCGGATACCGACGTGCAAGTGGCTGCCATCATGATGAACGGGGACGCTGGATACGAGCAGACCATCATCTTCAACGGTGATCAATCCAGTGAACACGTGGCCCTGACATTGGTTGGCTCCTTGTCCTACGACGGACACGCGATTGCCACCACGGGTGTGATTGCCTAATTTGCGATAGCAAGGGTTCCAAAGGCAGGCCCCATGTCGAATCGACTTCGACGTGGGGCTTTGTCTTTGTGTCCTTGCGATGTGGGCTTGTTAACTTCTTTGTGATGCGGGTCGCTTGTCCAATTTAAAGTCTGAACTACGCGGATCCCTGTTGGCGCAAATTGCGTATATTCGCGCGGCATTGTTTTTTGGCTTTTTTACCAGCATGCTGGTAGTGGCGCCAACGCTGTACATGCTGCAGGTGTATGACCGTGTGATCAATAGCCAAAGTCTCACGACTTTGGCTATGCTCACCGGTCTAGTGCTGTTTTTAATTGGTGTGATGGAGGTGCTGGGATGGGTACGCCATTCCATCTTGCACATCGCTGCGACAAAATTCGATGCACTGGTCAGCAAGCGCGTATTCGACTGCGCTTTTGAAGCGAACCTGAAGCGGTTGTCGGGTGCCTCCAGCCAACCTTTTAACGACCTGCGCGTGGTGCGCGATTTTGTGGCCAGTAATACCATGACGGTGCTGCTGGATGTACCGTTTGCATTGCTATTCTTGCCGGCGGTGTTTTATATCAACCCTTATTTGGGCTGCATGGCCTTGGTCGGCGCGCTGGTGCAAGTGGGCTTGGCCGCGCTAACCGAACGCGGCACCGCGCCGCCACTGCGAGCCGCCAATGGGGCGTCTATCGAGGCCATTCAATTTACCCAAAAGGCCTTGCGCAATGCCCAGGTCATCCAGGCCATGGGCATGCTGGGCCATATCCGCCAGCGCTGGATGAAAAAGCAAGCCCAGTCTTTGGTTTTGCAAGCGCAGGCTTCTGAGTCGGCAGCCAACTACAGCAGCTTGGGCAAGTTCGTGCAGATGGCGCAGTCCTCGCTGGTGCTGGGTGTCGGTTGCTTGTTGACGATCAACGGCATGTTTCCCGGCGGTGCGGGCTTGATCGTGGTCGCCTCTATCCTGGGTGGCCGGGTGATGGCGCCGATTTTGCAGTTGATTGGGCTTTGGAGAAACGTGGTTGCGGCACGCGATGCCTATGCCCGTTTGGACCGTCTGTTGGCCGCTTTCCCTGAGGCCCCTGCGGGAATGGCGCTGCCGCCACCCTTAGGCCAGCTTGCGGTGGAGGCGGTCAGTTGCGTGGCGCCCAATTCCTCGATACCGATCATCCGCAACGTCTCTTTCGTTTTGCCGGCGGGCAAACTTTTGGCGCTGATTGGACCCTCCGGTTCGGGTAAATCTACGCTAGCCCGTTTGCTGGTTGGTCTGTGGCCAGCGCAAGCGGGCCATGTGCGTTTGGACGGCGCCGATGTCTATCGTTGGAACAAGGCAGAGTTAGGTCCGCACGTGGGTTATTTGTCGCAAGACGTGGAGTTGTTTGGCGGAACGCTTGCCGACAACATCGCGCGCTTTGGCGACCTGGACATGGTGCAGGTATACGCGGCAGCGCAGGCGGTGGGACTGCATGAAAGCATTCTGGCACTGCCGCAGGCCTATAACACCCTGATTGGTGAGGGCGGTGGTTTTCTATCAGGCGGAATGCGCCAGCGCGTGGGTTTGGCGCGTGCGCTCTACGGCAATCCTCGCTTGGTGGTTTTGGATGAACCCAATTCCAGCCTGGATGTGGAAGGTGAAGCCGCGCTGATCAAAACCATCTTGGCATTGCGCGCAAGCGGTTCGACCATCGTGTTGATCAGCCACCGTGCCAATATATTGGAAATTGCAGACCTGATGCTGGTACTGGTGGACGGTCAATTAAAGGCTTACGGCCCGCGCGAGCAGATCATGGATAGCTTGCGCCCTAAGGCCAGTGTGCCCATTGCGGTGCCACCGGCTGTAGTGGTTCCGGCGTGAGTACGATGCCCGCGAGCGCCATGGCTTCCCCCCAGGCCTTACCGGCTGCATTGCGCCTTTTGCGGCGAGAGTTTGCGGTGTGCATCGTTTTTTCGCTGGTGGCCAATTTGCTGATGGTGACGCCTGCTTTGTACATGATGCAGTTGTTTGACCGCGTAATGCAAAGTGGCAGTGACTTCACTCTCTATGTGCTGACCGCCGTCATGGTATTTTTCCTGGCGGTCATGGCGTTTGCAGAGTGGTCGCGGGCGCGCTTGTTGGTGCGCATGGGTGTCAAGTTGGACAAGCTGCTCAGTTCGCACGTGTTCAATGCGAGTTTTCAATCGCAAATGCATGCCGGCAAGGGCGATCCGGTGCAGGCCTTTTCTGATTTGACGCAAGTTCGCCAGTTTTTGACTGGCGCGGGTTTGTTTGCGTTTTTGGACGCGCCGTGGTCGATTTTTTATATCGGCGTTCTGTTTTTGCTGCACCCCTGGTTAGGCTGGCTGTCGATCGCCTTTACCCTGATTTTGGCTCTGGTAGCGCACCTGGGCCATCGCCTGAGCTTGAATCCTTTGGAGCAGTCGCAAGCTTCTCAAGGGCAATTGAACGCGTTTATCCTCAGTAAGCTCAAAAACGCTGACACCATCGAAGCCATGGGCATGCTCCCCCATTTCCGCAAGCGCTGGTTGAAGCTGCACGCCCAGCATCTGCAAACCAGCCATGCGGCCCAAAACCGGGGCAGCCAAGTGCAGGCCTTCAGTAAATTTGTCCGCTATGCGCAGCAATCGCTCTCGCTTGGTGTAGGCGCCTTGCTGGTGTTGCGCGGTGAATTAAGTCCGGTGTCCATTTTTGCGGCCAATATTTTGATGGGCCGCGCTACTGCGCCGATTGATGCCTTGGTGTCCAGTTGGGGGGCACTTTTTGCGGCGCGCAAATCCTATGGCCGCTTGGCCGTCCTGTTAGATGCAAACCCACAGCCGCAAGCCATCGCTTTAACGGCTAAACCTGCGGGCCGATTGCGCCTACAAGGCCTGGTCGCGTATGCACCCGGCCGCAGCGCGCCGATTCTTAAAGGCATCAGTACCGACTTTGCAGCAGGGCAGATAGTTGCGATTTTGGGACCATCGGGCTCGGGCAAGACCACCTTGGCGCGTTGTCTGGTAGGCATTTGGCCTGCGTACGAGGGACTGGTGCAACTGGACGGCCATGCGCTGGACCATTGGAGCCGCGACAGCTTGGGGCCGTATATCGGTTATCTGCCGCAGGACATTCAATTTTCGGAAGGAACCATCGCCGAAAATATCGCCCGCTTTGGCATCGCTGACACCGACAAAGTACTGGCCGCAACCCAGCTGGCGGGCGTACACGACATGATTTTGCGCCTGCCACGCGGCTATGACACCGAAATGGGGGAGGCCGGTGGTTTGCTGTCAGGCGGTCAACGCCAGCGCATGGGCTTGGCGCGGGCCATCTACGGACTGCCTTGCCTGATTGTGCTCGACGAGCCGAATTCCAATCTCGACACCGACGGCGAATTGGCGCTGATTGCAGTTATCAAGCAGCTAAAAGCCTTTGGCAGCACCGTGGTTTTTATCACCCATCGCACCAACATCGTTAGTCTGGCCGATCGTGTGGTGACGCTCGATGACGGGCGCATCCTGCACGAGGCAGACGGTGTGCAAATCGTATCCCCGGCGCCGCATAAGCTTACTGTGGTGCCACCCGTGGCCCTTGTACAGCCGGTGTGATGCGCTGATGACTTTTTAGGAATTGAGCATGGCATTTCAAGATCTTTCTGCAAAGCCTCCACTGGCCGCACAGCCGGTACTGGCAGAAGCTGAAGCTGTCGATTTTTCAGATACCAGTCGCCCGATGCGTTTGGGACTGTGGGTGTTGGCTATCGGCTTTGGTGGATTTTTGGCCTGGGCCGCTTTGGCGCCGCTGGACGAAGGCGTGCCGGCCCAAGGTCTTGTAACTATTGCAGCCAAGCGCAAGACAGTGCAGCACCTCAGCGGCGGCCTGATTCGACAGATCTATGTGAAGGAAGGGCAGTTTGTCAACAAGGACGATCCGTTAATCGCCTTGGACGATGCTTCACTGCGCGGCAATTACGAGGAAATTCGCTACCATTATCTGACGCTGCGGGCCTCTGAAGACCGCTTGGTCGCCGAGCAAACCAATAAATCGGTCGTGAGTTTTCATCCTGATCTTGTAAAAGAAAATGACGATTCGCAGATTAAGCAGATCATGGCGAACCAGGAAAATTTATTCCGCGCACGGCGTAATGCGATGGCGACTGACATGCAGGCGGCCCAAGATGTAATCAAAGGTTTGCAGGCCATGATACAGGGTGCAGAGCGGGTACGCGCAAGCCGCAGCGATCAACTCCAATCGATTGAAGACGAGCTCAAAAGCATCCGCGACATGGTGCGCGAAGGCTATGTTCCCCGCACCCGGCAGCGCGATCTGGAGCGCATGGCCTCGGACGCCTTAGGCGCTATCGCGGAATCGCATAGCAATGCACTGCGCGGAGCCGAGCAAATTGCTGAGACCCGCTCCCGTGCCGCGCAGCGCGTGCAGGAGTACCGCAAAGAGGTCGACAGCATGCTGGCCGATGTGCGGCGTGAAGTGCAGCCCTACGAGCAGAAGTTAAATGCGGCCGCAGCCGAGCTCAAGCGCATGGTGGTGATCGCGCCAGCGAGTGGGCAAGTGGTTGGCTTGATGGAGCAAACCGAGGGGGGTGTGATACCGGCAGGCGTGAAATTGATGGACATCGTTCCACAAAACGAAGCCTTGATTATTGATGCGCGCATACCGACCAATTTGATCGACCGGATTCAGCAGGGACTCAAAACCGATGTCCGGTTTTCCGCCTTTGCCCACAATCCCTCGCTGGTGGTCAAAGGCCTGGTGACCTCGATTTCATCCGATACCTTGACCGATGCCCGCACCGGCGCCGCGTACTACCTGGGGCGGGTGGAAATCACCCCAGAAGGTATGGCCCAGCTGGGCCAAAACCAAATGCAGCCGGGCATGCCTGTGGAGGTGGTGTTCCAAACGGGCGAAAGAACGCTGCTGACGTATTTGCTCAACCCATTTTTGAAGCGCCTGGCGGGTTCTCTGAAAGAGCATTGATAGCCGCAAGGGGCTTTGTTTGCACCGTATTCCCTCAAAGACGCAGTGGCGATGCATAGCCTGTCATTTCTAAGTAACCGCGACCGACCAAACGGCCGTTGCTGTTAAAAACCTCGCACAGTCCTTCCCAGTAGATGGTGCCCGTAGCGTTGCGACCGTCTAATTCTTGTGCTTCAAAGACGGCTTTGACCGTGTAGAAATCAGCC
>CAIPZV010000002.1 GCA_903869595.1 uncultured beta proteobacterium | reverse complement strand
GTCCCTGCTACAGTACATATTACTCTGACAGAAATAGAAGCTGGCCTCCAAAAAGCATTTGAATTAAATGTTACTGTAGCGGTTGAAGTTGTACCGCCAGGAACTGTAACGCCTGATATGCTTTTAGCATACGTTGTTCCTATACTGGTAGAGCCTGTTATATCAGTTCCTGTTACACCGCCGCTTGATGCCACAGATGCGCCCGCAATAGTACCATTTGGGCATTTCACATATTGCGAACAGGGTAATAGCGCCGGAATTTTACGTTTTTTCAGACGATATAGCTTGGGCACAAGAAAACATTAGATTGGAATATCCTTGCACCTATGTTAGTCACAATAGCCAAGCCGATAGCTTTCTAGACCTGCAGTTAATGAGTAGGTGTCAACACCACATTATCGCTAACAGTACCTTTAGCTGGTGGGGTGCTTGGTTGAATCCTAATGTAAATAAAATAGTGGTGGCACCCAAATTGTGGTTTCGTAACGGCACGCCCGACCAAGACCTCATTCCCGGCCATTGGACGCGGCTTTGATCGTGGGTAAAGCCCCAAATAGCCAGTCCGCATCGGCTCCGATCAGCGTGGTGATACCGTGCTATCGATGCGCCCTCACCATAGAGCGGGCAATTCAATCCGTATTGGACCAAACGGTGCTGCCTCGAGAGATCATTTTGGTAGATGATTTCAGCAATGACGCTGGTCAAACGTTAGCGGTGTTGAACAATATTCAGCGCTTGAATGTCAGCTTACCCGTTCATATTATTTCTTTGAGTAAAAATGGGGGTCCAGGCACTGCCCGTAGTGCGGGTTGGGATTTGGCGGTGCAGCAATATATTGCCTTTTTAGACGCTGACGACAGTTGGCATCCCAAGAAAATTGAAATTCAATGGGGCTGGATGTCTCGGCACCCGGATGTTGCCTTGTCTGGACACGGCACCACTATGATCGCTGATTCATCTTTGGCGCCGAAAATTTTGACTGAATTTGCAGTGCAACAGATCAGTTTCAATCGTTTATTAGTTAAGAATTGGTTTCCCACGCGTTCAGTCATGTTGCGTCGGGATATTCCATATCGATTTACGCCTGGCAAAAGATATGCCGAAGACTACCTACTATGGTTGCGAATCGCAGCACAGTCGCTAGAGAGTTGGTATATCCCTGTTGATCTGGCCTACTCGTTTAAGCAGGATTACGGTGAGTCTGGGTTGACCGCGGACATGTGGAAATTTGAGATTGGCGAGTTGGAATGCTATCGACAGCTTTACGCTCAGAAAGCTATTTCTAGGTTTACCCTCCTCGGGGTAATCTCACTATCACTAATGAAGTACTTTAGGCGGTGCGCCACCGTGTGGTTGCGAAAGTGGTTTGTATGAACCGTTGCCTAAGGACGATTACTGTGCGACGGTCGACGCGAACACGGGCATAGGTGCTTTTTGTGAAGATTCTTTACCTCATTACCGAAGACTGGTTTTTTTGCTCGCATTTTATTGAGCGCGCTATTGCAGCGAAGGCGGCTGGTCACGAGATCCTAGTTGTTACCCAGCGGGGCGCCAAGGGCGCGCAAATTTTGAACGCTGGGCTTCGTTTGATTCACGTACCCTTGGTGCGACGAAGTTTGAATCCGATATCAGCCGCTTGGGCAGTACTCCGCCTTATCCAGATATATCTTAGGGAGCGACCCGATCTGGTGCACCACATCGCGATGAAGCCGATTTTTCTAGGTACCTTAGCTGCCCGGGTTGCCGGCATTCGTCGTGTCGTCAATGCCCCAGTAGGTATGGGTTTTGTGTATACATCCAAAGGCCTGCTGGCCAGATTACTTCGTCCGCTATTTTGGGTCTTGATGCACACCTTACTCAATCCTAGGGGAAGCAAAGTCATTCTCGAAAATACGGACGACTGCGCCGCACTCATCAAAAATCATTACGTCAGGGAAACGGATATCCGTTTAATTCGTGGCGCCGGGGTTGATATTGATGAGTTCAGGCCATGCGAGCGCACGCATGGTGGAATAGTCGTCATGCTAGTGGCGCGGCTTCTATGGGACAAGGGCGTGGGGGAGTACGTAGAGGCTGCAAGATTGTTGCGCGTCAACAATCCCCAAGTGCGCTTCGTGTTGGTGGGTTCGCCAGATTTTCAGAATCCGGCACATATCCCGCAGGTACAGCTCGATAAGTGGCGGCAGCAGGGTGACGTCGAGTTGTGGGGCCACAAGGAGAACATGCCAGAAGTTTGGGCTCAGGCGGATATTGCCTGCCTTCCATCCTACCGTGAGGGCTTACCAAAGGCGCTGATTGAGGCGCTGGCAACCGGTTTACCTTGTGTGACGACTGATGTGCCTGGCTGTAGGGAGGTGTTAGCGCCAGGCGTTAACGGCCTGCTGGTTCCTCCCCGCGAGGTTGAGCCTTTAGTTAAGGCGCTCCAGTTGTTGATCGATAGCCCTGAGCTTAGGGCGCAGATGGGGAGTCAGGGGCGACATCGCGCGGAAGTTGAGTTCTCCAGCGCCATAGTAATTAGAGAAACGCTTTCGGTTTATCAAGAAATGCTAAATCAAGCCTGTGCGGGCGGGCCCGACCGATGAAAGTGTTGGTTACGGGTGCCACCGGTTTCGTAGGTGATGCCCTTTGCCGCGCACTCGTAAAAAAGAAGGTACCCCTAACCCGCGTTGGTCGCTCGTCAGGGTTCCCGATAAATGTGGCAATCGGCAATATGGATGAAGCGACCGACTGGACGGCTGCGCTAGAGGAGTGCACAGTGGTGGTGCATCTAGCTGCCCGTGTCCACGTAATGGACGACACGGCGCCTGACCCACTGGCTGTATTTCGAACCGTTAATGTGATGGGAACCATGAACCTAGCGCGTCAAGCGGCATCGGCGGGTGTCAAACGGTTTGTTTTTATCAGTTCGGTCAAAGTCAACGGAGAGCTTACGCAACCAGGTGACGCATTCACTGAGGCCGATGCACCTCACCCACAAGATGCCTACGGCCAGAGCAAGCACGAAGCGGAGCAGGGTTTGCGGCAAGTTAGCCAAGAAACGGGCATGGAGGTGGTCATCATCCGCCCGCCGCTGGTATACGGCCCAGGCGTAAAGGCCAACTTTGCGAGCCTTATGCGAGCCGTAAAGCGTGGCTGGTCCTTGCCTCTTGGTGCGGTCCATAACCAGCGCAGCTTTGTGGCGATAGACAACCTAGTGGATTTCATCGTCACTTGCATTTCTCATCCGCAAGCCGCCAATCAGACGTTTTTTGTCAGTGATGGGCATGACCTTTCTACTACCGATCTCATACGCCATATGGCTCTTTCAGCGGGCGTACCATCGCGCCTGATTCCAGTGCCAATGTGGGCTCTGCGAGCAGGGGGCGCCTTGATCGGCAAAGGCGATGTGGTGCAGCGTTTGTGCGGAAACTTGCAAATTGATATTTCCAAATCGCAAAGCCTCTTGGGCTGGGCGCCTCCGGTCTCCATAGAAGAGGGCTTGAGGCGGGCAATGTCGGCATGAAAAGAGTTTTTGATATTGTTCTTGCCAGCCTGGCGTCGATGATTTTGCTGGCGCCTGTAGTCTTGGTCGCAATGTCTGTCCGCCTAACATCCAAAGGCCCCGCCCTCTATTGGTCAGACCGTGTCGGCCGCAACAATGTGATTTTCAAAATGCCCAAGTTCCGCAGCATGCGTATCGGCACACCGGCGGTGGCTACCCATTTGTTGGGTGATCCGTCTGCACATTTGACGCCCATCGGATCGTTCTTGCGCAAAAGCAGCCTAGATGAACTTCCGCAACTTTGGTGCATTCTCAAGGGAGATATGAGCTTTGTGGGCCCACGCCCCGCGCTGTTTAACCAAGAGGACCTTATCGGGCTGCGCACTGCCAGTGGCGTGCATACCCTGCGGCCAGGCTTGACGGGCTGGGCACAGGTAAATGGTCGCGACGAGTTGGCTATCCCCCTCAAGGTTGCGTTTGATGTTGCATACCTACAGCGCCAGTCTCTGTGGTTCGACCTACGCATTATGTGGCTGACTTTCATAAAGGTTTTACTTCGGGATGGCGTCACCCATTAAGCCATCCTCCTTAACGCACATGATCTCCAATATCGCTGATTTTTCCCATCCGGTCCTCTCCTTGCCACGCTTGGCCAAGCGCATCATTGCCTTGTGCGTGGATACGAGCTTTTGCATTTTGGCCGTTTGGATTGCTTACTACCTGCGCCTAGGTGAAATTCGAACTTTGGCTGGAACTCCGATGGTGCCTGTATTGGCTTCGGTGCTCTTGGCGATTCCGATTTTCATCATCTCTGGCTTGTACCGCGCTATCTTTCGCTACACCGGTATGCCTGCGCTGATCTCGGTAGCACGCGCTATCGGGACTTATGGATTGTTGTACGCCACTTTGTTTACCGCTATTGGTGTGGAAGGGGTGCCTCGCACCATTGGTTTGATACAGCCCATGCTGATGCTGATGTTTATTGGTACCTCGCGTGTATTCGTCAAAATTTGGCTGGGCGGTGAATACCAAAGTCGCTTAAAAATCGCGAACCTGCCGCAGGCCTTGATTTACGGCGCAGGCAGTGCCGGACGCCAGTTAGCAAATGCTATGTCTGCCAGCTACGAAATGCGGGTAGTGGGTTATCTGGATGATGATGATCGATTGCACGGCCATGTATTGAACGGTTTGCCTATTTTTTCGCCTGAAGATCTGCCGGGATTGGTGGTCAGCCGCAATATCACTGATGTGTTGATGGCTTTGCCCTCGGTGTCGCGTCAGCGCCGTAACGACATACTTGCGCGTATCAGTCCCTTGCGTCTAGCCGTCCGTACGCTGCCCGCTATGGCCGACTTGGTCAGTGGCAAAGTGAGCATGAGCGATGTGCGCGATTTGGATATTGACGATTTACTGGGACGTGAATCCGTCAAGCCCAACGCCTTATTACTTAATCGCAACACCCACCACAAAACCGTATTGGTCACGGGCGCCGGGGGCAGTATCGGTAGCGAGTTGTGTCGTCAAATATTGCAAGCCCAGCCCAAGCAACTTTTGCTGGTGGAAATGAGCGAATTCGCTTTGTACCAAATCCACCAGGAATTGCAGGCGCTAGCCGCAGCAGGCCTTGTGCAAACCGCTCATGAAAACGGCTCGCATGAATCTTCACAGTTGCTTGGGGTCAGTCCTGCCATCAAGTCTGCGACAGAAATTGTTCCTCTTTTAGCCTCGGTGTGCGACGAGGTTCGCATGCAGGAAATCATGGATACCTGGCGCCCCCATACGGTCTACCACGCCGCCGCCTATAAACATGTCCCCTTGGTGGAGCACAACCCGGCCGAAGGTGTACACAACAATGTGTGGGGCACGCGCGTTTGCGCTGAGGCTGCAGTGCGTAATGGCGTGCGTAATTTTGTGCTGATCAGCACCGATAAAGCGGTGCGTCCCACCAACATCATGGGCGCTAGCAAACGCCTGGCTGAAATGGTCTTGCAGGCATTAGCCGAGCTCAATCCGGCGGTGTCCGCCCAAGCCGGCTTGGCTTCCACGACGCGTACTTGCTTTTCGATGGTACGGTTTGGGAATGTGTTGGGCTCCAGTGGTTCGGTAGTGCCCTTGTTTCGCGAACAGATCCGTAATGGGGGGCCCGTCACGCTGACCCACGCGGACATCACCCGCTTTTTCATGACGATTCCAGAGGCTGCTCAGTTGGTGATCCAAGCTGGCGCCATGGGCACTGGTGGTGATGTTTTTGTATTGGATATGGGCCAGCCCGTACGGATAGCCGACCTCGCACGCCGCATGGTCGAGCTGTCGGGCTTGCGCGTGCGTGACGATGACAATCTGGAAGGTGATATTGAAATAGCGATCACCGGACTGCGCCCCGGCGAAAAACTGTTCGAAGAGTTGCTGATCGGTGAAAACCCAATCCCAACGCAGCACCCGCGCATCATGAAGGCCCAAGAGCCATTTTTGCCATGGACCCAGTTACAGCAAAGCCTAGGCGCGCTGCAAGTGGCCAAAGGTGTGAACGACGTAGCGCTGATACGCGGCCTGCTACAGCAAGTGGTAGCAGGCTACGAACCATCCGGGGAGGTGGTCGATTGGGTGTACCTGGCGCAGGAGCGGGAGGCGATGGGTGGGGAGTGAGCTATCGCCTTTGCCGCGACCTTAACAAAAACACCACAATCCCCACATTGAGCATATTCCAAGCCACGCCGTTTAAAAACGCAGCGTGGTAGGAACCCGTCAGGTCAAACACTTTGCCTGACATCCATCCCCCGGTGGCCATGCCTAGCATGGTGAACATAATCACCGTCCCCACCCGCGCGCCGATTTGCGTGGGAGCGAAATTCTCCCGAACAATCAGCGTGTAAGACGGCACGATGCCGCCCTGGAACAGGCCGAACAAGGCAGACACCAGGTAGAGCGAGACCAGCCCGTCAAAGGGCAAAAACATCAGCAAGGCTGTGGCTTGCAGCACCGAGCCCAACAGCAACGTGCGCAGCGCGCCAATGCGGTCACAAATGACGCCAGACACCAAGCGGCTGACGATGCCGCAGGCCAGCATCAGCGACAGCATTTCCGCCCCGCGCGCCGCGCCGTAACCCAGGTCGGTGCAATAGGCCACGATATGCACTTGCGGCATGGCCATGGCGATGCAGCAGCTAAAGCCGGCCACACACAAGAGCACCGTGGCGCGCCTGGGTGATAAGCCAAAGGGCAGTTCCCGGGCCTGCGCGTCCGCGCTAACACCTGGTGCGATCACTACGGCAGCCGGTCTGCGGCGCAGCAGCGGCGCAAGCAGCAACATGCACACAGCGCAAAACAAGCCCACGCCCATATAGGCCTGGCGCCAGCCCAGGGTCTCGATAAAGTGCTGCATCACCGGCGGCCAAATCGTGCCCGACAGGTAGTTACCACTGGCACAAATTGCCACCGCCACGCCGCGTCGCTTGGCAAACCAGAGCGCGGTGTCGGCCATCAAAGGGGCAAATGCAATCGAGCTGCCCAGCAGCCCGATCAACACACCATGGGCCAGCGCGAAGCCCAAAATGCCGGTGGACATAGAAGCCAGCACAAAGCCTAGGCCCATGGTGCATGCGGCCAATACCATGGGTCGGAACAAGCCGTATTTGTCCGCCATGCGGCCCATCAAAATACCGCCGGCGCCAAAGCCGATCATGAGCAGCGTGTAGGGCAGGGCAGACTCCGCGCGGCCGACGCCAAACTCGGCTTGAACGGCGGGAATAATGACCGGCACCACCCACATGCCCAGATTGCCCAGTGTCATCATCAGCAGGCATATGCCTAAGCGGAACCAGGCGTAGGACGAATCCACCAGGTCATCGCGGGCGTCTAGCGCCGTATGGGCTGAGGCTGCTTCAGGGGGGCGTTGGGGCGTGGTCACGCGTCATTATGAAGCAGGCCTGCCGCCGCAAAGTTGTGTCCATGTGGCTGATCTTCAAAAACCCAAATTACGTCGTTGCGAGACCGTAGGCCGCAGCAATCGATGACTTTGTGCCCAGCGCCAATCAATTTCCGTAAAAAACGTATTCGTCCCCAGCACCTAATTTTTGCTTCAGGTTTTTATCGATAGCAATCGGCCCCGCGCCGAGCGATGGCCACATAGGCTTGCTTTGGGCCTTATCCCAGGTCATCAAATCTATCTTCATGCGCGCTACGCGCTCGGGCTGGGACGCGGCTAGGTTGTTCTTTTCGGTAGGGTCTTTGGCCAGGTCAAACAGCCAGTCTTTTTTCGGTTGCTCGGATACCTGCAACTTCCAGTCGCCCGATCGCACTACGCGATAGGTGTCGGTTCGCCAAAAAATATTTTCGTGTGGGCGTCCGCCGGCTTTGCCTTGGATAAAGGGCAGTAAGTTCACGCCATCGATAGGCCGGTCTTTGGGTTCCCTTACTCCGGCTGCCGCGGCAGCTGTCGAAAAAATATCGAAGTGGTTCACGGGCGCAGTCACTTGCGTACCTTTGGGGATACCAGCCGGCCAGCGCATAAAAAATGGCACGTGGATACCGCCTTCAAAGAAGGTGGCCTTCCAGCCGCGATAAGGCGAGTTGATGCCATCCAATCCAATGTAATGCGCGCCGCCGTTGTCACTGGTGAAAATCACCAGCGTGTTGTCGTCCACGCCTTGGTCTTTGAGAGACTGCAACACGCGTCCGATATTGCGGTCTAGTGAGCGGATCATCGCGGCATAGACACGCATGGTGTGGTCGGGTATAAAGCTCAGTGCGTCATAGTCTTCGCGCGTGGCCTGCAAGGGCGTATGCGGCGCGTTATAGGCCAGGTACATAAAGAAGGGCCGGTTCTTATTAGCCTGCACCACCTTCACGGCTTCGTCTGTCAGGTAATCGGTCATGTACTTGGGTGGCTGAAACACTTCGCCAGCGTTATGCCGTACGCCCCAGGGCGCGGCGGCCCAGAGAAATTTATCTATCAAATCAAAGTCCTGCTTGGAGTTCACTACGTTGGGGCTATCTTCCGGCAGGAACATCGAACCGCCGTGCAATAGTGACAGCGACTCATCAAAGCCATGCGCATACGAGCGGAACTGGGGGCTATCGCCCAAATGCCATTTGCCCAGGTGTACGGTGTGGTAACCCGTGCTTTGCATGAGTTTGGCAATCGTGATTTCGGTGGTGGGCAGACCCATGTCTTCGTAGGGAATCAGATCTACTTCGCGCTCTGGGTGGTACACAGCCGCAGGCCAGCCTTCGCGTGGTTCGGTCTTGGTGATCACCTTCATAAATTGTTTGGGCGTGGGCGTGAACTCAAAGCCAAAACGGGTGGCATAGCGCCCCGTCATCATGGATGCGCGCGAGGGCGCGCAGGTGGCATTGGCCGAATAGCCGTTACGAAAGTCCACGCCTTCGCGGGCGATGCTGTCGATGTGGGGTGTGGGTACTTTGCCGCCCGCTATGCCGCCGCCGTTGAGGGTGATGTCGTTAAAGCCCAGGTCATCGGCGACGATCAAAATCACATTGGGGGCTCGTTTGCCAGAGCTTGCCACGGCATCCGCCGGGCCCGCTTTCCAGTTCACTTCTTGCGTGGGTCCATAGTTCTGGCGCATCACGAATTTCACGTACAAAAGCAATGCGCCGCTGGCGCCACCTATCGCATAAAAACCGGCCCCGGCTAGCAGCAGGAAGGCCAATAGCCCGATGGCTATGCGTTTAATCATGCTTTGATTCCTCATTCTTGTCGCGGTCTAACAGCGCTTGTTATAGACCATGACAAATCGGCTATTGCAGCAAGCCGAAGCGCGTGGCTCTTCTTGTATTATGGCCCCGCCTTTGTAAACGGATGGCCCGTACCGGGCACACAGGAGACACTTGCATGCATATTGAAAACGCCCAAATCCCCAGCGCCGCGCAAATGCAGGCTGCCTTACAGCGCGACGACGGCAGCGAGATATACATGCTCAATTTGCTAAAGTTTCGCGACAAAGCGGCCTATGCCGATGGTCGCCCAAGTGACTTGACCGGCCTACAGGCCTATAGCATCTATGGGCGCGCCATGACGCGCATGGTGATGGAAGCGGGCGGCAAACTGGTCTATGTGGGCAAGGTGCGCGGCCTTTTGGTGGGCGGCGGCGATGCGCAGTGGGACCAGGTCGCCATCATGATGTATCCCTCTTTCAAAGTGATGGCGGCTATCACGGGTTCGCAGGCCTATGCGGACATTCATATCCATCGGGAAGCCGGCTTGTCCGGGCAGGTGTTGATAGAGACCGTCAAGCCCTAGGCAGCGTCTGCATCAGCGGAGCTTGCGTAACCATGGTGGCATTTGAAGCGGGGCTAGCGCATGTCTACCATTTCCGTTGAAGTTGTTCCAGGTGTAGCGGGCGCAGTTTGCGAAAACTTAAATCATGTTTTTGCGCTTGTTCTCGATTTGAATGCGCAAGGCCGCCATCATCAGTTCGGCATTGGCTAAATAAGGATTGACCTTGCTGGCACGCTCCACCAGCGCAAGCGCGCGTTCGGGCTGCGAGCGCTCTGCCAGCATTTGTGCAAAGCCCACCAACGCGCCGAAATGTTGCGGGATCAGTTCCAGCACTTTTTCGCAATCTTGCATCGACATCTCATAGTCGCCCGCCATGTAATAGATAGTCGCGCGCTTGTTCCAAGCCTCTGCAAATGCGGGCCGCTTGGCAATGATGGCGCTAAACACTTTGATGGCGCCGGCCGTATCGCCATCGCGCATCTTGTCCAGGCCTTCCTGGTACAACTTATCGACGGCCGCGTCGCCCGATTTGCCCCAGAGCTGCCACACGGTCGCCAGGGCTACTAGCCGCACTTCGGCTTGGGCATCGTCGAGCAAGGGATAGACCGCGTCAGCGTCCTTGGCGGTGCCCAGATTGGTCAATTGGTGCATGCCATTGATGCGCTGCTGCGGTTCGGCATGGCCCAAGGCTTTGCGCGCTTGCTGGTAGTTGAGCTTTTCTTCGCTCGCTGCATGGGCGAGTTGCATGGTGCACAACGCAAAGGCAAGGGCCAGGCGCAAGATGGTGGGTAGGGTAAAGCGCAACAAGCTTGACACGGTAGGTCTCCGGCAAAGTCAAAAGCCAAGCTTACCCGAGGCCCTGTAAAACCGGCAAGCCACTCTGTTAAATTGACATTTTGTAAGGCTATTGCCGCCCTCAGCAGTGTCAAAAGCACCTAACCATAGCGACAAGGAAATTCATGCACCCCACCGATTCCCAGGCCCCCTCCGTCAGCAGTCGCAGCCACGGCCCCATCACCGTGATCACACTCTCGCGCCCGGATGTACGCAACGCCGTGGACGCCGACACCGCCCGCACCCTGTACGCCGCGTTTATCGCATTCGAGGAAGACAGGGACGCCAAAGTCGCTGTGTTTCATGGCGCGCACGGGCATTTTTGCGCGGGCTGGGACCTGAAGGCTGGTGCGCGCATGGCGCGGGACGAAGGCGGCCCCGGCGTCTTAACCAATCTGGATTTCGAGCCGCTTTCCGGCGCGCAATTAGAGACCGCGCCCGCCAGCGCCCCGCTGGGCCCCATGGGCCCCTCGCGCCTGCTTTTGTCCAAACCGGTTATCGCGGCGGTCAGCGGTGCAGCTGTCGCCGGTGGCATGGAGTTGGCCCTGTGGTGCGATATGCGGGTGATGGAGGAGGATGCTTATTTCGGGGTGTTTTGCCGCCGCTTTGGCGTGCCTTTGATAGACGGCGGCACGGTGCGCCTGCCGCGCCTGATTGGCATGGGCCACGCCATGGACTTGATTCTGACCGGGCGCAAAGTGGAGGCCCCGGAAGCGCTGGCCATGGGCTTGGCCAATCGCGTGGTGCCCACAGGCGGCGCATTGGATGCGGCGCTGGCGCTGGCCGAACAATTAGCGGGCTTCCCCCAAGCCACCATGAACGCCGACCGCATGAGCGCCTACCAGCAATGGGACTTGCCCCTGCACCATGCTTTGCATCAGGAATGGCAGCGCGGTAAGGCCTGTATCGGCGAGGGCCTGCAAGGGGCAGGCCGTTTTGCCGATGGGCAGGGCCGCCACGGCAGCTTCGGCGGCTAGCTTACAAAGGCAAAAACCCGCTCTCGCGTCGCATGTCGGCATGTTCGTCGTCGCAGAGCAAGCGCATCAGCACATGCGCCGATACCCGGCGCTGCGCGGCGCTACAGACCCCGGCGGTATAGACCGTGGCCAACTCAAAAGCGGGCGGTAAATCTGCCACCAATTGCACGCCTGGCGTAATCAAAATCTCTGTCACTTGCGTGCAGCCAATCGGGTGGGCGTCGCTGCTGGCAGCCATGGCCGTCATCGCCGCATTGCCATTGGGGTAGGGCCGCACGTGCGCTGCCACGGTGTCCTCAATACCCAATTGCTGCATCACTTTTTTGAAATGGATACCGGCCGTAGCCAATTGCGGATCGGGCATATAGATCGCGTCCGCAGCCAGCAGGGCTGCGCGCAGGCTATCGGCGTCATGCACTGGCGGCAGCGTAGAACCTTGTTTTACCGCGATACCGGTCTTGACCGTGCCCAGATCGGTGATGCCGTCGGCCCGCACGGTGCCTGCTTGTGCCAATTGCGCAATCAGTGGCCGGGTCAAAATCAACAGGTCGCAAGCCGCACCCTCAGCCAGTTTTTTTTGCATCGCACCCACTGCGCCAAAAGTGGCTTGCAAGCAGTCACCGCTGGCCCGTTCAAACGCGTCTTGCAACTTGCGCACCAGTCCTTGCGCGGCGCCGCCGCTGAGCACATGAAAATCAGCCATGGTCTTAGTCCAGCTTGATATTGGCGCTCTTGATCACATGCGCCCATTTGGCAATGTCGTCGTTCAGGTATTTGTCAAACTGCGCCGGGTTCATCACCATAGGCACCGCGCCTTGCTTGGCCCAGGTTTGTTTTATTTCGGCTTGCCCCACAATCTGGCTGATCGCTTCGTTGAGCTTATCGACGATCGCTTTGGGCGTGTTCTTGGGCGCCATCACACCCAGCCAAATAGTGGCCTCGTAGCCGGGCACGCCCGACTCGCTGACGGTGGGTACATCGGGCATCACTTCGGAGCGTTGCTTGCCCGTAGTCGCCAGGGCCTTCACCTTGCCGGCCTTGGCCTGCTCGGTCATGGTGGTTACCGCGTCAAACATCATTTCCACCTGGCCGCCCAGCACATCGGTGCGCGCACCGGCGCTGCCTTTGTAAGGCACATGGGTAATAGACACCTTGGCCATGCTTTTAAACAATTCGCCAGCCATGTGGTAGGGCGTGCCGGGGCCGGACGAAGCGTAGTTCAGCTTATCCGGGTCTGCCTTGGCGCGCTTGATCAGGTCGGCAATCGAGTTGATGCCTGCGCCGGGATTGGCCACCAGCACCAGGTCGGAATAGTTGATAGGCGCCACGCCCACAAAATCCCGCATGAGTGCATACGGTTTGTTGGGGATCAGCGATTCGTTCACGGTTTGGGTGTTGGACATGACCAGCAGCGTGTAGCCATCTGGCGCTGCTTTGGCGGCCAGGTCGGTGCCGATGACTGAACCGGCACCGGGCTTGTTGTCCACCACAAAGTTCTGACCCAAAATGTCTTGCAGGCGCTGCGCCAAAAAACGCGCATAGTTATCTGCCGGTCCACCCGCAGAAAACGGCACCACCAATTTGACCGGGCGCGCGGGGTAGGTTTGCGCCTGCGCGCCCAGGCTGACTAGCAGCAGCGTAGAGAGCAAAACAATGCGTGTAAAGGTATTTTTCATAATGCGTCCTTATTCCACTTTGCCGATACGTTTAACCACGTCCACCATGCGCCGCACATCGGCTTGCACGTATTTTTCAAAATCCGGCGAGTCCTGGTAGAGCACCGGGCTGCCACTGTTTTGGATCACCTCGCGCACCTTGGCATCTTGCGCGGCCATGCGTGCGGCGGCGCGCAGGCGCTGTGCTATTGCATCAGGCGTGCCGCTAGGGATAAACAGGCCCGACCACTGCGCATACTCAGCGTTAAAACCACTGTCTTTGAGCGCAGGCACATCCGGCATCGACGCAAGTGGCCCGTTGCCCCAATGCCCTAACACGCGCAGCTTGCCCGCCTTCACATGTTGCAAGACCGTGGCCGGGCCGGTGGAGACGGCGTCAATTTGCCCGCCCAACAGAGCCACTACCGCAGGGCCTGCGCCGGTAAACGGAACATGCGTCATCTTGATGCTAGCCACTTGTGCCAGTATCTCCATCGGCACATGCATGGTGCCGTAGTTGCCGGACGAGCCGTAGTTGATAGCGCCGGGCCGCTTGCGTGCATCGTCCACCAAGTCTTTCACGCTTTGCCAGGGCGCATCGGCGCGCACCGCCAGCACGGTCGGGTCAGCCGTGTAGCGCGCAATCGGGCGCAGATCGGATAGCGCGTACATCGGGTTGCGCCCCAGCAAGGTATCGGCTTCGGGGATGACCGAATACGAGGACAAGGCCATCAGCACGGTATAGCCGTCTGGCTTGGCCTTGGCGACCAGGCCCATGCCGATGCCACCACCGGCGCCTCCCCGGTTTTCGATCACCACCGGCTGGCCCAGGTCGCGCCCCATGGCCTCTGCCACCGGCCGCGCCACGATGTCGGCCAGGCCGCCAGGCGGGAAGGGCACGACCATGGTGATAGGGTGGTTGGGGAAGGCTTGGGCCCAGCTGATGAGCGGGCCTGCCAGAAAGGCAAAAAGGGTGACGCATAAAGCACGGAGCCGTTTGTTTTGCATTGTTGTCTCCATCGGTGGGGCAAGCGTTCGTGCGCAAGCTCCGTGGTGTGTTAATCATTCACTGTATCACCGCCAGGCGGGTTTCAGCCAGCGGCGTCAGGCACTAGAAATCGTCAGGGAATCAGCACCAGCGAGCCCGTAGACCGGCGGCCTTCTAGGTCGCGGTGCGCTTGTGCCGCTTGCGCCAAGGGGTATGGGCTGGGCGTTTCTAATTGCAAGATGCCTGCTTGTAGCGCTTGGAAAAAACGATTGGCGTGCACTGCAAGCTTCTCCGCCGTGTCGGTGTAGTGGCCATAGTTAGGGCGTGTCAGCGTCACGGATTTGGATGCCAGGGCACCGATGTCGTACGCGCCAATCGGTCCCGAGGCCTGGCCAAAACTCACCAGGTGCCCGCGTATCGCCAGCGCTTGCAAGCTGCTGGCAAAGGTGTCCGCGCCTACGGCATCAAAAATAGTCTCGGCACCCCGGCCCTGGGTCAAGTCGTGCACCCGCTGCACAAAATCTTCGCGGCTGTAGTTGATGCCGTGGTGCGCGCCCAGACGCTGCGCGATCCGCAGCTTGTCGTCGCTAGACGCGGTGGCAATGACCGTCGCACCTAAATGACTGGCCCACTGCACCAGCAACTGGCCCACGCCGCCGGCCGCCGCGTGGATCAGCACCGTGCTACCGGGGCGCGGCAGCGCCACCTCGTGGAGTAAAAAGCTTGCGCTCACGCCTTTGAGCAAACCGGCTGCGGCCTGCGCATCACTCACACGCGATGACAGCAAGACCAATAGTTCGGTCTCCATATTGCGCCGCTCGCAATACGCGCCCACCGGTGGACAGGCGTAGGCCACCCGATCACCGACCTGTAGACCGAGCACCCCTGCGCCCAGCGCTTCGATCACGCCCGCCGCCTCCATGCCTGGCGTACCCGGTGGCTTGAGTAAATCAAAGTAACCGCTGCGGCAATACACATCGATGAAATTAACGCCAATGGCGGTATGTCTGATTTGTACTTGTCCTGGCCCAGGCGGCGACAGCGGCAGCTCGCGCAGTTGCATCACCTCGGGCGGGCCGTAGGCATCGACGACGATGGCGCGGGTATGGCCTTCACGCATCGGTGCGGCCGATACGGTTGGGTGCGGCCCGTCCGTTCCGACGATCGCCGCGCCTTGCGTGTCATTAACTGCACGTTGTACGACCCATACCTCGGAGGCGGCAGCGCCTGCGTTTACCGCAGACGCTGTGCGCGGTGGCAGTGCGTTGGACGGGGGTGCCCCTGTGGGCGCAGTCCAATGGTCGGGCATGACCTTGGAGTTAGCGGGCGTGCTTACCGCCCCGATCAAAAGCCGCCGTATCGCTTCAAAGCCCGCGTGGTAAATGCCATCGCGCACCAGCGCAATCAGTTCGCCAGTGCGTTCGGGCGGCGGATGAAATTCGCTGCGCCATTCCCAAAATGTATGGTTGCCATCGGTCACCGCTTTCAGGCGTACCGTTGCCACATAGCCGTGTAGGGGAATCGGAGAAGTCAGCAATCCATAGCGAAAGCTATGGTCCCGGTCGGAAAGCGCTAGCAACTGCTCGCGCAACTCCGCACCATCGGCCAATTCAAAACGGCGCACTGCCCCCACCATATCGGCGGACTCTGGCGCTTCGATCTGACTACTTGCCACTGCAGGGTGCCAGCGGTCATGGCCATTGAAATCGCGCAGCATGCGCCAGACCACATCGATAGGCGCTGCAATGATGGTGCTGGCGCAAACGCGGGCCATGCTAGTGCGTGCTTAGCGGGCGAAGCGCTGTTGCAAGGCCTTCAAGGCGGTATGGAACACGTCCTGCCCGATTTGCTGCAGCAGCGCCGCCTCACGGTCGGGCGCGCAGTCAAAGTCTGCTTGCCATTGCGCGAAAGTGGTATCGCTGTCAGTGATAGGTGTGAGCGACAGGGTCGCGATGTAATTGCTCACGCCCATAGGACTTTCCAGAATTGAATAGGTGCAGGACAAGTCATAGTCCGATAAAGCCAATAATTTTTCTCGGATTTGTCCGCCACCTTTAAGGCGGAAATTACGCACACATCCCACCTGATCGGAGCGGGCGCCCATTTCAATGCGGCTGTCTGCCACAAAGGGCGTCCACACGGGCAGGGCGTTGAAATCGCGCACCAGCAGCCACACTTGCGCGGCCGGCGCGGCAATAACGCAGGAGCGGTATACCGTGGCCATGCTTTAGCGGTCCTCGTCGCGGTGGTCGTTCTCGGCTTTGCTGCCAGCATCGCCGCCTTTTCCGCGCGAGAGGGATTTGATGTCTTTAGCATCCCGCAGCACATCGGTCATGCGGCCTAAAGAGCCACCTTCGATGCCGATCTCTTTCATCAGGCTGTCGATCATGGGGGCTTGCACGCGGTAGCGCAGGGCCGAGTCGATCACCTCATCGGTGACGTTCTTGCCGCCACCTTGACCGCCACCCATGCCGTCCACATGCAAAATTTTGATACCTTCGATGTTTTCCAATGGCCGTACGCTCTCGCGCACAATGCCTTCCAGGTGGTCGAGCAACTTGGCGCGCAGGCGACCGGCGCGCGCGTCTTCGGAGAGCAGGTTTTCCGCCTCGTTGATCTGGCGTTGCCCCAAGGCATCGACTTCGTAGCGCTCGGCAGCAGCAGAGGCGGCAATTTTTTCAGCTTGTGCGGCGCTTTGCGCGGCAATCAGTTCGGCTTGCGCAGTGCGTTCTGCGTGGATCAGCTCGGTCAGTTTGCGGCGCTCGGCCATTTCGCGCTCGCGGGCAGTTTGGGTTTGTTCTTCGGCAGAAATGGCCTTGGCGCGTGCCTCCTCAGCAGCGACCAATGCGGCAGAGCGTTCTTCGGTTTTCTTAGCGATAACGATGGCTTTTTGGATTTCGGCCACTTCCGACAAGGTCGAGCGCTCGGTGGTGAGCTTGCGCAATTCGCTGGCCTGCACGAGCCGCGATTCGTCCAGCCCGCGCTTGGATAGGATGCGCGCTTGCTCCACTTTTTCACCCGCTTGAATTTCAGCCTCTTCAAAAGACTGGCGCTTGGCCAATTCCAGCGCTTGCAAATTGCGCTCGCGAGCGATACGGATTTCGTCTAAGCCGCGCTCTTGCTGCACGCGCTCGGCTTCGGTAGCGGTTTGCGATGCAATTTCGGCTTTTCGCTTTTCAGTCTCGGCTTGGGTAACCATGACGGATTTTTCTGCCAGCGTGATCTGGCGTTCCAGGTCCACCACTTCCAGGCTCTTCTTAGCCTGAATTTCCATCTCTGACTGGGAACGCTCACGCGCGATGCGTGCACCTTGAAGCGCCAGTTCGGAGGCGATGCGCTCGCGCTCCGTGAGTTCGCGGTTGCGGGTTTCCACTTCCTCAATGGCGCGGCGGCGCGCCATCTCCCGTTGCTGCGCGTCTTCTTCTAGGCGGATGCGCTCTTCGGTCAGGTTGCGCTCTTGCACCATCCGAGATTTTTCCACCGCTTCGCGCGCGGCCATTTGAGCTTGCTCGGACTCTTGTTCGCGCAGTGCCCGCTCACGGGCTAGCTCGGTGCGCTGGCTGGCCCGGCGCACTTCCACTTCGCGCTCTTGGTTGAGGCGCGCGTATTCGGATTCGCGGTCAATGTCCAACACCTGGCGTTGCGCCTCTAGGTTTTGGGTACGGATAGCGACCAGCGTCTCTTGCTCAATGCTGTTACGCATCTTGCGCCGGTTCTCAATGGACTGCGTCAGCAGCGTCAGACCCTCGGCGTCAAAAGCATTGGACGGGTCAAAAAACTCAAGGCGGGTTTGGTCTAGGTCCACCAGTGCCACAGATTCGAGTTCCAGCCCGTTGGCTGCTAGCGATTCGCTGGCCATGGCACGCACCGCGCTGACATAGTCGTTACGCTCCTCGTGCATCTCTTCCAGCGTCATTTGTGCGGCAATCGTGCGCATCGCACCGGCAAATTTTCCTTCCAAAATGTCGCGTAAACCATCGGGTTGGAAAGTGCGTCTCCCAAGCGTTTGTGCGGCAGCCGCTACCAGTTGGGGGCTGGAGCCCACGCGCACAAAAAACTCTGCAATCACATCGACCCGCATTCGGTTTTTGGTGATCAAGGCATGTGTTTCATTGCGCCGTACCTCGATGCGGATCACGTTCATGTTGACCGGTGTGATCTCGTGCAGTACCGGGATGACCAGCGCGCCGCCATTAATCACGACTTTCTCGCCTAGGAAACCGGTGCGCACAAAGGCCGTCTCCTTGGTCGAGAGCCGGTACAGCCACTTGAGCACATACACCGCAATCACGATGAGGATGACGGTTATTAAGAGCGTCAGGATGAAATTACCAAAATTTTCACTAGTCATGTTGCGTTCTCCAGGGTCGCATCAGGCAAAGCTGATGTCTTTGAACTTGCGCGTTTGCTCGGTCAAGGCACGTTCGGTAGGTAGGCGCTCCATCGACGAAGCGCCATAAAAACCGTGGCAGTGGCGGGTGTGTTGCAGCACATACTGCGCATCCTGCGGCTCGGACACCGGACCGCCGTGGACCAATACCAGCACCTCTGGGTTGATCGCCAGCGCGGCCAGTGCCCACGCGTCCACCAGTGCCGGGCACTGGGCCAGTGTCAAGGCGGTACCCGCACCAATGGAGCCGCCCGTCGTGAGGCCTAAATGGCAAACAATGATGTCGGCCCCCGCCCGTGCCATGGCTTGCGCATCGGCGGCGCTGAACACATAGGGCGTGGTCAGCATGCCTTTGGCGTGCGCCAGGGCAATCATGTCCACTTCCAGGCTATAAGACATACCCGTCTCTTCCAGGTTTTGCCGGAAGGTGCCGTCGATTAAGCCGACGGTCGGAAAGTTTTGTACACCCGAAAAACCCATGGCCATCAGTTGGTCCAGAAAATGGTCGAAATTGCAAAATGGGTCGGTACCGTTGACACCCGCCAGCACTGGTGTATTGCGCACCACGGGCAGTACCTCGCGGGCCATGTCCACCACGACCTCGTTGGCGTTGCCATAGGCCAGTAGGCCGGCCAGCGAGCCGCGCCCGGCCATGCGGTAGCGGCCTGAGTTGTAAATCACGATCAGGTCGATACCCCCGGCCTCTTCGCATTTGGCCGACAAGCCGGTACCCGCGCCGCCGCCGATGATGGGCACGCGGCGCGCTTGCATGTCCCTGAATCGTTCCATTAAATACTGACGCTCAAAACGCGGCATGGTTCAAGCCCTTTTCTTTATCGGTGGGTGAATGGAAAGGAATGCCGACACCACGGTTTGCACAAAGCCGGGGTCGTTGATATTGCCCGCTACGCGCTGCACCTGGCGTTGTGGGCCGGTCTTTACGGTGGCTTCTATGGCGCTGAACAAGGCTTCATCGGCTTGTGGGTCGTGGAAGGCCTGGCCCGGTGCGTCCAACATCGAGACACCGCCTTGCGGCAAGAAAAAGCGCACTGGCCCCTTCATTTGGTTCAGGCGCTCGCCAATCCACTGGCCCATGGCGCGGTTTTCTTCGACAGTGGTGCGCATCAGGGTCACGCTAGGGTTGTGCACCACAAATTTACGGCCTCGAAATTTTTCGGGCACCGTGTGTTCCGGCCCGAAATTGACCATGTCTAGCGCGCCCACGGAGCCCACGTAGGGCAGGCCGGTCCGTATGGCTGCGCCAAAACGATCTTCGGTGGCGGCGAACACGCCGCCCACCAGCATATCGGCCACTTCGGTTGTGGTCAGGTCCACTAGGCCCGAGATCAGTCGCGAGTCCACCAATGCTTCCATGGAGCGCCCGCCGGTGCCCGTGGCATGAAACACCAGGCAATCAAAATCAAGCTCTAGCGATTTCACAATCGCTTGCACCGCTGGGGTGGTGACGCCAAACATGGTGAGGCCAACCGCCGGACGGGCCAGTTTGCGACGCGCTTCGCTGGCCTGCGCATCGGGTAGCTGGGCCACCATGCCGGCCATGGCGTGGGCGGCGTTGCTCAGGACTAATTCGGTAATCGTATTAAGGCCCTGCACGTCCGCCACCGAATGAAACATCAAAATATCGCTGGCCCCGACGTACTGTCCGACCTCGCCCGAGGCGACCGTGGAAACCATAACCTTGGGTATGCCTACCGGCAGCGCCCGCATGCCAGCGCTGGCCATGGACGTACCGCCTGAGCCACCGGCAGAAAGCACGCCGCCGATGCCGCGCTCGCGGCTGATCCAGATGGCAAAGGCCTGTGCCATGGCGCTGGTGGCGCCGCCGCGCTCGCCCGAAAATACTTGGCTGGCGCCAAGAGGATGCGCACTGGCGACCTGGCTGGCAGGAATATCGGCGCGCGCGGGTTTGCCCGAGGTGGACAAGTCCACGGTTTTGACTGCGATTTTTAAGGCCCGCAGCCGCTCGGCCATGAAATGCAGTTCGCGCCCTTTGGTGTCAAAGGTTCCCGCCAAATACACGGTGCGACCCATGCGCTCGGACTCGGGCATGGCGAACAGCGCGGAGGCGTTGGCTTGCGGGCTTGGCGCGGGCGCCGGGCGCAGTTGCGCGGCTGGCAGGTTCCAGCGGTTAGGCATCTGGCGCAAGGTACTGCTGCCCGCCGCGTCCTCGCGTTCAATGCGGTACACATTAGCCAACTCTTCTTTGGCTTGCGCTACCGATTCGCTCAGTCCCTCGTCCTCGGCCTGGCGGCCCACGCCCAGCAAGCGCTGTTGCAAGTCGCGGTCGGCGGCCAGCGCTTTGGCGTCCATGGTGCGGTGGATGCGCCCGTTGACCATGATGGCCACCTGGTCAGCAATCGCGGTGGCTACACCGATGTTTTGCTCGATCAGCAAAATCGCGATATCGCCTTCCTGGCTCAGGGTGTAGAGCAGTTTCTCCACCTGCTCGACGATGACCGGGGCCAGACCTTCGGTTGGCTCGTCCATGATGAGCAAAGCCGGGTCGCTCAGCAGCGCGCGCGAAATGGCCAGCATCTGCTGCTCGCCGCCCGAAAGTTGCGAGCCGCCGTTGTTGCGCCGCTCGGCCAGGCGCGGAAATACCTCGTACACCCGGTCCACCGTCCAGCTGGCATCCTGCTTGTTGCCTGCCACCAGGCGCAAATGTTCGTCGACGGTCAGGCTGGGCCAGACGCGTCGGCCTTGCGGTACATAGCCTACGCCCAAGCGATGGATTTCATGGGCTTCTAGGGTGTGCAGCGCGCGCCCACGCATACGCACCGATCCGGCGCTGGCTTGCGTCAGGCCAACAATGGTTTTACACAGCGTCGTCTTACCCATGCCATTGCGCCCGACCACGCTCAAGATGCCTGATTCCAAGGTGAGTGAAACGCCTTGCAAAGCATGGCTTTGGCCATAGAACACTTCCAGGTTCTCGACCTTGAGGATGGCTTTGCTGGCGCCGCGATCAGCCATGCTTGCCCCCTAGGTAAATTTCCTGAACTTCGCTATCGGCCTCGATCTCGTCGGGCGTGCCTTCTTTGAAAATTTTGCCGTTGTGCATCATGGTGATGTACTCGGACACGCGCAGCGCTACGTCCAGATCGTGCTCGATCAAAATAAAGCCGATGTGCTTGGGCAGCGCGTTCAATATCACCACCAGTTCGCGTCGCTCGGTGGGTGACAGGCCAGCGGCCGGTTCGTCGAACAAAATAAAGCGCGGCGCGCCAGCCAGCGCCATGGCAATTTCGAGCTGGCGCTTCTCGCCGTGGCTGAGATTTTCCACCGGCCGGTGCGCATGGTTGTCAATGTGCACTGCTTTCAAAATCGATTCGGCTTGGGCCATGGTGACGTCGCTGGGCTTGATGCGCAGGAGCGAAAAGCGCCCGCCCGATACACCCCGGCAGGCCAGGTAAACGTTTTGCAAAACCGTAAGGCCGCCAAATAACTGGGAAATTTGGTAGGTGCGGCGCAAACCCCGGCGAATACGCTCATGGGGCGGAAGCACGGTAATGTCTTCACCGAAAAAACGGATGCTGCCTGAAGTGGGCAAAAAGTCGCCGGTAATGGCGTTAAACAAGGTGGTCTTGCCCGCCCCGTTAGAGCCCAGGACTGCACGCCGCTCACCGGCGGCAATGCGCATATCAATGCCGGAGAGCGCCACTAGCGCCCCGAAATGGCGTGACACCCCATCAAGCTCCAAAGCCAGGGAACTGGCGCTGTGCAGAGGGGTTGTCATGCTGTTAAAGGGCGGTGGTGGCGCAGCGGGCTTACTTGCAGCTAGGGTTGTCGCGACCGACTACGCCCAAAGCCAGGAAGTCCTTGACCGGGATACCCAGGGTCTGGTTGACCTGGGGTACCACTTTGATTAATTTGTTCACCAAGTTGCCGTCGGCACCCGACACCACTTCGGTCAGGTAGATGTCGGCAATCGCATTGCGGTTGCTATCCAGCGAGACTTTGCCGGTGGGCGTATCAAAAGACAGCTTGGACAATGCGCCGCGCAGCTTGGCACCACCGTCCGAGGTGTCGCCATTGACGGCGTTCAGGCCCAGGATGGTGGCTTTCATGTCTACGTAATAGCCGTGTGCAAACAAGGAGGGCGAAGGGAAGGCGCCTGCTTGCTTTTTGTAGGCGGCCACAAAGCTGGTCCATGCGGGGGTGTCGTTGGTGTCAGCGATAGGGCCTGCTGATGGTGTGCCGATCAGCACGTCACGCAGTTTGCCCTTGGCCGTGAGCACGGTTTGGTCCACGGTAATCGAGCCGCCAATCAGGGGCGCTTTGCCGCCCGCACGCTGGTATTGCGATAAGAAGTTGACCGCATCCGCACCACCCAGAGCCACATAAATCGCGTCGACGTTGTCCGGGATCGCAGCGATCACCGAAGCGTAGTCTTTGGTGCCAATGGGCACCCATGCTTTGGAAGGCACTTTCCCACCGGCTTTGCAGAACTCTGCCATGAAGCCGAAGACCTGCGTGTAGGGGAAGGAATAGTCCTCGGCTACCACCGCAGCGGTTTTGTATTTCTTGACTTGGTAGGCATAGGTTCCCAGCCCGGCCATCCACTGCGCGCCGTCGGTGGAATAGCGGAAGAAGTTGGGCGCAGGGTTGCGCAGCGTGGTGTCTGCGGCGGCCGAGGTGCCGTTAATAAAGGTCACCTTGGGTTGGGTTTTGGCGTAGTCCTTGATAGCCAGGCCTTCGTCGCCGGAGAGCGGGCCCACCAGCACGGTGACTTTGTCCTGCTCTACCAATTTGCGTGCCGCTTTGAGTGCGCTATCGGGCGAAGCATCCGAGGAGCCACGCACGATTTCAATCGTCTTGCCACCGGCTTTGCCGTTGAACTCCCCAATAGCCACCATGGCGCCGCGCAAGCCATCTTCACCCAAAACGGTGAATGGGCCTTCAAAAGTGGCTAACAAGCCGATCTTGATGGTGCCGTCCGCCATCGCCAGGCCATGGCCCAAGAGGCCTGCCGCAACCATGGCTGTAGCCAGAACACGTCGTTGAATCTTCATCGTAGTCTCCTCTTTTAAAAAAACAAAAAATCGCTTCTGCGGGTGCAGTCACGACGGGGGTCGAATAGACCTCTTATCGAGCTTGGATCTGAACCGTATCCAGAGCCCGAGAAGCCCATCTGGCGATGCAAACACAATCGCCAAAAATACCAATCCGATAAGGGTGTTAAAGCGGTCAGCCCCTACCAGATCGATAGCAAACGTTTTAAGCAGCACCACCACCAGTGCACCGATAAAGGCACCAATAGGGTGGCGCATGCCGCCTAAGACCGCGACGATGAGTACATCAATCGCGGCATTGACCCCGATGGTTCCCGGCGAGATACGCCCGTTGAACCAGACCAATAAGACGCCGGCCAAACCGGCGATGACACCGGCTAAAAACCAGGCGAACACTTTGTGTAGCGTCACGTCATAGCCAATCGCGCGCATGCGGCGCGGATTGTCGCGAATGGCTTGCAAGCTCAGGCCAAAGCTGGAGTCGCGCGCATACAGCACGGCGGCATAGCTGATCACAGCCAAGCCCAGGCAGACGTAATAAAAGGGCAGCGGGTCGCGCCAGACTACACCCCAAAACTGCGGCATTTGGAGGCCCGAGTAGCCCGAATGCCCGTTAAAGAGCGCGTAGTTTTGCTGGGTGAAATAAAACATGGCCATGGCAATGGCCAGTGTGATCATGATGGTGTACACGCCGTCGGTGCGCGCTGAAATCCAGCCGATCAGGGCCGAGGCAATCGCGGCCAACAAGACCGCATAGGGCACCACAATCCACCAGGGCCAGCCAAAGCCCATGACGTGCGTGGCGTTGTCGCCAAAAATAGCTACCGAATAGCCCGCCACACCGGCGACCGTGATCTGCGCCAAACTGACCATGCCGCCATATCCGGCAAGCAACATGAGCGATAGCGCCAAGGTACCCAGGATCAGGGTGTAGCCGCCGATCTGGGTAAGGAAAAAGTCCGATGCCGCTGAGGGGTAGACCAAGAAGATCAGGCCCAGCAACACATGGGCCACGCCTAGGCGCTCCACCCAGCCCGGCGCCACGGATGCGCGCGTTAGCTGTGCGTTGTTCATAGGCTTTTCCCCATCAGGCCTTGCGGACGCACGGCCAGGGTGACCACCATGATCACAAAGGTGAGCACGATGCCATAGGTCGGGAAATACACCAGACCGGCTTGTTCGGCCAGGCCGATCACCAAAGCGCCCAAAGCAGCGCCACTGATAGAGCCCATGCCGCCCACAATCACCACCACCAGCGAAGTGAGCAGGTAGCGCACGTCCTCACCCGGGGCGACCGATAGCGCCGAGCCACCTACTACGCCTGCAAAGCCCGCCAGGCCCGCACCAAGCCCGAAGACGATGGCAAAAACCCGATGCACGTTGGTGCCAGAGGCGGAAAGCATTTCGCGGTCATCGACGCCAGCGCGGATCATCATCCCCACCCTTGTACGGTTGAGTAGCAGCCACAGGCCGATGCCGATCACTACCGCCGAGGCCAGCACCACGATGCGGTAAAACGGGTAGGACAGATACACCGCCGCACCGTTGGAGCGCAGCGCGGTGATGATGGGCAGGGTGATGGCGCCGTCAAGCCAATCGGGCACCATGATCTGGTAAGTGCCGCCGGACCAGACGGCCAGCATCAAATCCGCAGCGACGATGGAGATACCGATGCTGATCAGGGTCTGGCGCAAGTCATCACCTTCCATGCGCCTAAACACCAGGACCTGAAACACCACGCCCACCAGACCGACAAACACAAAAGCTCCGGCTACGCCCAGCAACCAGTAGCCGCTGGCATTGGCGATTTCATAGCCCACATAAGCACCCAGCAAATACAAAGATCCATGCGCCAAATTGACGTTGTGCATCAGCCCGAAGATCAGGGTAAAGCCGCTGGCCACCAAAAAATACAAACCCCCCAGCGTCAGCCCGTTGAGCACCACGCTGATAAAAGTCTTTTTAGAAATCAAGACCATATTCAGCCACTCAGGCCAGATCGCAAACACCAGCCAGGCCAGCACCAACAGAGCGAGCAGCCACAGCAGTCCGCGCCACTGCGTGGCACTGACTAAAGGTGTGGGTGTGGTCTGCAAGGGGCTCATACCATCAGGCGGCGGCGCTGGTCATTGACGCGTGGGGCTTTGTGGAATTTGCCGTCTTTCATGATGGCCAGCAGGCGGTCTTTGTTTTGCAGGATGCGCACATCGGTTAGCGGGTCGCCGTCCACCAGCAGCAAGTCGGCCAGATAGCCTTCTTTGATCATGCCCAGTTCGTGGCCCATGTTCATGATCTCGCCCCCGTTTTTGGTAGCGGCCTGAATTGCTTCCATCGGCGTAAAGCCCAGCATGGTGACAAAGGTTTCTAGGTCTTTGGCATTGGTGCCTTGCGGTGTCCAGGCAAAACCATAGTCGCCGCCTATGCAAATGCGGATACCACGGCGGTGCATTTTTTTCATGCTGGCGATACAGGCTTCCAACTCGCGCTCGTACTTGATGGTGAGCGGTGTACCCGGGTGGATGCCCCACGGTCCGGCGTGACGGGCGACGTTGATGAGCCAGGCGATACCTGGTGCTACCAAGTGGTGGGCCTTAGCCGCTTCTAGCATGTCGAGTGCCTCTTCGTCCGTAAAAGAGGCGTGGTAGATATTTTGAATGCCATGGCGCACACACTGCTTGACCGATCCGGCTGAGCGCGCATGCGCGGCTAGTTGCTTGTTACGCAACTTGGCTTCTTTGACGGCAATCACCACTTCCTCTTCGGACATAGGCGTTTCTTCCGCGCCCATGCCGGTAATCTCTTCGCCCGACAAATTGAGCTTGATGGTGTCCACGCCGTACTTGATAAGGGTGCGCACCACACGGCGCATTTCTTCCGGGCCGGAAATGACGATGCCCAGGTTTAGCCCTTCATGCGGAATATGGCTGGGCGCAGAGTCGCCCAGACCACCCACGGTGGTGATCTCCGGCCCGGCGGCCAGATAGCGCGGTCCGGGGAAGCGGCCTTCATTGATAAAGCGCTTGGCCACCACGTCCAGGCGGGGCTTGGCAGCGGCTGCGCCCCGGCCCGCGGTAAAGCCGGCATCGAGTACTACCTTGGCCATTTCCATGGTCACTAGCATGTGCTCCTCTAGCTCCATCATTTGCACCGGCTCAATGCCCGGCGCGTTGTTCCAGGACAAGTGCAAATGCCCGTCGATCATGCCCGGCATCAGCGTGGCACCCATGCCGTCGATCACCGTGCCTGCTGCGCCGGAAGTCGGTGCACCAAAGGACGAGCCGCCGCGCGTGATGCGCTTGATGCGATTGCCCTGCACCAGCACTTCTCCGGTGTAGGGGTATTCGCCGGTCGCATCCAGGATGCGCACATTGGTAAACAAAGTGCTGTCTGCGGCGCTGCCGTTCCATCTGCTGTTGTGGTCGTCCATGCTGGTCTCCGTGGGGTTCTTGGCGTTGGTCAGAAAGGCTTAAATCGGGTGGCTGCGAATAAAGGCTTCAAGCGCGCTGGCGCAGGCCTGCGGCTGCTCTAGCGTGGCCCAATGGCCGCAATCGGCCAGCACGCGCAAGGTGGCGTGGGGCAGGGCGTCGCACAATTGCTGCGCCATGCTGACCGGGGCGACCGGGTCGCAGTCGCCGGTGAGCAGCAAGGTGGGTGCGCTTATCTTGCGCACATCTTGCAATTGCGCAACCGACAGGGCTTCGCAGCACTTGGCATAGCCCTCGGGGCATTGACGCATCAGCGACTCGCGCACAAAAGCCACGGCAGCGCTTTTTTCTGACAGGGTGCGCGGCGCCAGTGCCGAAGCGGTGATCTGGTCGGCAATGCCTTGCATACCCTGGCTGCGCGCAGTTGCCGCCCGTGCCAGTAGGCCGGTACGCGCTGCCTGGGACGGCTCGGTCAGGGCACCTATTAAGCTCAGGCTGGCTACGCATTCGGGCGCAGCAATTGCCAGGCGCTGGCAGATAAGCGTGCCCAGGGAATGACCCACCAGATGCACCCGGGTAAGGCCTTGGGCTTTGAGCATGGCCAGCACGCTGTCGGCAATTTCTGCAATCGTCAGCGCCTCACTGGGTGTGGCCGATCGGCCGCAGCCGGGTAGGTCGGGGCGCAGCACCATGAAGTCCCCGAATCGGCCCATCAGTGGCTGGAAAGTGTTGGACGTACCGCCCAGACCGTGGACCATGAGCACCGGCGTGCCCTGGCCTGTGCATTCAAATTGCAGCGGGTGGGGCACTAGCACGCGTCACCTGCGACCATGACGTTCTCTACCGCGCCCAGGCCGTCCACCTCCACGCGCACCCGGTCACCGGCCTTGAGGTATTGCGGCGGTTTCATGCCCATGCCCACACCCGCAGGGGTGCCGGTAGCGATCAGGTCGCCCGGGTAAAGGGTGATGCCGCGCGAGATGGTCTCGATGAGCGTCGGTATGTCAAAAATCATATTTTCGACATTCGCGTCCTGGCGCAGTTCGCCATTGACCCAGCAGCGTACCCGGGCACTATTGCCGTCAAAAGCATCTGCCGTCACCGCCCAGGGGCCCATAGGGCAGAAGGTGTCAAAGGACTTGCCCATGTCCCATTGCTGGTGGCGCATTTGCACGTCCCGGGCCGTCACGTCATTGACTACCGAATAGCCCCAGACGTGTTTCATAGCGTCGGCGCGGCTAATGTTTTTGCCGCCTGCACCAATGATGACCAGCAACTCTGCTTCGTAATCAATCTGGTCAGACACGCCAAGCGGCAGTTGCACATCGTCGTGTGGGCCGACCACACACTCGGGGACTTTGGTGAACACAATCGGCCAACTCTCCACGGCTGCGCTGTTGTCCTTGAACACCGATGCCTGAAGCTCCTTGGCATGTGCGTGGTAGTTGCGCCCAACGCACCAGATATTTCGCCGGGGCAGGGGGATGGGTGCGTCCAGGTGCACGTCGGCGACGGGCACGGGCGTGCCGTCGACGGGGGGCATGTCCTCGCCGCGCGCGCTGCGCTCAATCAGCGCCAACACGCCGCGTTCGGCCTCGCGCGGGGCTAAGGCTAGCGGGCGGAGGCTTTGGCCGTCGTCCGACACCACGCCGACTTGCCTGCGACCGCCGGACAAATAAGTTGCGTAACGCATGGGATGTTCCTTCTGAAGATGGACCAAGCGCCAGCGCCGGCCCGATTTCGTGTGGAGCAAATGTAAAAGGGGCTGGCCGCAAGCGCTTATCTCTGCATCCGTTGACTTATCGCAAAGTCTGACCGCCTTACTAGGGATTTCCCCAGTTTGCGCTTGATAGGCTTTCAAAGTACTCGCGCGCAAGGCATAGTGCGGGGATGGAGAGAAAACGTGTCTGAGACCTACGCCCTTCGGGAAGGGCCATACGGCCGGGTTGTTGTGTTGGAACTGCGCGACGACCTGGTCGCGCACGCCCATGCGGAAACGCAATTTGCCTTCTGGCTGGGCGGTGGCCGCTCGGCTGCCAACCTAGGCAATGATGTTGTGAGCTACAGCGAAAACGTGGCGCTGGGCACCAATGCCTACGAGTCCCATGATGCCCGCTTACTAGACAAAGAGCATCCTGCGGTCTTTTTGGTGCTTTACATTGCCAAGGAATGGCTGGACAAGCGACGCGCGGCCAGCGGCCAGTCCTTCTTCTTTTCGACGCCGCATATTCCCATCAGCCCGCGCGTGCGCCAAGGGTGCTGGCGGGTGCTCGATGCTGTCATGTCACCCCATACGGCTGGCGCCGAACACCTGGAAACCGAAATCGAATCGCTCATCAGTGCCGCCATTGAAGCGACAGAGGCACCAGTGGGCGTGCGACCGGTGACCCGTTTGCCTACCCTGGACCATCGTCTGCGCGCCGCTATCGCCTATATGCGCGCCCACGTGGCCGAGCCGATTTCAGTGGAAGATGTAGCCGGGCGCGTCGGTCTTTCGCGGGCGCACTTCTTTACCTTGTTTCGCGACCAACTCAACACTACGCCGCAAGTCTTTTGGAGCGCGGTGCGGGTGGAAGAGGTGGTGCGGCGCTTGATGCTGCGTGACGAGCCCATCACCTCGGTGGCGCTGGAGTTGGGCTTTTCCTCACCCGGCAACTTTTCTCGCTTCTTTAAAGAACATATGGGCGTCTCGCCCTCTACCTTCCGGCGTGTGGCATCCACCCAAAACCTCAACCCCATCACAGGTATCGCCAGCGGCGACGGCTTGGCAGCTTAATTGGGTGGCGGTGCTTTAAGCCGCTCGCGCATGGGCTGACCGCGCATAAGCACCTTTTTCCCGTAGAGATGATGCGGCGAGTAGCGCCGCGCGGAGTCCTGACGCTAGCGAACACACCCCAGTAACACCTCCGTCAGCTCCTGTGGCGCGCTGATCATCGGGTCATGCCCAGTGGCCAGTTCCAGGGTGCGGGTGCCGGGCAGCCAAAGGCCGTCCCAGAACTTGGGGTCATTCACGCGCGGCCAGATGGCGTCTATGGTGGCCAGGGTGGGGCGGGTGCAGTGGATGTAGGTGCGCGGCACGCGGGCTATGCGTGCGGGGTCAAAGTCCAGCACATCGGTGTAAGGGTGGCCGGGGTGCGGCGTTTGGCGGCGGGCCACCCAAGCGGCATCTTCGCCCTCCAGGCCAAAGAGTTCCGGGCCCGGCGGCGGAAAGCTGTACAGCCGGTTGGCGCGCGCGGCGTTTATGCGCGCCTCACGCGTGGCGCTGGCGTGGGTGGCGCACCAGGCTTCGCCGGGTTTGGGTACTACCGCGTCCACGTAAACCAAATGGCGCAGCCGTTCGGGAATGCGGTCGGCCACGCCGGTGCCCACCATGCCGGCGTAGGAATGCACCGCCAGCACCACGTTTTGCAGTTCCTCGTTTTCGATGGCGGCCACCACGTCCTGGATATGCGTGCTCAGGTGAATATCGGGCGAGAGCAAGTGGGCGCGTTCGCCCACACCCGTTAGCGTGAGCGCATGCACGCGGTGGCCTTGCGCCTGCAGCAAGTCCTCCACGCGCCGCCAACACCAAGCGCCATGCCATGCGCCGTGAACGAGTACGTAATTTGCCATGGAGGACCTCGCGAAAAAACGGGGAATGCTTCGCAGGGAGCATAGCACCGGGCCTAGGGTTTACCCACAGGGCGGCGCTTGAGCTGGCTGCTAGCATGCGCCCAAACTGCAAGCCCCTTGGGCTTTTCGTTGGCATGGGCCGGGTACGGCGCATGGCCTCAGCCTTATTACAAGCGCCACAAAAGAATGTCTGCCTCTTCCTTACCTCAACGTCCCTACCGCCGCATCGCCACGGAAGAGGCTTTTTCGCCGCCGCAGATGCTGGAAATCTACCGCCGCATTTTGGACAAGCCGGATGTGGATGTCGGTTTTAAACACCTCATGGGTTTTTACATGCAAAGCCCCAGCGAGCGGGCGCAGCACATCATGCGGTGCCTGGTGGACTTGGACGATTTGCGCTTGCAGCACATGGACCAGGCGGGGGTGGATGTGCAGGTGATCGGCCTGACCTCGCCCGGCGTGCAAATCATGGACAAAGACACCGCCGTCGCCTTTGCCCCGGTGGCTAACGACCTGCTGTCTGATGCCATGCGCCGCCACCCAGACCGGCTGGTGGGCATGATTGCCGTGGCGCCACAAGACCCGCAGGCAGCGGCGCGCGAGATAGAGCGTGGTGTGCAGCAACTAGGCATGCATTCGGTGGTGATCAATTCGCATACCCAGGGCGAGTATTTGTCCGACCCCAAGTTCTGGCCGATTTTTGAAGCGGCGCAGGCCCTGGATACACCGATTTATTTGCACCCCAATGCCATGCCCGCCAGCATGATTCAGCACTTCATTGAAGCAGGCCTGGACGGCGCGATTTACGGCTTCGGCGTGGAGACGGGCTTGCACGCTTTGCGCTTGATCACAGCCGGGGTGTTTGACCACTTTCCCAAGCTGCAAATTATTTTGGGCCACATGGGCGAGGCCTTGCCCTTTTGGGCTTATCGCTTGGACTATATGCATGCCGCCACCGTCAAGTCGCAGCGCTACCCCAGCGTGCAGCCGCTGCAGCGCAAGCCCAGCGACTATTTGCGCGAAAACTTTCACATCACCAACAGCGGCGTGGCCTGGGGTCCGGCCCTGAAGTTCACGCAAGACTTTATGGGGCCTGACCGTGTGTTGTACGCCATGGACTATCCCTACCAATACGCGCCGCAGGAGGTGGAGATTCTGGAAAATCTGGACATGGCCCCGCAGGTGCGCAAAGCTTTTTTCCAGGACAACGCCCAGCGTTTGTTCAAAATCGCACCGGCAAAACCAAGCATTTAATTGAGTAATTTTGTAAAGGAGAGTCGCGCATGGGATGGATAAATCGCAGACATCTGGCCGCATCGGCCGCAGCTTTGATGGCCACACTCAGCCTGGGTGCAGCAGCCCAAGGCGCCTTTCCCGCGCAGTCCATCAAAATCATTGTGCCCTTCACGCCGGGCACCGGCATGGACACGATTGCGCGCACCGTGGCGCCGCGCCTGAGCGAGCGGCTGGGCCAGCCGGTGGTCGTGCAAAACCAGGCCGGCGCCAGCGGCAATATCGGTGCCGACGCGGTGGCCAAATCCACGCCAGACGGTTATACCGTGCTGATGGGTGCCAACACCATGTTGATGGCTGCGCAGATGTACAACAACGTGAACTTTGACCCGGTGAAAGATTTTTCATCCGTGTCCATGGCCGCCTACGGCTCTTTGATGTTGGTGGCCAACCCCAAGACCGGCTTCAAAAATCTGCCAGACCTTATCAAACAGGCCCAGGCCCGCCCCGGTGCCATCAGCTTTGGCTCGCCCGGTGTGGGTACGCCACACCACATGGCGATGGAGTTGTTCAAGCTGGAGTCCAACACCTTTATGTTGCACGTGCCGTATCGCGGTTCGGCGGGTTATACGCAGGACTTGCTCAGTGGCGAGGTGAACGTGGGCTTTTTGCCGGTGCATGTGGCGCAAGGCTTTGTCAAAAGCGGGCGCCTGGTGGCACTGGCCTTAGGCAGCCCCAAGCGCCACCCGGTGGCACCCGAGGTGCCCACCTTTGAAGAGTTAGGCGTCAAGCGCATCGACGTAGACCTGTGGTACGCGTTTTTCGTGCCCAGCAAAACATCGCCCGAGGTGGTGGCCCGCTTAAATACGGAAATCACCGCCATCTTGCGCCAGACCGATGTCAAGGAGATGTTGGGCAAGGCCGGTTTGGACGCCGTGCCATCGACGCCTGCTGAGTTGACCGGCATCGTTGCCAAAGACTATCCGCGCTGGGGCAATGTGATTCGCACCAAGAAAATTTCTGCGGATTAAAAGGAAACCAGCTTACGCACGGTGCGCATCGATGCCTTTTATTTGGGCCGGGCCTTTAGCCTTTTGCGTGCCGTTACGCCCATGCCGACTGCGCCCCTTTCCAGTGATTACTTCGATGACTGTTCTCTCTGTCAAAACGCCGCCCGTTCGGCATCAGTCCAGCCAGTTTTCCACTCTCAAGCCTTTGACCCGGCCGAAGTCTTTCAGGTTGTTGGTCACAATGACCGCACCTAGGCTGCGGGCGTGTGCGGCGATCATGAGATCGTTCGCGCCAAGTTGCTGCCCCTTTTTCCTCAGGTCCACGCGTATGTCGGCGTAGTGCTCGGCGGCATCGGGCGTCCACTGCAGTACCTGTAGGTGGCGTGCCATGTCATCGACCGCCTCGCGATTAGCCTTCTTTTTGGTGGACAGTTGCACGCCATACAAGAGCTCGGCGAAAGTGACCACCGACATGCATTGCTGCCCCAAAGGAATAGCCTGAATGCGTGTTAGCAGCCCTGGCAATGATTTGCGTAGTACAAAAGCACAGGTGTCGGTGTCCAGCATGTAGAGGCTCATCGGTAGGAGCGCTCCTGCAAGGGCAAGTCCTCCACCGCTCGCATAAAGTCTGCACTCGCTTTGGCGGGAGAATTCAAAAAACCAAGCCAATCGCTCGGCCTTGGCGAAAGGATGATGTCTTGGCCTACCTTGCGGATGTAAACATCCTTCATACCGTCTGGAAACCGAAAATGTAAGGGGATCGTGACCACTTGGGCCCGATTATTTTTGCCAATGCGAGCCGTTGGTAGTTTCATGGTTTCCTCCGTTTTTGCCATGTGTTAAAGTATATGGCAAATTACCGGCGCAATGGACCGGGTGCTTGTGGGTACAGGCGCATTCACCCAGCCCCACGCGCAGCCTTTCAGCGCTGGCCTCTAGCTCTCCCAGCCTTGCATACAAATGCGCGCCCCGGGCAGACGGTTTGGCTGGAATAGTCCAGGTGGGTGGCAGGTGGGTGGCGATTTTGTCGCGGCCCACTTGGAACTGGTTTTACAGCCGCGCCCTTAGAGACTGCGTTCTAGCGCGCCTCCCAGCGCATGCGCCAGTAGGGCGTGGGCTTGTTCCGGGCCGATGTCAGCGTCGTGCCCCACCCAGGCGATAAATTGGTCCGGGCGCACCAGCACCCAGCGCGCCTGGTAGCGGTCCGCCTCCTGGCCGCGCGCCTCTTCGATCACCGTTAAAGGCAGCCCTAATTCCTTTGCGGCCTCTTGAAACATTTGCGCGGCCCCGGCCTGTGCATCTACGGCCAGCAGGCAAAAGCCATCGCCCAGTGCTTGATAGATATTGCGTCCGTCCGCCAACACGACCGGTGCCAGGTGGTGTCCAGCGCGTGCTTCAAACCGGTGGGAGCCTTTGGAACTGCTGATGCGGGACCCGGAGCCTTCCTGAAAGACCACGGGCGAACCTTCGTAATGCGGTTCAAAAGCGTGTACTTCCCCGATGGCGCCCTGCGATCGCTCTTGCCAAGCCTGTTCAAAGGCCGGTTTGTCGCGCACCGGGTCGAAAGTTTCTAAAAAGGCTTTATCGGTTTCTATCGACTGCGCAATAAAGTCGCGCATGGTGGAGGCAAACACTGGCTGGCGTTCGGCGCTATACGATGCAAGCAAGGCATCACCGGCCCAACCTTGCAAAACCGCAGCCAGTTTCCAGCCCAGGTTGCGCGCATCTTCCAGGCCAGCGTTGACGCCGTAACCCCCATAAGGCGGGTGGCTGTGCGCCGCGTCGCCCGCTACAAATAAGCGGCCCGACTGGTAGCTGTCGGCAATGGCAAAGCGCAAATCCCAAAAGCCGATGTGCTCCAGCTCCAAGGCGAATTCAGCGCCCACGGCCTCTTGCACATAGGCTTTGAAATCAAAATTGTCCGCCGTGGTGCCCGCCGGTACCGGCGCGTGGAAGAACCAGGTATTGCCCAAGTCCACGCGCCCGAAAAATTTCCAATACCCTTGGAGGCCAGGCTGCAGCACGCTGTAAAAAGACTTGCCGGGGTAGCGTTCCAAAAGCGTGTGCAGCGCTTGCGAGCGAAACACCAGCAACACCATGAGCCGGTCGTGATCGCTCAGGGTTTGGGTGATGCCCGCTTGGGTGCGCACCTTGGAGCGGCTGCCGTCACAGCCCACGGCATACGCGGCTTTTAGGCTATGGCGACCGCCGCCATGGCGCTCTGCAATATCGATGCTGACACCGTGGGCGTCTTGCGCCACCGTCTGCGCGTCCCAGCCAAAAAACGTTTGCACCGTGGGCAGTTGGGCGACACGCTGGCGCAGTACGGCCTCAGTCGCGTACTGTGGCAGCCGCTCGTTGGCGCAGTAGTAAAACGGTTTGACTAATTCGCGTTGCAGCCAATCGTAGGCATAGGGACTGAGCAAATGCCCATAGGTGGTCAGGCCGCCGATGCCGTATTCAGGTGGAATAGTGCGCGCCGCACGCAGCGCCTGCTCTGCGCCCCAAAAGTGGAAATGCTCTAGGGTGCGCTGCGTCAGGTTTTGCCCTTTGGGTATGGGCTGGGGCTGGGGATAGCGCTCCACCAAAATGCAGTGCACACCGCGCTGTCCCAGTTCAATCGCCAACCCCAAGCCGACCGGCCCACCCCCGACGATGACGACCCCTGTTTCTAGGGATAGGTTGTCAGTGGAGGCTGGTTGCGTAGGTGCAACTTCAGTCATCGGGTGTGCGTAATTTGTTTCGACCGTTCAGCCCAGCGTGCGACCAAAGAAATGCAGCGTGCGGTCCCAAGCCTGTTGCGCCCACACTGGGTCGTATTGCGTGGCGGGGATACGCGCCGGGCCGACGGCGGTTTCATTAGCAAACGCATGGTGCGCCAGGTAGCGGTGAAATTCAAGCTCCACTTGAGCTGCGTTTAATTTTTCTTCCAGGGCATCGACCGTATCGATCTTGAAAAACGCATCTTGTGTGGCCCAGTGGCCCATGAGGGGTGCGCGGATTTTGCTGGCGTCGATGTAGTCCAGCGGCGGGCAGCCGTACCACACCACGCCGGCGTCTATTTCGGGGGATTGGGTCAGCGAGAGCAAGGTCAGCGCGCCGCCCATGCAAAAGCCAGTGACGCCGACTTTGTAACTACGGCTTTTCAGGAATTGCACCGCACCGCGGATATCTTGCGAGGCCGCGTCGCCAAAGTCCAGCGCGTCCATCAGATGGTGTGCTTCCTCCGCTTCCACCGTGGATTTGCCCCGGTACAAGTCCGGCACCAGCGCCGTAAAGCCGGCGATAGCCAGTCGGTCGGCCACGCCGCGAATCTGGTCATTGAGCCCCCACCATTCTTGAATGACGACGATGGCCGGTCCTTGGGGCTTACCCGCAGCTTCGGCCAGGTAGCCTTGCAATTCTTTGCCGTCGGGGCGCTGGAAATTGACGATCTGTCCCATAGGTTTCTCCTCGTTGATAGGGGCATCTTAGCGCCCTCAACCCGCAGGGTTTTATACCCCAGAGGTGCCCGCTGCCATCGGCCTCCTGTATATTGTTTTAGCCACATTGGCCCAGCCTGCACTGCAAGTGCAAACCACAAATTGAAACTTTGGAAAAACCACTATGCAGCGCAAATCCGCCCAGGACTTTGATCAAGAACTTTTAATCCTGTTTGATGCTTATGTCCACGGCACCATCGACCGGCGTGGCTTTTTACAAGCGGCGCAAAAGTTTGCGGTAGGTGGCGCCACGGCAGCGGGGCTGCTGGCCGCCTTAAGCCCGGACTTTGCGATGGGCCAGGTGATTGCCAAAGACGACGCGCGCCTCCGCAGCGAATGGCTGCAATATGCATCACCCAATGGCTCAGGCACGATGCGCGGCTACCTGGTGCGGCCAGCCGGAGCTACCGGCAAATTGCCTGCCGTACTGGTCGCCCATGAAAACCGGGGTCTCAACCCGCACATCGAAGACATCGCCCGCCGCCTGGCTTTGGCCGGTTACATGGTGTTTGCGCCAGATGCGCTCACCCCCCTGGGCGGCTACCCCGGCGACGAGGACAAAGCGCGCCAGCTGTTTGGGCAGTTAGACCAGGCCAAGACCTTGGAAGATTTTGTGGCAGCTGCCGGAGTGCTGGCCAGCCGCAGCGACTGCACCGGCGCCATGGGCGCGGTAGGTTTTTGCTGGGGCGGTGGCATGGCGCACCGCTTGGCAACGCGCTTGCCGCAACTGGCCGCCGCCGTGCCCTTTTATGGAGATGTCCCCGCAGCTACGGAAGCGGCTAAGGTTAAAGCACCGCTGCTAGTGCACTTCGCGGGCATCGACGACCGCATCAACAAAGCCTGGCCGCCTTATGAAGAGGCTTTAAAAGCCGCAGGCGCCCGCATGGAAGTTCACACCTACCCGGGCACGCAACACGGCTTTAATAACGACACCACGCCGCGCTTTGACAGCGCCGCTGCCGCCCAAGCCTGGGAGCGCACGCTGGCGTTTTTTGCCAAAACTCTGCGCGCCTGATCGCGCAATTAGGCTAGCGAAAAGCCCTCGTGGCTAAAGGGCGTGCGGCGCAATCGCACGCCGGTTGCGGCGGCAATTGCGTTGGCAATCGCCGGGGTAATTGGTGCGTAGGGCGGCTCGCCGAACCCGCCCCATACTTCGCCGCCGGTGGGCACCAGCACCGACTGGATAAGCGGTATTTGGCGTAATTGGGCCAAGGGGTAATCGGGCAAATTGCTTTGCGTTACCCGTCCGTCCTGGATGTTGATCTCGTTCATAAAAATGCTGGACAAAACATAGACCACATTGCCTTCAATTTGTGCTCGCGCCGAATCCACATTGGCCACATGGCCGCTGTCCACGGCGATGGTGATGCGGTGCAGCGTAATGGCTTTTTGCTTGGACACCGATAACTCCACCACGCAGGCAGCAAAGCTCCCATAAGCGTCTTGCACCGCCAAGCCTTGGAAGCGCCCGGGGGCCAGCTTGGCGCCCCAGTTGGCTTCGCGGGCTGCGGCCTCTAAAACTTTGCGGTCGCGCCCGCCCGCAGGCAACATATCAAGGCGGCCCCGCAGCGCATCTTTACCCGCTGCTTGCAGCACTTCGTCTAAAAAGCTTTCGCGCGCAAACGGGTTTTGCGAATGGAATACCGAGCGCCAAAAGCCCACCGGCACGTTGATCTGGCAAATGCCGTGGCGCATATCCAAGTTTTCCACTTGGTAGGGCATGTCGTGGAAGGATTCAGCGGCTTGGTGGTCCTGCCCGTTTTTCAGCGATGCGGGCCGGATTTTTTCCATGATCGATTGCGAGGCCATGCGCACTTGCCAGCCCAGCACGCGCCCGTCTTTGGCCACCACGGCACGCTGCCGGTAGAGCGCGACGGGCCGGTAAAAGTCATGCTGCATATCTTCTTCACGCGACCAGAGCAATTGCACCGGCGTGCCGCCCAGCTCGCGGGCGATCAGCACCGCCTGGCGCACATAGTCTTGCGATGCGCCGCGCCGCCCGTAGCCGCCGCCCAGATAGGGTCGGTGTACGGTCACGTTTTCCACCGGCAAGCCCAGGGTTTTGGCTGCTTCATTGAGGGTGGCTTCGGCGCTTTGGGTTGGTGCCCAGACTTCGGCCAAATCGCCTTTGACCCAGGCGGTGCAGTTTTGCGGCTCCAGGGTGAAGTGATTCAGGTAGGGTGTGAAATAGTCCGCCTCTACGGTTTTGAAGTCCGCTGCTTGCGTGCCCGTTGCAGCCGCCCAGGTGGTTTCAAAATCGCCTTCGCTGCGCAGGCTGCGCGATACCTGCACACCGGTTTGCAGCGTCTGCATGATGGCCTGGTCGTCCAGCTTTTCATTCCCACGGTAGTCCCACACCACCTTGACGGCTTTGAGCGCTTGCTGAGCGCGCCACCAGTTGTCGGCCACCACGGCCACAAAGTCCGGCCCGGTCACTACTTTTTTGATGCCGCGCCGCGTCAATGCCGCCGCGCCGTCCACCGACTTGGGCACGCCGCCAAACACCGGGCACTGGGCTATGGCGGCGTACAGCATGCCCGGTACCCGCACGTCAATGCCATAGATGGCGCTGCCGTCGCACTTGGCCGGAATGTCAAAACGCTTGAGCGGCTTGCCGATAAGTGTCCATTGCTCCGGGCTTTTGAGCGCGACGTCGCTGGGCGCTTTTTGCTCTGCAGCGGCGCTGGCCAAAGCGCCATAAGTGGCGCTGCGCTTGCTGGCCGCGTGGCTGACTTTGCCTTGCTTGGCGACAAGCTCGCCCACCGGCACGCCCCAGCGCTGTGCGGCTGCCAGCTTAAGCATCTCGCGCGCCGTGGCGCCGGCCTTGCGCATCACCAATTGCGAATCGCGCGTGCCTCGGCTGCCGCCGGTGCCAAAGGTGATGTAAATCTTGTTGCGCGCCATGTGCTCATTGACGGATGCAAATTCCATCCGCACATCGTCCCAGCGGCATTCCAATTCTTCGGCCAGCATCATGGGCAAACTGGTGCTGGTGCCTTGGCCCATTTCCGAGCGCGATACCTGGCAAAACACGCGGTTGTCCGGGCTGATGCGTATCCAGGCATTGATGTCGGCCGCGCCCGCTTGCGGCCCGTCGGTGGCCAGCTTGTCGGCCACGGCGGGGGGCAAGTAAAAGCCCAGGCTGAGGCCACCGGCCCACGTGGCGACGGCGCCTGCGCTGGTTTGCTTTAAAAAGCCCCGGCGCGATGGCTGTGCCGCTTCAACGTGAAGATCGATGGACTGGGAGGGAGAGGTTTGCGTGGTCATGGTCATCCCCCGTTCAGAGCTTGGCGGCGGCTTTGATGGCCGTCTTGATACGCGGATAGGTGCCGCAGCGGCACAAATTGGTAATCGCTGAGTCAATGTCCGCATCCGTGGGGTGGGGCTTGCGCGCCAGCAGGGCGGTGGCCGCCATCAGCATGCCGGACTGGCAGTAACCGCACTGCGGCACTTGCTTTTCAATCCAGGCTTTTTGCAGCGCCGATTTGCCGCCCAGGCCCTCGATGGTGGTGACTTTGCGCCCGCTGACGACCGCCACGGGGATGCTGCAAGAGCGCACCGGCTCGCCATCCAGTAGCACGGTACAAGCGCCGCATTGCGCGACGCCGCATCCAAATTTGGTGCCGGTCAGGCCCGCTTGATCGCGGATCGCCCAAAGCAAGGGCATATCGGGTTCTAAGTCCAAGTCCACCGACTTGCCATTGAGTTTGAATTGCATAAGCTGCCTGTCCTACGAAATTAATGGTTGTCCGTCGCACTTGCTATGGATGAAATCAAAGCTTAGCTTATAGCAATTAAGTTGCAGCTTCGGGTTGGAGGGCTTTCTCAAACTCCGTCAGGCGTCGGTAAATAGAACGCAGTTCGGTGACGTCGGGCCAGCGGTCAATGAGATAGGAGAAGGAATTATTGACTTCACCAAACGAATTGCTGACCTGCTGGATAACACCCAGAGTAATGATCCCGGCAAACAAAGAAGGCCCCATGAGCAAATAGGGAAAAATAATCATAGTTTGCCCGTACAAATTGCTCCACAGGTTGAAATAGGCGTAGTTGTTAAACAGGCGGAAATTGTTAAACCGCACTGCGCTAAATAGTGAAAGCACTTCGCTTAAATCCATACGCGCGCGTTGGTCTTCGGCGTAAACCAGATTTTTACGCAGCGCGGCTTCTACTTTTTGGTTGTTGTATTCCAAGCCGGGCAGCCGTCCACCAATGAACCAAGACAATAAGTAGCCGCCCACTGCAGTCGTCATAGCCACCCAAAAACAAGAGCCATCAAATTGCAACCAGACAATGGCCATACCTTTGGACAAGCCCCACAAAATCGGTATGAACGAGATCAGCGTCATCACCGCGCGCACCACGCCCAGACCGATTGCTTGGCCCGACCAGGGTGAGCGGGCAGCGGGCAAGTGTATGCGGGCCTGCGCGGGCCTCAGATCAAGAACGGAGCCTCTTGACGCTCGAGCATGCCGTAGTCGCGCACCACGTGAAAAGCCCTGGCGCTTTGCATCCCCGGCAGCTTGCTACTGGCACGCACGCTGGCCTGGGCCAAGCTGCGGCTGGGCACCTCTTGCAGGCTGATGTACTGGCCCTGGTGGTTCACGCTTTCGAAACCTTCATGGCCAGGTATTTGGCCTTCGGCTGCCTGGCTGTAGGCGGCGATCACAAAGCGACCTTCGTCTGGCCCCTCCAGCGGGTCTTGCGCTGCGTCACTGAATTGACCGTCTACCCATTGGCACACCAGGCTGGCCACGCGGATGCGGTAGTCGGCAAAGTGTTGGTAGCGCCCGGCGTGCTGCGACTGTAGGTGCAGGCTGTCGCGCCGCCAGCCAAGGATGGCGGCCTCGTCGCGCCAATGCTGGTGCGAGAGCAAGATCGCATCGTCAGTTAGCGATCGGTAGCGGTCTAAAAATAAAAGCCCTGTGTGCCGCGCCAGCGCCGGGCGCAGACGCTCAACATGCTCGAAATAGTGCGGCAAGTGTCCTAGCTTGGGGCGGACTTCGAAGAATAGGGCGTACATACGAGGCTTGGGTAAATAAGCTGCATTGTGCGCTTGGGCTGCCTTGCTCACGCATTGCTTGCTGAACGGAGGCTCAAAGAAAGCCCAAGTCCGCCAATCCACAGACCAGCCCAGGGGCTTGGCTAAGTGCAAAACCGCCCGCCGGTTGCCCCCTAAGCTTTATCCCGCCAAGCAGCGGCATACTCAAGACCATGAACACCATAGACCAACTCAGCCGCATCCTAAGCCGCAGCCATACGATTGCGGTAGTGGGCCTATCTGCCGAATGGCACCGACCCAGTTTTTTTGCCAGCAAATACATGCAAGACCATGGCTACCGCATCGTGCCGGTCAATCCGCGCTACGCCAAAACCGGTACCGATGTGCTGGGTGAAAAATGCTACGCCGATCTGGCCGACATACCGTTTGCGGTGGACATGGTGGATGTGTTTAGGCGCAGTGAAGACGTGCTACCCATAGCCCGCCAGGCCATCGCCATGGGCGCGCGTTGCCTGTGGCAACAAATCGGTGTGGTTAACGAGGAGGCAGACCAGTTGGTACGCCAAGCGGGTATGGATTCGGTCATGAACCGCTGCGTCAAGATTGAACACGGCCGCTTGTTTGGCGGGCTCAATTTAGTGGGCGTGAGCACCGGCATTATTTCGGCCAAGCGCCGCCTCACCAAGGCTTGATTGGCAAAGCCATAAGCCTCAGCGCAATAAACCCCAAACCCGCACTTCCAACATCTGAGGCCTCAGCACCATGGCAGACCACCAGTTCCAGCCCGAGACATTGGCTATCCACGCCGGCCAGGTGCCCGACGCGGCCACCGGCGCTCGCGCCTTGCCGATCTACCAAACCAGCAGCTTTGTGTTTGACAGCGCCGACCATGCGGCCAGCCTGTTTAATTTGCAAACCTTTGGCAATATTTATTCCCGCCTTTCTAACCCGACCGTGGCGGCGCTAGAAGAGCGTGTCGCCGCATTAGAGGGCGGGCGCGCTGGCCTGGCTGCGGCCAGCGGCATGGCCACCGAGGCCATGGCCTTGATGACCATCTTGCAACAAGGCGATCATGTGGTGGCTGCGGGTGCTTTGTATGGTGGCAGCGTCACCATGCTGGCCGTGAATTTAAAGCGCTTTGGTATAGACACCACCTTTGTCGATGCCACCGACCCCGCCGCCTTTGCCGCCGCCATGCAGCCCAATACCCGTGCGGTGTTTGCAGAAAGCCTGGGCAACCCCAGCCTCACGGTGCTGGACATTGCCGCCGTCGCCGAAATGGCCCATGCGCATGGTGTGCCATTGATCGTCGACAACACCGTGCCTTCGCCTTTTTTATGCAACCCTTTGCGCTTGGGCGCGGACATCGTGGTGCATTCGGCCACCAAATACTTGTGCGGCCACGGCACCACGCTAGGCGGTGTCATGGTCGAGGCCGGCACTTTTCCGTGGGACAACGGCAAGTTTCCGGGCATGACCGAGCCCTCGCCGGGTTACCACGGTGTTAAGTTTTACGAGACCTTTGGCGACTTTGGGTTTTCCATGCGTGCGCGCATGGAGGTCTTGCGCGTCTATGGCGCCTGCTTGTCGCCGTTTTCGGCCTGGCAAATATTGCAAGGCACCGAAAGCCTGCATGTGCGCATGGAGCGCCATTGCAGCAATGCGCGCAAAGTGGCCCAGTTTTTAAAAGACGATGCGCGCGTCAGCTGGGTCAATTACCCCGGCTTGCCGGACCACCCGCAATACGATTTGGTGCAGCGCCAGATGCGCAGCGTCGATGGGCTGCCCGGCGCCTCGGGCCTTTTGGCCTTTGGCATTCAAGGCGGCTTGGATGCTGGCGTGCGCTTTATCGAAGCAGCGCAGTTCATGAGCCACCTAGCCAATATCGGCGATACCCGCACCCTGATCATTCACCCCGCATCCACCACGCACCGGCAACTCGAGCCCGAACAACAAATCAAGGCGGGGGTAATGCCCGATATGGTGCGCATGTCGGTCGGCATTGAACACATAGACGACATCTTGTGGGACATCGACCAGGCCTTGGCGGCAGGCGTACGGGCTTAGGCTGCATCAAGCACTGCCCGCGCCCCGCAAGGGGAGCGCGGTCTTGTAACGCACTTGCTTGAGCGCAAAACTACTGCGGATTTTTTCTACACCGGGAATCGGCGTTAGTTGTTCCAGGATAAATTTTTCCAGCGCGCCCATATTGGCAATTGCCACGCGGATGAGATAGTCCGAGTCGCCGGTCATCAAATAGCACTCCATCACCTCGTCGTGTTCGGCGATGCGCTGCTCGAACTCGGCCAGCGCCGCCTTGGATTGTTCCTTGAGGCTGATGGAAATAAATACGTTCAATCCCAAGCCCAAGGCTTGCGGCTGGGTCAAGGCCACATAGCGCTGAATCACCCCGGCGGCTTCCAGCGCCTTGACCCTTTGCAGGCAAGGCGAAGGTGATAAGTGCACGCGCCGGGCCAGCTCTACATTGGTCACGGAAGAATCCTCTTGCAATTGCGCCAATATTTTGTAATCTACGGCATCTAAAAGCATAAATCACCTTAAAAACACTTATTCAAAGTATTTTATGCCATTTAAGTCTACTGGAACATGTTTTATCAACAGCACATTCCGCAGGAAATTCTCTATATTCAATGCCATAGAAAACCCAACCTTGACTCAGAAAAATGCTGCAAAAAACCACTGACATTGACCCGACAGAAACCGCCGAATGGCGTCAGGCCTTCCAGGCTGTGGTCGGCGCTTACGGCCCCGAACGCGCGCGTTACCTGCTGGACCAAATGGTGGCCTTGGCGCACCAAAGCCAGATCGAATGGTCGCCCGAACTCGTCACGCCCTACGTCAACACCATTCCCGTGCAAGCGCAGCAGCCTTACCCCGGCGATTTGGCCATCGAAGAAAAACTCGCATCGCTGATGCGCTGGAATGCGCTGGCCATGGTGGCCAAAGCCAACGGTGCCTACGGCGAACTCGGCGGGCATATCGCCAGTTACGCCAGCGCCGCCGATTTGTTCGAGGTCGGCTACAACCATTTTTTCCACGCGCGTGACGACAAACACCAAGGCGATCTGGTTTTTTTCCAGCCGCACAGCGCGCCCGGCGTGTATGCCCGCGCTTACCTTGAAGGTCGATTGAGCGAAGCCGATTTGTCGCATTACCGCCAGGAACTCAAAGCGCCGCGCGAAGGCGCGCGCGGCTTGTCCAGCTACCCGCATCCGTGGCTGATGCCGGACTTTTGGCAGTTCCCCACCGGCTCCATGGGCATAGGCCCTATCAGTTCGATTTACCACGCGCGTTTCATGCGCTATTTGACGCACCGAGGCTTGGTCAACTGCCAAAAACGCAAAGTCTGGGGCGTGTTCGGCGACGGCGAAATGGACGAACCGGAAAGCATGAGCGCGCTCACGCTCGCCTCGCGCGAACGCCTGGACAACCTGGTCTGGGTGGTGAACTGCAATTTGCAACGCTTAGATGGCCCGGTGCGCGGCAACGGCCGCATCATCGATGAGCTGGAAAAACTGTTTCGCGGCGCCGGTTGGAACGTGATCAAACTGATTTGGGGCAGCGACTGGGACGGCTTGTTCGCTCGCGACACCCACGGCGCATTGGTCAAAGCATTCGCCAACACGGTGGATGGTCAGATGCAAACCTTTGCCGCCAAAGACGGGCGTTTCAACCGCGAGACTTTCTTCGGCCAAAACCCTGAACTCGCGCAACTGGCGCAAGGTTTGAGCGACGAGCAAATCGACAGGCTCAAACGCGGCGGTCACGACCTCGTGAAAATCCATGCGGCCTATGCAGCGGCAGCCGCGCACACCGGCCAGCCCACCGTCATCTTGGCGCACACCAAAAAAGGCTACGGCATGGGCCAGGCCGGCCAAGGCAAGATGACCACGCACAGCCAGAAAAAATTCGACGAATCCGCGCTACTTGCATTTCGCAACCGCTTTAACCTGCCCTTGTCGGACGAGCAAGCCGCCAACATGGATTTTTTCAAACCGGCGGCGGATTCACCCGAAATGCAATACCTGCATGCCAAACGCACGGCGCTGGGCGGCTACCTGCCCAAGCGCGATACCGCGTGTGCCGTGGTGCCGGTACCTGCACTCTCAAGCTACGCAAGCTTTGCCTTGCAGGCCGACAACAAAGAAATGTCGACCACCATGGCCTTTGTGCGCATCTTGGGACAGTTGATGAAAGACCCGCAACTTGGGGCCCGCGTAGTACCCATCGTCGCCGACGAGGCTCGCACTTTCGGCATGGCCAATTTGTTCAAACAGGTCGGCATTTATTCCAGCGTCGGCCAGCAGTACGAGCCCGAAGACATAGGCTCGGTGCTCAGTTACCGCGAAGCCATGGACGGACAAATTCTTGAAGAGGGCATCAGCGAAGCCGGTGCCATCGCCAGTTGGACGGCAGCCGCCACCAGCTACAGCGTGCACGGTCTGGCCATGTTGCCGTTCTACATTTATTACTCGATGTTTGGCTTTCAACGTGTGGGCGACGCCATCTGGGCCGCTGCGGATCAACGCGCGCGTGGCTTTCTGCTGGGCGCAACATCCGGCAGAACCACGCTGGGAGGCGAAGGCTTGCAACACCAGGACGGCAGCAGCCATTTGGTGGCCGCGACCATCCCCAATTGCAAAGCCTATGACCCAGCGTTTGCCGGTGAAATGGCCGTCATCATCGACCAAGGCATGCGAGAAATGCTGGTCGAGCAGCAAGATGTGTTTTATTACGTCACCTTGATGAACGAAAACTACGCGCAACCCGATTTGCCCGAAGGCGTGAACGCGCAATTGCTTAAAGGCTGTTACCGCTTGTCAGCAGCGCCTGCCTCATTGAAAGCCAAAGCGGCGCAGGTGACATTGATGGGCTCGGGCGCAATTTTGGGCGAAGTGATCAAAGCCGCTTCACTGCTGGCAGAGCAGGGGATTGCCGCCGAGGTATTTAGCGTTACGAGCTGGAGCGAACTGGCGCGCGACGGACAGCGCTGCGAGCTAGATGCTATGGATGGACTCGGTGCGGCCACCCCTTTTGTGCAAGCGCAATTACAAGGCGGCAGCGGCCCCATCATCGCGGCCAGCGACTATGTGCGCGCCGTACCCGAAAGCATACGCGCACACCTGCCAGCAAATCGCCGCTACCTAACTTTGGGCACCGACGGGTTTGGCCGCAGCGATACGCGCCAAGAATTGCGCGCTTACTTTCGTGTCGATGCCGTCAGCATAGTCAAAGCGGCGCGCTTTGCGCTCGGGCTGTAAAGCAAACCCAGTTACTGCCAGCAGCGCAAGCGTCGCTGCAGCCCTGTTTTGAATAGAGCTTAAATCACCTTGTTCGACGAGGTGCCATGCGACTGGCACAGATAGTTAATGCGTATCTCGCCTGGCGTGCCAGGCCGCACCGCGCTAAAGCGCAGGGTCTGTACCGGCTTGGCGTCTTCCTGGTACACCGGCTCACTGGTGGACTCCATATCGCTGAAATACGTATTGCCGGTAAACGCAATAGTGCGGCGCTCGCAGTCGATAAAGTTGAGGTAGGTGGTGGACTGGTAGCCGGTGTTGTTCGGTCCGTATTGCATGGTGGACCAGGCGGTACGCAAGCGGGCTTGCAGCATATTGGATTGCACCACGATGCTGGTCGGGTCCACGTACCAATAGGTCGTTTTGCTGAGGTCGCTGCTGGTGGTAATCAGTTTCCATTCGGTGGCCTGTGCCGCACCGCACAGGCCGCAGGACAGGGCTGCAAACACAGCCCCTTGTTGAATCAGCGCTTTAAAGGTTTTCACTGCTTGGGTGGCCGCTTCGCAACGCCCATAATTTTGGACAAGATACCCAGCATCACCTCGTCCGCACCGCCGCCGATAGAGCCCAGGCGCCCGTCGCGGTAGGCGCGAGAAATGCGGGTTTCGTAGGAATAACCCATGCCGCCCCAGAACTGCAAACAGCCGTCGATGACGCTGCGGTTCAGGCGCCCGGCCATCAGCTTGGCCATGCTGGCCAACTCGGTTACGTCCTGGCCTTGCACATACAACTCGCAAGCGCGGTAGGTGAGGGCACGCAGGGCTTCCACATCGGTTTTCATCTCGGCCAATTTGAACTGCACCCATTGCTGATCGGCTAGCGTGGCGCCAAAGAGTTTGCGCTCTTGGGCGTAGGCAATCGTGTCTTCAATGCAATTGTTCAGGCCTTGCAAGGTGCTGGCTGCTGCCCACAGGCGTTCTTCCTGGAACTGCTGCATCTGGTAGATGAATCCCTGGCCTTCGCCGCCAATTCGGTTGCGCTGGGGCACGCGCACTTCGTCAAAATAAATCAGGCCGGTGTCGCTGCTGTTCATGCCGATCTTACGGATTTTTTTCGCCACTTCAATGCCCGGCGTCAGCTTGCCACCGCGCCCTTCGCGCATAGGCACCATCACCAAGCTTTTGTTTTTATGCGCCGGGCCTTCGCCGGTGTTGACTAACATGCACATCCAGTCCGCTTGCAGGCTGTTGGTAATCCACATTTTTTGGCCGCTAATAATGTAGTCGTCGCCATCTTTGCGCGCATGGCTTTTGATGGCCGATACATCGCTGCCCGCACCCGGCTCGGAAACGCCGATGCAGCCCACCATATCGCCCGCAATGGCGGGAACCAAAAACTCGGCGCAAAGTTCGGGGCTGCCAAAGCGCGCCAGGGCCGGGCTGCACATATCGGTTTGCACGCCGATGGCCATGGGCACGCCACCGCAATGGATATGGCCCAGGGTTTCGGCCATGGCTAGGCTGTAGCTGTAGTCCAAGCCCGCGCCGCCATAGGCTTCGGGCTTGGTCAGGCCCAAGAGGCCTAAATTACCCAGCTTTTTAAATACCTCATGCGCAGGAAAAATTCCGGCCTCTTCCCATTCATCCACATGGGGGTTGATGTCTTCATCAATCAGGCGCTTCAAGGTTTTCTGGACTTCGCGGTGTTCGTGCGTGAATTGCATTTTTTCTCCGGGCTTATTGCGTGGAAAGTGAATTCAAAAAATGACGGGATGACCTGGCTTATGCAGCGGCGCGCAGCCCTAAGCGGGCGCGGGCTTCGGCGGGGGAGGCGATGTCGCGGCCGGCATTGCGGGCGCAGCGGACCAGGGCCTCTATCAACGCGCCATTGCCACTGGCGCGTGAACCATCGGGCAGGTAGAACGTGTCTTCCAAGCCGGTGCGCAGCATGCCGCCCAAATCGGCAGTGGCCTGGTGCACCGGCCAGATTTCCTGGCGGCCAATCAAGGTGCTTTGCCAGGTCACACCGGGTTCGATCTGCTTGCACAGCCAGGCTAGCAATTCAGCATCTGCAGGCATGCCCGAATCGACACCCATCACAAAGTTGTAGTCCAGGTGGTCCGTCATACCGGCTTTTTTGAACATCGCCACCGAGCGCACAATGCCCACGTCAAAGCATTCAAACTCGGGCATGGTGCCGGTCTCGTGCATCACGTCTAAAAAGGCTTTTACCTTGTCCACCGGGTTGTCAAACACCATGGGCGGCCAAGCCCAGCGGCCATCGGAACGTATCTTTAAGTAGTTCAGCGTACCGGCGTTGCACGCCGCGATTTCGGGCCGCACGCGGCGTATGCAGGCCAGCGGCCCGGCAATGTCTTTGCCCACTACGCCGGTGGTTAGGTTGATGATGACGCCGGGGCATGCGGCGCGTATCGCTTCGGTCACTTCCCAGACCACGTCCGGGTCCCATGAAGGCATGTGGCCCATGCCCTCTTCCTGGCGGCGGATATGCACATGCATGATGGATGCACCGGCTTCAAACGCGGCTTTGGCCTCTGAGGCCATTTGCGCGGGCGTGACGGGCACCGGGTGTTGCTTCGGGTCGGTCAGCACGCCGGTCAGCGCGCAAGTGAGTATGGCTTTTTCCATAGGATGGTCGTTCTCGGTAGCGGGTGTTACTTGCAGCTTTTAGGGTGAGGGTTTTGCGTGTAGTGCAATACGTGATCGGTAACTGGCGGCATGCGCCCTTAAATATCCAATTGCCGCGCCGCCAGTTCTTTCATGATTTCTTCTGCGCCGCCGCCAATCGTCATGACTTTCACTTCGCGGTAAATACGTTCGCAGGCACTGCCGCGCATATAGCCCATGCCGCCCAAAATCTGCACGCCCTGGTCGGCGCAAAACTGCATGGTTTGGGTGGACTGGTTTTTCAGCATGCAGACTTCGGCCACCCAGGCGGCACCGGTCTGGCCGGCATCAGCTTGCACCGACAGCTTATCCAGCCAAGCGCGGCTGGCTTCGATGCGCATGCGCATATCGACCAGTTTGTGGCGCAGCACCTGGTGGCTGGTGAGCGGCTGGCCAAAGGTCTTGCGCTCGCGCGCCCAGGCCAGCGCTTCGTCATAGCAAGCCTCGGCCATGCCGATGGCGGTGGCCGACATGCCCAAGCGCTCGCCATTGAAATTGGTCATGATAATTTTGAAGCCCTTGTTTTCCTCACCCAACAAGTTGGCAACCGGCACGCGCACATTGTCAAAGTGCAGGCTAGCGGTGTCCGAGCAATGCCAGCCCATTTTGTGCAGCTTGGTGCGCGTTATGCCAGGCGCATCGCCCGGCACTGCAATCATCGAAATACCACCTGCGCCTTTGTTGTCCGCATCGGTGCGCACCGCCAGGCTGATCCAGTCAAAGCGCATGCCCGAGGTGATAAAGGTTTTTTCGCCGTTGATGATGTAGTGGTCGCCCTCGCGGCGTGCCGTGGTGCGCAAATTGGCCACGTCTGAGCCGCCGCCAGGCTCGGTAATGCCCAGTGCCGCAATTTTGTCGCCCGCCAATACCGACGGCACGATGGCTTGCTTTAAGGCAGCGCTGCCGTAATTGATGATGGGTGGCAGGCCGATGCTGTTGCTGCCCAAGCTGGCTAATAAGCCACCGCTGCCGGTGTAGCGCGCTGCCGCCACGCCAAAGGCATTGCGCAGCGTCCAAGGCGCGGCAATGCCGCCTAGTTCTTCCGGGTAGCCCATGGCCAACCATCCCAAGTCGGCCCAGCGCTTGTACATGCTGCGCGGAAATTCGCCTGCCGCTTCCCAGTCCTCCAGGTGCGGCGCTACTTCGGTCTGCGCAAAGCGGCGCACCTGCTCAAGCATTAATTCAGTTTCGGCTGGGTCCACGGGGTTCATGCGGGTGTCCTAATTTCAGGTCCATCAGAGTATTTCAATCAATCGGAGTCGTGTTCACTTAAGCGGAATTAAGCGAAATAAAACAAACCTAAGCTCCCAAAGCCCGCGCCCTTAGCAGCGCCGGACGCGCCAGCAAGCGGGCTAAATAGTCCTGCACATGCGGCGCGTACTGCGCGCCCATGTCCAGGCCGGGCGTGGTGCCTAAAAACAGCGCATAGCCAATACAAATATCGGCGATGGTGAAGCGCCCATCGCACAAAAATTCGCGGTCTTGCAAATGCGCCGTGAGCATGCGCAAGCGCGCCAAATACCATTTTTTGTAGTCTTCCACCGCTTGCGGCAGCTTGCGCGGCGGCGGCTCCATGATGCCGTAGCGAAGCGCCACGGTTTGCGGAAAGGTGAGGGTGGCGTCGCTATGAAACAGCCAGTTCGTATAGCTGCCGTATTCCGGGTGATCGGGCTTGAGGCCAAACTCGTGCTTGCCATAGCGCTCCACCAAATAGTGGCAGATTCCGCTGGACTCGGTCATGTGCGTATCGCCATCGACCAAGTAGGGAATCGTGCCCAGCGGGTTCACGCCCAGGTAGTCTTTCTTGAACACGCGCGGCGGGAAGGGCAGCACTTCCAGCTCGTAGGGCAAGCCCATTTCTTCTAATGCCCACAAGGGGCGTAGCGAGCGCGCATCGACGCAGTGGTAGAGCTTCATGCCGGTGTTCCTTGTTTGGTTTGCGTGGGTGCCAGGCTGATTAGCAACTGGCGTGCTTTCACTTGTTGCCCCACTTGGCAGGCCACGGCGGTCACGCTGCTGTCCACGCCGCTGCTGATGGCAAATTCCATTTTCATGGCCTCTAAAACTGCCAGGGTTTGGCCTTTGCTAATCGTGTCGCCGGGCTGCACCAGCACTTTCAAAATCTTGCCGTCCATAGGCGCCAGCATGCGCCCGTCGCTGCCTGCGGCGTCTTTGCTGGCCGGGGCGAGCGTGGTGTCGTTGTAGCTCAGGGTCAGGCCGGCGTGTGACAAATGCACCATATTCCCCGCCAGCGCATAGTCGGCCTGGGCGTCCAGGCCTTGGTGCATAAAGCGCAGTGTGGGCGCTTGCATAGACACAATTTCCAGGTCCAGCGTTTGCCCGTCTAATTGCAGGCGGTAAGCGCCCCGGCCCAGCGCGGCCACGGTGACGCGCAGCTTGCGCTCGCCGCATTGCAGCAGCAGCGGCACGTGCGCCGGGGCCGAGCTTTGCCACTCCAGCAGTTCGACATCCAGCCCGGCATCGGCCTGCAAAGCCAGCGCTTGGCTACGGTAAATAAGCACGGCGGCCAGCGCACTATGCAGCGCAGTGGGTACGCGGCTGGCGGCAAAGCTTTCGGGGCTCAGGTGTTCAGCAATAAAGCTGGTGGAAAAATCGCCCGCCGCAAACACCGGGTGCGCAATGATCTGGCGCAGGTAGTCGCGGTTGCTGGTCACGCCCAGCAGCACCGTGTGGTCCAGCATGTGCAAGAGCGTGCGGCAGGCCTGCTCGCGTGTGTCGCCACTGGCAATCAGCTTGGCTTGCATCGAGTCGTAATAGGGCGAGACCACGCCGCCTTGGCGCAGGCCGTGGTCGGTACGCATGCCTGCGCCTTGCGGCGCATGCCAAGCCAGCAGCGGGCCGGTTTGCGGCAGAAAGTTATTGGCCGGGTCTTCGGTGCACAAACGCACCTCCATCGCCCAGCCCTTGCGTCGTGCGTTGATGGCCTCTTGCGCCAGCGGCAGCGCCTCGTCCTGGGCCACGCGCAATTGCCATTCCACCAAGTCCAGGTCATACACAATTTCGGTGACCGGGTGCTCTACTTGCAAGCGCGTGTTCATCTCCAGAAAGTAAAAGCTGCCGTCTTGCGCCAGCATAAATTCCACCGTGCCCGCGCCCACGTAGTGCACTGCCCGCGCTGCGGCTACGGCGGCGGCGCCCATGCGTGCGCGCAAATCTTCGTCCACCGCCGGGCTGGGCGCTTCCTCCACCACTTTTTGGTTGCGCCGCTGCACCGAGCAATCGCGCTCGCCAATATGCACCACATTACCGTGCCGATCGCCAAAGACCTGAATCTCCACATGCCGCGCATGCAACACGGCTTTTTCAATCAGCAGCTGCCCGTCGCCAAAAGCATTGCTCGCTTCACTGCGGGCGGACTGGATGGCGGCCAACAAATCTTGCGCATCGTGCACCAAACGCATACCGCGCCCGCCGCCGCCTGCTGCGGCTTTCACCATCACCGGCAGACCCACTTGTTGCGCCTCGGCCACCAATGTGTCGTCGCTTTGGTCATCGCCCTGGTAGCCCGGCACGCAGGGCACGCCCGCCGCCAGCATGCGGATTTTGGAGGCGCTCTTGTTGCCCATGGCCTCGATGGCCTGCGGGTCTGGGCCGATAAACACCAAGCCGGCGTCTTGCACCGCTTGGGCAAACGCTGCGCGCTCGGACAGAAAGCCATAGCCGGGGTGGATGGCGCCCGCGCCGCTGCTTTGTGCTGCGGCAATTAATTTGTCGATGGATAGATACGATTCCTGCGCTGGCGCTTGGCCTATGCAAATCGCCTCGTCGGCCAGGGCCACGTGCGGCGCGTCGCGGTCCGCTTCGGAATACACCGCCACCGTGCGGTAGCCCATGCGCTGGCACCCACGGATGATGCGCACCGCGATCTCGCCCCGGTTGGCTATCAATACTTTGTCAAACAGCATGCGCTGCTCCTGTTGCAAAACGAGAGGCCTTGTGCGCGTGGCGCAGGGCAGGGCTTGTGTTGGGGTGTGTCATGGTTTGCGCGCACATTTAAAAACGCGCCACGCCAAAGCTGTTGGGCTTGAGCGGGCGGGTGCGGCCTTCGCGGCAAATGGACAGGGTCATGGCGAGTACGCGGCGGGTGTCGCGCGGGTCTATCAGGCCGTCGTCGTACAAGCGCGAGGTGCCCGACAGCGCTTGCGAGTCGCGGTCAAACTGGTGGATTACGGCGCCTTCCATAAAGGCAAATTTGCTTTCCTCGTCGGCAGTCGGTTCGCGGCCTTCTTTTAAGATTTTTTCGCGGTTGACGATGGACAGCACTTTGGCCGCTTGTTCGCCGCCCATGACGGCAGTGCGCGCATTGGGCCAGGCAAAAATAAAGTCCGGCCGAAAACCCCGCCCGGACATGCCGTAATTACCCGCGCCAAAGGAAGCGCCAATCACCACCGTAATACGCGGCACGCGCACATTGGCCACGGCCTGAATCATCTTGCTGCCGTGTTTGACGATGCCGCCTTGCTCGCTTTCGGTGCCCACCATGTAGCCGGTGGTGTTCATCAAAAACACCAGCGGAATATCGGCCTGGTCGCATAGCTGGATGAACTGCCCGGCCTTGGTCGCGCCTTTGGCGGTAATCGGGCCGTTGTTGCCCAAGATGCCCACTTGCATGCCGTGGATGCGCGCCCGCCCGCAAATGGTTTGGTTGTCGTATTCGCTTTTAAAGTCTAAAAACTCGCTGCCATCGACGATACGGGCGATCACTTCGCGGCAGTCGTAAGGCTGGCGGTAGTCCACGGGCACCACGCCGCAGAGTTCGTCCGGGCTGTAGAGCGGTGCTTGCACCGGCGCGTCGGCAAACTGCGGGCGGTGCTTATTCCAGTCCAGGCTGGCCATCACCTCGCGCGCCAGGCGGATGCCGTCGCCATCGCTCTCGGCCAAAAACTCGGCGGTGCCGGTCACCTGCGCATGCATCTCAGCACCGCCCAGTTCCTCGTCGCCCGCCACCTCGCCGGTGGCCGCTTTGAGCAGCGGCGGCCCGGCCAAAAACACCTTGGCGTTTTTGCGCACCATGATGCTGTAGTCCGACAAACCTGGCACATAAGCGCCGCCCGCCGTACTAGACCCATGCACCACGGTAATTTGCGGCACGCCCGCTGCCGACAGCATGGCCTGGTTGGCAAAGGTGGTGCCACCGTCGATAAAGATTTCGGCCTGGTACAGTAAATTGGCGCCGCCTGATTCCAGCAGGCTGACGATGGGCAGCTTTTGCTTCATGGCAATGTCTTGCATGCGCAGGCTTTTGCGCAAGCCCCAAGGCGTGATGGTGCCGCCTTTGATGGCGCTGTTGGACGCCGTCACCATAGTGCGCACGCCACACACATAGCCGATGCCGCAAATACTATTGCCCCCGGCCAGCGAGCCGTCTTTGTCGTCGTGCTGCTTGTAACCGGCCAGGGTAGAGATTTCTAGAAAAGGCGTGCCTCGGTCCAGCAGCAGGTTCACCCGCTCGCGCGGCATCAGCTGGCCGCGCTTGTGGAACTTGGGCTGCTTTTCGGCCTCGGTGGCGCGCACCTTGTCCTCTACGGCGCGCACTCCGGCCAGGGCTTTGAGCATGTCTGCGCGGTTGCGCTCAAAGGCCTCGCCAAGCGTATCGACCTGGCTCTCTATCACGGGCATGTCCGAACTCCTCGTTATGTGTGGGCGCTGGGCCGCTGGCCGCAGGCGCTGTTTGAATGCATCTTATAAGATTCATGCGGGCTTCGGCCTCTTGCGCGCTGGGCTGTGGGCTTGTCTGCTGCAAGGCGATAGCCTTGCTGTCGCGCGCAAGACAATAGGGCCGCAAGCCCACTGCTACAACGCCCTGCAAAGTGGCAATGCGCCTAGGGTTTCTACCCAGTTTTTTTCAAAGGAACTAGCTATGAGTGATATCGCTGTGTATGCCGTCGTCAACCTGCAAGTGACCGACGCGGGCGCTTACCGCCAGTATGAAAAAGGCTTTTTCCCCATCCTTAAGCGCTATGGCGGCGAGTTCATCACTTTTGATGATGCGCCAGTGCATCTGGAAGGCACGGCGCCGCGCGGCGGGCGCATGATTATTTTTAAGTTCCCGTCCGAAGACAAAGCCCGCGCCTGGTTTGCCGACCCCGAATACCAAGCCTTATCCGAACACCGCCGCGCCGGTACTGCGCTGGAATTTTTAACCCTGGTGCGCGGCCTGCCGCCCCGTGCGTAAGGGCTACACCATGTCGCAAGCCAAAGTCTGTTTGGTGATAGGCGCGGGTGATGCCACGGGCGGCGCCGTGGCCCGCCGCTTTGCCCGCGAGGGCTATACCGTCTGCGCTACCCGGCGCACATTAGACAAACTACAGCCCCTGCTGGAAGACATTCGCGCCGCAGGCGGCATCGCTTACGGCTTTGGCTCGGATGCGCGCAAAGAGGACGAAGTGATTGCGCTGGTAGAGCACATCGAAACGCAGATCGGGCCGATTGAGGTGCTGGTGTTCAACATCGGCGCCAATTCGCCGAGCAGCATCCTGACCGAGACCGCGCGCCGCTACACCAAGATGTGGGAAATGGCCTGCCTGGCCGGTTTCCTGACCGGGCGCGAAGTGGCCAAGCGCATGGTGGCGCGGCCAGACGCTGCGGCCGGCGCCGGGCCAGATGCCGCGAGCGGGCAGGGCGTCGCACACAAGGGCAGCATCATTTTTACCGGCGCCACCGCCTCGCTGCGCGGCAGTGCTAACTTTGCGGGTTTTTCGGGAGGCAAGATGGCCTTGCGCGCCCTGGCCCAAAGCATGGCCCGCGAACTGTGGCCGATGGGCGTGCACGTAGCGCATACCATCATCGACGGCGCCATCGACACCGAGTTCATCCGCTCCCTGTTCCCCGAGCGCTACGCCCTCAAAGCGCAAGACGGCATTCTCAACCCCGACCACATCGCCGACGCCTACTGGATGCTGCACCAACAGCCCCGCGACGCCTGGACGCATGAGCTGGATTTACGGCCTTATATGGAGAGGTTTTGAGGGTTCGTGCGGTTGAGGTTAGCAACCTTTTCATTGCGGTATTCACGCAATCTCGCCGCCATTGGTACTGGTGGGTTTGATGCGGCTATCCTCGTTCGATATGCGCGCTATGTTTGCCCCATGTTTACTGCTGGCCCTGTGCCTGGCCACAACCATCGCCACGGCCAAAGAGCCGCCCTTGCGCATGACCGAAACCTTCAATGACGGCATAGGCACGGGCGTGGGCCAGTACAAGGGCATGGAGTTTGGCTACGAGACGCAGTTGTTCGCCTACCAGGCCTGCGGCAAAGCCTATACGCGCATCCATGGCAAGGAAAACAATATTCAGGGCTGCAACTTCGAATTCAAATTGCGCCAAGGCCATTTAGAGATTGAAGAATCCAGCAAAGCTGCCGGTTACTGCGGAGCCTGTGCGCCTATCCATGTGTACCGGGTGAAAGACAGTGGTGTCATTTACCTGCGCACCACGGTGCTACCAAGTGCGCCGGAGTGCAGAGAACACAAAGGTACTTGTTGGTAGGGGGAGTCGCCCAAAGGTCTGTTGTGGCTTGCCGCCCCCTTGGCCTTGCATCCTGCTGCTATTCCAGGGGTTCTAGCTGAGGTCAGTGCAGCTCGCTGGCGAAGCCGCAGCATTTCTTAAACTTCTTGCCACTGCCGCAGGGGCAGGGCTCGTTGCGCCCCACTTTGGCGCGCAAGCGTTTGGACATTTCCCGCTCATAGGTGGCCTCGCGCAGCGGCAACCATAAGGCGTGGATGTTCACCAAGCTGTCTTCAATCTGCATTGCCAATTGTTCCCGCTGCGCGGGTGTGGTGGTCAGTGCATCTTGGTCGGCAGAAAAATTGTCTTCGCCTAGCAGACCTATAGGCCTGTACCACTGCCGACCCTCGGGGCTGTCGAATAAGGGCTGCCAAGCGTCGCGCTGAAGTGCCACACCTTCGGTAAAGCCATAGGCCCATACCTCTGCCTCTTCAAACTCGCCGTTGTCATATTGGTGGATGCTCCAGTGCGGCGCTGTAAATGGGGGATTGTGGTGAAAGCCAGAAATGATGCTGTTGTAGTGCCGCATGACCAAGGCCATGATGTGATTGAGTTGATCGATGTCTCCTGTGGGCGGCAACTGGGTGCTGCCTTCGCCCCACACCTTGGGCAGCCACTGGCTGGGCATGATGGTTTGCGGTCCAATCGCAATGGCGTGCAAATAACCGTCCAATGCTTCCAAGGTCATGCCTTCGTCATCGTCCACGCCGTAAAGCAAAAAATTATCGAGTTCGTCCAGTTCCTCTTCCGACAGGGGCGTCATGATGTCCTGCACTTCTTGGGCGCTGGGCTGAAACTTGTCTTGCGCAAGTGCTTTCATCAAATCCGGGGCTGCGCCAAGGGCCTGCGTCTGGGCGTTGTCTATGAAGTTGCCAATGCCCTCAGCTTGGATAGCCGTCAGGGCGGCTGCTAGTGCTTGTGTGTCCGTCGCAAATAGATCATCCCACACGGTGGACGTACCGGTTTCATCCACCACTTCAAGAACCCATTGGCTATTCATGCTGCGGTAGATTTGGATTTGCACGCTATGGCCCTCAGCGTTGTAGGTCTGCTCGAGGGGCGAGTGGATGATATCGATGTCTTCAGTCATGCCTTACATCTTAAATTGGCACGCGCCGTGGCTCGATGGCCCTAGGCAAGTACCACTACGGGGGCTTGCACGGCACCTAGCCGCTTCGCATCAGCATGCCTGAAATTTCGATCCGGTTGGCCTCAATTAACCTTGCAAATTGCCAGTCTGATCGACAATTTGCAAGGTTAATTGGTTTTTATACTTGCCGATAGGCAAAAACAACGAGTCTACGCAGTACTGCGCTACCAAAAGCGTGTGAGTGCAAGGAGTACAAAGATGCGTGCTGCTAGGCCTCTAATCTGCGGGCAAAGGCGCGTTTACCAAACGCAACTCGAACCAAAACTCGCTGCCCACCCCCACCGTACTTTGCGCGCCGATGGTGCCGCCCATGAGTTCAACCAGTCGCTTGGTTACCACCACGCCGATGCCGGTGCCTTGCTCGGAGCCGCTTTCTTTGCCCAGACGGTTAAAGGGCTGAAAAAGCTGGGCAAATTTTTCTGGAGTCATGCCCTGCCCGTTGTCCCGAACGCTTATTCGCATTGAATTTGGCGGATGCAAGGTGCACTCCACGGCGACCGAGCCGGCGGGTGTGTTGTATTTGATTGCGTTAAATAGCAGGTTGATCAGCACCTGTTTGAGCCGAGTGCGGTCTGCATGCACCAAGGTGGGAGGAAGCTCGAAACGTGGAAACGTCATGCGGATGCCACGCGCGTTTGCTTGTGGCTCCATCATGCCTTGGCATTCAAGCATGACAGCGGCCAGCGAAACCGGCTCCATGAACACTTTGCCTTGACCAGACTCAATCTGCGCCAGATCCAAAATTTCGTTGATCAAGTCCAGCAGGTACCAGCCTGCCTTGAGAATTTCTTCCAGATTTTGCTGCGTTGCTGGCGTCGGTAAGGGCGCGCTGCGTTCAATGATTTGTGTGAAGCCCAGGATCGCATTGAGGGGGGTGCGCAGTTCATGGCTCATGCTGGACAAGAAATCCGACTTGGCGAGGTTGGCCTTTTCCGCCACCGACTTTGCATTTTCCAATTCCACATTTTTTTGCAGAAGCACTTGATCAAAAAGCTTGCGCTCGGTGATGTCACGCGCCGCGGAAAACACGCCTTGCAGGTTTCGGTAGCGGTCGTAAAAAGTGGCCGTGTTAAAAGACACCACGGTTTCCTTGCGGCCCCTGGTGCGCACGGTGAGCTCATAGTTGGTGAGTTTTTTATGAATCAGCACCAGCTTGATGCTTGCCTCGGCCCGCTCTGGATCGGTAAAGTAGCGACTAAACGGGGCACCAATCAACTCATCACGCGTGCACTCGGTCAGTAACTCCATTTGATGGTTCACATCGGTGATGATGCCTGCCGGGTCGGTGGTCATCAGCGCATCGATATTGGATTCAAATAGCGAGCGGGTGTAGAACTGTTGATCGCGCAGGCGCTGGTCGAGCTTTTCCCGTTCCGCGTCCATCTGTATGCGCGCGGTGGCCTCGGTCTCGCTGCGCACCAGCTTTTCGCGGAAGCGATGGTTTTCATCCTCGAAGTGTTTGCGCCGCAGCTGCGCGCGCAAACGAACCTTGAGCACTTCAAAATCCGCCGACTTGGCAATGTAGTCATCGGCGCCGGCATTGATGCATTCGATCATGGCATCCTGCTCGTCGTGCGCCGTGAGCATGATGAGAGGAACGTCGCGCCAATCTGCCCGCTGCTTGATGCGCTTGCAGGCTTCTTGGCCAGAAAGCCCCGGCATGATGAGGTCCAGCAAAATACCGTCCACCGATTCATTCGCCAGCAGTTCCAGCGCCTCCTCGCCACAGCTTGCCAGGATCACCACATAGTCCTCCTCGCGCAGCTGGCTGGCCAGCTCTTGCAGGTAGGTCATGCTGTCGTCAACGATGAGAATCCGCGGCCTCATACCGGCCTCCCGGCGGGGACTTGGGCCAGCACGCCAAGCCTGGGTGCAATCTGGTCCAAGGGCAAAACCTGCTCGGCTGCGCCCAACAAAATCGCCTCCCTGGGCATGCCAAAGACCACCGAGCTCGCTTCGTCCTGGGCGATGGTTCTTCCACCAGCGCGCCGAATCGCCAGCAGGCCGGCAGCGCCATCCTTGCCCATGCCCGTGAGGAGGCAGCCTGCACCGCCCGCACCAAACGCGTGCGCGAAGGATTCAAATAGGACATCGATGGAGGGGCGGCAAGCGTTTCGCTCTGGGTCTTGCGTGAGCCGGAGCTTGCCCTCACTAATCACCAAGTGGCTGTCGGGCGGTGCCATCAGCACACCGCCTTGGCCGTGGGGCGGCAGCGGATCGCCATCGACGGCGTAGCGCACAGGGATAGAACTCTGAGCGCCCAGCCACTCGGCAAACGCCGGCGTGAAGAGTTTGCCAACATGCATGACCAGAAAAATAGGCAGCGCAAATCCGGCAGGCAAGCCGCGCAAAATTTCGATGAGCGCCCCAGGTCCGCCCGTGGATACACCGATGGCGACGGCGCGCAAACGCCCTGAGGGTGGTAGCGCCTGGGCTGCTTGCGTGGGTGCCGGTGTCTGCCCCATGCGGCCCAGTCGGGCCCGCGGATGGGTGATGACCTTGATGCGCGAAATGAGTTTGACCGTGGCGACGAGCTTTTGGTCCCACGCATCGTCGAGTTCGTCGCCCGTGGGCTTGTCCAGCGCGTCCAAGGCACCCGCTGCCAGCGCTTCGTAGGTCTTGAACAAGTCGCCCCGGTTGGTCGAGGCGGACACGATGAGAATCGGTGTCGGGCAGTAGGCCATGATGAATTCCGTGGCCGCCAAGCCGCTTAGCACGGGCAGCATCATGTCCAGCGTCAGAACATCGGGTCGCAGTTGCTGGCACAGGTCGATGCCAAGCTGGCCGTCGGCAGCTTCGCCCACGATATCGATGCCAGGGTCAGCCGCCAGCACCTCTAGCATGCGTTTGCGAATGGTCAGGGAATCTTCAACCACCAAGACACGTATCTTCGCCACGGCTAGCCGATCAGTGCATGAATGGTTTGCAGAAGCAGCATCTGGTCAAACTGACCCTTGATGATGTAGGCGCTTGCGCCCACTTGCTGTCCGCGCAGCCGGTCATCCACGGCATCCCTAGAGGTCACCAAAATGGCGGGGATATCGCATAGCACCGGATCGGCGCGCGTCTGCGCGACAAAACCAAAGCCGTCCATGCCAGGCATCTCCACATCAACGATAAACAAGCTGTAGCGATGCGCGTGCGCTTTGGCGAGTCCATCTTCAGCCGACACGGCGAGCGCAACCTGGTAGCCCGCCGCTTCCAGAATGCTTTGCTCCAGCATGCGGGTGGTCAGCGAATCGTCGATGACGAGAATTGGCGCCCGCTGCGCGGGGCCTTGTGTGGCCACAGGCAATGTCGCACTGCGATAGCGCTCGGCAGCCGCCACAAGACCGGCGGGGTCTAGCACCAGCTGTGGTGTGCCGTCAGCATCCAGCGATGCGCCCGCGACCACGGGATCGGCTGCGACCACGCCAGGCAGCGCACGCATCACGATATTGGCCGCGCCGAGCAAGCGCTCCACGCCGAGCGCGACAGATCGCCCTTCGGCTTGAACGACGACCGCCGACCAAATACCGGCGTTGACACGATTACTAAAGTGGGAGCCACCGGAGCCCGCTCGCCGCAGCAGCAGCGCAAGCGGCAGGAAAGGAATAACTTTGCCTGCATGGACAATCGTGTCGCCTTCTGCTGAGCGCGCGACCTCTGCATCGTGCACCCGAAGCGTCTGCTGCACCGCGTCCAGCGGGATCGATACCCGCGCGCCGCCCGCCTCGACCACGAGGCCCTGCAGCGCAGCGATAGACACCGGAACCTGCACCTCCACACGCACCCCGCGCCCCGGCTCGCTGTGAATGTGCATTTCGCCTTTCAGCTGAGAAAGAGTCGCTCGCACCACATCCAGGCCGATGCCTCTGCCGGACAATTCGGTGACTTCGCTGGAGGTCGTGAGCCCGACTGTGCCAGCGCTGCCAAGCAGCGCGACCACCTGGTCCGCCGACAGGGCCTTGGCCGCAGCGCTGCTCACTAGCCCACGGGCCACCGCAGCCCTTTGCACTGCGTCTACATCGATGCCACGTCCATCGTCGGTACACACAAATACCACCCGGCTACCGCGCCGCAGTACCTCCAGCCGGATCTGCCCGGTCGGTGGCTTGGCAAGCGCAATGCGCTCAGCTTCGGATTCCAGCCCATGCGCGACGGCATTGCGCACCACATGCATGAGCGCATCGCGCAGCGACGCCAGCACGTTCGCATCCAGGCGGACCTCGCCACCAGAGGCATCGAAAGCGACGCGCTTGCCCAGCGTCTGGGCGGCATCACGCACGGATCGCGCAAGCGTTGCAAACACGGTTTGCGCCGGGATCAGCCGAAGCCGATGTGTGACGTCGCGCATTGCGACGAATGCGCCATCGACGCGTTCCAGCAGCAGGCTGTTCAAGTCCCCAAGGCGGTCGGCGGTGCCCAGGCTCTTGCGTAGGGCGCCCAGGTGGACACCGGCCTCGGTGAGCGTCTGCAGCAAGGTATCCATCTCCTGCACCTCGACGCGCAAGGTTTCAAGGGCTTCCTCTTGCGGCAGGCGGGCGGACTCGATGGCGCCTGCAAGCTTAGGGGCGCGCTCATCGCCCGCCGGTGCCACCGATGCAATATCCGCAAGGTGCGCGCTGATTTCGTCCAGCAGTAGCAACAAGGCGCTGCCCTGCGCCTTAGATAAGGGCAGGGCGGACGCACGATGGGTGCTGAGAATGCCTTCGAGCATGTGCGCCCGCTCGGCAATACCGGGCTGCTTGACCACACGCGCAGCGCCTTTGAGCGTGTGTGCCAGACGCAGCAGGCGCACCACGCCCTCGGACGCGGGCGCAAAGTCGCCCTTCTCCAACTGCAGGATGCCCTCTGTCAAGCCATCAAGAAGCTCCCGCGCCTCGACTCGGAAATACTGGTACGGGTCCTTAGCCATGGGGCTAGGTGCTGGCTTGCGGCTGAATCACACGCATCAGCTCGCGCGAGAGCTTGGTGAGCTCAGTCGCTGTTTGAAGCGTCTGGCTGGAGCTCACCTCGGTTTCCTGCGCGGACTGCGCAACGTTGGCGACGGCGATGTTGACTTGCGACACCGCGGTCGATTGCTGCTTGGTGCTGAGCTCGATCTCGCGGCTGGCCTCGGTGGTGGTGCTCACCAGGCTGACGATCTGCCTAAAGGCGATGGCCACTTGCGAAAACTGCTGTGCGCCCGCATCCACTGCTTTGGTGCCACCCTCGGTGGTCATTACCGTCGTATTGACGGCGGCGCGAATGTCATCGATGAGGCTTTTGATCTCTTTGGTGGAGCCCCCAACCCGGTCGGCGAGTTTGCGGATTTCGTCGGCAACCACTGCAAAACGTTTGCCGTTCTCGCCAGCGCCCGCCGCCTCGATGGTTGCGTTGATCGCCAGGATATTGGTCTGTTCAGCCAGTTCGTTGATGATTTCAAGAATGCCGCCAATCTGCTGCGATTTTTTTCCGAGATCGAGCATGTGGGTCACGATCAAATCGACCTGTCGTTTGATACCGCCTATTGCGTCATTGGCCATGGTTACCGTCTGCTCTCCAGAGCGCGCACCAATGGCCGTTTCCTCGGCAATATGGGCCACGCGTTGGGCGCCCTCGGCGATCTGCCTCGAAGTCACGAGCAGTTCGTTCATCGTCGTCGTGATTTCCTTCAGCGCGGTGGACTGCTCCCGTGAACCCATGGTTTGTTGATTCGAGGCGACTTGCAACTCGCTCGATGAACTCTGCATTTGCTGTACCGCTGCGCCGATCTGGCTGGTCAGGGAGCGGGTGATGAGGATGCCAGCGGCGCTGACGATCAGCAGGCATAGCAAGGTTCCTAGGGTGATGGAAACAGTCGAGCTGCTGACTGCGGCCTCGACTTCTGCAGCGCGTTGCTTGAGTAGATTGCGTTCCTCTTGCTCCATATCGCCAAAGATGCGCCGCAGATCATCCATGAGTTTTTGGCCCTCTCCGCTTTGCAGCAGCTTGGTCACCGCTTCAAGGTCTCGGGCCTTGCGCATCTCTATCTGACGCTTAGTTAAGGACATCTTCGCCGCGATGATGGGTTCTGCCTGGGCTATACGCCTTTGCTGATTGGGATTGTCGGCAACCTGCGCGCGCAGGTCATTGACGACCGCCACGATCTTGGTCTCCGACTGTTGATAGGGTTCGAGAAAGCGCTCATCGCCCGTGATGATGTAGCCGCGCCCTCCGATTTCGGCGTCTTGCAGCACGTTGAGTACATCGGCTATGCGCTGAAGAACAATGTGGGTTTGCGCCACCATCTGGCTGGTATGGGCCAGCGTGTTGATGCTGCGATAGGCCATGGCGCCGATCAGGGCCATGAGTACAAACGCCAGCGCAAAGCCGGCCGCTATTTTTCTTCCAAATGTCCAGGAACGATGCATTGCTATTTCTCCTTTGTCGGCCGATGCTGGCTGATTCGATTGTGGATGGTCGCCAGGATCAGCGCGATGCTGATCACGGCGCGAACGCCATCTGGTGTGCGCGCGACCTGGTCCAGGTATTTAGTTTTTTCGCTGGTGGCGGAAAAGTTTTCGTCCGCATGGAGCGCGGATGTGGGTAATCGCAAGTAGCCCTCAAAGTCAGAGAAGGCCAGGGCGATGGGTTCTTCAGCGCCGCAAAGAACCATCCACCGTGGTGAGCCAGGATCGGGGCCGTAACCCAGCATCGATGACAAGCCAAACACCGGGACAATGCCTCCGCGAATGCCCGCCAGACCCAGCAAGCCAGGCGTGGCAGCGGGTACCGAAACAACGCTGCGGCCTGTGACAAGCTCTGTGATATCGATTAAACGAATGGCATAAGGATCGCCCGCCACACGAATCGTGAGCAGGTCTTGTACTTCTGGCGAATCGGCCGAGGGTAGCAAAGCGAAGCTGTGGTCGAAGGCCTGTCGAAGCTGTGCCGCCTTGTTGCCTTCTATGTCGTCCTTGGCTTGCTGGTTCATGTTTGCCACCCTGCGGCGTGCAACTGCGTGCGGCAGAGCTGCAGCAGCGCGTCCCGCGAGAAGCCCCCGCCGAACAGCAAAATGCGTGATGCATCCTCGGTGGCCAGTAGCACCAGCGCCTGGCCCAGTTCACGTTGCGCGGTGGCGTCGTCCCCGGAGCGTTTGGCCAGGATTCCGAGGTGCAAGTGGGGCATCGCAAAACCGGGGTCCAGATAAATGGCGGTTAGCCCATGCTCGATGGCGCGCCCTGCATCTCCGTCATGTTCGCAACACAGTGCCATAAGGTAATGCGCGCCCGCGTTGAGTTCGTCCACAGCGAGCAGACGGCGGCAGACTTCTTCGGACTCCTGGAGCCTGCCGTGGTTGGTGAGCAGCACAGCGCGCAGGAGCAAGGCGTCGGGGTCCTGGTGCGCATCGGCGGGTAAGGAGCCAATCAGTTCTAACGCAGCCGCAAAGCGTTCCTGCCGTACGGCCTCCAGCACCAGGCTCAAGTCCCATGCGCGCGCGGGAGCCAACGCGGCGGTTTGCGTCTGCGAAAGGGGGGGCGCAAGTTGTGGTGCGCTCAGGTTTGTCGAACGCGTGCGGGCATCGGTCAGCGTAGCGATGCGTGTTGCGGCCTGTTCAATGACATCGACCCAGTTCGCCGTCGATTCGACGACCGCGGGTCGCAAATCTTCAGCGGACTTGCCGGGCTGCTTGGCCCAAGATGGTTTTGCGGCAGCGTCGCAGGCATCACGTTGCTGGTAGTAAAAGGTGTCATGCGTATGGCAAAGGTGAAACTCGGGCGTGATGCCCCGCAGTGTTTCCGCATGACCGAGGAATAAAAATCCGCCAGGAAGCAGTGCCTGGCGGATGCGGCGCACCACGCCACGGGCCGTTTCGGGGGTGAAGTACATCAACACATTGCGGCAAAACACCAGATCGCAGCCCAGCGACTTCCAGAACAAAGGGTCGTCATCGACAAGGTTACGTTCCTCGAAACGCACCATTTTTTGGATCTCAGGTACCAGCACGAAATCCGCGCCGTCGGGCTGAAAATAGCGATGCCTGCGCGCATCGGATGTCGCACGCAGCGACCATTCGGAGTAGCGGGCCTGGGTCGCCTTGAGGAGAATCGCTGGGTTGATGTCCATGCCAATGATCTGCACATCCCAGGCCTCGAGATCGGGCAAGGCCTCGCGCACCATGATGGCTAATGAATACGGTTCATCCCCCGAGGAACACCCGGCCGAGAGGATGCGAAGTTGCTTGGTCTGTGCCTTGACGCGTATGCGCTCAGGAAGAACCATCTCTGCCAGCGCCAGAAAGTTGTCGGCATTGCGGAAAAAGAAGGTTTCGTTGACGGTGAGCTGCTCAGCAAGCGAGCGCCACTCCGCAGACCCCTTGGGCGAAGCATGCAAATAATCAAGGTAACCCGCGCAGGACGCGAAGCGGGTACGGCCCACGGGCTGCATCCGTTGACGCATGACATCGGCCAGGTAGTCGAGCTTTGCATCCTCGTACTGCAGGCCCAAATGACAGCTAAGGGTAGTGCGAAACTGTTCTATCTCGGTTCGCGCGGGGACTGGCGTCATGGCACGGTCTCCGCCGCTGCGAGGCTTGCCCAGACCGCATCGGGAACGAGGTGCGCAGCGCGCAGCACCAGCAGAAGTTGGGCGTCGCGGGTGCCAAACGAGCTAATCAGCTCGGCGTTGATATCGTGCAGCAGGGGCGGCAAGGCACCGAGCTGGGCTCCATCCAGGTTCCTCAAGCCGACCACGCTATCGACGCCGATGGCTACCCGCCTATCCTCTAATTTCAGGGTCACAAAGCGGCCAAAACTTGGGCTGCTTTCGCTATTTTTCAAGAGCGCTTGAAGGTCCACGACCGGCGTCGCAAGGCCCCGAATGACGGACACGCCGCGCACAAATCCGGGCGTCCCGGCAACGGGCTCGATAGGCAGCGGACGCATGGTTTCCGCCACATGGTGAAGGGGGAAGGCGCACGCACTTGCTCCGACCATGAGCACCAATACCGGGCAACTATCTCAAGTGCGGTCACTTAAGGGATGCTGCATGACGCCTTGCGCGTCATCGCTGGTACTCGGGAAATGGGTGCGCTTGAGAACGAAAGCAAAGCAGATAGTCTTAGCATGGCGATCTCTGGGATTAGTCTGGCAGGTTGCGCAAACTACGCTGTAGGCAGCGAATCATTCTATGCCCTTAATTGGTGCGGCGCGCCCTTTTGTTGGCAGGCGCCGGAAAAGGGGCTGTCTGGCGGGTCAGGCCACCAGGTTTGGCTTGGAAAGCGGCGATTGGGGGAGTGTCAGTTGGAGGGGCCTGCCATGCGCCGGACATGCAGCCCCACCATACGCTTTCGCGCGCACATCGCCACAATTGAACAATATCCCCCGAAAAAATTGACAATTCAAAAGCCATCTGCATTGCTAAAGTGAATTTCCCCAAACAAAGAGGAGTTCGCAATCATGGTTACCTACACCCATAAATTTAAGGCAGCTACCGTACAAGCCGAGCCGATTTGGTTTGATGCAGCAGCAACGGTAGAAAAGTCCATCGCACTGATACAGGAAGCTGCTCGCAACAATGCCGAGATCATTGCCTTTCCCGAAGTTTTCATACCCGGCTACCCCTACCATATTTGGCTCGATAGCCCTTTTGCTGGAATGGGGAAATTTGCAGTGCGCTACCACGAGCAGTCACTGCCTATCGACAGCCCCTTAATCGTGCGACTCCGAGATGCCGCACGTACCAACAAAATTAGCGTTGTCATGGGCTTTAGCGAACGCGATGGCGGCACGCTGTATATGAGCCAAATTATCATCAACGAACAAGGAAACATCGTTGCCCACCGCAGGAAGCTCAAACCTACCCATGTGGAGAGAACCGTCTTCGGTGAAGGCGACGGTTCGGATATCGCGGTGTATGAAATGGCTATTGGTCGCGTCGGCGCCCTCAATTGCTGGGAGCACTTTCAGACCTTAACCAAATACGCCATGTACGCCATGCACGAACAATTGCACATTGCCGCGTGGCCCGGAATGTCTCTGTACCAGCCGGAGGTCTATGCCTTCAGTGCAGAGGCGCAATCCGTCGCGACGCAAATGTATGCCATGGAGGGGCAAACCTTTGTTTTGTGCGCGACCCAGGTCGTCACAAAAGCCGCGCATCAATTCTTTTGCGAATCGCCTATGCATGAAAAATTAATTGGATATGGAGGGGGTTTTGCCCAGATATATGGTCCAGACGGTCGGGCTTTAGCGGATCGACTACCAAGCGATGCAGAAGGCATACTGTATGCAGACATTAACCTTGCCGAAATTGCAATGGCAAAACAAGCGGCTGATCCCGTGGGTCATTATTCGCGGCGCGACGTATTTACGCTCTTGTTCAACGACCAGCCTTTGGGTCCTGTAAAGCGCAATAAGGACATAGCTGACGCATCATCGTTTGAGCGTGCTTTACCCACTGCAACCGCGGCAGCCCCAGGTTTACCGCTCACGGCGCCTAGTCTCCAATTACCCAAATTAGCCTCGGTGCATGAATCTATGGAAAACGAAATACCGAGCTGATACGGTGCCATGACCTCGTTCATCCGTTCATACCCATGAACGGATGATTTGCTTCGTCTCCAAGCTACGAATGCGTCATCTTAGAAAATCAAGTTCATCTCCCCCAAGGCTTGACTGGGATTCATAAATGTTCTACCTTTAGTCCATAGGAAAATCCCGCAAACCCCCATTCCTGCATCGTTCAAATTTTGATATCGGAGTACATTGACCATGTTGCATTTGCACGGCGCCGAGTCTGAAGTTCACGCTGCGGCTTCCCAGGGGGATGCTACGCTTATCTATAGTTCACACGAACTTCCAAGTCGTGACCGTATCCCAATATGGAATGAAGTGGTGTGGCGCAACTACGTGCCCTTGCAAATAAAAATCGCGCCGCATGATGACTTTGCGGGTCAAGTCGCACTCACGCAACTGGGCGGCGTACGCGTTGTCACCTCGGGGTCTAGAGCGCAGTGCATAACCCGCACTCCCAAGCTCATCGCGCAGGACAGCGAGGAGTACTTAATGCTCGGCCTGCAACTGAAGGGCTCGGCGAATATTGAGCAGCACGCCAGACAAGCGCAATTGCAGGCCGGTGATTTCGTTTTTTGGGATACACGTCAACCCTACACCATTGATTTTCCAAGCGATTGGGAGATGGCGGTGTTTCAGTTTCCAAGAAGCGCATTTACCTTCAGTCCCAAAAGCATTGATGCATTTACAGCCTTGACCTTGCATGGGCAAAAAGGTGTAACCCAAATTGCCTCCAGACTGCTCATGGGTATCGCTGATGAGGCCCGCTACCAAACCTTCGAGCACGATACGCCGCTACTAGAGCACACGCTGGGGATATTAGACTTTTGCATCAACCACAAGTTAACCGACTGTGAGTTGCCGCCTAACTATAACGAGGTACTGCTGAGGCGAATAAATGGCTATATAGGCGCAAATTTGCAGAATCCTCAGCTCTCTGCAATAGAAATAGCACAAGCGCATGGACTATCGCTGAGTCAGCTGTACCGAGTTTTTCAAAGCCAACGCTCGACGGTCGGTGACTATATTCGGCAACGACGACTAGATCGCATCAAATTTGAACTAGTCAACCCAGCTTCTCGGCATCTGACCATTGCGGCTGTAGCGCGTAAATGGGGGTTTCTGGATACGCCGCATTTCAATCGAGTTTTCAAAGCACAATATAAGATTACTCCGCAACAAATTCAACACCAAGCACTGAGTGATCGACATTTGCGGACGAATAAATCAAAAAACATAGTTGAGTGAAGCTCTGCTTGAGTCCAAACCCATCATGGCGAGCGAAGCGATCCACATACGCCTGCAAATCATCGTAGAACTTCTGGTGCTATTCAAACGTTGGTGCCGCAGGTTTTACTGTTGGCCTACCTGCAGATACCCAGGCATCAAAGCCGCCAGCAATTGAGCGCACCTTCAGATAGCCCATGGCGTGCAGTGGGACATAAGCCAGGGTTGCGCGGCCACTGGTCTTGCAGTAGACAACGATATTTAAGTCGCGATCGGCGAGCTCGGGGCTGCCACTCATCTTGAATTCGAGCAGCCCGCGCGACATGTGTATAGCGCCTGGTAGGTGACCTGCTGCGTATTCGTCAGCTTCGCGCACGTCAATCAGCAGGTTTGCATCGCGAAGCGGCGATCTACGGCACGTGTTGGCGTGCGGCTTTAATTTCACGCAAGGCGTCCCCTTGCTTAAAGTACCGGCGGGGCGAAATGCCAAAGGCCCGCCGGTAGGGCATACTGCCGCGGTTACGAGGACACGACTACCGTCTTGTTCGATTTGGCCTCTGACCCGGCGCAATTGCACCCCATACGCGACACCGCCGTGGAGCAGCGTTTGCTAGCGCAAATTGGCGCCCTCAAGGAGAAAAATGACGCGCCGCCTGAAGCGTTCTTGCGGCTGGATTTACCCTTGCCGGCAGGCACAAGGAATTGATATGCGATTTAATGCAGTAGTTTTCGATGCCTATGGCACTTTGTTTGACGTGTATTCGGTGCAGCACCTGGCCGAACAATTGTTTCCCGGCCAGGGCGCGGCCTTGGCGCTGGCCTGGCGCGACAAGCAAATTGAATACACGCGCCTCATTACCCAGTCTGACCCCAACCCAGCCCACGGCAGCCGCTTTTACCAATCGTTTTGGGACCTTACCCGCTTGTCGCTGCACTACTGCCTGGACCGGCTCAAACTCGACCGCAGCCAAGGCCAGGATGAGGCTCTAATGGGCCAGTACGCCAAGCTCAGCCCTTTCCCCGAAAACCTGGAAGTCTTGCGCCGTATCAAGCACCACGGCCTGACCACGGCCATCTTGTCCAATGGCAGCCCGCAGATGCTGGACTCTGCGGTACAAAGCGCGGGCATGGCCGGATTGCTGGACCATGTGATTTCGGTGGATGGCCTGCGCTTATTCAAGACCGCGCCGCAGGCCTATGCGCTGGTACAGCAAAACATTGCACTGCCCTTAGAAGAAATTCTGTTTGTTACCAGCAATGCCTGGGATGCACTGGGCGCCAACTGGTTTGGCCTGCGCACGCATTGGGTCAACCGGCAAGGCCTGCCTTTTGAAGCATTGGAACCCCGGCCCGACTTCACGGGCCCAAATTTGCGCTCGGTGCTGACCACGCTGCAAATCAGCCCTGACTAAGCCATGGGCTGGCTATAGATTTTCGCCGCGGGCAGCGCGTCAATTAGCCGGGTAGGTGGGCTGCCAACAAAATCGCTAGATGCGTCGCCTCGCGCTGCGCACCGTCCTGGATCTGGTGGCGGCAGCTGGTGCCATCGGCAATCACCCAGGCGTTTTCGTCTTTGCGAACGGCAGGCAAGAGGCTGAGTTCGGCCATTTGCATCGAGGTCGCGTAATGGCGGGCCTGGTAGCCAAAAGCCCCGGCCATGCCGCAGCACGATGTTTCAATGAGGCGCGCTTGGGTGCCTGGCACCAGTGCCAGCACCTGCATCAGCGCACCCACGGTATCAAAGGCTTTTTGGTGGCAATGGCCGTGCACCAGCACCGGTTTGGCGCTGGGTTTAAACGCGATGCCAAAGCGGCCCGCCTTGGCCTCGGTGGCGATAAATTCTTCCAGCAGCACGGCTTTGGCAGCCACGGTGTGGGCCGATGGCCCAAGCCCCATGGCCAGTGCCTCGTCACGCAGGGTGAGCAGGCAAGATGGCTCCAGCCCGACGATGGGTATGCCCGCCTGCGCCAGCGGCTCCAGCGCTTGTACTAGTGCGCCCATGCGTTGGCGCGCTTGGCCCACCATGCCGTTGGCTAAAAAGGTGCGGCCACAGCAATGTGCCCCTTGGTCTTTGCGCAGCGCATGGACGCGGTAGCCCGCCGCGTGCAGCACTTTGAGCGCGGCCAGCGCGTTGCCAGTTTCCCAAAAGCCATTAAAGGTATCGACAAACAAGACTGCGGCCTTGCCGCCTTGGGCGGCGTGGGCCAATAGCGCATCGGCGCTGGCTAATTCGGCAAGCACCGGGTCTTGCCAAAACGTATCGCTGCGCCAGCGCGGCAGGCTGCGCTGGCGTGACAAGCCAAGGGCGCGCTCCACCAGCCACGCCACGCCAGGCAGGCGCACCAGCCCATTGAGCAGACCGGCTGCACGGCTGGCCAGGCCTGCATAGTCGGGCAGGTGGGCCACCAGACGCTCGCCCAGACTATGGCCATGGCGCTGCGCGTAGTGGTACAAAAACTCGGTTTTCATTTTCGCCATGTCCACGCCGGTGGGGCACTCGCGTTTGCACCCTTTGCAGCCCACGCACAAGTCCATGGTTTCGTGCATGGCTTCGCTAGTGAAGGCATCGGGCCCGAGTTGCCCGGAAAGCGCCAGGCGCAAGGTGTTGGCACGCCCGCGCGTCAGGTGTTGCTCGTCTTGCGTGACCCGGTAGCTCGGGCACATGGTGCCGCTGTCAAACTTGCGGCAGTGGCCGTTGTTGTTGCACATTTCTACCGCCATGGCCAGGCCACCGGTGGCGTCGCCGCCACTGCCCGGCGCGCCGCTGACTTGGGTGAGCGCGTCCACTTGCACATTCCAAGCCGACCAGTCCAGCGCGGTTTGGATGGGGATGCGGCGATAGGGCTGGGGCGCTTGCGCTGGTGGAAAACGGAACAGGGAGACATCGTCCATGCACGGGGTGTCGATGATCTTGCCAGGATTGAACAGGCCAGCCGGGTCCATATGCTGTTTGATGGCTGCCAGCGCTTGCGTGATGCGCGGGCCAAATTGCCATTGAATCCATTCGCCCCGGCACAGGCCGTCGCCATGCTCGCCGCTGTACGCGCCTTTGAAGCGGCGCACCAGCGCCGATGCGTCTTCGGCAATTGCACGCATCTTGGTGGCGCCGTCTTGGCGCATGTCCAAAATCGGGCGCACATGCAAGGTACCTACCGAGGCATGCGCATACCAGGTGCCGCGCGTGCCGTGGCGGGCAAACACCTCGGTCAGTGCATCGGTGTAGTCGGCCAGATGTTCCAGGGGCACGGCGCAGTCTTCAATAAAGCTGACCGGCTTGCCGTCGCCCTTGAGGCTCATCATGATGTTCAGGCCCGCTTTGCGTACCTCCCACAAGGCTTTTTGCTTGGCGTCCTCGGGCATAGGTACCACGCTGCCGGGGTGGCCCAGATCGCCCATTAAGGTGGACAAGTCTTTCAACTTGGAGGTGATAGCGTCTTTGCTCTCGCCGCTGAATTCGACCAGCAAAATAGCGTCAGGCTGCCCGATCAGGGCACTTTGCATGGTGCTATGAAAAGCCGGGTTGGCCAGGGCCAGCGCGACCATGCTGCGGTCCACCAGTTCAACGGCGGTGGGCCCCAGGGTGACGATGTGCTGCGCCGCTTGCATGGCATCGCGAAAACGCGCAAAGTTGACGACGCCCAGCACTTTGGCACCCGGCAGCGGGCACAGTTGTAAGCGCAGTGAATGGGTATAGGCCAGCGTGCCTTCAGAGCCGATCAACAGATGCGCCAGGTTGACGCTGCCATCTTGGGTGTAAGGGCGCTCGCTTTGGTTGCAAAAAATGTCCAGGTTGTAGCCGCCCACGCGGCGCAGGACTTTGGGCCATTGCGCCTCGATGTCTGCGCGGTGGTGCAGCGCAAGGGCTTCTACAAAATCGGCAATGCGCCGCGTCGGTGCGGCCAGGCTTGCCACCGGGCCGAAGTCGTGCAAGCTGCCGTCGGACAACCAAGCCGATGCGCCCAGTACGTTGTGGACCATATTGCCGTAGGCAATAGAGCGGCTACCGCAGGAGTTGTTTCCCGCCATACCGCCCAAGGTGGCTTGGGCGCTGGTGGATACATCCACCGGAAACCACAGTCCGTGGGCCTTGAGGGCCGCGTTGAGGTGGTCCAGCACCATACCCGCTTGCACGGTGGCGCTTTGGGTTTGCAGGTCTAGGTCGATCAGGCTCTTAAAGTGTTTGCTGTTGTCGATCACCAAGGCCGCGCCGGTGGTCTGGCCGCACTGGCTGGTACCGCCCCCGCGTGGCAGCACCGGCACACCGGCCTCGCGGGCCAGGGTCAGGGCTGTACTGATGTCTTGCGCGGTTTTGGGAACAAACACGCCTGCGGGCATGATTTGGTAGATCGAGGCGTCGGTGGCATAGCGTCCGCGTGAGGCCGCGTCAAACAAGACTTCGCCCTGCGTATGGCGGCGCAACTGCGTGGCCAGGCGCTCGCGCGATGGCGCGCCCGGTAAGCGGGCGCCTGGCGGGGGGCGGGATATGACAGCGCTCATGTGGGATGATGTGCTTTAAGCGCGGGGTATGCGCTGACCTTGCGTTCAGCCGATTCTTGCACGCCTTTTAGACCTCTCTCAGGATGCACCATGTTTTCATTGAACCAGCACCCGACCGGGCGCCACTACCTGCAAATTCCCGGGCCCAGCCCGGTACCTGACCGCATACTGCGCGCGATCAGCCTGCCCACCATAGACCACCGCGGCCCCGAATTTGGCGCCCTGGGCCGCAAGCTGCTGGCCGACATGCAAAAGATTTTTCAGACCCGCCATCCGGTCATGATTTATCCGGCATCGGGCACCGGCGCCTGGGAGGCCGCCTTGGTCAACACCTTGAGCGCGGGTGACCAGGTCTTGATGTACGAGACCGGGCACTTTGCCAGCCTGTGGAACAAGCTGGCCCTGCGCCTGGGCCTCAAGACCGAAGTCATCGCTCTGCCCGGTATCGAGGGTTGGCGCCGTGGCGTGCAGGCCGACTTGATTGCACAGCGTTTGCGCGCCGACACCGGCCATGCTATCCGCGCCGTGTGCGTGGTGCACAACGAAACGTCCACCGGCGTGACCAGCGATATTGCAGCGGTGCGCCGCGCCATCGACGACGCGGGCCACCCGGCACTGCTGTTGGTAGACAGTATTTCTGGTTTGGCCTCGGCCGATTACCGGCACGACGAATGGGGTGTGGACGTGACCATCAGCGGTTCGCAAAAAGGCTTGATGCTGCCGCCAGGCATTAGCTTTAACGCGCTCTCGCCGAAAGCGATTGCAGCCAGTGCCAAGGCCAGTTTGCCTAAATCGTTTTGGGCCTGGGACGAAATGATCGAGATGAACCAAAGCGGTTATTTCCCCTACACACCCAGCACTAATTTACTCTACGGCCTGAGCGAAGCCTGCGATATGTTGCTAGAGCAGGGGCTGCCCGCCGTGTTTGCCCGGCACCAGCGTTGGGCGGCGGGGGTGCGCGCCGGGGTGCAGGCCTGGGGCCTGGAGATTCAATGCCAGGACGCCTCTGTCCATTCCCCGGTACTCACCGGCGTGATGACACCGCCTGGGCTGGATGCGGATGTTTTGCGCAAACTGATACACACGCGATTTGATTGCTCGCTGGGCACAGGGCTTGGTAAGGTGAAGGGGCGCATGTTTCGCATCGGCCATCTGGGCGATAGCAATGACTTGACCTTGATCGCCACTTTGGCGGCCTGCGAGATGGGTCTCAAGCTGAGCGGCGTCGCACTGCAAGCCAGTGGCGTGCAAGCGGCTATGGATTATTTTGCCGGCCATCCGGCCTAGGTCGGGTGGTTTTTTACTTGTCCCCCTAAAAGGAGTCACCATGCAACGCAGATCTCTCTTGCAAGCCGTTGGCGCATCCGCAGCGGTTTTGGCCGCGCCCACAATCCATGCGCAGAACCTGCCAGCCGGGCCCATCCGCATCGTGGTGGGTTTCCCGCCGGGCGGAGGCACCGACGCCCTGGCACGGGTGCTGGCGCAAAAACTGCAAGCCATGTGGGGCGTGAGCATCGTGATCGACAACAAGGCCGGTGCCGCTGGCGTCATCGCCGCTGATTTTGTGGCCAAACAAGCGCCCGACGGCAACACCCTGTTGATGGCGCATATCAATAGCCATGCGCTTGCGCCCAGCCTGCAGCCCAAGCTCAACTACAACGTAGAGCGTGATTTCACCCCCATCGTGCTGGTCGGCGTGACGCCGAATTTACTCATTTGCAATGAAAACCAACCAGCCAAAACCGTGAAAGACCTGGTCGCTTACTGCAAGCAAAATCCAGGCAAAGTCAGCTTTGCATCGGCGGGCGGTGGATCGGCCCAACACCTAGCCCTGGAGATGTTCAAGCTGCGAGCGGGCATCGATGCGCTGCATGTGCCCTACAAAGGTTCGGGGCCTGCGTTAACGGATTTGATCGGCGGTCAGGTGCAATATTGTTTTGAGACGATGACGTCTGCAACGCCGCACGTCAAAGGTGGCAAAGCTATCGCCTTGGCGCAGACCCGCACCAAGCGTGCTAAAGGCCACCCCACGGTGCCCACGATGGATGAGCAAGGCTTTCCCGGCTTCGATGCCACTACCTGGTATGGGCTGGCCGGGCCTGCGCATATGAACCCTGCGTTTGTGAAGCGCATGAATGAAGATGTCAACCGCGTGATGGCCATGCCCGATGTGATCGAGAAGTTTGACCAGTATGGCGCAGAAGACGGTGGCGGCAGCCCGGAGCGATTTGCGGAGTTCATCCGCAGCGAGACCCTGAAATGGGGCAAGGTGATTAAGGACGCGAAAGTCCAAGCCGATTCTTGACCATAGTGAAGCGCTAGACGCGCGGAGAAAGTGCATGCTTGTAAAACAAATCTGGACCGGTAACGACTACCGCAATTTCAACTACCTGGTGGCCTGCCCCGAAACGGGTGAGGCCTTGGCCATCGACCCTTTAGACAGCCAAAAATGCCTGGATGCGGCCAAGGAGGCGGGTTGGGAAATCACCCAAATTCTCAACACCCACGAACACCACGACCACATCGACGGCAACCAGGCCATTGTGGACAAAACCGGGGCTGCCGTGCTGGCGCACCATAAAGCCAAGGACAGCATCCCCGGCATGACACGCGGTTTGTCGGCGGGCGACATCATCAAAGTAGGCAAGACCGTGGAACTGGAGGCACTGGACACACCGGGCCACACCATGTGCCACATCTGCCTGCGGTCGCACACCGAGCAACCGGCCTTGTTTTCTGGCGACACGATGTTTAACGCGGGCGTGGGCAACTGCCATAACGGCGGCGACCCCGCCACCTTGTACCAAACCTTTGCCCAACAACTGCATGGTTTACCGGACAACACCCTAGTGTATCCGGGCCATGACTACATCGAAAACAATTTGCGCTTTACCCTGGACCGCGAACCGGGCAATGCCGCGGCGCAAGCGCTGCTTGATAAAGTGCAGGGACAAAACCCGCAACAAGCCTATGTCAGCCAACTGGCCGAGGAACGCGAGGTCAATACCTTTTTCCGCTTGGGCAGCGCTGGCGTGGTCGCCCGCTTGCGCGAGGCTTATGCAGAACTACCGCCGAACCCGGATGCTATGACGGTGTTTTTGAAACTGCGCGAATTGCGCAACCGCTGGTAAGGCCCACACACGCTGCCTAAGGTTTCACAAAGCGCAGCGTAAAGCGGTCGCTCTCGCCGATGGCAGCGTATTTTTCGCGGTCTTTGTCTTTGAGGCGGTAGCTCGGCGGAAGCGTCCACACGCCTTCGGGATGGTCTTTGGTGTCTTTGGGATTGGCGTTGACTTCGGAGCTGGCTTGCAGCTTAAAGCCCGCTTGCTCAATGAGTGCAATGGCTATGTCCTGGCGCACATAGCCTGAGGCTATTTGCTCGGCTTGGGTCTGGTCGGTGCGGCCCCGGTGGTCCACGATGCCCAAAATGCCACCTGGCTTTAAGGCCAGGTAAAAAGCCTTGAGCGATTCCTGCAACTCGCCTTGCTCCATCCAGTTGTGCAGGTTACGAAAACTGATCACCATATCCGCGCTGCCCGCAGGCGCGATGGCATGGCGGTCGGCGCGAAAAGGCGTGACCAGCACTTTGCCGTATAAGTCCGGCTCCTTCACCAAGCGCTGCAATAGCTTGTCGTGGTCGGCCTGGTATTGCGGCTGCGAACCATCGCGGTTGGCGGCGATATACATGCCCTTGTCCTTCAGCCAAGGTGCCAAAATTTCCATGTAGTAACCACCGCTACCGGGCAGGATTTCTACCACCGTGCTATCGGGACGGACGCCAAAAAACGCCAACGTTTGGGCCGGGTGCCGGAAAGGGTCGCGCGCCACATTGCCCGGTGAGCGGTAGCTGGCGCCCAGCAGGGGTTGGAAGGTGTCGGCGGTGGTGGGCTGCGCAAAGGCGGCAGGCAAGAACGCCAGTAGCGCTAGGGATAAGCCAATAAATTTGCGTTTAAAAGCGTGCATCACAAGTCCCCAAAATCTAAAGCGTCACGGCAGGATAGCGGCTCTAGGGCTTGCGGTCAAAGTCACTCGCATCATGCCGCTCGGGCAGTTGGTTGTCGGCATCGCCCCAAGTGCGGTTGACTTTACGGCCGCGCTGCACGGCGGGGCGTTTGGCGATGGCGTCTGCCCAGCGGATCACGTGGGTGTATTCCTGCACTTGCAAAAATTCGCCCGCTTCATAAAGCTGCCCTTTTGCTAGCGCACCATACCAAGGCCAAACCGACATATCGGCGATGGTGTATTCCTCGCCGGCCAGGTAGGGGCGCTCGGCCAGGTGTTTGTCCAGCACGTCCATTTGGCGCTTGACTTCCATGGCAAAGCGGTTGATGGGGTATTCCATTTTGCTGGGCGCATAGGCATAAAAATGGCCGAAGCCGCCGCCCAAAAACGGCGTGCTGCCCATTTGCCAGAACAGCCAGGACATGCATTCGGTATGCAGGACAAAGTCCTTGGGCAAAAAGGCGTCGAATTTTTGCGCCAGGTACCACAAGATGGCTGCGGATTCGAATACACGCACCGGCTTCGGGCCGCTGCGGTCCAGCAATGCCGGAATTTTGGAGTTGGGGTTGATGGCGACAAAGTCGCTGCCAAACTGCTGGCCTTCTTGGATGTTGATCAGCCAGGCGTCATACTCTGCGCCGCTGTGGCCCAGGGCTAACAACTCTTCCAGCATCACCGTGACTTTGATGCCGTTGGGCGTACCCAATGAATACAGTTGCAGCGGGTGCTTACCGACGGGCAGCACCTTGTCGTGCGTGGCGCCGGCGATGGGCCGGTTGATGTGGGCGAACTTGCCGCCGCTGGCTTTGTCCCAGGTCCAGACCTTCGGGGGTAGATATTCCGTGCTGTCGCTCATTTAGCATCCCTTAAATTGTGGGGCGCGTTTTTCTACAAAAGCCAGGGCCGCGCCTTTGTGGTCCTGGGTTTCAAAAGTGCGGATCATGTTGGGCGCCTCGGCATCCAGCACATCGGCTAAAGAGCCGCGTAGCGCTGTGTTGAGGTTTTGCTTCATATAGCCTACGGCGACCGTGGGCAGCGCGGCGAGCTCAGCAGCCCATGTGTGGGCAGCTTGCGCAAGTTGATCTGGAGCTACCACCCGGTTGACCAAGCCAATACGCAGGGCTTCTTCGCTTTGCACCACTTGGGCGGTGAAATACATCTCGCGCGCCTTGGCAGCGCCCACCAAGTAGTTAAGAAAGTAGCTGCCGCCAAAGTCGCCCGACAGCCCGATTTTGGAAAACGCGGTCGTAAATTTGGCGTTGCCAGAGGCAATGCGCATATCGCAGGCCAGCGCCAGTGAAAGACCAGCGCCCGCCGCCGGGCCGGGAATCACGGCGAGTGTGGGTTTGGGCATCTCATGCAGCCAGCGGGCCGATTCCATGATCATGCGTAGGCTTTGGGTGCGCTCTTCAAAACTAACGGTCTCGCTAACTTCCGCGCTTTTGGCAAAGCCTTTGACATCACCCCCAGCGCAAAACGCATCGCCCGCGCCGGTCAGCACCACCAAGCGCACGCTGCGGTCGGCGGCTAGGCGGGCTAGGCTGCGTTCTAGGTCGATCAACATGGGCCGTGTCATGGCATTGCGCGACTCGGGCCGGTTCAGGGTCAGGGTGGCGATGCCGCCTTCGATGTGTTCCAGCAGTTCTTGGCTCATGGGCTTCCTCACTTGGGGTTCAATGCTATTTTGGGGTGTCTTTAAAAGTGCTTTTACGAGGCGGCGGTCAGGCCGCTAGCAAAACGGCCTTGGCCTCTTGGTATTCGCGCTTGAAGCGCGCCACCAATTCGCCCGCGGGCATCACTTCGCGGATGGCGCCTATACCCTGGCCGCAGCCCCAAATGTCTTTCCAGGCTTTGGCTGCATTGGCGCCTTCGCCGCTGGCAAAGTTCATTTTGCTAGGGTCGCTCTCCGGTAAATGGTCCGGGTCCATACCGGCATTGCGGATACTGCCTTTGAGGTAATTGCCGTGGATGCCGGTGTAAAAGTTGCTGTAAACAATATCGTCGGAATTGGACTCGGTAATCATCTGCTTGTACCCATCGACAGCGCGCGCCTCTTCGGTGGCAATAAAGGCCGAGCCGATATAGGCCAGGTCTGCGCCCATGGCTTGTGAAGCCAAAATCGCGCCGCCCGAGGAAATAGCCCCGGACAAAGCCACCGGGCCACCAAACCATTGACGAATCTCGGCCACCATGGCAAACGGGCTTTTCACGCTGGCGTGGCCGCCGGCACCCGCCGCGACGGGTATCAGGCCGTCCGCGCCTTTTTCAATGGCTTTGTGGGCAAACACATTGTTGATCACATCGTGCAGCACCACGCCGCCCCAGGCCTGCACCGCGCGGTTGACGTCCTCACGCGCGCCCAAACTGGTAATCACGATAGGCACCTTGTATTTTTCGCAGACCTGCATATCGTGGTCCAGCCGGTCATTACTTTTGTGCACGATTTGGTTGATGGCAAAGGGCGCTGCGGGCGATTCGGGGTGGGCTTTGTCATGGGCGGCCAGCGCCTCGGTGATTTCGGCCAGCCATTCGTCCAACTGGGCGGCGGGGCGCGCATTGAGGGCTGGCATGGAGCCCACCACCCCGGCTTTGCACTGGGCAATGACCAGTTTGGGGTTGCTGATGATGAACAGCGGGGAAGCAATGACGGGAAAGCGCAGGGATTTGAGTACGGGCGGGAGGTAGCGGGCGGGAGCAGTCATAGGGTGGGGGAATAGGGGTTTTCGATGGAAATCTCCCCAATAGCATAAGGCAGGCGGCTAGCGCGCCATCTCACTTAGGTGACAGGCATCCATGGTACTTTGCCGAAGTTTTACAGCCATCGCGGCTGTTAGGCCCTGTGCCGTGTTAGCCTATGGTTCTCTTTTTGGAAAACGTTTTGATCCATGTGGCTTAAAAATTGGCGATGGGAGTGCATATTGCTGGCATCGGCCATGCCCTTGTGCGCGAACGCCACCTTGGGTGACGCTCCCTTCACCGCAGGCGCCTCGGTGGCCGTGGATGCCCGGGTCGCAAGCTACCAAGCTGCAAAAACAGCGCAAGGCTACAGGGTGGCGGCGCTGGAGTTAAACAATGGAACCGTCGTCCAAGAGTTTGTAGATGCCAAGGGCCAAGTATTTGCCCTGCGCTGGAGCGGCCCAGACCTGCCGGACATGGGTATGCTGCTGGGGTCTTACCTGCCAGCGTTCAAGGCCTCGGTTCAAGCGGCTAAGCAAGCGGGCAAGCGCGGCGGGCCGGTGGTAGTGCAGTCCGGGGGCTTGACCCTAGTGTCCACGGGTGCGATGGGGGCTTTTCAAGGCTATGCCCACCTAGACGCTTTGTCGCCGCCGGGTGTAGACATGCAGGCGCTATTGAAATAGTGCAGCCCGCATGATGCGTCTCTTTTTGCTGCTAGCGCTGACACAGGCATTGCTAGCCTGTGGCGGAGGCGCATCCGTTAACGATAAGCAGGTGTTGTTACCCGAAGGCGCAAATGTGGCTGATCTTCTGGTGGACAGCGGCCCAGACGGCACCGGTGTCAATCGGCTATACACCAGCGTGACCATTTGCAAGCCCGGTAGTACAACGCTTTGCAAAACCATAGACCATGTACTGGTGGATACAGGTTCAGTGGGCCTGCGATTGCTGGCCAGTGAGGTGCCTGCGGATTTGCAGCTGAGTGCTGCCAAAAACACCAACGGAAACGTGTTGCTGGGCTGTGCTATTTTTTGGATGACTCCTTTGCCTGGGGGCCGCTGGCACTGGCTGATGTCAAACTCGGTGGATTGACGGCCTCCAACACCACCGTACAACTGGTCGGACATTCTGACTACGACCCGTTCCAATACCAGTGTTCCTCAGGGGGTGACCCGATCATCACCGCCGTCGACCTGGGAGCGAATGGCATATTGGGCGTGGGGCTGAGTAAGCAGGACTGCGGCAGCGTGTGCGAACAGCAGGGCCGCCGCAGTGCGCGCAACGGCAAATATTTCAGTTGTATCAACGCAGCCTGTACCAATATAACTGGCGCCACACTGGCGAGCGATAAGCAACTACAGCATGTCGTAGCACGCTTTCCCACGGACAACAACGGTTTCGCTATTCAAATGAACAGCGTACCCAGCGCTGGCGCGGCCACGGCGACTGGAAAGATGATCTTCGGTTTAGGTACGCGGACCAATAACCAGTTTCCGACATTACAGGTATTGCCCACGAGCAGCCAAGGCAATCTTTATGGCACGCTTAGCAGCAACAGCGTCTTGGCCGGGGGCAGTTTTTCAAGTACTTTTTTGGATACCGGCTCCAACGGGATTTTTTTTGACTCCTACATACCCAACTGCGCGCTTCTGCTGTTGAACGGCAGTGACTTTTATTGTCCGCTTTCGGATATTGTGTTTAACGTGGTACTTGGTAGTGTGAGCGCCGCGCAAGCCAGAGCCACCTTTACGCTCAGTAACGCGGCTTCCTTGTTTCAAAAAGGTAATGCGGCATTGCCGACATTGGGCGGGGCTTTGAGCGCACCGGGACTTTTAGACTTGGGTTTGCCGTTTTTTTATGGCAAAACCGTGGTCATGGGTATAGATGGCTTAAGCGCGACCGGTGTAGGTACCGGCACCGCCACGGGTCCGTTTTACGCTTTGTAGCGCTGCGGTCATTTTTCGTATCGCTCACCGCGTCGCTGCCAGAGCCAGCGCAACTTCCCACACCAGCGCCGGGCCTTTATAAATCAGCCCCGTGTATATCTGCACCAAATCGGCCCCGGCTTGGCGTTTTTCCAAGGCATCTTGCGCGCACATGATGCCACCCACGCCTATGATCGGATAGTGGGGCCCTAAGGCGACACGCAGTTGGCGGATGACCGCATTACTGGCTTCGCGCACCGGCGCACCCGACAGCCCGCCCGCTTCTTCGCCATGCGGCAGGCCGCGCACTGCGTCGCGGCTGAGGGTGGTGTTGGTGGCAATCACACCGTCAATGCCGTGGCGCAGCAGGATAGCGGCGATCACGCTGATTTGGTCTGGCACCAAATCGGGCGCGATTTTTAGGAAGATGGGTGTGCGCTTGGGCAGTTTGTTGCCCGCGTTGTCAAACACCGCGTGGTGCTGCGCCAGTTCTTCACGCCGCTGTGCGATGGCCGAGAGCAGGGCATCGAGCGCCGCATCGCTTTGCAGATCGCGCAGGTTTTTGGTGTTCGGGCTGGAGATATTCACGGTCACGTAGTCCGCATGCCCATAAACGCCGTCAAGGCAAGTCAGGTAATCGTCGGTGGCGCGTTCGATGGGCGTAGCCGCGTTTTTGCCGATATTGAGCCCGAGCAAGAGGCCAGGGTGGCGGGCGCGGCGCAGCTGCGAGGCCTGCACGTTGGCCACAAAAGCTTCCAGGCCACCGTTGTTAAAGCCCATGCGGTTAATCAGCGCCTGCGCGGCAGGTAGTCGGAACATGCGGGGCTTGGGGCTGCCGCTTTGCGCCAGCGGCGTGACCGTTCCCACTTCCACAAAACCAAAGCCCATGGCGCCCAGGGCGTCGATGCAGCGGGCGTTTTTATCCAGACCAGCTGCCAAGCCCACCCGGTTGGGGAAGCGCAAGCCCGCAAGCGTCACCGGATCGGCCACCTGCGCTTGGGCGTAGGCCAGTTGCAGCGGCGTACCCTGGGTGCGGGCCAGGGCCTGCAGCGTGAAGTCGTGCGCGGCCTCAGCGTCCATGCCAAATAAAAAGGGGCGTACCAAGCCATAGGGCACCAGAGACATCGGATAATTCCTGTTGATTTTTACTTCACCAGAGCGCATTGTCCCCCATGGTTTCTATGTCTAATTCCTCCTCCACCCCTAGCCCCCGCGCCTTGACGCAAGACGAACTCAAAACCCTGGTCGGGCAGGCCGCCTTGGAGTATGTAGTGCCAGGGGAATGGGTGGGGGTGGGCACCGGCTCCACGGTCAACAAATTTATCGAAGCCCTGGGCAGTATCCGCCACAAGATACCGGGCGCGGTCTCCAGCTCTCTCGCCAGCACCGAGCGCCTGCGTGCTTTGGGCATCGAAGTGCGCGAAGCCAACGAGGTCGATTGGCTGGCGGTGTATATCGACGGCGCCGACGAGATCGACCCCCGGGGTTGCATGATCAAAGGCGGGGGCGCGGCGCTTACCCGCGAAAAAATTGTGGCCGCGCAAGCAGAACGTTTTATTTGCATAGCGGACGCTTCCAAGCAGGTGCCGGTATTAGGCAAGTTTCCCTTACCGGTAGAAGTGATTCCCATGGCGACTACGCGCATCATCAGCCAGTTTGCCGCTATGGGTGGCCGCGCCGCGCTACGCATGGCGGGTGACAAACCCCTGGTCACGGACAACGGCCAGCACTTGCTCGATGTGCATGGTTTGAAGATCGACAAACCCCTCGGCTTTGAGTCACTTATCAGCCAATGGCCCGGCGTGGTGACCGTGGGCGTGTTTGCTTTTCAGCGGGCGAATATTTGTTTGCTTGGCACCGACGCGGGCGTACAAACCCTGCGTTTCGATTGAGGCGAGACTGCAAAATACGTCATCGCGATTAGCGCAGCGACAAACACTTAAATCTTCACGTTCGCAAAGGTGGCGTGTTTGTGCATATTCATCGCCACCACCACGCGCCTGCCTTCGGTGGCTGGCACTTCATGTGTCAGGATGCCGGGAAACATGACCAGCATATTGGGTTTGATTTGCAGCGGGTATTTGCCGGCAAACACGATAGGCGCACTGTTTTCATGCGATTCAAGGTAGATGGAACAACTGAAATCCGAGGGGAAATGGTTGTGCGGAATCGTGTAACTGGCCTGTTCGTAAATAATGCCCCAGCACTCGCTAATGATCATTTCCATGTTCAGGGCATCTAAGTCGGCGGAGAGTAACTTACTGGCCTCTTTGCTCACTTGCAAGACGACTTGGATCAGGGGTGCAAATTTGTCGGTCAGCAAATGGCTGCGCCAGGGGCTCATATAAGTGGCTTTGACGTTGGAAGCGGGCGAGAGCGGATGCGTCTCGCGCAATTCGTCTATTGCCATGCGTGCCAGTTGCAAATGGGCCTGCAAGGGCGACAGATCCGCCACAAACACCGGTATGTCGGCATGGGCCATAAAGGGCTGAACAGCAATCATGTCAAAAAAACCTCGGCATTATGGTGACTCAGTAAATTGAGCGCGCTTATATAGTTCCCCCTGCATATTTTGCTCTTCAGTGTTGACTGGACGCACCGCAGCGCATGCAAACTATGTCAACCTCAAGAGCCGACGGATTTTAGGCGTATCGGGCCGACGCGGGGCGCAGTGGCATCGCTAAGCCTTGCGTAGGTTTGACCTGCGTCAAGCAAAGGCCATTTGTTTCTCGGCGATATTTTGCGTGGGACGGCACTGCTGGGTTGATGCCGCAAGTCTAGGTTTCGCATGGCAGGTAAGCGCCGCTGCTCGTGCTGGGCGAACGCAATTCACATACGCTGTACGCTGCAAAACATGCCGTCGGACTCTGGCGAATCCGCGTAAAGGCATCCCGCGTCCAAGGCCATGATGGCTATCGCTCCCGCGATTTCTAATTGCGCCAGTTTGTCTTTAAAGCCAAAGCTTTCCCATACTTCCAGCTTCACGGTAAACGCAAAGGGTGCACCTGCGGCGAGAACGCGCACGATTTCATCCAAGCAATGGGCACGCACATGGCCGCTGGTGAAGGTGCCGCAGCAGACCGCGCCCTGGTAAGCCCCATCGGCTAGCGGCAGGCGGGCGTTCAGGTCCGCGCAGACCAGATCGCGGTAGCCACCTTGTTCGCGCGCCACGGCCATCATTTCGGGTGAAATATCGATGCCGTCAATTACCGTAAAGCCGCGTCCCGACAGTTCGCGCCCGGCCAGACCAGTGCCGCAGCCAATGTCCAGTACGGCGCGGCCCCGCTCCAGCATTAAGTCTGCCAGCCGGTCGGCTATCAGCCGGGGCGACTGGTAATGCAAGCCTTCCAGCATGGTCTTGTCATACGTCTTGGCCCAATCGCGGTACAGCGCCTGGGACTCTGCATCGCTGGACAGGCCGTAAGCACGGCGCAGCAGTTCTTGTTCGTCTTGCGGTAAAGCGCTGGCAGAGGGGTCGAGGTGGCTCATGGGTTGCATGCCTTGTGTAGGCGCCAAAGGGGATTGTTCCAGCACCGATAATGCCACGCTGGTCTGGGCTACCCGTCTGTAAACCGGCCATATGCGCTGAGGCCCGTTGGTAGCGCACCAAGGAAAAAACCCATGAAACGACGTACTCTTATCCAAAGCGCTGCTGCGCTGGCGCTGCCTGGCGGCGCGCTGCGTGCCGAGCCTGGCTTTCCAGCCAAGACCTTGCGCTACATCGTGCCGGTGGCTGCCGGGGGTGGCAGCGATATGGTCGGCCGCACCGTCACCGAGCGCTGGAGTCGCCTGTTGAAGCAAAGTTTTGTGGTGGACAACATAGGCGGCGGGGGCGGCGTGCTGGCCTGTCAGGCCACGATGCGCGCACCTGCGGACGGCTACACCTTGCTGCAAGGCTATGTCGCCACGCACGGCACCAGCCCGGCTACGCGCACACTGCCCTACGACGCGATCAAAGATTTCACGCCCGTGGGCATGATCGGCGGCACGCCCAACGTGCTGGTGGTCAATGCCTCCTTGCCGGTCAAAAACCTCAAAGAGTTTTTGGACTATGTGAAGAAAAATCCAGGCCGCCTCAGTTATGGCTCGGCGGGGCAGGGCTCATTGACGCACCTCACCATGGAATTGTTCAAACAGCAGATCGGCTCCTTCATGGTGCATATTCCCTACCGGGGTGTGGCGCCTGCCTTTACCGACCTGATTGGCGGCCAGACGCAGGCCATGTTTCCCGGCCTGGCGGCGGCCATGCCGCATATCCGCTCTGGGCGCGTAAAGCCTTTGGCCGTGACCGGGCCGAGTCGCCACTCGCTGCTGAAAGATACGCCCACCCTGGACGAATCGGGCTTTAAGGGCTTTGACGCGCAGCAGTGGTACGGCGTGGTCGGCCCCGCGGGTCTGCCTGCCGATGTGCTCAAGACCTTGAGCGACACCCTGACACTAACGCTGCAAGCGTCGGATATGGCTGAAAAACTCTCGGTCGAGGCGATTGAGCCGCGCCCCATGTCACCCGAGGCCTTTGGTAAATTTATTAAGACTGATATTGCACGTTGGACCCAATTGGCCAAAGAACGCAATATCCAGCTCGAAGGCTGAACGCCTACCCACCATGCTGTGCAAACCCCGATACCGTTCATCGCGAGCGAAGCGAAGCAATCCAGAGCACTTTGGCTTACCTGCATGCATGGATCGCCAAGTCGCTTTGCGCCTCGCGATGACGCAGTTGTGCATACCTTCTCAAACCTAAAATTCATTTCATCGAAAGTAAACCATGGCCCGCAATACCCAGGTCAGTGCTGACCACCACGCGCCCCCCGTTACTCGAATGCTGGCCGAGTTGGTGGCCCAACATCCTTCGCGCGGCTGGTCCGATGCAGTGGACCATGCGGCGCACCGCACGTTCCTCAATTGGCTGGGCTGCGCCGTCGGTGCCGCGCAGCATGAGTCGGTGAATGCGGCGCTGGCGGCGGTGCAGATGCTGCAACCCGCGCCCCAGGCCAGCGTGCTCGGGCGCAATGAAAAAGTGGATATGGCCAGCGCGGCCTTGCTCAACGGCATCAGCTCACACACTTTTGACTTTGACGACACCCACCTCAAAACCATCATCCACCCGGCTGGCCCCGTGGCCTCGGCCTTGCTGGCCTTGGCCGAGCACCAAGGCAGCAGCGGACGCGCGCTGATCGACGCGCTGGTGTTGGGTATCGATGTGTCCTGCCGCATCGGCAACGCCATGTACCCGGACCACTATGACCGGGGCTGGCATATCACCGGCTCTACCGGCAGCGTGGGCGCGGCAGCGGGTTGCGCGCGCTTGCTGGGCCTGAACGTGGACCAAACTGCCATGGCCCTGGGCATTGCGGCGTCTCAGCCTATAGGCATGCGCGAGCAATTTGGCAGCATGACCAAGCCTTTTCATCCGGGCGGCGCGGCGCGTGCCGGTTTGATGTCGGCGCTATTGGCCCAGCAAGGCTTTTCCGCCAGCCCGCGCGCACTGGAAGCGCCGCGCGGCATGATGCAAACCATATCCACCAAAAACGACTGGTCAGAAATCACTTCCGAGTTGGGCCAACGCTTTGAAATAGCGTTCAACACCTTCAAGCCATTTGCCTGCGGCATCGTGGTGCACCCCGGCATTGACGGCTGCGCACAATTGCGCGCCCAAGGCGTGCGCCCGGAACACATTGCGTCCTTAGAAATCAAAGTGCATTCGCTGGTACTGGAGCTCTGCGGTAAAAAAGAACCTGTCGATGGCTTGCAAGCCAAGTTCAGCATTTACCACGGCTGCGCGGCTGGCTTGACCTTTGGCTTCGCTGGCGAGGACGAGTTTTCCGATGCCGTAGTGACCCGTGCGGACATGGTGGCCTTGCGCCGGAAAGTCGTGGCGACGGTGGATGACAGCATTGACGAAGCAGCCGCAGACATCACCGCCGTGATGCAAGACGGCAGCCGCGTGCATGTGCGCGTGGAGCACGCCATTGGCTCGTTGCAAAACCCCATGACGGACGCGCAATTGGAGGCGAAGTTTCACGGCCTGTCGGACGCAGTAATTGGCGCTGCGCGCACCAAGGACTTAATTCAAGCCGCTTGGCGTTTGGGCGATGCGCCCCATGTGCAGGCCTTGATTGCGCTGTCCCACCGTTAAAGCGAGCTAGCTATGTATAAAACGCATATCGTGGTGCTGGGCGATACCGAGCAAGCGCTGCGCCGCTTGGGCGATTGGCAATCTATAGACCAGGCCGCGCGCGTAAGCGTTTACTCCCAGCCATTGCAAGGCGCAGCCTTGTTGGAAGCCATGCAAGAGGCTGACGTACTGGTACTGCTGCGCGACCGCATACCGCTGGATGCAGCGACGATTGCGCAACTGCCGCGTCTGCGTTACCTGGTATTTACCGGCTCGCGCAACACCACGCTCGATGCGGCAGCTTTGGCGGCGCGTGGCATACCGGTCAGCCATACCGAATGGGGTCCTTCCAAAGAAAGTACTTGCGAACTGACTTGGGCACTAATCTTGGCGGCCACACGCCAATTGGCCGACTACAGCGCCTTGCTGGCACAAGGGCAATGGCGCGCGGCGGTCCCGCAAGCCTTGCCCGGTGTGCTGCACGGCGAGGTTTTGGGCTTGGTGGGCCTGGGTGAAATTGGCAAGCGTGTTGCACAGGTCGGCAAGGCTTTAGGTATGCAAGTGCTGACCTGGAGCCCGAATATGACAGCCGAGCGCGCTAGCGCGCATGGCGTGCAGGCCGTGCCTTTGGACGAACTGCTGGCACGCGCCAAGGTGCTAAGCCTGCACCTGGTGCCATCGGCCACCACGCGCCACCTCATCAATGCCGAACGCTTGGCCTTGATGCGGCCCGACAGCTTGCTGGTCAATACCTCACGCGCGGCGTTGATAGACACGGGCGCATTGGTGGATGCCTTGCGCGCTGGGCGCATTGGTATGGCGGCTTTGGATGTGTTTGATACCGAGCCCCTGCCAGCGCAGAGCGCCTTGCGCGATTGCCCGCGCCTTTTGCTCACGCCGCATTTGGGTTTTGTGGTGGAGCCGGTGTACCAAACCTTTACCGATGGCGTGCTGCAATGTTTGCACGCCTTTGTGGCCGGGCAGCCTTTGCCCCGCCTTTTGAAAGCAGCACCATGATGCAATCGATGTGGTCCCTGGGTTGGCGTACCTTGTGGCGCGATGTGCGATCGGGCGAATTGCGGCTGCTGGTCGTGGCCGTCACCCTGGCGGTGGCAGCCCTCACAGCAGTGGGCTTTTTTGCCGACCGTTTGCAAGCTGGTTTGCAGCGCGACGCGCGCCAGTTGCTTGGCGGCGATGCGGTTATCGCCAGCGACCGCCCGGCGCCCGCAGTATTTGCCGAACAAGCCCGCAGCCTGGGCCTGGCGATGGTGAATACCCAAAGCTTTCCTACCATGGCGCGTACCACGCAAGAGCAAGGTGGCAATAGCAAACTGGTGGCTTTGAAATCGGTAGAGCCGGGTTACCCCTTGCGTGGCACCTTGCGCATTGCGGATGCGCCCGGTGCGCCAGAGCGGCCTGCGCGCGGCATACCTGCGTCGGGGTCGGTCTGGGTGGATGCTCAATTGCTCGATGCGCTGGGCATTAGCGTCGGTGACAGCCTGCTGCTGGGTGAGCGCAGTTTGCAGGTAGCGGCCATCATCGTGATCGAGCCCGACCGGGGCGCGGGATTCATGAATTTTTCGCCGCGTGTCATGCTCAATAGCCAAGACCTGGCCTCCACCGCGCTGGTGCAGCCTGCCAGCCGCGTGAATTACCGTTTGGCGGTGGCGGGCGAGGATGCGCAAATCAAGCGTTTTGTGGATGCGGCTACGCAGCGCATCAAGACCGGCCATGGGGCGAACGCTGAGGACCCGGCGAAGGCTGCAACACCATCACAAGCAAAGGCGTCCAACACCGAAGAGGCGGTCATAGAAGCGGACAAAGACGCCGTCGCCAAAGAGCCCTTGCGCGGCGTGCGCATCGAATCCACCCAAAGCGGTCGCCCCGAAATGAGCCAGACGCTGGACCGCGCAGAGAAATTCCTTTCACTCGTAGCTTTGCTGGCCGCTTTACTCAGCGCGGTGGCCGTGGCCCTGGCGGCGCGCTCGTTTGCCGCCAAGCATTTGGACGACTGCGCCATGCTGCGCGTGCTGGGCCAAAGTCAGCGCACGATTGCCGGGGCCTATGCCTGGGAGTTTGCGTTGGTGGGTTTGTTTGCCAGTGCGCTAGGGGTGTGCATTGGCTTTGGCGTGCATTATTTGTTTGTGCTGTTGCTAGCCGGTTTGGTGGATACACAACTGCCCCAGGCTAGCGTGGCCCCGGCGGCGCTGGGATTGGGTATGGGCCTGACGCTCTTGTTTGCGTTTGGGCTGCCGCCGGTATTGCAATTGGCGCAGGTGCCGCCCTTGCGGGTGATACGCCGTGACGTGGGTAATTTACGCCCCGCGTCCCTGGGCGTGTTGGCGCTGGGTGTGACTGGTTTCGCCGCCTTGCTATTGGTAGTCAGTAGCGATTTGAAACTAGGCCTGATTGCGGTTGCAGGTTTTGCGGGTGCTGTGCTGGTGTTTGCGCTGCTCAGTTGGCTGGCCATCAAGCTCTTGCGCGCTAGCGTCAATGAAAGCAGTGCGCCGCGCGCGCTGGTGCTGGCCACGCGACAAATAGCAGCTCGGCCCGCGTTTACCGTGGTGCAGGTGAGCGCCTTGTCGGTAGGCTTGCTGGCCTTGGTGCTTTTGGTGCTGCTGCGCACCGATTTAATCGCCAGTTGGCGCAAAGCCACGCCGCCCGATGCGCCCAACCGCTTTGTCATCAACGTCAGCCCCGAACAATCCGCCGCCTTTGTGCAAAGCCTGCAAGACGCGGGTGTCAAAAAGTACGACTGGTTCCCCATGATCCGTGGCCGCTTGGTGGCGATTAACGGCACCAGCGTTTCGTCCGAAACCTACACCGAAGAGCGCGCCAAGCGCCTGGTGGACCGCGAGTTCAATATCAGCTACAGCGCCAAGCAACCGGACAACAACCTCATCGTGGGAGGCCAATGGATACCCGAAGAAGCCGGTGCGATCAGCATGGAAGAGGGTATTGCCACCACGCTGGGCCTGCAAGTCGGTGACACCTTGCGCTTTGATATGGCGGGGGTGACGGTGGATTCCAAAATCACTTCGCTGCGCAAAGTGGACTGGGGCTCGATGCGAGCCAACTTTTATGCGCTCTATCCGGTGAGTACCTTGGAGGGTGTGCCCGCTACCTTTATGGGCTCTTTCAAAGCACCTTTGCAGGCAGGTTTTGATAATGCGCTGGTACGCCGCTTCCCCAATGTCACCAATGTCGATATGAGCGCCACCATCAATCAGGTGCAGCGCATCTTGGACCAGGTGATTCGCGCGGTGGAGTTTTTGTTTGGCTTTACCTTGGCTGCTGGCCTGGTGGTTTTGTTTGCAGCGGTCAGCGCGACTCGCGAAGAGCGTGCGCGCGAGTTCGCCATCATGCGCGCGGTGGGCGCGCAAAACAGTTTGTTGCGCCAGGTTCAAAGGCTGGAGTTGGCCGGGGTTGGTTTGCTGGCAGGCTTTTTGGCCTCCCTCGTTGCCAGCGCTTTGGGCTGGGCCTTGGCGCGCTATGTGTTTGATTTTTCCTGGACCGTGTCTTTGTGGGTGCCGCTGCTGGGCGCACTGGCTGGGGCTGCGCTGGCCTTGATGGCCGGATGGTGGGGCTTGCGCGAAGTGCTGCGCCGCCCGGTGGTCGAAACGCTGCGCAAAGCCACAGCCTGAAAGCGCCCCATGGACGAGGACGATGCTCAAGCCCAAGCCCAGCGCGCGGCAGCCTTCGAAGCCCTGGGCGGCGAGCCGCAGGTAGAGGCGCTGGTGGAGCGTTTTTATGACTTGATGGAACTAGACCCGGCCTATGCCGCCTTGCGCGCAGTGCATGGGCCTGACTTGACGCAGGCGCGGCAAAAACTGAGCTGGTTTTTGTGCGGCTGGCTGGGCGGGCCGCAGCATTACACCGAGCGCTTTGGCCACCCGCGCTTGCGCATGCGGCACATGCCTTACACCATTGGTATTTTGGAGCGCGACCAATGGCTGGCCTGCATGGACCAGGCCATGGCTGAAGTCGGCATGGCTGAGGCCGTGCGCCTGCGTCTGCGCGACTCTTTTTTCCAGACCGCCGACAGGATGCGTAACCGCTAAGCTTTGGCTGATGGCCGTTGACCGGCTCAACTGATCTTTGCGCCCTTGGCCGCGCGTTTGTTTTTGGCGCGCGCAAAGTCCCACCAAGGCAGGACCTTGCGCAAGGCACGCACCTGGCCGCTGAGTTCGGGGGTGTAGCCGCTGAGCTGCGCCAACGCACCGGTCCAGGCGCTGCTTTGTAAGAGCTGGCGTAGGCTTTGCAAAGCAGGCGCGTCCAGGGCAGATTTCAGGCAGACCAGGTGGTAACTTTCTTGCACCAGTGGCAAAAAATGCAAGCCATGGGCCGCAGCTGCGGCGGCAATGCCCAAGCCGGCATCGGCACTGCCTGAAGCTATAGCCTGCGCGACTGCGCTGTGGCTAGGTTCGGTGCGCTGATAGCCCTTGATCGCATCGCTGGAGATGCCTGCTTGTTGGAGCAATTGGTCCAAGACGACGCGGGTGCCGGTTCCTAATGCACGGTTGAGGTAGCGTACGCTTGCTTGCTGCACGTCGGCCAGCTGGGAAATGCCCAAGGGATTGCCAGGAGTCAGCATCAGCCCTTGCATACGAGTGGCAAAGCCGATAATTTTGTGCTTGCCCGGTTGTAACAAGGGCTTGTAGGTACGCTCGGTGTGGGAGCCTGGCGCGGGCGTTTGGATGGTGTGAAACCCGGCCAATGTGCAGCGCCCTTCGTTGAGGGCGCGAATCGCATCGACACTGCCGCAAAAGCGGATGTCCAGGTGCAGCCTCTGGCCTATGTCCTGGCCGATGGCCAGTGCCTGCTCCCGCAGCAAGGCCAGGCCGTCGTCATGGCTGGCGTATAAGGTCAGCACTTGCGCATGCGCATCAAAAGCGACTGCAAAGGCCGTTTCCAGGTCCGCCCGCAAAGCCTCTATCTGCGGTGCCAAACGCGCCTGCGCTTGGCGCTCGGCCCACATCAGTTTTTCTCCAAAGCTGCTTAGACGCGCAGATTTGCCCTTATCCCACTGGAGCAATTCATTGCCCAATTCATTTTCCCAGCGCTTGAGTTCACCCCAGACATGCCGGTAGGACAGACCCAGTGCGCGTGCGGCCGCACTGATGGAGCCTTGGCTGGCTACCGCTTGCAGCAGCGCGATCAGCGCATTGCGCAATGGCTTTGTCTGCGCATCGCGGCTCAAGGTGTAATGAAAGGCTAGCCTATGCACGGTGTTACATATCGCAAAGTATTGGTCAAAGCCCTACGATAACCGAGATATGCATTCATTTTCTGATAGTGCGCTTTTGGCATTGCAGCTACTGGTTTCACTGGACCCCTTGTTTTTGGCCATTGTGGGCCGCTCGCTGGCGGTGAGCGCCTGCGCGTGCATGTTGGCCTGCAGCCTAGGCTTGGCGCTAGGCGCCTGGCTGGGCGTGGCCGGGTTCGCGGGGCGGGGCTTGGTGTTGACGCTGCTCAATACTGCGCTGGCCGTGCCCTCGGTGGTGGTGGGTCTGGTGGTGTACTTGCTGCTCTCGCGCTCCGGGCCTTTGGGGTATTTGGGTTGGCTATTCAGTTTCAAAGCCATGGTGCTGGCGCAAGCGGTGTTGGTGCTGCCGGTGGCCACGGCACTGACGCGCCAGGTGGTGCAGGACGCCGAACAGGCGCACGGCGAGCAATTGCAATCTTTGGGCGCGGGGCGCTGGATGCGCAGCGTATTGCTGGCCTGGGACGAGCGCCATGCTTTATTGGTGGTGTTACTGGCGGCTTTTGGGCGCGCCATTTCCGAAGTCGGCGCAGTGATGGTGGTGGGTGGCAATATCGAAGGCTTTACCCGGGTGATGACAACCGCCATTGCGCTGGAGACGTCCAAGGGCGATTTGCCCTTGGCCCTGGCGCTGGGCTTTGCTTTGCTGATGGTGGTTTTGCTACTCAATGCGCTGGTGGCGATCTTGCAGCGCTGGGGGCAGGGCGGCGGGCTGCGGCTGGGCACTTCGGGGGCGGTGATGTTGTGAACGTGCAAGTCCAGACCTTGGCAGCGGGTGTGCAATTCGGGCCGGATGGCCGCAGCTTGGCGCGTTGGCGCCCCGATACCGCCGCTGCGCTGGAATCCGTCTCCCTTCGCATTGCAGCGGGCGAGCGCGTGGCCTTAGTCGGCGCCAACGGCGCGGGCAAGAGTACTTTGCTGCGCTTGTTGCACGGCTTGTTGGCACCGTGTGCGGGCCGCGTGCAAATGCAAAGCGGTCTGCGCCAGGCGATGTTGTTTCAAAGACCCCATATGCTGCGCATGCGCGTGGACAGCCAATTGGCACTGGGCTTGTGGCTGCGCGGCACGCCCTGGCAGCAGGCGCGCCAGCAGGCCATGGCGGCCTTGCAGCAATTTGAATTGCATGAGTTGGCCGCGCGCAAAGCGCACAACTTGTCCGGTGGGCAGCAGCAGCGCGTGGCCATGGCGCAGGCATGGGCCTTGGAGCCGCAGATGTTGTTGCTCGACGAACCGACAGCCAGCCTGGACCCGCATGCCAAGGCGGAAGTCGAAAGCCTCTTGCAGGCGTTTGCGCAGGCCCGACCAGAGGCCAGCCTGGTCTTTGCCAGCCACAACCTGGGCCAGGTCAAGCGATTGGCTACGCGCGTGCTCTATTTGGAACGTGGGCGATTGCTGGCCGATCTGCCTGTAAAGGATTTTTTTGATGCACAGCGCTTGCAGGCGCTGTGTCCTACGGCTTATTTATTTGTAAAAGGGGAATTTTCATGAAATTTTTTGTATGGCTAAGGAATCTCCGTATCAGTCCAAGCCCGTCATTGCGAGCGCAGCGAAGCAATCCATTTTTGCCGGGAAGTCCAACACCTGTGTATCGCCGTGTTGCTGCAATATGTGCCCTGTGTGTGTTGCCGGTACTGGCGCAGGCGCAGACCGCTATCGTGATAGCTTCAACGACTTCGACCGAGCAATCAGGTTTATTCGCGCATTTGCTGCCGGCCTTTAACAAGGCTATCGGTGTCGACGTCAAGGTCGTGGCGCTAGGCACCGGCCAGGCTATCGATATGGGCCGACGGGGTGACGCCGATGTCTTGTTCGTACACGACCAAGCGGCGGAAGAAAAGTTCGTCGCCGAAGGCTTTGCGCTCAAACGCTTTGCGGTGATGTACAACGACTTTGTGTTGGTCGGCCCTGCTACAGACCCAGCACGTACCAAAGGTGCGGACATTGTGCAAGCCCTGTCCAAAATCTCCACCGCTAACGACGCCTTTATCTCGCGCGGCGACAAGAGCGGCACACACGCCGCCGAACTGCGCTTTTGGAAAATGACGCCCCATGCAGACGCCAAAGGCAGCGGCTACCGCGAGTGCGGCTGCGGCATGGGCCAGGCGCTCAATATGGCCGCCGCCACCGGTGCCTATGTGTTAACCGACCGTGGCACCTGGCTGAGCTTTAAAAACCGCGCCGATTTGCAAGTACTGGTCCAAGGCGACCAGCGCTTGTTCAACCAATATGGCGTGCTGGCGGTGAACCCGGCCAAGCACCCGCATGTCAAAGCGCAGGACGCGCAAAAATTTGTCGATTGGGTGCTGTCCCCCGCCGGTCAGGCCGTGATTGCGGCCTACCGAATTGATGGGCAGCAGTTGTTTTTTCCTAACGCGGGTAAATAGGCCAGACGCAGTCAAGATGCCGCTGTTGCATGGCCGGGCGCCTTGGTAATCCGGGTCAAGCTTAGAAATTACTGACCTGTTTTTTCAAGGCGCTGGCGCTGCCAATTAAGCGCGCGCCGAATCCGCCACTTTTGCGGCCCGCACTGGCGCCAGCAATACCAGCACTGCCCCGGCACCGCCTTTGTTGGGCGGCGCTTGCACAAAGGCGATGACCTCGGCCTTTTGCACCAGCCAGCGCAGCACCTTGTCTTTGAGCACCGGCGCCTTGCCCGGCGAGCCCAGGCCTTTGCCATGCACCACGCGCACGCAGCGCAGGCCTTGTTTGTGCGCGTCGCGGATAAAGCGGCCCATGGCCTCGCGCGCCTCGTCGCTGCGTAGGCCGTGCAAATCTACTTGGCGCTGGATACTCCATTGGCCTTTGCGCAGTTTTTGCACCACGTCTGCGCCCACGCCGGGGCGGCGAAAGCTCAGGTCCTGATCGGTATCGAGCAGGCTGCTGACGTCAAACTCATCGCTTAGCGACTCTTGCAGCGCCGCTTGCGCGTCCAGTTCATGTTGAAGAATGCTCGCTGGCGGGGCCGGGCGCTTCAGGTCGGCGCGCGCCACGATGGACAGGCGCTGCACTTGCCCCACGGCGCTTTCAAATAAATTGCGCTCTTTTTCTGCCCGCTTGGCCGCAAGCAGGCGGGCGGCTTGCTCGGCTTTTTCTCTGGCCGCTTGCGCTTCCAGTTCTTTCTTTAGTTTTTGAAGGTCTTGCAAGCCGGGCATGGCGCGATTGTCCATGCAAGCGACGCAGATCCGCTAAGGAAGGTCTGCATAAGCCCGTCATCGCGAGGAGCGAAGCGACGCGGCGATCCATAAGTGCCTGATTTGTAACCCCAAGTGGATTGCTTCGCTGCGCTCGCAATGACGAATTTGGACTTATGCAGAGCTTCTCTAAGGCGCTTTACACCAGACCTTGCTCCGCCATAGAAAAAGACTGTCCTTGCGCCACGATGATGTGGTCCAGCACGCGCACGTCGATCAGCGCCAGCGCGGATTTCAGGGTGTGTGTCAGCATCTCGTCCGCCCGGGAGGGCTGTACCGAACCGCTGGGGTGGTTGTGCGCCAGCACCACCGCGCTGGCCTGGTGGTGCAACGCACGGATCACCACTTCGCGCGGATAGACGCTTGCCTGGCTGACCGTGCCCTTGAACATCTCTTCCACGGCCAGCATGCGGTTTTGTACGTCCAAAAACATGACGGCAAACACTTCATGGGGCAGGGCAGACAAGCGTAACTGGAAGTACTGCCGCACCGCTTGCGGTGAGTCCAGCACCGTGCGCTCTTGCAGGCGTTGCGCCATGGCGCGGCGGGCCAACTCCAGCACTGCAATGATTTCAGCGCGCTTGGCCGGTCCCAGGCCTTTGACCTGGGCTAATTCTTTGGGGTCGGTATGCAGCAAGCCAGCGATACCGCCAAAGCCTTGGGCCTGAGCGCCGTTTTCAGCCACCCGGTGCGGGGTGCGTAGCAGTTCGTCCGCCAGTTGCAGCACGTCTTTGCCGGGTATGCCGGTGCGCAGCAAGATGGCCAGGAGTTCGGTATCGCTGAGGGCGGCGGGGCCGCGTTGCAGCAGTTTTTCGCGCGGACGGGCGTCCACAGGCATATGGTCCAGGGGCATGGCGGCAGAGGGTGTGACAGCGTTAATCGGTAGGGCCGGGGCGATGGTGCTGCGGTACATAGCCGCTGCCCCGTATCCATACAATAGCCGCAGATTATCCATAGCCCCATGACCCACGACCTGCCTCGCATCCAAGCCGCCTCATTTTTAACGCTGCATTACCGGCTGGCCGGCCCGGCAGGCGATGTGATCAACACGTTTGCGGGTAAGCCCGCCACCCTGAGCCTGGGCACCGGCGAGTTATCCCCCGAAGTGGAGCGCTGCCTGATGGGCCTGGAGGAGGGCGCGCACCGCACCTTTGATTTGCCCGCCGGCGTGGCCTTTGGCCCGCGCAACCCGGATATGCAGCAGTGGGTAGCTCAAAGCCTGTTACGTGACATGGGCGACCCGCAAGAGCGCTATGCGCCCGGCGATGTGGTGCAGTTCCCCACGCCGGACGGGCAAAGCAGCTATGCCGGTGCGGTGGTCGCGGTCAAAGGCGACGCCAGCGGCCAGGGCGCGCAGGCCGAAGGTGCGGTATTGTTTGATTTCAACCACCCGCTGGCCGGTCAGCCTGTCAGCTTTGAAGTGAAAGTGATTGCTGTTTTATGAACCCTCATGGCAACCAGTCCAGCGATATTTTGAGCGGCAGTGAAATCCTGTTGGCCGAGCCACGTGGCTTTTGTGCCGGGGTGGATAGGGCGATTGAAATTGTGGAGCGCGCGCTCTCCAAATTCGGCGCGCCGATTTATGTGCGCCATGAAATCGTGCACAACACCTTTGTGGTCAACGACCTCAAATCCAAGGGCGCTATCTTTATCGAAGACCTGGCCGATGTGCCACCGGACGCGACCTTGGTATTTTCGGCGCATGGCGTGAGCAAGGCGATTCAGGACGAGGCCCAGCAGCGCGGCTTTAAAGTGTTTGACGCCACCTGCCCGCTGGTAACCAAAGTGCATGTGGAAGTGGCCAAGCTGCACAAAGAGGGCTACGAGTTCATCATGATCGGCCACAAGGGTCATCCGGAAGTGGAAGGCACCATGGGCCAGTTGGAAAGTGGCATCCACCTGGTGGAAGACGTAGCCGATGTAGCCCGCGTGCAACCGGGTCAGACATCCAAGCTAGCGCTCGTCACGCAAACCACCCTGAGCATGGACGACGCGGCAGATATTGCCGCAGCCGTCAAGGCGCGCTTTCCGCAAGTGCGCGAGCCCAAGCAGCAAGATATTTGCTACGCCACCCAAAACCGCCAAGACGCCATCAAAATCATGAGCCCGCAGGTGGACATCGTGATCGTGGTGGGCAGCCCCACCAGCTCCAATAGCAACCGCTTGCGCGAAGTGGCGCAAAAACTTGGCACTGTCAGTTATATGGTGGACCACGCCAACGAGCTGGACCCGGCCTGGTTTGTAGGCCGTGGCCGCGTGGGCCTGACGGCGGGTGCTTCGGCCCCGGAAATATTGGTGCAAGCCGTCATCTCGCGCCTGCGCTCGCTGGGCGCTCTGTCGGTGCGGCGCATGGACGGCGTGGTCGAGACCATCAAGTTCCCGCTGCCCAAAGGTTTGAAGCCTGATACGGACGGTCAAAGCGCCACTGCGCCCTAAGCGGGTGGCCACGGGCCTATAGCGCCTAGCCCGCCCGGCCCGCCTAAAATCTGCGCTTTCGGCCTGTGCCCGAACCCTTACTACTTCACCATGCTCGACATCACCCTGCTTCGCAAAGATCTGCCTTCGGTTCTGGCCCGCCTTGAAACCCGCAAAAGCCCGCAAGCCTTTTTGCCGGTGGACGCATTTACCGCACTCGAGGCTGAGCGCAAAACCATCCAAACCCGTACCGAGGAGCTGCAAGCTAAGCGCAACAGCCTGAGCAAGCAAATTGGCCAACTCAAGGTCAAAGGCGCGGCAGGGCAGGCCGAAGTTGATGCGGTGATGGCGCAGACGGCCGACATCAAATCCGAGCTTGACGCCTCGGCTACCCGCCTGGAAGGCATCCAGGCCGATATGCAGGCCTTGTTGCTCAACGTGCCCAATTTGCCGCACGAGAGCGTGCCGATAGGCAAAGACGAGCACGCCAATGTGGTGGTGCGCAGCTGGGGCACGCCCAAGGCCATGGATTTCACCATCAAAGACCATGTGGATGTAGGCGAACCGCTGGGCCTGGACTTTGACATGGGCGTCAAACTCAGCGGCGCGCGCTTTACCGTGATGAAAGGGCCCGTGGCAAGATTGCACCGCGCTATCGCCCAATTTATGCTGGACGTGCAAACCCAGGAACACGGCTACACCGAGTGCTACACGCCCTACATCGTCAACGCCGAAACCCTGCGCGGCACCGGCCAGCTGCCCAAGTTTGAAGAAGATTTGTTTGCCGCCAAAAAAGGCGGGCAGGATGCGCAAACTGCGGACAACGCCGCGCTGTACTTGATCCCCACCAGCGAAGTGACGCTGACTAATTTTGTGCGCGACACCGTGCTGGCCGAAAACCAGCTGCCCATGAAGCTGACGGCGCACACCGCCTGCTTTCGGTCCGAGGCCGGATCCTATGGGCGCGACACGCGTGGCCTGATCCGCCAGCACCAGTTTGACAAAGTGGAGATGGTGCAAATCGTTCACCCGGACCACAGCTACGCCGCGCTGGAAGAAATGACTGGCCACGCCGAAGCCATTTTGCAAAAGCTGGGCCTGCCGTACCGCGTGATGAGCTTGTGTACCGGCGACATGGGCTTTGGTGCGGCCAAGACCTATGACCTGGAAGTGTGGCTGCCCGCGCAAAACACCTACCGCGAAATCAGCAGTTGCTCGAACTGCGAAGGCTTTCAGTCACGCCGCTTGCAAGCGCGCTTTAAAAATGCGCAAGGTAAGAACGAATTGGTTCACACCCTGAACGGCTCAGGCCTGGCCGTAGGCCGCACGCTGGTGGCGGTGTTAGAGAACTACCAAAACGCCGACGGCTCGGTCACCGTGCCCGAAGCACTGCGCCCCTACATGGGCGGCGTGGACACATTGCGCCCCTGATAGAATCGCCATCCGCTACGACAGCGACCCGGAGAGATGGCAGAGTGGTCGAATGTACCTGACTCGAAATCAGGCGTACCGCAAGGTACCGTGGGTTCGAATCCCACTCTCTCCGCCAAATACATATATAAATCAACGACTTACTTTGATTCATGGGTTTTACATACCCACTTACATGCCATTTTCACGTTGATTCTTATTTCAGGTTGGACATCGGTTTGCGCACATCCGATGCTAGTTTTCCAAGCAAGGTCGGACTTGATTTAGGGAACCGTTGGGAGCTTGAGGGTGTCACGCGGCCCAGATAGGCCCCAGTACCCCTTGCTATTTCTGGCTGGAAGACCCCCACCATACCCCCACCCCCCACTTTTAACGCTTGGTTCCATCCGGCCACCTTTACACTGAGTTTTTGACGAACGATGCTAAGGTTATATATGGACACTTTTCGCTATGAAATTAATGTTAATGGTATAAATAAATATTTTCTCCCAGTCAATATTAATAGGTTTTTAACATGCATCAACACGGAAGTATTTTATTCCGTCACAGTTATATCTATCGAAAAATAATGTTTCCTTAGGATTGTTTTGAATTACCATATGCTCGCTTGGATTTTTGAAAGACAATTGGAAATTCACTTTTCATAAACAATCTCCCCATTTTCATCAGTTATACGCCACATGATTGAATACGTGCCAGCATTATCGTCATTCCAATCCTCGAAGGAATATTCAAATTCATCTCGATCCATATGTTCATAGACGTCTAGCCAAGCCATTAGTTCTTTAGGTGGGCCTACTGGCAATTTTTCAAAATCACCTAATGCCCAATAGTGGGCCTTAGCCTTCAGTTCCCCCCATTTTTCAGGATCCGAGGTGTCGAATTCTTCGGAATAAACGAGATACACCTTATGTACTTGAACTTGTTCAATCTTATACTTAGGCATTCAGATCTCCACAGTTGCTGCCAGATTTTCAATATGATTGTAAAGTGCCTAGTGGCAATCGACTCAGCTTTAATGAGTACGAGTTGATTTAGGTTCAGACGACTGTATTCAACTCACCAAGATGCGTGGTTGAAGAGCTAGGTTAAATATTAATTCTTATGAATATTTTGACATTAATTATTTGAAAATCTAAAAAATATACCCAATGAAAAAATAAAAAATATGAAAACGGATGCCACAAGGACTGGAACGCTGCGCTAAATCGGTTTAATATTGAGGTTGAGACTCGCATCCCCCAGTAATGATCCTCAACTCCGTTGACACAAAAATCGCACACCCTTCCGCCTAGGTCGGTGATGGTATTGATGCCGTCCGAATATTTATCTCTAAATTGTCAAAAACTTAAAGTAATGTAGCCAGCATATTGCCCTTCGCCACAAGGTTTCCGTTTCGATCCCGCGTTTCGTTTATTTTTGGATTGTAATAGCCCTTCAAGCTCCCATTCTTGTCTCGAATTTCAACTCGAGTATCACTGACGCTAGTAATCCTGCCTAGCAAATTACCATTCCGATCACGAATATCATTACTATTAGACATAATATAAACTCCATTAGTTATTTACTTTCAAATTTTTAAGGTCTGCACAAGATCCGCAAGTTCCTTATCGGAGCCAACGAATCCAGTCTTAAGTCGAACCATTCCGAGAAGTTTATCAATCGATATTTGGGCAGATTCATCTCCCTGCTTCGCTGCCAAAATAAGCAAACTAAGTCCTTTGTTATAGTCACGTCCAACATAATGGGAATGGCAGTAAATTTCCCCGAGTTTACGTTGTGCTTGGACATCGCCCTGCGCAGCCGCTAGCTTGTACCAGCGAATAGCTTCATCATAGTCTTGGACTACTACCTTTCCAGATTCATAAAAATCGCCTAGTTTAATTTGCGCTGCCGCATATCCCTGTTTGGCTGCCACTTCATACCAATGCTTGGCAATAAGGGGGCTTTTGGCAACACCCGCGCCATAGTAATAACAAAAACCTAGTCTGCATTGGGCAAATACATATCCTCGGGCCGCTGCTAATTCATACCATCCAAAAACCACTGACCAATCTTTCGTAGCGGACATACCCAGATCAGTTAACGCGAATAGGGCTGGCGAATAACCCTGCGCTGCTGAGTCCATGAACCACTGCACCGCTTGAGGTAAGTGTTCTTCCAAATTTGAATTTGCGTAAATTGCCCCTAGATTGAATTGGGCAATGGCACTTCCTTCTATCGCTGCCCCTAGCCAATTATTTATTTCTTTATTAAAGTCATTTAATTGGTAAGCATTATTTAGCATCTTCACGACCATTTATGTTTTTGAATTGGCGGGTTCAAGTACGAGGTGCAACGCGGTTTAACGAGGCGTGAACCGTCCAACGGCGGTTAACAATGCCGCCACAAGAATTGATCTATTCAGTCTCATATCTACTCCTTTAAATCGCATGCTACCTGCTCCACTAAGCGCTGCTTGGACACTTGACCAAAGGCTTATTTGCTTTCTGGCGCATCAATACCAGCCAGATTAGCTGAGAACTCAAAAATAAGTCTGCTTCGCTAATTTAGCCCGGGCTGGATCAAAAAGTCAATCTAGCTACCCCGAGCACTGAGTTGTCCGGATAACACTACTTGAAGCTCAGGGTAGACCTCAGTCATCCTAGTCGGCTTAGGGCCTCGAGTCCGGGTTCCGCTCATAAACCCCATCTTATGACCCACCTCCTCCAGCACCGCCAGACGGGCACTGGCTAGGCTGCGTTCGGTTCGCGCTT
>CAIPZV010000001.1 GCA_903869595.1 uncultured beta proteobacterium | reverse complement strand
TGACCGACGGATTAACAGAAAACTAGGTTGCTGAAATACCTATATAAATCAATGACTTATACGGTTAAAAATGGACCGTGTAATAAATCGTTTGATACCTAATGCTGTTGCAGAATGCAACAAACTGGTTTTTTGCCCCGTTTTCACTCGAGTCAGATTGGAAAATCAAGTGGAGCATGTCGATTTTACTTTGCGCCGACAATTTGATTTCCACTTAACTAATTGCAGTGGCAGACCTTGTGCACGCCCTATAGCGTGACTTACAAAAAGTTTACGCTGATCGTCCTAGTCGATCTTGAAATTAAATTCCTGCGTCACGGTCACCTCTGCGCCTGCCCCATCGGCCACACACTTGTACTGCATGATGGCCGCCTTGACTGCGGCATGAAACACGCGCGGGCCCCCCAGAATAGTGACATCCTGCACCGCGCCGCCCTTGAGCACGATCTGCGCTTTGACCACGCCTTGCGTACCGTCTTGTAGCGCGCGCCTTGGCATCTCGGGCGCCACTTGCGTCGGACATAAAACGCCAATCGTTTTGGGCACCGGTGGTGGGGGTGCGGGCGGCGGTGGAGCCGGGGGGGCTGGCGGTGCAGGCGGGGCCGGTGGCGCCGGAGGCGGTGGCGGCGCAATCACATGCGGCGTGGGCGGGGGCGTAGCCACCGACTGAATTACCGGCGCCGTGCTTGTCGCCGGTGGTGGAATGTCCGGTGGCGGCACAAAGGGCGGCGGCGGTGCCTGCACCTTGGGCATCTCAGGGGGCGGCTCTATTTTCTTGGGCGGTGGGGGTGGGGGCGGTGGCGGCGGAATGATCACTTCCTGGATGAGCACTGCTTCCAGGGGTTTTTTCAAAAGCGTCAAGCCCTGGCGTCCGAGGCCGGAGATCAGTACATAGCCCACCACCAAATGCACGGCCACTACAAAGGCAATGCCTTTGAGCCTGCGGCTGTTGTCCTGCTGCCCAAAGCCGTAAGGCGAAGCGCTGTTGGCACCAGAACCCGAAGTCGCCAGATCACCCAGCGCACTCATTGGACAAACTGCTCCGCGCCGATCACGGCAATCTTGGTCAGCCCGTAGCGCTTGCTGCCCGAGAGCACATTGGCAAACACCGCATAGCGCGCATCCTTGTTGGGGCGGATATGCACCTCGGGTTGTGCGGCCCATTGGCCAATACCCTGCATTTTTTGGTCCAGCTCGGCGCCCGATACCGCCACCCCGTTCCAATAGACCACGCTGGCCGCATCAATATCGATCTGAATCTTTTCCATTTTTTGCTGGTTCGGAGGCGCCCCCACCGGCATCTCCAGGCTTACCGCATGCAGCTGAATGGGGATGGTGATGATCAGCATCACCAATAAGACCAGCATCACGTCAATCAGCGGCGTGGTGTTGATCTCCATCATCAGCTCGGGCTCGTCGCTTGCGCTGCTGTTTCCAATGTTCATGGCCATGGTGGGTGTCCTGCTGCGCTTTAGTTCAGGGGAGGCGGTTCGGTGATAAAGGCCACCTTGACAATGCCTGCGCGCTGGCAGGCCAGCAGCACTTTGCCCACGCCTTCGTAGCGTGCTGCCAGGTCACCCCGGATTTGCACCTCGGGTTGGGGCTTTTTGGTGGCGACTTTCTTCAGCTTCTCGGTCAGCGCCTCTACGTTGTTCACCCGCGCCTCGTACCAAAAGATATTGCTTTGCGCATCCACCGAGATGATGACGTTCTCTGGCTTGGTCTCGCGCACCTCAATGCGCTCTTTGGGCAGGGTCACCGGGATGGCGGTGGTGACCACGGGGATGGTGATCAGGAAGATGATCAGCAAGACCAGCATCACGTCCACCAAGGGCGTGGTGTTGATGGTAGAGATGACCGCGTCGTCGCCATCCGGGCCGGGGCCTACGTTCATAGCCATGGTGCAGTTCCTAAGGGAAGGAGCGGGCTTTAGTTCTTGATGGTGCCCAGCACCACGGCGTGCAGGTCATTGCCAAAGGTGCGCACTTCGTCCATGACGGCTTTGTTGCGGCGCACTAGCCAGTTGTAGGCCAGCACTGCAGGTACGGCTACGGCCAGACCAATAGCCGTCATGATCAGGGCCTCGCCCACGGGGCCGGCCACTTTGTCGATAGAGGCTTGACCGGAGATGCCGATGGCGGTGAGGGCGTGGTAAATACCCCAGACGGTGCCAAATAAGCCGACAAAGGGAGAGGTAGAACCCACGGTTGCCAAAAAGGCCAGGCCGTTTTGCGTGTTGCTCTGCACCCGGTCCACAGCGCGCTGGATGGCCATGGCGATCCAGTCATTGAGCGGGATATGGCCCATCAGGCCGTGGTGTTTGTTGACCGCCGTGCCAGCAGCATCGGCCAAGAAGCGGAAGGGGCTCTCTTGCGACAGCGCTGCAGTGCCTTCGGCCACGGTCTTGGCGCTCCAAAAGGCTTGGGCGTCTTTGGCTTGGCGGCCCATCTTGCTTTGCTCTAGCACCTTGACAATCATGATGTACCAGCTGCCCATGCTCATGATGAGCAGCAGCAGCAAGACCACTTTGGTCACCAGGTCTGAACTCGCCCACAGGGCTTCTAGGCCGTAGGGGTTGGCGGTGCTGGCCGCAGCAACCGCTGCTACTGCTGTGGCGGCAGGAGCGTCTGTTTGCGCCATCGCTTGCATGCACCCAAACAGCGCCGCGAAAATTAAGCTCGCGCTCACACCTGCGTATCGAACTTTCTTGACTTCAAATTTCATTTTCAAGGGTCCTTGAGTGGTAAAGGCTATTAAAGCAAGAGTCTCGACCGATAGGCCATCAGACTTTGGGGCACGTAAGCTTGGGATATAAACTAAGTTTACACGCTATCGATCGTTGCCATTATGAAAACAAACTCTAGCAGGCGATCACCTTTTCGAGGTGGCTCTAAGGGTAAAAAACTTACTTCGAACCGGTAATTAGTCGACACGACTGCGGCAAAACATTACCCATAATTTCACCTGCAGTTAATGCTTAAAGGCGACTTAAATTCAATTTCTAGTGGTAAACCCTTAATTCACAGTGGTTACTTCTTGGTAGTATATAAGCCAGCAGCAAATTCAATTAGCCGCCCTTAGTATATTTAATACTAAAAAAATGTTTTTATAATCGTTGGAGAATATATGCGAAATGGTAATAATTTCAAAACTTCCCTAAAGCTTGGGGTGCTAGCCCTTGCGGTCTCGATTGTCGCTAACTCTTATGCGCAGTCCAATACAACGGGCAACCTTGCGGGTAAGGCTATGGCGGGCGCCACTATCAGTCTGACTAATTTGGAATCGGGTGCCCAGCGTGTCCTGCTTGCAGATGACAAGGGTCACTTTAGCGCTGCATCATTGGCTACGGGCGTCTACAAGGTAGAGGTTTCCAAGGGTGGTTCAAGCTTAGGTGTGCAGACAGTTGAAATTAAGTTAGGCCAAGGCGCAGAAATAAGCTTTGCAGAAGCCAGTTTGGAAGCGGTCCAAATTACCGGTGCTGCTACCTTCAAACGTCAAATTGATACCAGCGCTTCAGGAACCACAACCACCTTTACTTCGAGTGAGTTGGCCTTGTTGCCAGTTGGGACCGGGCTGGGCTCCGTCATTCAGTTGGCTCCTAACACGACGAAGGGCGATAGCCGCTACGGCGGCTCAAGCGCCCCATCGTTCGGTGGCGCGGGCGCTTCCGAGAATGCTTACTACCTCAACGGTTTCCCCATTACCAACCTGTATGTGCAAACAGGTTGGACCCAGCCGCCCTCATTGTCCATCGCGCAGACCCAAATTTTGACCGGTGGATATGGCGCTGAATTTGGTCGCTCCACTGGTGGTGTGGTCAATATGGTGTCCAAAAGAGGCACGAATGACTATGTGTTTGGTGTTGGCGCCACTGTTTCGCCCGCTGGATGGCGGGCGCGGGAGGTCGATAGCTACTACCCCGTTACCGGCGATTCGCACAATACGGCCACGGACGGTAAGTTAAGGGTTTTCAACGGTCAAAACACACTTGATGCGTCTACCCAGACCATGTATATCGGCGGCCCCCTGTTGAAGGACAAGTTGTTCGGTTATTTTGCCTATGAATCAGTGGATTCGAAGTACGGTTATGTCGGCAATTCTGCAACCTCATCGGCAAAGACAACCGGTTGGACCGACCTGAGCACCAGCGAGCCGCGCTACTTGGCTAAGCTGGATTGGAATATCACCGACGACCACTCCCTCGAATACACCAAACTCAATACCCAAGTAACCCGTAAGTATGAGTATTCCGGGTTTGATTACACCGGATTCAGCCGTTTCGGTAGCGTACTGAGTGGGACGACGGACGTTAATTGGAATAGTCCGGCGGGTTACACCGCCATGTATGCGCCTGGCGGCGGAGAAATTGATATTGTTAAGTACACCGGTCATTTTGGTGACGCATTGACCTTGCAGTTGCTGGGTGGAACTAGCGTACGAAATATGTCACAAAAACCTATGGGGTACAACCCCGCGCTTGCCCAGGTATCTTCGGGGCCAGCAACCGAATATGCACCATTTTTAAACGGTCTTACTGGCTATCCTCAACCTCAAAAAATCTCATCGCCTCTGTTAGCGACTGGCGCCAATGATAAGTTGACGCACTACCGTGCGGATCTGGAGTGGGTAGCTAATCAAGAGCACACTTTCCGGGTGGGTCTTGACCGTAATAATGTTTCTGCCGTTAATGGAACCAGTCAGGCTGGTGGGAAAAGATATTCCTATGGTTACAAAGCGACTACGGGTACATTAATAAATAAATTTAATACTAGTACGCTTGCATCCGTTACGGGTAATGCGGCTGCGCAGGCGGGTTACTATGTGACTGAAATTGATATTTCTGGCGCATCAACGCCTTCTACGATTCAAAGTGCGCAGTACATTGAGGATAGGTGGTCCGTCAATGACCGCTTGCAACTGACTTTGGGTGTGCGCAACGAAGGCTTTGATAACCGCAACGGAGACGGTATCTCGTTTATGAACCTGCCAACCCAGATCGCGCCCCGCGTCGGCGCGGCATGGGACGTCAATGGCGACGGCAGCATGAAGGTATTTGGCACAGCGGGTCGCTACCACCTGCCGGTGCCAACCTCAGTGGCGGTGCGCCAATTGGGTAATTCGCTTTACACGAAACAGGAATTCGCTTATTCCGGTGTGGCTGCCGACGGCCGCCCTACCGGTCTTACGGCTCTGAGTCCGGTGTATTCGTCTAATAATGAACTCGGTCAGGCCAAGAACCCAGCGGATTATGTGAATCTGGAGCTCAAGGCTAATTCTCAAGACGAGTTCGCGATTGGATTAGAGAAAGCGCTATCGAAGTCGCTTAACGTTGGTGCACGGTTTACCTACCGGACCATGGGCTCTACGATTGATGATGTGTGTGATGCCAGGGGCTTGTTGAACTACGCGATCCGTAACGGACTGCCTACTGAGAAGGCTGGAGCTGATACCAATTGCCGTCTGTTTAATCCTGGTGAAGATAACTTATTCCAATTTGATTTTGGTGATGGCAAAGGACCTATCAAAGCTAAGGTTACCAATGCGGACATGGGCAATTTCCCGAAGGTGGAAAGAACCTATACGGCGGTGGATGTTTTCGCGGAGCACCCATTTGATGGCACTTGGTACGGAAAAATTAACTATACCTGGTCCAGGAACGCTGGCAATATGGAAGGCCAGTTGAATTCCGATTGGGGTCAGGCTGATGTTGCGGCCACCATGGCATGGGACTTCCCCGAAATAATGGCGAACGCAAATGGTCGCCTGCCGAACGACCGTACCCACCAGATTAAAGCCTATGGTTATCTCCAAATGACGCCTGAGGTGGGTATGGGGGCGAATGTGAATTTAGAATCTGGCCGCCCGCTGAATTGCATAGGTAATCCTCCTGACCCAGCAATGGACCCACTGGGCTATGGCGCCGTGTTTTTTGCTTGTAAGGGTGTACCCGCTGTTCGTGGAACTATGGGGGAATTACCTTGGGGAGCCACACTTGATCTCAACTTGATATACAAGCCCGAAGCATTTAAAGGTTTAACCCTCAAATTGGATGTGTTTAATATTTTCGACAAGCAAGCCGTTGTGAGGCAGTATGAGTACCGCGAAGGTGATGGAGACAGCGTCACGATTCTTCCAGCTTACGGCATGTATTACTATGGTGCGCCTCGTAGCGCCAAGTTGTCAGTGAACTACGATTACAAGTTTTAAACAAATACTTGTAGGATAAAAAATGCCGCACCTTTTGGTGCGGCTTTTTTTTAGCTGTCTGGAAAGACATTGGAGCGCAATAACTGCGCCCCTCGGCGATTGCGGCTGCGTATCGTAGGCAGTTCGCGGCATGATGCTAATGGTTTACCCGATCATGTAGTCATGTACAGGTAGCGGACAATAAGCCACCATTTTGCTATTCGGTTTATCGAAACATTTAATGTATCTGGGGTTCATATGATGAAATTATTGACGTTTAGGTTTGTTCTAGCGCTTACAGGCGCTTTTGTTGCTCCCGGCCTGTGGGCGGCGCAAGTTCCCAAAGGTGTGGAACTTGCCGCAAAGCAAGAGCTGATCCGCAGTAACGGTGCTGAACCTGAAACCCTGGATCCGGCGCTGGCCGAATCCGTGGGGGCGAACCAAATCACCCGGGATATGTTTGAGGGACTTACCGCGACCACAAGCAGTGGCCAGACGGTTCCCGGTGTAGCGGCATCCTGGAAGCATACCAATCCCACCACTTGGGTATTTACGCTCAGGAAGGATGCCAAATTTTCCAATGGCGACCCGATCAGCGCTGAAGATTTTGTGTACGGCTGGCGCCGCTACCTGGACCCTAAAACAGCCTCACCTTATGCCACTACGCTGGCGCCCTTTATCCTCAATGGCATGGAAGTGGCCGAGGGGAAGTTGCCGCTTACCGATTTGGGTGTTAAAGCCCTGAGCAAAGACCAACTGGAAGTGAAGACACCGTTTCCGGTGGCATTTTTGCTCGACTTGCTTTCGAACACCCAGTTTGCGCCCATTAACAAAGCGGTGATCGATAAATTTGGCAAAGACTGGACCAAGCCCGGCAATATGGTGGGCAATGGCGCTTACGTGATGAAGGAGTGGCGGGTCAATAGCGCGGTGGTACTCGAGAAAAACCCGCAATATTGGGACGCAAAGTCCGTACAACTGAACAAAGTCAGTTATCTGCCTATTGAGGATAGCAACGCGGACGTCAAGATGTTTCAGACTGGCGAAACAGACTATGCCTACGTATTGCCGCCCGGCTCTTATGAGCAATTCAAAAAGAGCCATCCGGCGGATATCAAAAACGGACCTATGCTGGGTTTGCGCTTTTACGCGCTGAACAATAAAGACCCCTTGCTCAAAGACGTGCGCGTGCGCAAAGCGCTCTCCATGGTGATTGACCGCGATACCCTTGCCAGCAAAGTGACTGCAGACGGACAGATTCCTGCTTACGGGGTGATCGTTAAGGGTATCAGTGGCGCGGATGTCACCGCGTATGACTGGGCTGCTTGGCCTATGGAAAAGCGTGTGGAAGAAGCCAAGAAGCTAATGGCTGCCGCAGGTGTCAAACCCGGCGCCAAGATCAATTTCACTTACAACACCGACCAGTACCACAAAAAGATGGCCATATTTGCGGCCTCAGAATGGAAAACCAAGCTCGGCCTGGAAACCGAGATGGAGAACATGGAGTTCAAGGTACTGCTCAAAAAGCGGCACGATGGTGAGTTCCAGATTGCCCGGCATGGCTGGGTGGGCGACTACAACGACGCAACCACTTTTTTAACCTTGGTGCAATGCGACTCGGACGCCAATGACAATAAAAATTGCAACCGCAAGGCGGAAGATTTAATCAATCAAGGCAATCAGGCGCTAGACCCTGCCAAGCGCAAAGCCTTGCTGACCAGTGCAGCGAAATTGGTCATGGAAGACTACCCCATGATTCCGCTCTTGCAATACACCTTGCCGCGTTTGGTCAAGTCCTATGTGGGGGGCTACTTTGAGAGCAACCCCATGGACCGCTTCCGCAGCAAAGACTTGTACATCATCAAACACTGATGCATTAGGGGCCTGCGGGCCAATCGCATGTGGAAATACACTTTGCGTCGCATACTTGCGACGCTGCCGACTTTGCTCACTGTGATTACCGTGTGCTACCTGATGCTGCACCTGACTCCGGGTGGGCCGTTTGATAGCGAGCGCAAAGTGTCCGCCGCTGTGCTTGCCAACTTGCAAGCCAAGTACCACCTCGACCTTCCGCTGTGGCAGCAGTATTTGTATTACCTTAATAATTTGCTGCACGGCGATCTAGGCGCTTCGTTTCGGTATGCGGACTGGTCGGTCAATGACTTGGTCGCCAAGGCCTTGCCGGTGTCCCTTTTGATCGGCGGCTTGTCCATGCTCATTGCCGTGCTTGCTGGCGTAGCGCTGGGCATTTGGGCGGCGCTGCGGCAAAACAGTTGGTTGGACCATTCGCTCATGATTTTTTGCAATATCGGGGGCTCAGTGCCGTCTTTTGTGATTGGTCCCCTGCTCGTGACGGTATTTGCGCTATGGCTGAAATGGCTGCCATCGGGGGGCTGGAACGAGGGCCAATGGCGCTTTGTCGTTCTGCCCGTAGCCTTGCTGGCGGTGATTAATCTTTCCACCGTAGGGCGGGTCATGCGCGGCAGTTTGATCGAGGTGCTCAGTTCCAACTTTATTTTGGCGGCACGGGCCAAAGGCTTGCCCATGTCCACTATCGTGCTGCGCCATGCCTTGCGGCCTGCTTTGATTCCCGTCGTCTCGGTGCTGGGGCCCTTAGCGATTTCATCCATTACCGCTGCGGTCGTGACCGAGACCTGGTTTTCGCTGCCGGGTTTGGGCAAGCTCATAGTCAACGGCGCGTCTAATCGCGACTACACCCTGGTGCTGGGGCTGGTGGTGTTGGTCACTTTTGTGGCGGTGTTGCTCAATTTACTGGTTGATCTGGCTTATGCCTTACTTGATCCCAAAATCCGCTACTGAAATAGCGCCGGCCGCGCGCAGCCCTTGGCTGGATGCACGGCAGCGCTTTATGCGTAATCGGGCTGCGCTGGTGAGCTTGGTCATACTGATGTTGATTGCGCTGGTCTGCCTTGTGGGTCCGTGGTTATCGCCCCACGCCTATGACGATACCGATTGGAACCTGATGGGCATAGGGCCGACTTGGGACCATTGGCATCTTTTCGGTACCGATGAATTGGGCCGTGATCTCTTGGTCCGCACTTTGATCGGTGGCCGGGTATCGCTCACGGTAGGCGTGTTGGCCACCTTGGTGTCGGTGTCGCTTGGGGTTGCCTGGGGCGCGGTAGCCGGTTTTGTAGGCGGGAAAGTTGACGCCTTCATGATGCGCATCGTGGATATTTTGTATGCCATCCCCTACCTCCTGATCGCCATCATGATGGTCACTATTTTGGGGCGCGATTTTTATCTTGTCGTGCTGACTATTTCTGCTTTCTCATGGATGGATATGGCCAGGGTAGTACGAGGCCAAACCTTGTCGATCAAGTCCAAGGAATACATTGAGGCGGCCCGTGCCATCGGTGTGCCTACGCGGCGGATTATCTTTTCGCATGTAGTGCCAAACCTATTGGGCATCGTCGTGATTTACACCTCCATTACCGTGCCGGGCGTGATACTGACGGAGTCGGTCTTGTCGTTTTTGGGTCTGGGTGTGCAAGAGCCCATGACCAGTTGGGGTGTGTTGATTCATGACGGTGCCAATGTTATGGAAAGCAGCCCCTGGATGATTTGGTTCCCGGGCGCAGCACTCACCCTGACCTTGTATTGCGCTAATTTTCTGGGTGACGGTATGCGCGATGCATTGGACCCCAAGAGCCGATGAGTGCCTCTGACCAAGCCCCCACCGCCGCGCTGCTGCAAGTGCAAAATTTGCAAGTGCAGTTCGCCACCAACGATGGCCCGGTCTATGCCGTCAATGGGCTTAGCTTTGCAATGCAGCAGGGGGAGACTTTGGGCATTGTGGGTGAATCCGGTTCTGGCAAATCGCAGACGGCGCTGGCCATCATGGGCTTGTTGGCGCGCAATGGACGAGCGACCGGCAACATTGACTACCAGGGTCGTAATTTACTGGCGCTGTCGGAGCGGGAACTCAACACCGTGCGCGGCAGCCAGATTGCGATGGCCTTCCAAGACCCCATGACGGCGCTCAATCCCTACCTCACGGTGGAGCGCCAGATGACCGAAACCCTGCAATTGCACAAAGGCATGGACCGCAAGGCGGCGCGCGCCAGCGCAATTCGTATGCTCGATGCCGTCAAAATTCCTGCGGCGGCCTCGCGTATTGGTATGTACCCGCACGAATTTTCGGGCGGTATGCGCCAGCGCGTGATGCTGGCGATGGCGTTGCTCTGTGAACCCGCAATTTTGCTCGCCGATGAGCCCACCACCGCATTGGATGTCACCGTGCAAGCCCAGGTTTTGGCGTTGTTACGCGAATTGCAAAAAGACATGGGCATCGCGATTTTGCTGATTACCCATGATTTAGGCGTGATAGCCGGCTTGTGCGATCAGGTATTGGTGATGTACGGCGGGCGCGTGATGGAGCAGGGCAGTGCGGCGCATATTTTTCACCAAGCCTCGCATCCGTACACACGCGGGCTGCTGGGGGCGATTGCGCGCATCGACGGCCAAGGCGGGCCACTGCTGCCGATTCCGGGCAGCCCGCCGCAGATGGCGCAACTGCCCAGTGGCTGCCCTTTTGCGCCGCGCTGCGACTGGGCCGATGGCCTGTGCGACTCGCAGGTGCCTGTCTTGCAGGATATTGCGCAAGCCCGGTCGGAACAAGCCCTGCGCTACCCGGCCAGACGTGCTTGCCATCGCCCGGTGGAATTACTGAACTTAAGCCCGGGCGAAGGAGGGGGACATGGCCGATAGCATGCAGCCTCTCTTGCAAGTGCGTGATCTGCAAGTCCATTTTCCAGTGCGTATGCCGGGCGCATGGCCTTGGGCTCCCTTAGGAAAGGTCAGAGCCGTTGACGGTGTGTCTTTTGACCTGCACGCAGGCGAAACCTTGGGTGTGGTCGGCGAGTCAGGGTGTGGCAAGTCCACCTTGGCGCGCGCTTTGCTCAATCTGCATCCTGCTACTGCGGGCAGCATTGTGTGGAATGGCAAGCAAATGGTTGGCGCCTCCAAGCCCGATTGGATGGCGGTGCGTAAAGACATACAAATGGTGTTTCAGGATCCGCTGGCAAGCCTGAACCCACGCATGACGGCGGGCCAGATTATTGGCGAGCCGCTGCGCATCCACCGCCCCGATGTATCCGCGGCCGAGCGCGGGCAAAAAGTTCGCGCCCTGATGGATCGGGTGGGTTTGACAGTCCGGCAAGTCAACCGCTATCCGCATGAATTTTCCGGGGGGCAGTGCCAGCGCATCGGTATTGCACGCGCCTTGATTTTGGAGCCCCAACTCGTGGTCTGCGATGAGCCGGTGTCCGCTTTGGATGTGTCGATTCAGGCCCAAATTGTGAATTTACTAGCCGAGCTGCAAAAGGACTTGGGCCTGGCGCTCCTGTTCATCGCGCATGACTTGGCGGTGGTGCGCCATATCAGCCAACGCGTAATGGTGATGTATTTGGGCCGCACCATGGAAATCGCCAGCCGCGAGGCGCTATACAGCTCAGCGCGCCACCCTTACTCCCGTGCGCTGCTTTCCGCTATTCCCATTTTGGACCCGGAAATTGAGCGCAGTCGTTCCAGGCAATTGTTGGAGGGCGAATTGCCCTCGCCATTAGATCCGCCTTCGGGATGTGTTTTTCGTACGCGTTGTCCCCTGGCACAGGCGCAGTGCGCCCAGCACGTTCCGCCGGTTCAATCCGATTCGGATGGGCACAGCCACGCCTGCTTGCTATAAATCTACGGAATGGAAGCTAAAGGCATGGGAGCCCCATGCCAATGCATTTAAGCAAGGTGCCTGTACCGCCGTGGCTAGACCTGTGTTTATCTAGCGGGCGAAGGCCGGTGTAGTTTCGCCGCTAGCGCATTAGCCCACGGTTACCTTAGCCGCTCCGACTTGGACCGACACAATCGCCCCGATCTCGTACACCGCCTCCCCCGCATCGCGCAGCGTTTGGGCGCAAGCGGCGGCATGCGCGGCGTCGATCACGACCACCATGCCGATGCCATTGTTAAAAGTGCGGTTCATCTCTATGTCGTCAATCCCGGCGGTGTTTTGTAGCCAGGCAAAGAGTTCGGTTTGCGGCCAGCTGCCTTTCACTAGCCGGGCGGCGCAGTCTTCGGGCAGCACGCGCGGAATGTTTTCCAGCAAACCGCCGCCGGTGATATGGGCCAACGCCTTGATCGGGTGCGCGGCCAGCGCGGCCAATACGTTTTTGACGTACAAGCGGGTCGGCTCCATCAAGGCCTGCTTAAAGGGTTTGCCATCGAGCGTGTCGGGAAATTGCCCGGCGGCGCGCTCTAAGCATTTGCGCACCAGGCTAAAACCATTGGAATGCACGCCGCTGGAGGCCAGGCCCAGCACCACGTCGCCCGGCTTGACATCCGCGCCGCTCAAGATTTTGGATTTTTCCACCGCGCCCACTGCAAACCCGGCCAAGTCGTATTCGCCTGCCGGGTACATGCCCGGCATTTCGGCGGTTTCGCCGCCTATCAGCGCGCAGCCTGACAGCTCGCAGCCTTTGGCAATCCCGCCGATCACCGCCGCTGCCGTGTCCACATCCAGCTTGCCGCAGGCAAAGTAGTCCAGAAAAAACAGCGGCTCGGCGCCTTGTACCAACACGTCATTGACGCTCATGGCCACCAGGTCGATGCCTACGGTGTCGTGCATATTCCATTCAAAAGCCAGCTTCAGCTTGGTGCCTACGCCGTCGGTTCCGCTGACCAGCACCGGCTCTTTATAGCGCTTGGGCACCTCAAACAGCGCCCCAAAGCCGCCAATACCCGCCAACACGCCCTCGCGCATGGTTTTGCGCGCCAAGGGCTTGATACGCTCCACCAGCGCGTCCCCGGCGTCGATGTCCACCCCGGCAGACTTGTAGGACAAAGGGCTGGCGGCGGGCGGGGGCGAATTGGTCATGGAATGGGCGGGGCTGGGGCAGGCGTGCCTGCGAGGGGCAATCGGGGGGCGCCCGATAGAATCAGACCATGATTTTACGGGCTTACCCCAGCCCCCTTTTGGAGAAGCATTGACGGATTCCCAAAAAAGCGCTGCCGCCTGGGCTGCCATAGTTGCTTTATGCGTGCTGACATTGTGGTTGCTTGCGCCGGTGCTGGCGCCTTTTGTCGCCGCCGCCGTGCTGGCTTACGCGCTAACCCCCTTGGTCGACTGGCTGGACGCTCGCTTACGTGGTGCGCTGCCTCGGGTGCTAGCGGTGGTGCTGGTGGAATTGCTGGTTTTAGTGCTTTTGGTGGGTTTGGTGCTGCTGCTGGTGCCGATTCTGGTGATGGAAATGCCGCTGATGCGCGACCAATTGCCCGGCTTTCTGGAGCAGCTCAATGCGGCAGTGCAGCCCACACTACGCAAACTCGGGCTGCATTTCAGCCTAGAGCCCGCGGGCATCAAAGGGTTTGTGATGACCTACCTCAATGCCAATGTGGAAGACACCATAGCCTCGGTCTTGTCCTCGCTCAAGCTCGGCGGCAGCGCTGCATTGGCGGTAGCCGGCAATTTGGTGCTGATTCCCGTGGTTTTGTTTTATCTGCTCATGGACTGGGACCGTTTTATGGTCGGGCTGCGCACCCTGATTCCGCCGCGCTACCGCGAAAACACCCAGAGCTTTCTGGTCGATGCCGACCAGGTGCTGGGCGAATACCTGCGCGGGCAACTGGTAGTGATGTGCGTGCTCGCGGCGTATTACAGCCTGGCCCTGGCTTTGTTCGGGCTGGACCTGGCGCTGCCCATCGGCACCTTTACCGGTTTGGCGGTGTTTGTGCCCTATCTGGGTTTCGGGCTGGGCATGGTGCTGGCGCTGCTGGCCGGGCTCCTGGAGTTCTCGGCCACGTCCGGCCCCACTTACGCGCTGACCATGGTGGCCGTGGTCTTTGGCCTGGGCCAGGTGCTGGAAAGTTTTTTTCTCACCCCGCGGCTGGTAGGCGAGCGTATTGGCCTGCACCCGCTGGCCGTGATTTTTGCGCTCATGGCCTTTGGCCAGGTGTTTGGCTTTGTCGGCATCTTGGTGGCCTTGCCGGCCAGTGCCGTGTTGCTGGTGGCCATACGCCGTTTGCGCAATAGCTATATGGCCAGCGGCCTGTACCAGCGCTAATTCATGGTGATGCGGCAAATCGCGCTCGACATTGCCATGCCCGGCCCGGCGACGCTGGACAATTTTTTCCCCGGCCCCAATAGCGCTGTCCATGCGCACTTGCAGCGCCTGGTGCAAGGCGAGCAAGTGCCCGACGCGCTGGCCGTGCCTACCTACCTGTGGGGCCCTGAAGGAAGCGGCAAGACGCATTTGCTGCGCGCGGTAAACGAAGGCCTGCGCGCGCGCGGCGCGAGTGCTGGCTGCCTGGACGCATCGGGCGCCGCGCCACCTGAGTTTGACGAGTCCTGGGCCATGGTGCTGATGGACGATGTGCACCTCTATTCCGCCGATCAACAGCACACCGCCTTTCAGTGGTTTGTGCAAGCGCACAGCCTGCAACGTCCGGTGCTGGCCGCGGGCAGCAGCGCACCGGCCGATTTGCTCTTGCGCGAAGACCTGCGCACCCGCCTGGGCTGGGGCCATATATTTTTGATGCAGCCCTTGGGCGAAGCGCAAAGCCGTGCTGTGCTGCGCCAAGCTGCCGATGCGCGCGGCCTGTTTTTAAGCGACGAGGTGATGGACTACACCTTGCGCCGCTTCAGCCGCGACCTGGGCAGCCTGCTGGCCTTGCTCGACGAGCTAGACCGCTACGCGCTGCAAACCCAGCGCGCTATCACCATCCCCCTGATCCGTTCAATGTTGGAGAACACATGAGTTTGCCCAAGCTGGCCCTGTTTGACCTGGACCACACGCTAATCCCTTTTGATTCCGATTACAGCTGGGGCCAGTTCACCGCCCGCCTGGGTTGGACCGATCCGGTGGAGTTCACCCGGCGCAACGATATTTTTTACGCCCAGTACAAAGCCGGTACCTTGGACATTTTTGAATACGCCCGGTTTGCCACTGCCGCATTTGTAGAGCGTGGCGAAGCTGCTGCGCGCCAGGCGCATGCGCGCTACATGGAAGAAGTGGTGAAGCCCGGCTTGTTGCCACAAGCTTTTGACTTGGTGCGCCAGCACAAAGCCGAGGGTGCCACCGTGATTGTGGTGACGGCGACCAATGAATTTGTAACCCGCCCGATTGCCGCCGCCCTGGGCGCGGACGAATTAATGGCTGTCGATTTGCAGCGCGACACTACGCCCGGCGGCAGCGGCTGGTTTACCGGCGAAGTACGCGGCGTGCCCAGCTTTCGCGAGGGCAAAGTAGCGCGGGTGGAGGCCTGGCTGGCTGCGCGTAATTTAGGCTGGCAAGACGTGCACAGCACGTTTTACTCGGACTCGATTAACGACCTGTCACTGCTAGAAAAAGCCAATGTGCCAGTGGCCACCAACCCGGATGACCCGCTGCGCGCGATTGCCCAGGCGCGCGGATGGCGCATACTCGAACTCTTCGCCTAATGGCGACGCGCTGTAGCCCCGCATACGCAGGCCAGGCGCAACCCTAGTTTTTATGATCAAAAAATTTATTACAGACTTGTTGGCAAAAGCTACGGGCGGCAACACCAGTCCCGGTGGCAAACCCTCTTTGGGCAAGCGCGTGGACGTGCCGGTCAAAACCCATGGCATAGACCCCTCACTCGTCGATGAGCGCGCCGCCAATGTGGTGCGTACTTTGCAAGACGCCGGTTTTGTGGCCTACATCGTCGGCGGCGCGGTGCGCGATTTGCTGCTGGGCCTGCGCCCCAAAGACTTTGATGTCGCCACCGACGCTACGCCCGAACAAGTCAAATCCCTGTTCCGCCGCGCCTTCATTATTGGGCGGCGCTTTCGCATCGTGCACGTGGTCTATGGCCGTGGGCGCGAGCATGAAGTGATCGAGGTCTCCACCTTCCGCGCCTATTTGGACAATGCCGCTGCCGAGCAAGTGGCGGGCAATGAAAAAACCAGCAAGAGCGAGCTGGCCGGTATGAAGCACGCCGTGGACTCCACAGGCCGCGTGCTGCGCGACAACGTCTGGGGCCCGCAAGAAGAAGACGCGGTGCGCCGCGACTTCACCATCAACGCCATGTACTACGACCCGCAAACCCAAGTGCTGGTCGATTACCACGGCGGCATCAAAGATGCCAAAAACAAAACCTTGAAGATGATTGGCGAGGCCGGTGTGCGTTACCGCGAAGACCCGGTGCGCATCATCCGCGCGGTGCGCTTTGCGGCCAAGTTGGCGCCGCTGGGCTTTAAGGTGGACAGCAAAACCGCAGCGCCTTTGCGCAAATGCCTGCCGCTGCTGGCCGATGTGCCGCAAAGCCGTTTGTTTGACGAAATGCTCAAGCTCTTGCAAACCGGGCACGCGCTGGCCTCGATTGCGCAATTGCGCACGCTGGGGCTGGAGCGCGGCATTTACCCCTTGCTCGATCTGGTGGTCGAGCGCGCCGACCACGCGTTTGTCACCACTGCCTTGCAAGACACCGACCGCCGCGTGGGCGAGGGCAAACCAGTAGCACCCAGCTTTTTATTGGCCTGTGTGCTCTGGGCCGATGTGCGCGACGGCTGGGCTGCACGCCAGGCCGAGGGCCAGCACGCGCACCCGGCGTTGCAGGATGCGATTGACGATGTGTTTAACGCCCGCATTGGCGACGTGTCCGGGCGCGGCAAATTGGCCGCCGATATGCGCGAGATTTGGATGATGCAACCGCGATTTGAAAAACGCGTGGGCAGCGCGCCTTTTGGTCTGGTGCAGCAAGAGCGCTTTCGCGCCGCCTTTGACTTTATGCGCCTGCGCGCTGACATTGGCGAAGTAGACGAAGTTCTGGCCGACTGGTGGCAAGAATTCTCGACCGGCGACGATGCCATGCGCGAAGACCTGGTGGACCAGGTGCGCAAAGAAAACCTCAAGCGCCCGCGTGCGGTGCGCGCACCCCGTCCTGCGTCCGCGCCGCGCCGCGCGCCCGGCGATGCAGCCACCGATGGTGATAGCGCGCAGGCCCACGCTGCTGAGTCTGCACAAGGTGCAAGCGGTGAAGAAGCGGCTTATGACGATGCGGGCGAAGCGCCCAAAAAACGCCGCCGTCGCCGTCGCGGTGGTGCCGGTCGCGCAGCGGGCGATGGCCCAGCGCAGGGCGGCCCTGCCGACTCTAATTAAATAAGCCGGCCTATGCGCGAGCCGCTAATTGCCACCATTGGCCTGGGTGCCAATTTGGGTGACGCACGCCAGGCGGTACAAGACGCTATGCAGGCCATTGCCTCCTTTGAACACTGCCATTTGCATGCTGCGTCCCCGCTGTACCGCAGCGCGCCGGTGGATTCCAGCGGCCCGGATTACTTCAATGCCGTGATGCAAATTTCCACCCGCCTAAGCGCACCCGATTTACTGGACCGTTTGCACCAATTGGAGCGTGGGGCCGGGCGGGAGCGGCCTTACCGCAACGCGCCTCGCACGCTGGATTTGGACATACTGCTGTACGGCGTAGCGCGCATAGACAGCCCGCGCCTGACCGTGCCGCATCCGCGCATGCGCCAGCGGGCTTTTGTGTTGCGTCCTTTGGCCGACATCGCGCCTGCTTTGGTTAGCGCGCAGGAATTGCAAGCGGTGGCTGATCAGGCGATCGAAAAAGTATGAAGCCAGTAGCCGCCATATCCCTCGTTGCTGCAGCGCCTTAGTATTCGCTATGCCCACCGCATTGACCACGCTGCCCCCGTTGCCCCCTTCGCTGGACGCTGCGCGACGGGTGATAGACACTGCGGTAGGGCGTATAAATATCTACGAATCCAAGCCGCAAAACGCTGCACCGGGCTTGCCGCCGCTGCTGTTAATCCACAGTATCAATGCCGCCGCCTCGGCTGCGGAAGTGCGACCTTTGTTTGAGCATTACCGCCACGAGCGCTTAGTGGTAGCTATCGAGTTGCCCGGCTATGCTTTTTCCCAGCGTGGCGACCGCATGTACACGCCGCGCTTGATGACCGATGCGATTCACGCCGTGCTAGACCTCTTAGCCCGCGAGCAAGGGCCCATAGCGGTTGATGTACTGGCCCTGTCTTTGTCCAGCGAATTTGCAGCCCGCGCCGCCATGGAGGCGCCGCATCGCATAGCACGCCTGGCCTTGGTCAGCCCTACCGGGCTCAGCCGCTTAAAGGCACGCCGGGGCGCGCCGGGCAGCACCAACTACTTGCCACGCTTGCATGCGGTCTTGCGTTCGCCGCGCTGGTCGCAGGGCTTGTTCGATGCGCTGACCCGTCCCGCTGTCATCCGCTATTTTTTGCGCAAGACCTGGGGCTCGCCGCATATCGATCCGCAACTGTGGCCGTATTGCGTGCGCACAGCGCGGGAAGAGGGCGCGCGCTTTGCGCCTTTGTGCTTTTTGTCCATGGCCATGTTCAGCAAAGACATCCACACCGTTTATGAATCGCTGCAATGCCCGGTATGGATCTCTATGGCCTCGCGCGGCGACTTCACCGATTACCGGGGTCTGGCCTTGGTGCAAACCGCAGTCCCGTGGCAAACACACAGAGTGCCCGGCGGTGCTTTGCCGTATTTTGAGGACCTGCCCGATTTCGTAGCCCGCCTGGCGCCGTTTTGGTCTGCTGCGCCGGGGCCAGCGGCGGGCGCATAATCGCTCAGGCCAAAACTGCGCTGAGCAGTGCTGGTAGTGCGGCGTCAATCGTTGCAAATTGTTAGATAAAAAGGAAAACCCCATGGAACCCCATATCGCTCAAAAGTCCCCCTACGCCAGCAACGTCGAAGCGGGTAAAGACTATTACTGGTGCTCCTGCGGCCAAAGCAAGTCGCAACCATTTTGCGACGGCTCGCACAAAGGCAGCGCGTTCATCCCGGTGAAATACCACGCCGAAGAAACCAAGACGGTGTATTTTTGCGGTTGCAAACACAGCGCTGCCAAGCCCTTGTGTGATGGTGCGCACAAAGCACTGGCCTAAATGTTGCTCCAGCAAAAATGCCACCTTCGGGTGGCATTTTTTTGGCTATAGCGCGCAGAGGATGCGATAAGCGGTTGGCGCAGTTAAAGCCTGCGTCCGCAGGGTTCAAGCACTGGCAGCGATCAAGGTCTTGGTGTAGGGGTGCTGCGAGTCATTGAGCACCGCGTCGGTGGCACCCATTTCGACCACCTGTCCATCTTTCATCACCAATACATCATGGGCCATGGCCCGAATCACCGCCACATCGTGGGTAATCAGCAAGTAACTTAAGCCCCGATTGCGCTGCAAGCCCTGCAGCAAGCTCAGCACCTGTTTTTGAATCGTCACGTCTAGCGCGCTGGTGGGCTCATCGAGTACCAGCAAGCGTGGATCGACAATCAGGGCCCGCGCAATCGCCACGCGCTGGCGCTGCCCACCGGAAAACTCATGCGGGTAGCGCGCCAGCAAGTTGGGAAACTGCGCCTCGGTCAAGCCCACCTCGGCCAGTGTTTGCAACACGCGTTGCTGGCGCTGCGCAGGGCCTAATTCGGTGTGGTGTACCAGCAGGCCTTCGCCCACAATTTCAGCCACCGTCATGCGCGGTGAGAGTGATGAAAATGGGTCTTGAAAAACTACTTGCATGGAGCGGCGCAGTCGCTGGTCGGACAACTTATCTTTGCCCCAGCCTTGGCCATCAAAGCGTATCTTCCCACCCTGCGGATGCAAGCCCAGGACTGCCAGCGCAAGGCTGGACTTGCCTGACCCGGATTCACCAATGACGCCCAAGGTGCGCCCCATACCAATCGAAAAACTGGCCTGATGCACCGCCGTAAAACTGCCTTTCTTAAACCACCCACGCCACCCTGGTAGCGGCACCGGGTAATCCACCTTCACATCTTTGGCCTCCAGCAAAGCGGGGCCTGCAATGGCGGCCGCTTCCAGGGGGTCTCGGCTGGGCGTGCTGTCAATCAGCTTGCGGGTGTAGGCGTGCTGGGCATGCGCAAACACTTCAGCAACACTGCCAGACTCCACCAGATAGCCGTTTTCCATCACGGCTACCCGATCGGCAAATTTGCGCACCAAGTTCAGGTCGTGGGTAATCATCAAGACCGCCATGCCGGTTTCGCGCTGTAGGTCTTGGAGTAAATCCAAAATTTGCGCTCGCACGGAGACGTCTAAGGCGGTGGTCGGTTCATCGGCAAGCAACAGACGCGGTTTACAGGCCAAGGCCATGGCGATCATGGCGCGTTGTCGCTGACCGCCAGACAGCTGGTGCGGGAATGCATTGGCGCGGCGCGCTGGCTCCGGCATGCCGGTTTTCTCTAGCAATTCGATCGTCGCCTTCGCCGCTTGTGTTGCGTTCAGGCCGAGTTTGAGTTGGACTACTTCGGCAATTTGATTGCCAATGGAAAAAAGCGGATTTAAGGCCGTCATCGGCTCTTGGAAAATCATGGCAATTTCTTGCCCTCGGACCGCGCACATGGATTCTTCTGATAGCGAGAAAAGATCTTTTGTTCCGCTGGCGCGATTGAATTTAGCGGTGCCAGAGCAACGCCCGTTGCCCAGCAGGCCTAAGAGGCTAAGCGCGGTAACCGTCTTGCCCGAGCCCGACTCGCCCACCAGCGCCAGTTTTTCTCCGGGGGCAATGGAGAAATCTACGCCTTTGACGACCTCTTTAGGGCCAAAGTGGACCCGCATATTGGAGACGCTCAGCAGTGTCATTGCGGCCCTCCGGCAGGAGCGTCTTGATCCGCCTTGCGCGGATCCAGCGCATCGCGCAGCGCATCACCCATAAAGGTCAGCAGCAATAAAGTGATCACTAATACCAAAAAAGTGAAAACCGATATCCACCAAGCATCAATACTGTTTTTGCCTTGAAGCAAGAGCTCGCCTAAAGACGGCGTGCCTGGCGGTACGCCCAGCCCGAGAAAGTCCAGCGACGTCAGCGCCAAAATCGCACCGCTCATGCGAAACGGTAAAAAGGTGACCACGGGCGTCATGCTATTGGGCAAAACATGCCGGGTAATGATGCGCCAGTTACCGACACCCAAGGCGCGTGCAGCGCGCACATAGTCCAATTGACGGTTGCGCAAAAACTCGGCGCGTACGTAGTCCGAAAGCCCCATCCAGCCAAACAAACTCAGCAATACCAGCAATAGCCCAATGCTGGGGGCAAAGACGGCGCTAAAAATAATGAGCAAGTAGAGCTCGGGCATCGATCCCCAAATTTCGATAAAACGCTGAAATGCCAGGTCGGTGCGGCCCCCGAAAAAGCCTTGTATCGCGCCGGTGATGACGCCCAACAAGGTCCCGCTGATCGTCAGTGCCAGCGCAAAAAGCACACTGACCCGGAATCCGTAAATCAGCTGGGCTAATAAGTCGCGCCCACGGTCATCGGTGCCCAAGAAATTGTCTTTGGTGGGGCGGGAGGGATTCGGTTCCTTCGCAAAATAATTGAGCGTTTTGTAACCATAAGGGTTGGGAGCGAAAACCGCCCAGTTACCCTCTTTCGCAAGCGCCTGGCGTATAAAAGGATCCAGATAATCAGTAGGTGTATCGAAATCGCCTCCGAATGTTTTTTCCGGGTATTCCTGCAATACCGGGAAATAGGTTTGCCCCTGGTAGCGGACGATGAGCGGGCGGTCGTTGGAGATCAACTCAGCGCACAAACTTAGCGCCACCATGCAGCAAAAAATAAGCAAGCTCCAGTAGCCTACTTTGTTACGTTTAAAGCGCAACCATGCGCGGCGCCCCGGCGAGAGGCTGAGTGTGGCGGTTTGCATGGCTGCTGGGTTCACTTGGCGCACCTGCCGATCAATCAAAGCGCACGCGCGGGTCCACCCACACGTAGCAAAGGTCTGAAATTAACTTGGTCACCAGTCCGATCAGGGTGAAAAGATACAAAGTACCTAGTACGACCGGGTAATCACGCCGAATTACGCTCTCAAAGCTGAGTAAGCCCAGACCATCAAGAGAAAACAAGGTTTCAATCAGCAGTGAACCGGTAAAAAACGCACCCACAAAGGCGGCCGGGAAATGCGTCACGATCGGAATCAATGCGTTGCGCATGACATGCTTCCAAAGTACCTGGCGCTCGGCCAGGCCTTTGGCGCGTGCGGTGACTACATACTGCTTGCGAATTTCCTCTAGAAATGCGTTTTTGGTTAGCATGGTGATCACTGCAAAGCTGCCCAATACCATGGACGTAACAGGCAGCACGATATGCCAAAGGTAATCCACGATACGCGCGCCCCAAGTTAATTCTTCCCAATTGCTGGAGGTCAATCCACGCAGCGGAAACCATTGCAATTGCCCCCCGAAAACAACCAGCAACACCACGCCCAACACAAAGCCGGGTATCGCATAACCGAGCAGGACGAGCACGCTCGTGAGCATATCGAACCGGGTACCGGCACGCACCGCTTTGGCGATACCCAGTGGCACCGCCACCAGGTAGCTGATGAAAAAAGTCCAGAGGCCCAGGCTGATCGATACCGGTAGCTTCTCAATAATTAAGGTACTGACATCCTTGTTTTGGAAAAAACTTTTACCCAAATCAAAGCGCGCAAATTGCCCGATCATCTGAATAAAGCGCTCGCTCGGTGGTTTGTCAAATCCGTAGAGCGCTTTGATTTGCTCTAAGCGCTTGGTATCAACCCCTTGCGATCCACGGTATGACATACCAGCGCCTTCGCCCCCGGGAGCGCCCGCCTTGGCCTCTGCCAAGTATTGCTCTACCGGCCCGCCCGGTACAAACTGAATTACCGCAAAGGTGACCAACAACACGCCCAGCAACGTGGGGATCATTAATAAAATGCGCTTAAAAATATATTGAAACATAGTTATTTCGCCCACCAAGTTCGTACCGCCCACAATTCATTGGCTGCATAGGGGGGCATGCTAGGAGGAAGTCCCAAGCGCCGGGCGCTGTACACAATGCGATGCGTACCGGCAGTCCATTCCGGGACGAATATATGGCTGTGTGCGATCACGCGCTCCAGCGCACGGCAAGCATTTAACATTTGTCCTTTAGTTTTTGCACTGGTTAAACGTTCCAGAAGGGAATCGACGGCCGGATTTTTTATTCCGGTTAAATTCCCAGAGTCTTCGGTATCAGCTGCTTTGCTGCCGAATAAATCCACATAGTCCTGTCCCGGGTTGTTGGTTCCCCCGTAGGCAATGGAGACCATGTCAAATTGAAATTTCTGCAACCTCTCCTGGTACAAGGAAAAGTCAACAGGCCTGAATCGCATTTCAATGCCTATTTTTTCCAGATTGCGTACCCAGGGCGCGGTCAACCTGGCGGAACCTTCGTTGCTATCGAGGAATTCAATGCGAAAGATTTCCCCCTTGTCATTTCGTAATTTGCCATCGCGTACTTCCCAGCCGGCTTCTTTCAGCAAGACGAGGGCCCGGCGCAAATTGCCACGCAAAGACGCGTCCCCGTCGGTGCGCGGCGGCTTGGCCATGGGGCCAAAGCTAGCAGCAGGAATTTGCTTGCGCCAGGGCTCCAGCAATGCCAACTCTTCGACAGAAGGCGTGCCTGTTGCCTGGCAGTCGGTATTGCCGAACAGCCCGACCACGCGCTGATAGGCGCCATAAAACATCTGGCGGTTCATCCATTCGTAGTCCAGGGCCAGGCCAATGGCCTCGCGCACCCGTACATCCTGAAATAGCGGACGCCGGGTGTTGAACACAAAGCTTTGAAAGCCAGTGGGCAGGCGGTGCTTGAATTCGGTCTTGACCAACTCGCCGCTGTCAAAGCGCTTGCCGTTCACCCTGCGAGCCCAGTCGCCTGCGGAGAAAAACCGCATCAGATCAAATTCACCGGCCTTGACCGCTTCAAGCTTTGCGGTGTTGTCCTTATAAATTTTCACCGTGACGCGGTCAAAATTAGCAGTGCCTTTGCGTACATTGAGATCTTTGGCCCAATAACCGGGGTCGCGCACATAGGTGATGTCTTTGCCGAACTTGACAGGCCCGATTTTGTAGGGCCCGCTGCCAATTGGGTGATCCATCACTATTTTGTCGAAGGATTTAGGCCTGCCATTTTCTACACCCCAATTGCGGCTGAAAATTGCCATCGTGCCTACCGTGAGCGGCATTTCACGGTTGGCGCGACTAAACCGGAATCGAACGGTACGGTCGTCGACGACATCCACCCCCGCCAGATCGGTCAGTACGGTTTTAAAGGCAGGTGAGGTATGTGGCCCCAGATAAGTGTCAAAACTGAACTTCACATCTGCAGCGAGTACGGGGTCGCCGTTATGAAAACGTGCGGCTGGATCCAGCTTGAACACCACGGAAAGCAAGTCTGGCGCTGCCTCTACGTTTTTTGCCAGCAGCGCATAGGCGGAATCGGTCTCGTCTTGGGAGGGAGCCAGCAAGGTATCGAACATGAGGTCGGCCATGTAGGCCGGCGCACTTCCCTTGATGGTGAATGGATTGAACTTATCAAAAGTCGAAAGCCTTAAACCGCTGACCATACGTAATTCACCGCCCTTTGGGGCTTGGGGGTTTACATAGTCGAAGTGGCTGAAGTTTTCTGGGTACTTGAGATCTCCCCAAAGCGCATAGCCGTGGGCTGCCCAGCAGGGTAGGCTCACGAGAAGTAAAAAAATGCTAATCACTAGGATTCGCATGGACGGGGCGTAAGCGGACATTTAAAGGTGTGCAAATCGAAATTTAAAAATGTGGGGTGACGCACCCACAATATAAGCTAAAGCAGCGCGAAGTGATCAAAACCGGTCGGGTCCCATTGGCATCACAGCCACATTAGAAGCCTGACGGCGCCCAAGCGGCAGCAGCTTGTACTGCCCGCGTCGCCGCGCTTTGCCACCAACCGTCGCGTCCATAGACTTTGGCGCTATGGTGGCAGCAGTCCACCAGGGTGATAGTACGTACATCGCGGCTGGTGCGGGCCTGGCGCAGCAGCTCGGGCCAGGGCAGGGCGGTCGGCGCTTTGCCAAGTTGCAGGTCCGCTACCGCCACGGTGGCGGCAAAGTCCAGCCAATAACTGCGCAGCGCCAGGTCCGGCTCATCCACGCAGGGCAGTAGGCGGCGCATGGCGTCGGCACTGGTCACCAAGGCTAGCGCGGCCGCATTGCCGCTGCAGGCATAGGCTTGGGCGGCCAGACCGGCCAGTTGCTCCAGGGTGTCCGGGCCGGTGCGCAGGGCGCTTGCGGCGCGCAGCAAAGAAGGTGTATGGGCCGCTTGGTGCACGGCCTGCGTCCAGTCGCTATGGTGGTGGGTGATGCGGGGCAGTTGGCGCAGCACTTTCAGCACATCACCTCCTGCGCCCGCAGGGGCGTCGGGCAGCGGCGGGCGGGCTTGCCAGCAGCAGGCCCATAGGGCTAGGGCGTCGGCCAGTTCATGGTGGTGGCGCGACTCCACTGCATAGGCGGTGCGCAGCAAAGCGTCAAAGCCTGCCGCGCCGCATGACAGGGTCAAGCGTGGCAAGGCCTGTGGCAAGACCCGCCCCGCACCCTCATAGGCCAGCCACTGAAAAAACATATCGCGGTATTGCGGCCAGGCATGGGCCTGCCCCAAAGCAAAGCCCCATGCTTCACCGGCGGGCCAGGCTTGCCAGGCAGGGCTAGCTTGCAGTTGCGGGTCGTAGGTTTGCACAAAGGCCGTCAAATCCTTGGCTTTGGCTTTCATGCGCGCCAAGGCGTACAGAGCCGGTGCGCGCAGCGTGCATCGGTCCGCTTGGTCAAAGGCGGCAAATTGTGCGCAGGAGTTGAGCAGTTCAATAGTCAGCATGGTGGCAGCAGCGCTTTTAAACGCTTGTTAGGGTACAAGGATGACCCATGCTTGAAGGTCTGCATACATCCCGCATCAGATGGAGGGACGCGATCAGCCGATCTAGGCGTCCCGGGGTTCCATAGCCATCTGGATTGCTTCACTGCGTTCGCAATGACGGAGTCGGGCGGTGCAGACATTCCTGCAAGAACAGGGCCTGTGCCTCCATGGTAGCGCTTCTCGCATGGCCAAGGCCTGGTGCCAGCCCCAGCTCCAGCCCCGGCTCCGACCCTGTGGACGGGATGCTGTCCTAATGCGCTCGCTTGCGACTGCAAAGCCGCAGGCGCCCCGCTACATGGGCAGCGAACTGGCCGTTAGCCCCCTGGCCGCTAGTTTGCCTTGCAAGGCTTTTTCCAGATCGGCCGCGCGGGTGCGCAGCGGGTCGTAGGCCAGGGCAATGGTGGGTGGCTCCATGGATACGCGCACGCTATGCCCCACTACGCCCTGGACGGCACCGATGGCCTTGAGCAGCCACTGGCGCGTGGCGGCGGTGCGGTCCACCGGCCCGTCCCAAACCAGGTACATCATGGTTTGCCGGTGTTGCTTGGCCTGCTCCACCAAAGCATGGTCATAGACCGAGGCGACCCGATCTTCCAGGCAGTGCCCGCAAGCCATGCCCAGCACCGGCATGGTGCACAAGGCGCTGGCCAGCAAGGCCCGGCGCCAGGGGCTACATGCGTAGCTCAATGCGCGCTTTCCGCTTTGGCCGCACCGGCCTTTTGGCTGTCGGCCCAATGGAAGTAGGCGATGTATTGCGCGATCTCGGGCTTGCTCAAGCCTTGGTTCGGCATGGGGATGTTGTTGAACTCTTTGAGCAAGGCTTTGGCGGTGGCGTCGGTTTGCAGCATCTTTTCAGGTGCGGCCAGCCACTGCGCTAACCAATCATCTTTGCGCCGTTGCGTCACACCAGCCAGATCGGGGCCGAGTTTCTTGCCCTGCCCAATCGAGTGACAGGCCAGGCATTTGCTTTCGAAAGCCATTTTTCCCTGCATGATTTTTGGGTCGGTCGGTGCGCTGCTGGCCTCCATATTGTGGTGTTCCAGATCAGCCGGTTTGGCCTGGGCTAGCGTGGATATCAACCCGATCGCACCTTGTGAGGCATTCGCGAAATGGTGGTCCACCATGATGTAAGAGCCCGCCTCGGGAATCATCATCTCCACGATGGCGCTGTTACTCGAACCGAGTAACACGGTTTGCATGCCGCGCATCTGGTTGTCCGGGTTGCCCTCTAGCCACACGCGGTCAAAAATGGTTCCCACCACATGAAAACTCGAGGTTTTGCTCGGCCCCACATTCAGCACAAACAAGCGCACGCGCTCACCGGGCTTGGCTACCAGCGGCTTTTTCACCATGCCGTTATGCACGCCGTTGAACACGGTATAGGTGGGTTGTGCGGCCTTGAGGCGGACTGGATCGAGCACATACACCGGCGCGCCATCGACCTTGTGGCCGGCCGGGTCGGGCTTGACATAAAACTCGCTCTGAATCACCAGGTACTCATGGTCCACCTTGGTGGGGTAGCCTTCTTTGGGCTCGACGATGACAGCGCCATACATGCCCGAAGCGATGTGCTCCAAGATCATGGGCGTACCGCAGTGGTACATAAAGATGCCGGGGTAATTGGCAGTGAATTCAAACTCAATCGTCTGGCCTGGCGCAATGGACCGGTACTTGTCCTGCGGCGACACCATGGCCGCATGGAAGTCCATGGAATGCATCATGGGCGCTACCACCATCGACATGGCGGGCAGGGTTTCATCGCTGCGGTTGGTCATGCTGAAGTGGATTTTGTCGCCCACCCGCGCCCGCACCGTAGGGCCGGGTACCTGGTCGCCAAAAGTCCAGGCACTGAACTTCACGCCGGGTGCGATTTCAACCAATTTATGGCTGGTATCTAGTTGTACATATTTAATAGGCGCAGGGTCCAGCGGCTTGAGCTGGGCATCAAAATTGAGCGAATCGCCTTTTGAAAACGGCCCGGTGTGACGGGCGGCGCTCAAAGTCGCTGGGGGTGATTTCAGCTCTATTTTGGAAGCGTCATAGGGGTCTGACGCCACCTTGGTGGCAGGGCCGCAGGCCGTCAGCATAAGCAGGCAAGCAGCCAATAGGCCGCGCACTATCGCAGGGGGATTCATAAGTCGGGTCCAATCGCAAAAAGCAAAGCGGCATCTTGCGTGAGACGCACCGTTTTGGGGAAACTCATTGCGAAATGCGGCACTTAAGGTGGCGCGGCTTGATACAAGTCAATCCGGCAGCGCATGGCCCGCACAGACGGCAGTTTTCCGGTAAAAGCCTTGGAAGGGCTTGTACCGTCTTTGACAGGCTTACTTAGGATGCGTGGCGTACTGCGTGCTCGGTGCTATTGCCCGCCTTGCCGCCGCAAGGCGCTGGCTTAGTAAATCTCGGGGATGAACATTTCTGCGGCTACTTTTTGCCGCACATAATCCTCATGGCGCACCCGCGCGGGCAGGACTACGGGCGGGTGCGGTATTTCCTCATAAGGCATTTGCGCCAAGAGGTGTGCAATGCAATTGAGTCGCGCCTTTTTCTTGTCCACTGCTTGCACAATCCACCAGGGCGCTTCGGCGATGTGGGTGCGGTCTAGCATCACCTCTTTGGCCACGGTGTAGTCTTCCCAGCGCTTGCGCGACTCCAAGTCCATGGGGCTGAGCTTCCATTGCTTCAAAGGATCGTGGATGCGGCCCAAAAATCGGGAATGCTGCTCTTCGTCCGAAATCGAAAACCAGTATTTGATCAGCTGGATGCCCGAGCGCACCAGCATTTTTTCAAACTCGGGTACGGTGCGGAAAAACTCTTCGTACTGCTCATCGCTGCAAAATCCCATGACGCGCTCCACCCCGGCGCGGTTGTACCAGCTGCGGTCAAACAAGACCATCTCCCCCGCTGCGGGTAGGTGCGATACATAGCGCTGGAAATACCAGTGGGTGCGCTCGCGGTCATTGGGCGCGGGCAGGGCGGCCACCCGGGCTACACGCGGGTTCAGGCGCTGCGTGATGCGTTTGATAGCGCCGCCCTTGCCCGCTGCATCACGGCCCTCAAACAGCACCACCACTTTATGCCCGCTGGCTACCACCCAGTCTTGCAGCTTGACTAATTCACCTTGCAGTCGAAATAGCTCGCGAAAGTAATGTGCGCGTGCTGCACGTGATTCATCGGTGGCGTTGATCGCGTCCTCAGCGCTAAAGGCACGGTCCTCCACCTCCATCTCCAGCTCTTCATCAAAGCTGTCCAGCAGGTCCATGCGGATGCGGTGCACCAACTCGTCGTCTTTTGGATTCGTCATGGGGCGGTTCCCTAAAAATATGCGGTGGTGATTAGCTCGCTTGAGCGGGCGAGCCGATAAAGTTGCGGCCCCGGGCGGAGCCAAGTTCTTGGCTTAAATGCTCCCGTCCGCTTAAGGTAGTGCGCAGATCGCGCGGGCTGACACCCAGTGCGGCCAGCCATTGGGTTAATTGTTGTGCGCCCGACATCGCCCTATCTTCAAACACGCGTTGTAACAAAGCAGCGCAATCGCTTGAGGCTTCTTGCGCCAATTCCCAGGCCATGGGCAGCCAGACCGCGCAAGCGTGGCCGTGGGGTAGGTGTTCGTGCAGCGTCAAGTTGTAGGACAAAGCATGGGCCAAGGCGGTTTGCGTTTGCGACATCGCCAAGCCAGCCAACACACTGGCCCGCGCTAGCGCAATGCGCGGCGCATGTGCGTCCTGCCCTTGCAGCAAGACCGGTAGCTGCGCAATCACGATGCGCGCGGCTTCCAGCGCCAGGGCTTCGGTAATCGGGTTGCTCTTTTTATTCCACAAGGATTCCAGTGCGTGCGCTAGTGTGTCGAGCGCGCAATCGCGGCTTTGGGGCAAAGGGCAACTGAAGCTCAGCTCGGGATCCACGATGGCGCGTTCGGCAAAACCATCGGGTGGCGACCAGGACAGTTTGACCGCAGGCAATGCCTCGGTATCCCAGAGCGTGGCCCAGCGCGTCACTTCGCTGCCGGTTCCTGCCGTGGTGGGCAGCAGCCACAGCGGATGGCGCGCATAGACCTCGGGCAGTTGGTTATGGCGCCAGGTTCTGGCGCAGAGCGCAGTGTCCGCCAGGCGGTAGCGCACAGCCTTCGCTAAGTCCAAGGTGCTGCCACCGCCTAGGGCCATCACCGTCGTGCCCGGCTGGCGCTGCATGGCGGGCCACAAGGTTTTGCAAAGTTGCCGGGCCATTTCTACCGTGGCCAGGCCGCCTTCGTACCAAGCCCAGCCAAGGCAATGCGCGCCCAGGGTGTCGCGCAAGAAGTCTGCGTTGTTGGCGCTCAGCGCGGCGCGGTCGGCCAGCACTACAACTGGCTGCTCCCACTGCAAGTCCCGCAAGGCGCCACATCCCCAGGTGATGCGCACCGGGTTGTGCCAGCCTAAATGAAGCGCTTGCGCAGCCATGCGGAAAACATATCAATCACCGTCACCGTGATCGCCAGCATCAGCAAGACGGCGCAGGTTTGCGCATACTGAAAGCCGCGGATGACCTCGTACAAAACCACGCCGATGCCGCCTGCGCCCACCATGCCCACGACCGAGGCAGAGCGCACATTGGACTCAAAACGGTACAGCGAATACGACAACCACAAGGGCATGACCTGCGGAAAAATACCATACACCACCTCGGCCAACTTGTGCCCGCCCATGGCGCGTATGCCTTCCACCGGGCGCTCGTCGATGGCCTCTACCGCTTCGGAAAACAGCTTGGCCAGCGTACCGGTGGTGTGCACAAACAAAGCCAATACGCCAGCAAACGGCCCCAGGCCTACGGCCACGATAAACAACATGGCAAACACCATCTCGTTAATTGACCGGCACAAATCCATCAGGCGGCGCACCGGTTGGTGTACCCAAGGCGGCGCCACGTTGTGCGCGCTGAGCAAGCCCAGCGGAACTGCCGCCACAATCGCCAGCACGGTGCCCCACAGGGCGATGTGCAGGGTGACCACCATCTCGTGCAAGTAAATGCGCCAGTCATGAAAATTAGGCGGAAAAAATTCTCGCGCATAGACCCGCATATTGTCCGCATCGCGAATCAGGTCTAAAGGGCGCATTTCTGCGCCCTGCCAAGCCCAGGCCAGCACTAGCAGCACCACGCCCCAGACGATGGTGGTCGTCCAGGAGGAACGCCCCGCACCGGCCTGCGCCAGCAAGGTCTCCAGCCGGTCGGCGCTAGGGCTTACAGGCGTGTTGTTGGTGCTCATGGGCGCTGTAGCTATCCATTACTTGGCTAGAGCGGCCAGTTTTTTATCGATATCGGCTAGCAGGCGTGTTTTTTCCTCGGCACTGTAATTCGCGTCGTTTTCGATCTTGACGCGATCTTTGTACAACTCCAATTGGCGGATAGGCGTCAACTGGTCATTGGTGGACTCTTTGAAGCCGCTGTAGTTGTAGATTCTGCTCATCACTTCCTTGTCTGCATCCGTCTTGCCGTAGCCCATTAGAAAGTTCTTCACCTTGGCTTTGACCGCCGGGTCTAGGTCTTTGCGCCATACGATGGGGTCGTTCGGAATCAGCGGGCTCTTCCAGATAATTTTCAGCTCTTTGGCCATCTCAGGCTTGGTTTGCTCCAGTTTGTCTGTCTCTTCGGTATTGTTGGTAGCCACATCAACTTGCTTGGCCAGCACGGCCTGGATGTTGGCGCCATGGCTGGCATTGCGGATGGTTTTGAAGGCGGTACGCGGGTCCACCTTGTTCATGGCAAACACGTAGTAGCTAGGTACCAAAAAGCCGGAAGTGGAGCCTGGATCGCCAATGCCAAAGTTGATCGACTTGCTGTTTTTCAGCACGTCATTGAGGTTGTTGTACGGGCTGTCTTTTTGTGTGATCAGCAGGGAGTAGTAACCCAAAGAACCATCGGAGCGCAGGATTTGGGCAAACACTTCGCCGTTGGAGCGGTCTACCGCGTCGATAGCGGCCTTGTTGCCATACCAGGCCACTTGCACCTTGTTAAAGCGCATGGCTTCGACCACACCGGCATAGTCGGGCGCGTAAAAGGCCTTGATCGTCAGGCCGGTTCTTTTCTCCATGTCGCGAAACAGCGGCTCCCAGCGCTCGCGCTGCACACTCGCCGAATCGGTAGAAATAACGCCAAAGTTAATTTCCTGAGCGGCTGCCATGAGGCTGGCAGACAGCAGGGTCAAGGCAAATACGTAGCGCATTGGTTTCATAAAACACTCCTAAAGATAAAAAGAAAAAACGGTTGGGAACTCCGCGGGAACCGGCATATCGCGATGGGCTGAGCGCAGCGGAACATGCCCTTCCTCCAGCAGCAGTTCGTCACTGTGGCTGCCGTACAGGTCGCGTAAATGGGTATCGGTCAAATCAACGGGCGGGCCGTCAAACACCACGGCGCCAGCGCGCAGCGCAACAATGCGCGAGCAATACTGGCGGGCCATCGCTACGTTGTGCAAGCTCACCACCAAGGTCATGCCGTTTTGCTGGTTGAGCTGTTTAAGCAAGTACATCACCCGGCGCGCTGACTCGGGGTCTAGCGAGGCCACCGGCTCATCGGCTAGCAAGATACGCGCGCCTTGCAGCAGGGCACGGGCTACGGCGGCGCGTTGTTGTTGCCCGCCCGACAGCGTGGAGGCGCGCTGCAAGGCATAGTCGGCCAGGCCTACCGAGTCCAGGGCTTGCAGCGCCCGCAGTTTTTGCGCATGGGTAAATGTGCCGCTCAGCACCCGCCATAGTGGCATGTGCGGCAATAAGCCGCTTAACACATTGCTCAGCAGCCCCATGCGCCCGACTAAATTGAATTGCTGAAAAATAATGCCGGTCTGGCGTCGCAGGGTGCGTACATCGCGGCTGAGCACGCCGCCGGTTTGCAGCGTTTGGCCAAACAGGGCTACCGCACTGTCTTTGCCGTCCAGCAATTCCAGGCCGCAGATGCTGCGCAGGAGGGTAGATTTGCCCGAGCCCGATGCGCCTAAGAGGCCTACACACTCGCCGGCCTGAATCTGTAAATTAACACCGTCTAGCGCCTGCGTGCGGCCAAAGCTTTTTTTGGCGTGGGCAATAGCAATAGCGACGGACGGCGAAGACGACATGGGCGCAAATGTCGCCCAAGCGCGTGAAACTTTTATGACAATTGCGTGTAAACCGTAGCCCTAGCGGTCGTCATTTTTAGCACCCATGGCGCTACCCAAGTAGTTGTTCATCCAAAAATACGCCACCAGTCCCAGCGCCAACAGCACCATAAATCCTTCGGTTAGTGCCAGGCCAATATCAGACTTCAAGAATGGGAAGTGCTCAAAGTTCATCCCAAAAAAACCGGTGATCAGGTTCAGCGGCAAAAAGATGGCAGTCAGTGCCGTCAGCGTCTTCATGACATCATTGTTACGGTTACTTTGCACATTAAAGTGCATTTGCACTGCCGCTTCAGCGCTTTGCTCCAAGCGGCTGACGTGGTGCACCACCCGCTCAATATGCTCCAGTACATCGCGGCTGCGCACGCGCAGCATCTCCAGTTCTTTAGCCGACAAGGCGGCGTCCTCGTGCCAAGCGTCCAGCGCGTCGATCCAGTCCTGTACAGCGGCGCGCTGGTCTTCGCAGACTTCGTCCAGGTAGTGCAGCGTCAGGCGCGAATCGAGCAAGGCGCTCCAGTTGTTAAAGCGGGTGCGGGGGTTGATCAGCTCGCTTTGCCAGTGGTCTAGCTGGCGCGTCAGCTCGCGGCGCAGGTCCAAGTAGCCATCGACCATCACGCCGATCATGCGCAGCATGAGGTCCGCCGGGTTGGCCGGCATACGCCCGGCGGTGTGGGCGGCGCCGCCGTGCAACAGGCGGTTAGCAAACGTATCACGCACCGTGCACTCGGCCGGGTGCACCGAAATCACTATCCGGTCCAGCACCAAAAAGCCAATCGGGCTGGTGTCTATGCGCCGCAAAATTGGCGGGCCGCCTTTGCTGCTGGCGCGGTGCAGTATCTGGCCGGGGTTGGCCACATCGGTCTCGGTGCGCCCGCGCGCCAGGCGGCGAAACACCAGCAAGTCGTATTCGTTGGTGTAGTCGTAATGCGAGGGCAGTTGGTTATTCAGCAAATCCGATACGTGCAGATCAATAAGCTGCACGCCGCATTGGTTTTCCAGCAGGGCATGGATTTCGGCTTGCATCACCTCGAACTCGCGACGGCTGAAACTTAGCCATAGATAGCCTTGGCTGGGCAAATGCTCGGGCATGACATCCGACTCGGAAATGCTTTTGCCTTCAATAGAGAGTACGTGCATGGCGCTCACCTGTTTTTTTGGTTCTGGGAGGATGGGACGCGCAAATGTACCTAATTGCGATCGGCGCACTTTGCCAGTGGCGAGGCAGGTGGGAGTGGGAAACCCTAGGAGGCGGTGGTAAGGCCTTGGGCTGGGGCGTATTTGTCGACCGATCTTTGGGCTCTCGCTTTGCCTTGTGGCGTGGCGCAAACCGCCAAGGCTGCCTGCACCAAGGCTTGACCCAGATCAGGCAATGGCAAATGCGGCCCAGGCCGCAAGCGCAAATAGCCAGCAAGCCACCCACAATGCAAGGCATGCAATTTGCATTGACTATTTACCCACGCCAAACCTAATGTCCCACTACCACGCCCTTGTCTGGATCGACCATGTCCAAGCCCATGTGATTCACTTCAGCCCAGATGATGTTGAGCAGTTCGTGGTGCAGCCGCACCACCCGCACCACAAAGTGCACTCCACCGCAGGCACCTTGGGCGATGGGCGTGCACCGGTGGACAAAGACTATTTCCACCGCGTAGCCCAGGCCCTGTTAGGTGCCGAAGAAATTTTGGTTGTCGGCCCGGCGCAAGCCAAGCTGCAACTGGTGAAACACATCCATGCGCATGAGGCCGCCTTGGTGCCTAAGTTGATCGGCGTGGAAACCGTGGATCACCCCAGCGACGCCCAACTGGTGGCCTACGCCCGCAAATACTTCCGCGCTAAAGACCGCATGCTGTAGGGCCCGGTGGGACGCATGCCGCGTTCGCCGTAGGCAGTTACCTTCTTTGGTCTGCCTCAGACATTGGCGATAGGCCGCCGCTCTAGCCCTTTATCTTGGTCGGTATCGCATAAGCGCCATAGGGCGGTTGGGGTAGGCGCAATTGCACCGCCAGGTTTTGCGAGGCGTCGTACACCATATAGCTTCCGCTAATGCCTTCCACGGTGATGGACGCGGCGGTATCAAAAAAGTTGGCCACTGCGCAACTGCCGCTGGCGTTGGTGGTGCAGGTGGTTTTGCCGCCGGGCAATTGGTTGATCGCCACCTGCGCATTGGCTACTGGGGCACCCGTGCTTACATCGCGCACCGCCACTTGGATGGTGGCGTACCACAGGCCGATGGGCCGCGCGGGGCCGTCCGTGGTGTAGCGCATGCTGGCCACCGCCACGGTTTTGGTGGGTATCACACCGGGCACGCCGTCGGCCATGGAAAACACCAATTTGTTGGGCGAGTTCGCATCCAAGCCGCTGAGCTTGTTGGTACTGGCTTTGTCCACTAAATATTTGGCTACGGCTGCGGGGGTCGCTGCCGGGTTGGCCTGCAGCGCCAAAGCCGCCACGCCCACCACCGCCGGGCTGGCCATCGAGGTACCGCTCATGGTGGCGCTCGCCGTGGTGCTGGTGTGCCAGGCCGAGGTAATCGACGAGCCTGGCGCAAAAATGTCCACGCAGGCGCCGTAGTTGGAATAGCTGGCTTTGGTGTCGCTGCTGGTGGATGCGCCTACGGTGATAGCCGTCGCTTCGCTGGCGGGCGAGGCGGAGCAAGCATCGGTGCCGTTATTGCCCGCTGCCACGACTACCACCAAGCCCTTCGCTACGGCCGAGGCCACCGCCGCGTTCAGCGCCGCCGAGACGCCGCCGCCCAGCGACAAGTTCACCACCGCTGGGCGTATGCCGGTGTTAGCGGCCCAATCCAGGCCGGCGATCACACCGCTGACCGAGCCCGCGCCTGCGCAGTCCATTACCCGCACCGGCACCAGCTTCACTTCCTTGGCCACGCCCCAGGTGCGCCCGCCCACAATGCCCGCCACATGCGTGCCATGGCCGTTGCAATCGCCAGTGCCATTGCCATCGGTTATCACGCTGAAGCCGGGCAACACGCGGCCGACAAATTCGGCATGGTCGGCGCGGATGCCGGTATCGACAATAAAAGCCGTGACCCCGGCGCCGGTGTTCTTAAACGCATATTGCGAATCGAGCGGCCGGTCCACCTGGTCGATACGGTCCAGGCTCCAGGTGGCCTGGCGCTCGATGGATACCGCCTGATTGAGCTGCACCATCTGGTCCGGCTCCACCGCCAGCACATGGGGCTGCCTGCGCACACGCTCCAGCTCGGAAGCCGGAATCGTGGCGCTAAAACCCCGAAAACCATTTTTGAAATGCTGGTGCACCCGCCCACCCCGGCCCCGCATCACCGCGTCAGCCTCGGCGGGCACATCGGCCACGCCTTTGGCCAGCGTCACGATATAGCGATCCGGCATAGGCTGCCCCGGCGCATAGCGCACCACCGGCGCCTCTTGCGGCCCCGGCTTTTGCGCCAAAACAGTGGAAAAAAATAGACAAGCCAATGCCCAGCACAGGGCCCGTGCGGCGTAAGTACGCATAGTGAACTCCAACGAATTTATTTGTTTTTATTGTATTAATTGAAATACAAAACATAATAATTTCAATAAAATAAAAAATCGTTAAATTCGGTTTTTTCGAAGATTAAACATTAGGAGTTCGAAGCAAACCTTTGAATTTATTGATTTCGCAGTGAGCAGAGTCGTGCGAAATAAATTGCGCGTGGAAGCGCGGTGTGTTGCTTTTTTGGCGGTAGCAGTTTTGCGCGGAGTGCGCAATGCCTTCCTGCTGATAGGCCGCATGCCATCACCTAGGTGCGCCATACGAGGCCGCTGGCCATGGCAAGGCACTAGGGTTGAGCGATGTGCTTTGCTATAGTCGCCAAAACCATAATCAAACCAAGAGCACGCCCCTAGCGCGCCACCACGGTCAGCAGGAGGCAAGCGATGCAGCGATTCGGCTATGCGGGGTGTCACACCCGCACCCACTTTTAATGGCACGCCCACGCGGGAGCGCCGCGCAATCTGCTGGCGAAGTCAGCAGGAACAGCGCATCCAGAACCACGTCCACACGCTCTGGTAACGGCGCAGCCAAAAGCAGCGCCACCATCGGCTTTGAAGCCAAGCTATGGCTCACCGCCGACAAGCTGCGCAACAACATGGATGCGGCGGAATACAAGCACGTGGTGCTTGGCCTCATCTTTTTGAAATACATCTCTGACAGCTTTGAGGCCCACCGCGCCAAACTGCTGGCAGGCCTTGGCGACTATGCCGGGGCGAACCCCGAGGACGCTGACGAATACCGCGCTGAAAACGTGTTTTGGGTGCCGCAAGCGGCGCGCTGGAGCCACTTGCAAGCCAGCGCCAAACTGCCTTCCATCGGCAAACTGGTGGACGATGCCATGGTCGCCATCGAGCGCGACAACCCGCGCCTCAAAGGCGTGCTGCCCAAAGACTACGCCCGCCCCGCGCTGGACAAACAGCGCCTAGGTGAGTTGATAGACCTGATCGCCACCATCGAGCTGGCCGCCGCCACCGAGGGCGAGCAAACCCATCGCTCGGTGGACTTGCTGGGCCGTGTGTACGAATACTTCCTCACCCGCTTTGCCAGCGCCGAGGGCAAAAACGGCGGCCAGTTTTACACGCCCAGTTGCGTGGTGCGCTGTTTGGTGGAAATGCTGGCACCCTACAAAGGCCGCATCTACGACCCGGCCTGCGGCTCAGGCGGCATGTTTGTACAGTCTGAAAAATTTGTCGAAAGCCACGGCGGCAAAGTGGGCGACATCAGCATCTACGGCCAAGAGAGAGCAACGCCACCACGCGCAGACTGGCCATCATGAACCTGGCCATTCGCGGCATTGAGGCCGACTTTGGCGAAGCGCAAGAAGACAGCTTCAAGCGCGACCTGCACCCGGACTTGCGCGCCGACTATGTGCTGGCCAACCCGCCTTTTAACGACAGCGACTGGCACCGCCGCGATGACGACGTGCGCTGGCAATACGGTGTGCCGCCCAAAGGCAATGCCAACTTTGCGTGGGTACAGCACTTCATCTACCACTTGGCGCCACAAGGCATGGCGGGTTTTGTGCTGGCCAATGGCAGCATGTCGTCTAACCAATCGGGCGAAGGCGAGATACGCCGCGCCATCATCGAAGCCGATTTGGTGGACTGCATGGTGGCCTTGCCGGGTCAGCTTTTTTACAGCACGCAAATACCCGTATGCCTGTGGTTCATCAGCAAAAACAAACAGGCAGATGGCAAACGCGGCCTGCGCGACAGACGCGGCCACACCTTGTTTATAGACGCACGCAAGCTGGGCACGCTGACCGACCGGGTACACCGCGAACTTACCGAAGACGATTTACACAAAATCACTGGCACCTACCACGCTTGGCGTGCTGCCAAACCGGCCACGCCCTACCAAGACCTGCCCGGCTTTTGCAAAAGCGCCAGCGCCGCCGACATCGCCGCCCACGGCCATGTGCTGACACCCGGGCGCTACGTCGGCGCGGAGGCAGTGGAAGACGAAGGTGAACCCTTTGACGAAAAAATGCCCCGCCTGGTGGCCGAGCTGGAAGCGCTGTTTGCCGAGTCGGCAGCGCTGGAAGAAACGATCAGAGGGAATTGGCGGGAGATGGGTCATGGCCGCTGAGACCGCCCAAGAAGAAACCCCGGCTCCAGTCACCGTCGCTAAGGGCGGGAGAGGGAGTTCCGGGGCTAACGGAAAAAATTCTACACAGAATTTGCAGTTTGGGACAGCTTTTTTTAAGGAATTTCAAAAAGCAGTGTCACCAGAACGTATGGCCGCCTACACCGGAGAAGCCGGTGAAGGAGTCACTCCAGAGTGCTTGGCCATGGCGCGCTACCTGTTGAACATGGCCTTGTGTGAAAGCCTTTACGCACCGTTGCATTTTTGCGAAATCGGCTTGCGCAACGCGATTCACCTAGAACTGTCCAGTCAGAACCAAAGGCAAGACTGGTATGACAGCCCGCACTTTGCGTTAACGCCTTGGGCACAAACTGAAGTCACGCGTGCCAAGCAAAAAATTATGGAAGACAAAAAATCAGTCACACCTGACAGAGTTATTTCCAAACTCAATTTTGGATTTTGGACGAGCTTATTTGAAAGCCATTACGAACAGCGCACTGACTTTTTACCCACGGGCATCAAAGGCGTGTTTCCCTACATGCCCAAAAAATTGCATAGGCGTAAAGAACGAAAGGCCGATCTGGAAAAGATTCGACAACTACGCAACAACGTGTTTCATCACGAACGCATCATCCACTGGAAAGACCTGGACAGCCGCCACCAGCAAATTCACGATGTATTGGGTTGGCTCAACCCGTCGCTGCGGCACATGGCGCATGCGGTGGACCGGTTTACAGATTTGCGAAGCGCGGGCTTGCGGCCTTGGATAGATATTGTTCAAGGGAATGGGCGGGGGGTAGGTTATGGCGGGTGAACGCAAGCACTTAACTATCGCGGACACTTGCCTTTATCTAAGCCGAGGAATAACACCCGCCTATACGGAAGCGGGTGGCATACGTGTACTCAATCAAAAATGCATTCGCGACCAAACTATTAACTATCTTCAAGCAAGAAGGACAAATATTGGTAGGAAAGAGCTTTGCTCTATAACCCCACCCTTTTACGATTTGTCCAATGTAGGAAGGTGACCTAATTTTTTGCTCTGAAGTTTCGGATTTCCCTTAACTTTTAGTGATTAGCCTTTATAGGCCGTTGTTGGGGCAGGGGTAGGACATTTGTGGAAGTGATCCTCGGATTGGAGTGTCTTTAGGCAAGAGAGGGCCTAACGCCGCTAAGTGGCGCGCATTAGAATTCGCAGCACAACACCCCCAACGCATCCCATAAGTACTGCGCACCATTGGGGGTTTCTTTTTTTGCGCTGTGCAAAATTTGTTTAAGTTGGCTGCCTGGGTTTTGGGGCAACCGGTTAGCTTTTCGGCGCAGCCCTTCGGCGGCCGTCCAAACCTAAGTGACACACCTTGTGCCAAAAGAGGCCATAACCCCATTGATCTCATTCGTCGCAGCCAAATAACTGAATGATGACGCTGCTATCGCTGAAATTATGAAACTGACCCAGGCCTTGGAATCGAAATTCCCCGTGTCTCAGCGGGCCACCAAAGCGTCGCCGTCGTACCCGGCGGATGATGGCGCTTTGAAGTTGGTGCAACTTCGCCAGATCAAAAAAACTGCTGCAAAGTCAAACCCTAAGCACTTGGTACGAACCAGCCTTTTGGATGTCAGTACTGCATGAACCCGCTCGTGCACTTAAAGCGTGGAATGCCCATCCGCGAAGGAGCCGCCTTCCTTGTGCAAGTTATTCCAAGCTTTTACAGCCAGCGCGGCTTGTTCTTCGGTTAAGGCGCGCACCGCACGCTGATCGGCAACTGGGCGCAAATCTTTATGCGTAGCCATTTCCTTGGTACGCCCATCGATTTTGGAGCATCGATTGGCGGGTAATGTCGCCAGAACGTCATCAAGTTTTCTGTGCATTTTTCGTTTCCTACAGCTATGTGAGAACGAGCACGCTAAGGCGGTAGCACCAAGCTCGCGCCTTGGCCTTACCCCCTCAAACCCCCGCAGGCTCGTGCGTCATATCCAGGTGCAACATCGTCCCCGTATATGGATGCGCACGGGCCACGTCTTCGTCCAGTTCCACACCCAGGCCGGGCGCGGTGGGCGGGATGATGTAGCCGTTTTCCCATTGGATGGGCTTCTTGAGAATCTCGGTGTGAAAACCGCTCCAGTCCAAAATACTTTCCTGGATCAGGAAGTTGGGGCTGCACGTCGCCAGCTGGATATTGGCGGCGCCCACCACCGGGCCGCAGTACAGGTGCGGGGCGATTTGTACATGGCAGGCTTCGGCCATGGCAGCGATTTTTTTGCCTTCCAAAATGCCGCCCACGCGGCCCAGGTTCATTTGGAAAATCGCTGCCGCGCCTTCTTCCAGCACACGCTGAAATTCCCACTTGGTAGCCAAGCGTTCGCCGCAGGCTATGGGGATGGTGGTGCCGCGTGCCACTTTGCCCATTTCACGCTGGTTGTCTGGCGGGATGGGTTCCTCAAACCACAGCGGGTCGTATTTTTCCAGGCGCCGCGCCAGGCGGATGGCGCCCGCCGCCGTCATTTGGCCGTGCGTGCCAAATAGCAAATCGGCTTGGGTGCCCACGGCTTCGCGCAGCATGCGGCAAAAGGTTTCCGACCGGTCTAGCTCGGTCAACGACAACTGGCGCCCGTCGTACACGGTGTAAGGGCCCGCCGGGTCAAATTTCAGGGCGGTAAAGCCCATGGCCAGGTATTCGGCAGCGCGCTCGGCGGCCAGCACCGGGTCGGCATAGACATTGGTTTTATCGCCGTCTTTGGGGTAGATATAGGTGTAGCTGCGCAGCTTTTCATGCACCTGGCCGCCCAGCAATTTATAGACCGGCTTGTTGACGTCTTTGCCCACAATGTCCCAGCAGGCCATGTCGATGGCGCTCAGGATGCCCATGGTGCTGATATCGGGCCGGTGGATAAAACCGCTGCCATAGACGCTGCGCCAGATGCGCTCGGTGTCATAGGGGTCTTTGCCGACCACACAACGCTCCACCACATCGCGCACCATGTGTTCCACCACGCTGGGGTGGTAGGGCAGGTTGTAGACCTCGCCCAGGCCTTCGATGCCTTCGTCGGTGATGAGCTTGATGAACACAAAATAGCGTCCGCCAAAGCCGGGCGGCGGGTTGCCCACGACAAAGGTTTTTACGTCGGTGATTTTCATGCGGTCTCCGTTTTTTTAGTTGTTGCCCGAGCGCCCCTCGAAAAGGGCGCACTTACAGGCGACTTAGCTAGCGCAGTTGATGACTTTGTATTCCAAATAGTCCTGCAAACCAAAGCGGCCCCACTCACGGCCATTGCCGCTTTGCTTGTAGCCGCCAAAGGGCGAGCAGTAGTCCTGCCCTTGGCCGTTGATGGACACCATGCCGGCCCGCAGACGCCGCGCCACGCGCTTGGCACGCGGCACGTCAGCGCACTGGATGTAGGCGGCCAAGCCATACGGTGTGTCGTTGGCAATGGCAATCGCTTCTTCTTCGGTATCAAAAGGAATGATGACCAGCACCGGACCGAAGATTTCTTCACGCGCAATACGCATTTGGTTGTTCACATCGCCAAACACCGTGGGGCGGGCGTAATAGCCTTTGTCCATGCCCTCGGGTCGGCCCAGGCCTCCGCAGAGCAAGCGCGCGCCTTCGTCGATGCCGATTTGGATATAGCGCTGCACTGTCTCCCACTGGCGCTTGCTGGCCAGCGGGCCGATGCCCTTGCCTTTGTCCGCGCTGTGGATGACTTGCACTTTGGCGCCCGCCTCGGCGGCGTGTTGCAAAGCTTCGGCATACACGCTGCGCTCCACCAACAGGCGCGTGGGCGCGTTGCAGCTTTGGCCGGTGTTGCTCATGCATTTGTTCACGCTAAAGCGCACCGCTTTGTCCACTTTGCTGTCGGCAAAAATAATGTTGGGCGATTTGCCACCCAGCTCTTGCACCACCCGCTTGACGGTGTCGGCGGCATGCTTGGCCACCGAGATGCCCGCTGCGGTAGAGCCGGTGAAGGAAATAAAGTCCACCTCGGGGTGGCTGCTCAGCAGGGGGCCGATGTGCGGGCCATCGCCGTACAGCATATTGAACACGCCCGCCGGATAGCCGGCCTCGTGCACAAACTCGGCCACCAACTTGCCCGACAAAGGCGCGTATTCGCTGGGCTTGAGCACCACGGTGCAACCCGCCAACAGCGCAGGCGCCAGCTTGGAGACGATTTGGTTGAGCGGCCAGTTCCAGGGCGTGATCAGCACGCACACGCCAATGGCTTCGCAGACCAGATCAGCATTGGCCCCGCTGCGCGTTTCCCAGGGGAAGTCTTTGGCCGCGGCCAGCGTGGCCTTGATATGGCCGGGGCCGCACTCGGCTTGCTGGTCGTAAGCCCAGTCCCAAGGTGCGCCCATTTCCAGGCTGATGGCGCGGGCCATTTCTTCGTAGCGGCGCTCAAACACGGCTTGCAGTTTTTCTAAGAGTGCGGTGCGGTGCGCTAAGCTGGTTTGGCTAAAGCTGTCGAAGCTGTGGCGCGCGGCCATGACGGCGCGGTTCACATCTTCTTGCCCGCCCATCATCACCTGGCCGACGACCGATTCATCGCCAGGGCTCACTGCTGCGTGTACGGTGTGCGCGCCCGCAGGCTCCACCCATTGGCCGTCGATATAAAAATTGCAATGCGTGCTCATAAAAAAACCTTCGTGAATTATTCAGCGACCAGTTCGGTCGGGTAGCCGGGGGCGCGCAGTTCCAGGCCGCAAGCCGCTTCGATCATGCGCACCACTTCGGGCGATTGCGCTTGGCTGCCGTACAGGCCGCGTGCGCGCCTAAAAATTTGTTGCGCCATAGATCCCAGCTCTAATGGCACGCCGATTTTTTCGGCGATGCCGTTGACCAGGCCCAAATCTTTGCAAGCCAAGTCCATGGTGAATTTGACGTTGTAGCTGCCCGAGAGCACCAGCTTGGATTCGGTCTCATGCACAAAGCTATTGCCCGAGCTGGCACGGATAGCGCGGTAGGTGGCGTCTGGATCGACGCCGTATTTGGCCGGCAGCATCATGGCTTCGCCGGCTGCAATCAGGTGGATAAAAGCCAGCATATTGGTCACCACTTTGACCACTGAGGCATTGCCCATCTTGCCCATATAAATAATCTCGCCGCCCATGGTGGACAGGATGTCCTGCACCCGGTCAAAGGTAGATTGCTCGCCGCCCACCAGCACCGTGATCTCGCCCGAATTGGCCAAATGCACGCCGCCCGTGACCGGGCATTCCAGCACCGTGATGCCTTTGGACTTGGCCACTTCCGACAAGCGCAGCAAGTCTTCCATATCGGTGGTACTCATCTCAATCCAGGTGCCGCCGGATTGCAGGTTCTCAAACACGCCACCCGCGCCTTCGACCACTTTGCGCGACACGGCGGGCGATGGCAACACGGTAATGACCACATCCGCATTGCGGCACGTGCCCGCCACATCGTCCGACCAGGTAGCGCCACCGGCCAGCAGGCCTTTGGCCAGGTCTTTGTTGAGGTCGTTCACGACCACCGGGTAGCCCGCTTTGACCAAGTTGTTGCATAGGCCTTCGCCCAAAGCGCCTAAGCCAATGAAGCCGATACGGAGTTTGTTGGCACTCATGAAAATGTCCTTCTGTGAGAGAGTGGGTTTTTAAAAAGGGTTTAACGGTTCACGTCCACCACCACGCGGCCGCGTGAGGTACCGGCCATAAAGGCAGCGGCTTGCGCCGGCACTTCGCTCAGGCCCACGGTGCGTTGCATTTGCGATTGCGCCTCAGCGGGAAATTCAGCAGCCAAGCGCGCCCAGGCGGCATTGCGTTTGTCTAAGGGGCACATCACCGAGTCCACGCCCCACAAGCGCACACCGCGCAAAATAAAGGGCATCACTGTGGTGTCCAGCCCGAAGCCACCAGCCAGGCCGCAAGCGGCGACTGCGCCGCCGTAGTCGATCTCGCTGAGCATGCGCGCCAGCACCGTGCCGCCCACCACATCGACCGCACCTTGCCAGCGCTGGGTGCCCAGGGGGGCGGGTTTTTCTTTCCATTCGGGGCCGCCGATCACGTCCACGGCGCCCAGGCCCATCAGGTAATCGCGGTTCTCGTCGGGCCGTTGCGTCAGCGCGGTCACCTCATAGCCCCGGCGCGCCAACAGGCTGATCGCCACGCTGCCCACGCCGCCATTGGCGCCTGACACCAAAATCTTGCCGCTTTTGACGCCCGCGTCTTCCAGGGCCATGACGCACAACATGGCGGTGAGGCCTGCGGTGCCAATCGCCATGGCGCTTTCGCTGCTCATGGAGGGTGGCAGGTGCACCAGCCAATCGGCCTTGACGCGCGCCATCTGGCTGTAGCCGCCCCAGTAGCGCTCGCCCACGCTCCAGCCGGTTAGCACCACATGGTCGCCAGAGCGGTAGGCCGGGTTGGTGGAGTCCACCACCGTGCCGGCAAAGTCGATGCCTGGAACCATGGGAAAGCTGCGGATGATCTTGCCCAGGCCGGACAAGGCCATGGCGTCTTTGTAATTCATGCTGGAGTAGTCGATAGCGACCAGCACCTCGCCTGCAGGCAGGTCCGACACATGCAGCTCCTTGAGCGCGGGAACCGATTTGCCGTCGATTTGGTCAACGACCAGTGCATTGAATGTGGTGTCCATGGTTTTGCCTTTTTTGTAAAAGTGGATGGGTTCGCAGCAGCGGCGCTAAAGGCCGGTCAGCGATTGTCCTGCAAGACCATGGCCGCGCCCTTTTCGGCGACCATGATGGTGGGGGCGTTGGTATTGCCCGACGTCACCGCCGGAAACACCGAGGCGTCTATCACCCGCAGGCCCGCAACACCATGCACGCGCAAGCGCGCATCGACCACGCCGCGCGTGTCATCGGGCGCCATGGCGCAGGTACATGAGGCATGGTAGACCGAACCGGCGCGCTGGCCGAAGTCGGCAAAAATTTGCGCTTCGCTTTGCACCTGGACGCCGGGCAGGTGTTCGCTGCTGATGACCTCGGCCAGCGGCGCGGCAGCGGCAATGCGGCGCAACAGGCGCGAGCCGTCCATGATGTCCTGCCGGTCGTGTTCGGTGGTGAGAAAGTTGGTTTCGATGCGTGGCTTGGCCAGCGGGTCCGGCGAGGTAATCAGCACGCTGCCCCGGCTGGTGGGGCGGCAGGTGTTAAAAGAGATCAAGAACGCTGCAAACGGGTCTGGGTTTTGCAATTGGAAGCGCTTGCCCACTGGCGCGCTGCCTGCGGTGTAGCTGATGGGGTTGAAGTACAAATGCAAATTAGGCCGCGCCAGCTCCGGGCGGCTGCGCACAAAGGCGCCGGCCTGGTTCACGCTCATGCCCAGCGGGCCTTTGCGGTCCCATAGATAACGCATACCCGCCCACAGCTTGCCGTACCAGGGGCCTAGCGTGTTGTTCAGCGTAGGCACTTTGGACTTGAAAAAATACGACACTGCCAAATGGTCTTGCAAGCCCTGGCCTACGCGCGGCAAGTGGTGCAAGACCGGCACGCCTTTGCTTTGCAAATGCGCCGCATCACCCACGCCCGAGACTTGCAAGAGCTGCGGCGAATTGACCGCACCGGCGGACAGAATCACTTCTTTATCGGCGCTAAAGCTTTGCAGCACGCCATCAATGGTGCATTCAATGCCGGTGGCGCGGTGTTTGTCGATGACCACGCGGCGCACCATGGCGTGGGTAATGACGGTCAGGTTCGGGCGCTGCATGGCACTACCCAAAAAGGTTTTGGCAGTGGACTCGCGCAGGCCTTTGCGTATCGTCATTTGCCACAGACCAAAACCCTCTTTGGTGGGGCCGTTGAAGTCGGCAGTACGGTTGAAGCCCAGCGCATCGCCAGCCTTTAAAAAACGCTCGCACAAGGGATGCACTTGGTCGGCAAAATCGCTGACATGCAGCTCGCCGCCCGCGCCGTGGTGGTCGGACGCGCCCCAGCAATGGTCTTCGGATTTTTTGAAATAGGGCAGCACATCTGCCCAGCCCCAGCCGGGGTTACCGGCGTCGCGCCAGTCGTCAAAGTCGCCTTCCTGGCCGCGCATATAGACCATGGCGTTGATCGAGCTGCTGCCGCCCAGCACTTTGCCACGAGGCCAGTAAATGGCGCGGTGGTTCATGGCCGGGTCGGGCTCGGCGGTGTACATCCAGTTGTATTTGGGGTCAGCGTAGGTAATGCCATAGCCCAGCGGCACCTGGATCAGCGGGCTGCGGTCCGAGCCACCGGCCTCTAGCAGCAATACCCGGTGTTGGCCGCTCTCGGTCAGGCGCTTGGCCAGCACACAACCGGCCGAGCCCGCGCCCACGATGATGAAGTCAAAACGGTTCATAAACAGCAGGCTTGGCGGGTGGCAATCAGGGACATGGGGGCTGCGATGGGCAGGGCTTTGGCGAAGGCGACAGGTACAAAGGTCATACTATGCATAAGATTGCATGCCAACAATGCGGTCAAAAAAAGTAATTGAACAAAGTTTTTAGCCCCCGGCGGGAGGCATTGGCGGGCTGATCGTCCCGTCCCCCCCAGGCTTTGCGCCGCAGCATGCACCTATTTTTATGTCCTTTGAACAACTGATTTCATCTGCCAGCTTGGGCGATGGTAGCAAGCCTAAGTACCAATCCATCGCCGAGGACTTGGCCCAGGCCATTTTGAACGGCCAGGTGCCCATGGGCGAGAAGCTGCCGCCCCAGCGCAACTTGGCACGCCGGCTGGGCGTGACCACCGGCACTATTAGCAGGGCTTACGCGATATTGGAGCGCCAGGGCCTGGCGACGGCGCGGGTGGGCGACGGCACCTATGTGCGCTCGGCCGAGCATGTGGGGCAGGGCGGGGATACGGACTTACACCCCGCGCCTATCGACCTGGCACACAACGTGGCCATGGTGGGCGACGAGGCGCAGGCGCTGCAAGCGGCGTTTGCCAGCCTGGCGCAAGACCCGGAGATGATGCGCCAGGTGCTGATGTACCAGAGCGAAACCGGCATGCGCCGCCACCGCGAGGCCGGTGCCAAGTGGCTGTGCCGTTTTGGCACCACCGGCCAGTGGAACCGGGTGATGGTGACCCATGGCGCGCAGCACGGCTTGGCCTGTGTGCTGCGCACCGTGGCACGCCCGGGTGATGCGCTCCTGACCGAGTCGCTCAGCTACCCTGGCCTGCAAGCGCTGGCGCGGTCTATGCGCTTGCAATTGATCGGCATAGAGACCGACGAGCAAGGTATTACGCCGCAAGCGCTTGAGCGTGCGGCCAAGACTTTTGACACCAAGTTTTTGTACTGTGCGCCCTCGCTGCACAACCCCACCAGTGCCACCATGAGCATGCAGCGGCGCGAAGCCATTGCCGCCGTGGTGCGCGCGCATGGGCTGTACATCATCGAAGACTGCGTGCATGCAGCCATGCAGGCCGCGCCACTACCCGCGCTGTCTACCTGGCTGCCGCAGCAGTCGTTTTTGCTGAGCAGTTTTTCCAAAGTGCTGGCGCCAGGGCTGCGCGTGGGCTATGTCGAGGCCGCGCCCGAATGGCTGAGCAAATTTGCCGCCAGCATGCGTGCTGACAGCTGGATGGTGGCGCCGCTGCTGCCCGAAGTGGCTACGCGCTGGCTGGAGAGCGGCGCCATGGAAGCGCTCATCGCGCAGCAGCGCCAACTCACCCACGAGCGCCTGAAAGCCGCGCTACAGATTTTGCACGGACTGGAGTTCCGCACCGATGCCGAATACCCGCTGATTTGGCTGCCCCTGCCCGAGCCCTGGCGCGCCGGCCAGTTTGCCGCGGCGCTGCGCCAGGCCGGTGTGCTGGTGCGTACCGCGGACCATTTCGCCGTAGGCCGCTCACCAGCGCCGCACGCCATCCGCATTAGCCTCAATGCGCCCGATTCGGTGGAGCAATTGCAAGCGGGCTTGCATATTCTTAAAGCGATGATCGATAACCCGCCTTCTGCGGCCATGGATCCTTAATCCGTTTATTTTTTGGAGTTTTTATGTCTACTGCACTCGTCCTCATCGATATTCAAAACGACTATTTCTCTGGCGGTGCCATGGAGTTGGTCGGCACAGAGGCTGCTGCGCAAAAAGCCGCCCAATTGCTTGCCGCGTTTCGTGCCAAGGGCCAGCCGGTGGTGCATATTCAGCACATTGCCACCCGGCCCGGCGCCACGTTTTTTCTACCAGGCACACCAGGGGCGGAAATTCACAGCAGCGTGCAGCCAGCAGCGGGCGAGTCGGTGTTTACCAAGCATTTCCCCAATGCTTTGCGCGATACGCCTTTGCTCGATTTTTTGCGCCTGCAAGACATCAAGCAGATCGTATTTGCCGGGAATATGACCCACTTGTGCATAGACACCACGGTACGCGCCGCCGCCGACCTGGGCTTTGCCTGTTCACTGGCCCACGATGCTTGCGCCACCAAAGCGCTGGCCTTCAATGGCGTGCAAGTGCCTGCCGCCCAAGTGCATGCGTCTTACTTGGCTGGGCTCAATGGTTCGTTTGCCAAGGTGCTGCCGACGGCGGACTTGATCGCGGCTTTGGTTTAATCGCCGCAAGGCTTGAGCGGGTCAGCCCGCGAGGCGCTTGAGGGCTTGCGCCGGTGTCAACACCCGAAAGCCCGGCGGTACGGGCGATTGCAATAAGTCTTTGTCGCCGCTGACCATGCATTGCAAACCAGCGGCCAGGGCGGTGGCGATAAATACGTCGTCATCCGGGTCGCGGCAATAGGCGGTGATGGTGCCAGGTTCCACCCAGCGGGCGCTGGCGCCAAAGTCGTGTAGCAAGGCTTCACGCATGTCCAGGCTCAGGTAGCGGTCAAATTTGGGGCGGTGCAAGCGCGAGCTTAACTCCGCAAAACTGGCCTCAGAAAACACCAGACAACCCTGTTGCAACACCTGTTGCACCAATTGGTGCGGCGCGCCCTGGGCGGACAAGGCCGCGCTGATCAGGACATTGGTGTCCAGCACCCACTCAGTCAGGGTCACTTAAAAGCTCTTGCAATTGCTTGGTGCCTAGGCCCGCCGCTTTGGCCAGGGCCGCGCTTTGGCGCAGGCGGTGTTGTAAGCGATCTGCATAAAACAGGCGCATGGCTTCGTAGTCTTTCGCCGACACCATCACGCCCACCACCCGGTCATGCTTGAGCACCCGCACCGGCTCGCGCTGCGCAGCGTCTATGAAGTGGCCGAACTGGGTTTTGGCCTGGTTGGCGGTAAATGTTTGCATGCCCGCAGTGTAATCTAATTCGCTCATTTCGTGCGAAACGCGTGGATCGCACCAAGGTTGCGCCAATCGGAATTTGCTTAATCCCCGATCTCAGCAATCTCAGCAATCTCAGCAATCATCTCAATCTAGCGTGCCCATTAGGTCGATGGCGATCGCGCGGGCGGCTTCTTGGCCTTCGGCGGTTTGCATGGTGGCGAGGCTCTCAAGAACGGCGCATGATATTGGATGCCTTATTGCTGATGTTTATGCCTTTGCTACACTGTCCACGTCAGTCTCGGTTGGGTCTGATGGATAAAAAAGTTGAAGGGCAAACCCGGTGAAAACCGGCGACGCAAAGCCACCGAACTAAGGTGCTGTCCACAGCGCGACGTCAGCGGGGCCGCCAGATTTGACAGACAACTACGACTTGTCTGATCTTTCCTGATTTTGCTAAATGCAATGAGGAAGTCGATATGCGGCAAAAAAATCTTCACGAATGTTTTGTGATTCCTGCCCGCTTGGGTATGGGCGCATCAGTAGGTCCTCCCAGACGCGCTCAGTCGATCCATCAGATGCCATTCAAACTGAGCTGGTTCGCTGAGCAATTTCTGACCCTTAGCACCACTAGCAGCAAGCAGCGCTATGCGAAAGGTATTTGAATCGAGTGACCTGAAGTCCATCCTGCATTCCAAACGCGCCAATATCTATTATTTGGAGCATTGTCGGATTTTGGTGAACGGGGGGCGTGTTGAGTATGTGACTGAGCGCGGTCACGAGTCCTTCTACTGGAACATTCCCATAGCCAACACGACCACCGTGTTGCTGGGCACTGGCACTTCGATCACGCAGGCCGCTGTTCGCGAGCTGGCCAAAGCCGGTGTGATGCTTGGCTTTTGTGGTGGCGGGGGCACGCCGCTGTACGCTGGTACCGAGCAATGCCTAGAGGTCGCGTGGATACCGGGTCAAAGCGAGTACCGACCTACCGAATATCTACAGCAATGGGTACGCTTTTGGTTTGATGATGGGCTGCGCCTTGCTGCGGCGCGTTTGTTTCAGCTGGCCCGCATGGAGCGCCTGACAGAACACTGGGCTCGTAGCAAGGCGCTGAAAGAACAAGGCTTTTCTTTTGACCTCAACGCATTGGCTGCGCTGATTGAGGCCAGCACTTTTGCCATCCGCACCGCGCCCGATGTCATCGCATTGCTAACCGAAGAGGGGCGCCTTACCAAAAAGCTTTATCGTTTAGCCAGCACCGGTTCAGGCTATGGCGACTTCACCCGTGCGAAACGCGGCGACAGCGTAGACGGCGCCAACCAGTTTCTCGACCACGGCAATTACCTGGCTTACGGGCTCGGCGCAACTGCCGCCTGGGTACTGGGCCTACCGCACGGATTAGCAGTTTTGCATGGCAAAACGCGTCGGGGAGGCTTGGTGTTTGATCTTGCAGACTTGGTAAAGGACGCCGTGATCCTGCCGCAGGCCTTTATGTCGGCTACGCGCGGGCACACTGAACAGGAATTTCGCCAGGCCTGCATTGAGGCACTCACCCGCACCGAGGCGCTGGACTTCATGATTGATGTGGTCAAGCGCACGGCGGCAAGCGTCAGTCAAATGGCCCTGGCAGCCAAGGATGCTTGAGCTATGAACATTCTGCTCATCTCCCAATGCGAGAAGCGTGCCCTGACCGAGACGCGCCGCATTCTCGACCAGTTCGCCGAGCGGCGCGGCGACCGCACTTGGCAAACCCCCATCACCCAGGACGGCTTGGACACTTTGCGCAAACTTTTACGCAAGACGGCCCGTAAGAACACAGCCGTGGCCTGCCATTGGATTCGGGGCATTGACCATAGCGAATTGCTGTGGACGGTGGGCGATGCGTCGCGCTTCAATGCCCACGGCGCGGTGCCTACCAATAGCACCCGAAAAAATGTATTGCGCGAACAAGAGCAGAACGATTGGCGCAACGGCGAGCTCATCCGCCTTTTGGCCGACATGGCCGGTTTGATGCATGACCTTGGTAAAGCTATAAAGGCGTTCCAAGATCGCTTAAAGGGCAAATTCAATGGGCGCAACCTTGTTCGGCACGAATGGGTTTCGCTGCGCTTGCTAGAAGCCTTTGTCGGCGGCGACAACGATTCGGCCTGGCTGGCACGGCTTGCAGCACCAAGCCCCGTGGACGATGCTATGTGGCTCGGTCGCTTGCATAAAGACAGTCCGCAGACAAGCAACCCATCGCCATTTGCCAGCATGGCCCAAGCACCTCTGGCGCAAGCGCTGGGTTGGCTGGTGGTTACGCACCACCGCCTGCCCGTGCTTCCCTATGGTGAAGTGTTTACTAGCGGCTTGCTTCAGGATGTATTGACACAGGTGACGGCGCGCTGGAACGAAGACGAATTCAAAAACGCCAACGCAGAATCCCTTAAGCCTTATTGGACCTTCCCCGAAGGCCTGCCTGTGACCACGCCCGAGTGGCGACACCGCGCCGCACGCCTTGCTCAGCGGCTACAGGGCTATGTCGGCAAAGAACAAGCCAGCGGCGTGATGAACAACCCTTTTGTGCTGCACCTCAGCCGCCTGTGCCTGATGCTGGCCGACCACCATTACTCAAGCCTGGAACTGGCAGCCGACGGCAAGCCCGCGGCAGGCCGGGTGGGGGTAACGAATGCCAGCCCGCTGGTCGCCAACACGCGTGATGGCGGTAAAACAGCCAACCAAAGCTTGGACGAGCACCTGCTCGGCGTGGCCCAGCATGGTGCCGAAGTGGCCCGCTTTCTGCCCCGGTTTGAGCAACACCTGCCACGCCTGGGCAAACATCGCAAACTCAAACAACGGGCCGAGGCCGAGCGCTTCCGCTGGCAAGATAAGGCCGCCGACATCGCAGCCAGCCTGCGCTTGCTAACCGAGGTCCATGGCGCATTCATTGTGAACATGGCATCCACAGGCTGCGGCAAGACCTTGGCCAACGCCCGCGTGATGTACGCCTTGGCAGATCCGGCGCAAGGCATGCGCTGCGCATTCGCCATGGGCTTGCGTACGCTGACCCTGCAAACCGGCCAGGCCTTTCGTCAACTACTAAGCTTGGACGATGAGGACTTGGCGATTCGCGTCGGCGGCAGCGCCAATCGTGCACTGTTTGAGCACTTTGAGGCCTTGGCCGAAGCCAAGGGCTCTGCGTCTGGCCAAGCCATGCTGGAAGAAGACGGGCACGTACTGTTTGAAGGCCGCACCGACCAGCACCCGCTGCTACAGCGCGCCGTGGCAGACCCCGAGATTCGCAAGTTGCTGCTCGCGCCCATATTGGTTTGCACCATAGACCACCTCACCCCCGCCACCGAGAGCCAGCGCGGTGGGCGCCAGATCGCACCCATGCTGCGCCTGCTCAGTGGTGACTTGGTGCTTGACGAACCAGACGACTTCGACCTAAAGGACTTGCCAGCACTGACCCGCCTGGTGCATTGGGCCGGCCTGTTGGGTGCACGGGTGCTGCTGTCGTCGGCCACCTTGCCGCCCGCACTGGTGCAAGGGCTGTTTCAGGCATACGCAGCGGGCCGCAGCCAGCACCAGGTCAATCGCGGCCCGCGCCCTGTGGAGCCCTGCGCAACTACGTCGATTTGCTGCTTGTGGATTGACGAGTTCAGCCAGCACCACGCCCTGTGCGCCGACCCGGCAAACTTTGAGGCGGAGCACCAAAATTTTGTAAGCCAACGCGCCCCTGCTTTGGCGCACCAGGCGCTGGAGCCGCGCCGTAGGCTGGCGCTGGTTCCTTTGGCAGGCTTGAGCAAACGCCGGGACGAAGCCTGCGCTGCACTTGCTATCGCAATTTTGAAATCGGCAGCTAGCTTGCATGCCCCGCACCACAGCGAAGACCCACAGACGGGCAAGCGGGTGAGCTTCGGGCTGGTGCGCATGGCCAATGTAGAGCCGCTTATCACCGTGGCACTGGCCCTGTTTGCGCAAGGTGCGCCACAAGGCCTGCGCATTCACCTGTGCGTGTACCACTCGCGCCACCCGCTGCTGATCCGCTCGGCCATCGAGCGCCAGCTCGACAGCACCCTCAAGCGGCATGTTCCCGACGCTGTGTTCTCCCTGCCAACGGTGCGCGAACGGCTGGACGGCAGCCTGGAAGATGACCACCTGTTTATCGTGCTGGGCTCGCCCGTTACCGAAGTGGGCCGTGACCACGATTACGACTGGGCCGTGGTGGAGCCATCCTCGGGGCGCTCGTTGATTCAGCTGCTGGGGCGGGTGCGCCGCCACCGCGCGGGCGATTGCGGTAGCACCAATGTGCATGTGTTCACGCGCAATCTGCGCAGCTTCACCCATCCGACTGAGGCCGCTTTTCGGTGGCCGGGTTTTGAGACCAACGATGGGCCGTATCGCCTCAAAAGCCACGACCTAGGCAGTCTGTTGGAGGCCGACGAACTCACCACGCTGGACGCCCGCCCCCGCATCCTCTGCCCGCCGGCGGATGCGCTCAAGCCACAAGAGCAGTTAATGCACCTAGAGCATGCGCGCATGCGCCAGCAAATGCTGCCACAGCCTACGGTGCCCGCGCCGACTGGCGGACGCAATGCGCGTAGTCCTATCGGTGCCGCACCGCCGCCAAAAGCCAACGCCAGCACTTGGTGGAAGCTGCCACCCAAAGACGCGCTCCTAACCGGCTTGTTACAGCAGGAACAGCCTTTTCGTGACGACGCTGGCCAGCGCGAGGTCACGCTGGTGTTGCTGCCGGATGAGGATGGGGAGGAGGCCATGCTGCACAAAGTGCTGAAGCTCGAACCAGGCAAGCGAAATGAGGTTTCGTACCCCAAAGTTGACATTCAGTCTCATACGCGCCTGTCAGACGAAGCCGTGCAGGGAGAGGGCATCACGCCCTGGGGCGTCACTGACTACATGACCGAACTGCAAGCGCTAGCCGAGTCCATGGACATGGGCATACGGCGCTGTGCAGAGCGGTTCGGAACAGTCAACGTTCTTAACCACGACGCGGGATGGCTGTCACATCCCGCGTTGGGTTTTTGGAAAAGGGGGTGAACGAAATACAAATAGAAGCAGTGGCTTTTCGCAACTTAACAACAGAGGAAAAAATGTCTGAAGATATTCCCACCCAGAGAACCAGAGCGGCGCAGGACGCAGTGAATGCTCATCTCGCTGAGCGCCGAGCCGGGGCTCTTTCAAAAATCAAAGGTAGTGACACCAAGGCGGAGAAGCTTAGAGCTGAAATTCACAGCAGCGAAAACTATCAGCTACCAGCCTTGATCAATACGGCAATTCAGTCTGCGGGGCAGATTCAACTAGCGAGTCACCTGTTGAAGCCAACCTATCCCGATGCCAAGGTTCGGCTCACAACCAATTTAAAGGTTAGGCCAAGTTCGTTGCCTAGGACCCTTGAAGTTGGTTCACACGTACTGCATGACGATACACACCCGGACACCACGGGCAACGGCGCATATATCAAAAAAATCTACGAATTGGAACGCTTGTTATTGGCACAGTTTGGGAATCGGACTTTCCTAGATTGGCTAATGAATAACGATATGGAGGTTGCTGTTGCACTGGGTTGCGTTGGCGACAGCGCCTCGTCTATCCGTGCAATCTTAATCGCCCTGTTTGACGCCCGATGTGAAGCGCCTGCCTCGCATCGAAGGGCAAAACAGTTGTATTGGCTAGTCGGCAACGACGCACACGACGATCATGCTTTCCACTTGCTTGCGCCCCTTTATCCAACCTCACTTGTGCATCGCGTTTACCAGCAGTTGCAGGACGACCGGTTCGGTGAATCTGCAAAAGCGGCACCTGCTGCACGCAAGGCAGGCACCTACCACCCCCACCCGGTTCGCGAGTACCCGCAAATGGCGATTCAAAAGCTGGGCGGCACCAAGCCGCAAAACATCAGCCAACTCAACAGCGAGCGGCGGGGCGATAACTGCTTGCTAGCCTCCATTCCGCCTATATGGAAGTCGGAAGATGTTCGGCCACTGTTGCGGGTCGGCTCCTTGTTCACCGTCTATGGCCGTCGTCGCGCCGTGGCCCAGCAGGCGCGGGCCTTGCGGCTCTTCTTGCAAGGCAATCCACCCCAGAACGAACCTACCCGGCGACGGGTACGGGAGTGGGTGCAAAGCCTGATTGATGAGTTGGTGCTATTTCAGGCCGAGTTATTCGCACTAGCACCCGGTTGGAGCCAAGCGGACGAGTGCCAGCTATCGACAGGCCATCGCGCATGGCTAGACCCGCAGGGGCAAGCGCCTGGCGCTATGGACCAGGACGACGCGACCGACGCCGTTGCCGCCGATTTTGCGCGCTGGGTGAATGTCCAGCTGAGCGACCCGTTGCCTGTAGGTGACCCGGAGTTTTTGTACTGGCGCAAGCTGGCGCGCGAGCAGTTTGCCGCCTATGAACGGGAGGCCGCATGAGCAGCGAAAACCTGAACGCGTCCGCCGTGCCCCAGCACCCGGCGCTATTGCTATTGCCCCGCATCCGCGTGCAAAACGCCAACGCTATATCCAGCCCCATGACCTGGGGCTTTCCGGCCATGACGGGTTTTTTGGGCCTGATGACGGCTTTGGAGCGGCGCTTGGGGCGTGAAGCGGGCATTGCATTCCGCGCCGTAGGCGTGGTGTGCCACGGTTTTGAAGCTCAGACCTATGGAAAGTACGAAAAGTTGTTCGCTCTAAAGCGCCCATCGGTCGCCACACGAAAGGAAGTAGATCAATTGATAAAAGAAGGCACGCCCCCAGCCATCGTGGAAGAGGGTCGCGTGCATCTGGAGCTGAGCCTAGTATTTGATGTATTGCTGTGCTCGGACAAGCTGGGCGAGGCGCAGCGCCAAGCACTGGTGGACTTGGTAGCGAACACCTTGGCGGGCATGCGCTTGGCCGGTGGAAGCGTCATGCCTGCGCTGCCCATGGCACAGGTTCGGCGCGCCAAGCCCACGTTACAGCTAGAAGCTCAAGGTGATGACGAAAGAGGAAAACAGTTCCGCGCGTTGATGCGCCGCTGCCTGCCGGGTTTTGCGCTGGTCTCGCGTGACGACCTGTTGCGGGAGCGAATGGCGGCCATGCAAGCACAGGCGCCGCAGGCAAGTGCACTGGACGCTTGGCTAGACCTGTCGCGCTGGAACCACCGAGCCGTCCCCGGCGAGGACGCAACCGAAGGCAGCCCATGCCAATGGCAGACCGATGCACGCCCCGGCTGGACCGTGCCCATTCCGGTGGGCTATGCCGCTTTGTCGGATTTGCACCCAGCTGGCAGCGTGGCCAACGCACGCGATACCCACACGCCATTCAGGTTTGTGGAAACGCTGTGGTCCATGGGGCAATGGGTCAGCCCGCACCGCCTCAAAAAGCTGGACGACTTGCTGTGGTACGCCGCTACCGAAGGCGACGCGCACAACGTCTACCGCTGTTGCAATGACTATGCCCCCGAAGTTTTGGCCGACTTGGCCACCAACCCCTGATATCGATCTCATTTAAAGGAATTTTCAAAAATGGCTACTACAAACAACACCCTCAAGACAGCAACCGTTTTGGCTTTTGAGCGCAAGCTTGACCCTTCGGACGCTGTATTCTTTTCTGGTAGCTGGAATAAGCGAGACAATTCAGCTCAATGGCAACCTATTCCAGTAAAGGAAAAAGCAATTCGCGGAACGATCTCAAATCGAATGAAAACAAAAAAAGCTGATGACGCTACAGAGGCACAACGCGCGTTGGAGGCAGCGCTAGATGCTGACTACAAGAAGCCCAACCTTCAAACCGTAGACGTAGCTGCCCTGCCACCTGAAGCAGACACATTGATGGCGACTTTCACACTGCGAATACTGCCGGGCGCGGGCACTCCCAATGCGTGCAACAACGAAGATTACCGAACCAAGCTGCTCAGCACGGTGCAGGTCTATGCGCAAGGCGTCGGCTTTGGTGAGTTGGCCTCTCGTTACGCGCACAACCTGGCCAATGGCCGCTTCTTGTGGCGCAACCGCGTAGGGGCAGAGCAAGTAGAGGTGCAAGTGCAGCATCTTGTCCAGGGCGTTGCGCAAAAGACATGGACGTTTGACGCGCTGAGCCTGTCACTAAGTATCTTTGGCCCCGATAGCGCAGCAGATGCTTTAAAGGAGCTGGGTGCACTCATTGCCAAAGGCTTGGCTGGTACCAGCCATGTGTTGCTGCAAGTGACAGCCTTTGCGCGCTTAGGTGCAGGGCAAGAGGTTTATCCGTCACAGGAGCTGATTTTGAAAAAAGACAAGGAAAAAGACGGTGAAAACAAAAGCAAAACGCTGTACGTGGTCAACGGCGTAGCCGGTATCCACTCGCAAAAACTGGGCAATGCCATTCGCACCATCGATACCTGGCACCCTGATGTGGAAGAGCTTGGCCCCATTGCCGTGGAGCCCTATGGCTCGGTGACCACTTTAGGCAAGGCCTGCCGCCGCCCCACGGACAAGCTGGACTTTTACAACTTGTTGGACGGATGGTTACTCAAGGACAAGCTGCCCGCAGTTGAGCAGCAGCACTTTGTGATGGCCACACTCATTCGTGGCGGGGTGTTTGGCGATGGTGGCAAGGAGTAAATACCCATGTCGCATTACCTTGACATACTTTTGCGGCCTGACCCCGAAATTGCCCCGCACCAATTACTGGCCGCGCTGTACGCCAAGCTGCACTTGGCGCTGGTGCAGTTGGGTAGCGGCAGGCTTGGTATCAGCTTTCCCGGCTACACGGAAAAGCCCGCCAGCCTGGGCAACTGCTTGCGCGTGTTTGGGCCAGAGACCGACTTGCAAGGGCTCATTGCCTTGCCCTGGCTGGGTGGCCTGCAAGACCACCTTCACACCTTATCCGTGGCCCAGGTGCCGCCAGCGGTGGGCTACCGGCGCTTTAGCCGTGTTCAGGCGAAAAGCAACCCAGACCGCTTGCGGCGACGGCAAATGAAGCGGCATGGCTTGAGCGAGGATGAGGCGCGTGCCCGAGTGCCGGACAGTTGCGCCGAGACATTGACGCTGCCGTTTGTGATGCTGCGTAGCGCCAGCACCATGCAGACGTTTCGGCTGTTCATCCGCAGTGATGCCGCCAGCGCCCCAGCAAGCGGTATGTTCAACGCCTATGGGCTTAGCGCGACCGCCACGGTGCCGTGGTTTTGACCCTTTTTTGAGGGGGATGCGTAAGTGCTTGATTTGTAAGGACTTGCGCACACTTGTTTTTTGGAAGGGTCATTGGCGTGAAAGCCACATATCTCTCGCTAAATCAAAGTGTTAGCGCAATTGGGATTGAGTTCACTGCCGTGTAGGCAGCTCAGAAAACGGCGCAGGCCCAGGCGGGTAAGTCGTATAAGTTCACTGCCGTGTAGGCAGCTCAGAAATGGCTGCACAAGCAAGCAAGCCAGCAAACTACGTTCACTGCCGTGTAGGCAGCTCAGAAAGCTTGGCGCGGTGACGCGGAACGAGTGTTTTTGTTCACTGCCGTGTAGGCAGCTCAGAAAAGGCGCTGGGCAATACGCTGTCGAGCCTATCTGTTCACTGCCGTGTAGGCAGCTCAGAAAATCACAGCTAACAGCTTGGTCGAAGTGGACAAGTTCACTGCCGTGTAGGCAGCTCAGAAACTGGTGTGGGAGGCCGCCCACGGCCCCATACCGTTCACTGCCGTGTAGGCAGCTCAGAAAACATACAGCGCTCGATTTTGTTGCCGCCTAAAGTTCACTGCCGTGTAGGCAGCTCAGAAACCACAGCTCCCCCGCGGCCCACCAGGCTGCATGTTCACTGCCGTGTAGGCAGCTCAGAAATTCGAATGGTCAGATCAAGACCCAGAAAATGCGTTCACTGCCGTGTAGGCAGCTCAGAAAAAAGGGAGTGGCTCAATCACTGATCAGGTAGAGTTCACTGCCGTGTAGGCAGCTCAGAAAGGGCCGCGCAAGATGCCCATCAAAAAGCCACGGTTCACTGCCGTGTAGGCAGCTCAGAAAAACTTGGTCTATAGCTTTGTCGGCGCCATCATGTTCACTGCCGTGTAGGCAGCTCAGAAAACGCATCATTTGGTGTGGATCGCCACTTTCGCGTTCACTGCCGTGTAGGCAGCTCAGAAAAAGCCGTGACCATGGCGAGCATGCTCGCTGACGTTCACTGCCGTGTAGGCAGCTCAGAAATTTGATGGCGATGATTTTTTTGCGGGCATGCCGTTCACTGCCGTGTAGGCAGCTCAGAAAAAGCGGCGCCGTTTCGCTCTCCGCGCCCTCCCGTTCACTGCCGTGTAGGCAGCTCAGAAATGTTAATGGATCGGTAATATCGGCAGCCACAGGTTCACTGCCGTGTAGGCAGCTCAGAAAACAAACGAGTGGTTTTTTCTTAACCCTATGACGTTCACTGCCGTGTAGGCAGCTCAGAAAATCCGCTCCAGCAAAATCCGCGCAGTGCGCGGGTTCACTGCCGTGTAGGCAGCTCAGAAAATTGACGACATGATGGCCGCCAGCGCGCGGTGGTTCACTGCCGTGTAGGCAGCTCAGAAACGCCGAAGCTGCACGCCTCGCCGAAGCTGCACGTTCACTGCCGTGTAGGCAGCTCAGAAAACGAGCCATCTGGTTTTTGTAATTGATAAATTGTTCACTGCCGTGTAGGCAGCTCAGAAAAGTGGGCGCACAAGTTGTTGAGGACGGCTCGTGTTCACTGCCGTGTAGGCAGCTCAGAAATGTTGGTGGTTGCGACGCCTCCATCATACTGCGTTCACTGCCGTGTAGGCAGCTCAGAAAGCCGCCAGCAGTAGGTCTTTGTCGCGCCAGGGGTTCACTGCCGTGTAGGCAGCTCAGAAAAAGCGCAGCGCGAGCTTCTGACGGCGCAACACGTTCACTGCCGTGTAGGCAGCTCAGAAAACAAGGAAATAACCATGAAACCAACCCCCAAAGTTCACTGCCGTGTAGGCAGCTCAGAAATTCGCGCATCAAAGCAGCCCAGTCAATTTTCTGTTCACTGCCGTGTAGGCAGCTCAGAAATGCTGCGCAACGTGTTTTCTGTCGCCCGGCTGGTTCACTGCCGTGTAGGCAGCTCAGAAAAATCAGCGCGCGCGTCCGCAAAATGACGGCGGGTTCACTGCCGTGTAGGCAGCTCAGAAAAAATTGTGCAATGGTTTGCTTTGACTGCGCCAGTTCACTGCCGTGTAGGCAGCTCAGAAAAGCGAGCGCCAGGCGCTGTGGCCGAAGCGGCGGTTCACTGCCGTGTAGGCAGCTCAGAAAAAAAGCGCGGGCGCTTGAGTGGTCAACAAAAAGTTCACTGCCGTGTAGGCAGCTCAGAAAATGCTATCGCTGCACTCGGGCCACTCGTACCAGTTCACTGCCGTGTAGGCAGCTCAGAAATGGTGCAGCGCCTGACGTGGTTATGGACTTTAGTTCACTGCCGTGTAGGCAGCTCAGAAAGCTGGTTCGCTACGTCCTGGGCGTCCGTGCTAGTTCACTGCCGTGTAGGCAGCTCAGAAATCTCAAAAACGGCGCAAGCGTCCGTTTTTGCCCGTTCACTGCCGTGTAGGCAGCTCAGAAATGACAAATGGCGAGAAGCCGGTGCTGCTATTAGTTCACTGCCGTGTAGGCAGCTCAGAAAACACCGTGGGGGATGTGCTGAGGGGTTCGAAAGTTCACTGCCGTGTAGGCAGCTCAGAAATTACAGCTACTACGTAGAGCCCGGCCACGTATGTTCACTGCCGTGTAGGCAGCTCAGAAAATCAGCACCTTGGCTGCCTTTGACGAAATCGTGTTCACTGCCGTGTAGGCAGCTCAGAAATAGCGCGGCCCATAGCAGCGGTCCAAGGGGAAGTTCACTGCCGTGTAGGCAGCTCAGAAATATGACGCGACCGCGATCACGCTTTGGCTCATGTTCACTGCCGTGTAGGCAGCTCAGAAACAATTCTCGAATTAACTTGAGCCGATGCTGGGGTTCACTGCCGTGTAGGCAGCTCAGAAAAGCACGCGGTAGTACCAAGCCGTCTGCACTGTGTTCACTGCCGTGCAGGCAGCTCAGAAAATCCCAATGACGCTGCGCATGCTCTTGGATGTGTTCACTGCCGTGTAGGCAGCTCAGAAAATTTTGTCCATGCGTGAGCTCAAGCGCCCGAAGTTCACTGCCGTGTAGGCAGCTCAGAAATTTACGGCAGGCTATCGCCAAAAGTGCAGGCCGTTCACTGCCGTGTAGGCAGCTCAGAAAACCTGGTTTCCGTGATCGATGGGGCCGTGCACGTTCACTGCCGTGTAGGCAGCTCAGAAATCACCACGGCCTCGGGGGTAGAGCAAGACGCGGTTCACTGCCGTGTAGGCAGCTCAGAAACAAACCGAACAAAGCTTGGCCACGTTATCACGCTCAATTTCGCTGAGGGGCCTATCCGGCTCTGAAAGAGCCATCTATCCAGTGGCCTTTGCCTTAATCCCCGATCTCAGCAATCATCTCAATCTCTACGCACGCCCCCAGCGGAATCTGCGCAACGCCAAAGGCGCTGCGGGCGTGGGCGCCGCGTTCGCCAAAGACCTGGCCTAGCAATTCACTGGCGCCGTTGGTCACCAAGTGTTGCTCGGTGAAGCTGCCGGTGGAGTTGACCAGCGACATGAGTTTGACGATGCGCTTGACGCGGTTGAGATCGCCCACGGCGGCGTGTAGCGTGCCCATCAGGTCGATGGCGATGGCGCGGGCGGCTTCTTGGCCTTCGGGGGTTTGCATGGTGGCGCCCAATTGGCCGACCCAAGGCTTGCCGTCTTTTTTGGCGATATGGCCGCTGATAAACACCAGATTGCCGGTTTGCACAAAGGGCACATAGGCCGCAGCTGGTGCGGCTACGGGTGGCAGGCTGATGTGCAAGTCTTTTAAGGTGTCGTAAACATTCATGGTGGCTGATCCTAGAAAAAGCCCGCAGCGCGGACTAGGGGTTGAAACTTCGGCCCACTTCGGCCCACTTCGGCCAATTAGGGCGCACTTCGGCACATTTTGACCCGCTTCGGGTATGCACCTAGGCGGGTTGGCGCTTGCGGGCACGGGCGCATTGTCGCCCACTGCGCCAGTAGATAACGCTTTAAGATATTTGAATGAATACGCCGCACCGCAGGGCAGCGCCGGCCAGCGCGCAGGGATGGATGATGGCAGCGGCCCTGGTGGCCGGCGCAGCCCTGCAATTGCAACAAAGCGCTTTGTGGCCGCTGGCGTATTACGCGGGCTTGGGCCTGACGGCGCTGCTGGCGATGACGCACCTTTACCGGTCTTTGCTGACACTATGCCTGTGCGCACTCCTAGGCTTCGCCTGGACTGGCGGACGCGCCGCGTGGTTTGATTGCGAAAGACTAAACCCGGCGCTGGAAGGCCGTGATGTGCAAATCGTGGGGGTGGTGCGCCAGATGACGCATAGCAACCCCATAGGTTTGCGCTTTCGCTTGGACCTGGAATCAGCCACGCTGGACGGGCAGCCGGTGCGCCTGCCGCCGCGCATCGACCTGGGCTGGTACCGGGGTATGGCGCCGCGCAGCGCACCGACCGACTTGAGCGATTGGGATCTGCAAAAACAGCCCCAGACCATGGCGCCGGGCGCGCGCTGGCGCATGACGGTGCGCATCAAAGCGCCGCACGGCAGCTTCAATTTTCAGGGTTTTGACTACGAGTTGTGGTTGTGGGAGCAGGGCGTGCAAGCCACCGGCTATGTGCGGGCCGGGGCGCGTGACGCGCCGCCGCAGCGCCTGGACGCGACCTTGCTTCACCCGGTAGAGCTATGGCGCCAGCGCGTGCGCGATCGCATCCTTGCCGCAGTGCCCGAGCCGGGCCAAGCGGCTTTGCTGGCGGCTTTGGTGGTGGGTGACCAATCGGCGCTGGACCAGCAGCAGTGGGCGCTTTTTCGGGCCACCGGTGTGGCGCATTTGGTCAGTATTTCGGGCCTGCACATCACCATGTTTGCCTGGGCGGCACGTTGGCTGATTAGCTGGCTCTGGCGGCGCTCGCAGCGTTTGTGCCTGTGGTGGCCCGCGCCATCGGCGGCCTGGCTGGGGGGCTTGCTAGTGGCCTGTGCCTATGCAGTTTTTTCCGGCTGGGCAATCCCTGCGCAGCGCACCTGCATCATGCTGGCTTGGGTGACATTGTTGCGCTTGGCGGGCGCACGCTGGCCCTGGCCTTATGTGTGGGTATTGGCCTTGCTGCTGGTTGTGGTCTATGACCCTTGGTCGCTGTTGCAGGCCGGCTTTTGGCTGAGCTTTGTGGCGGTGGCGGTTTTATTTGCCACCGATGACCCTGCGCCTACTCGCCACGAAAGTTC